>JBEKZH010000028.1:0-57973 GCA_049510065.1 Bryobacteraceae bacterium
ATGACCGCATCGCGGCCGGCCGAGAGCTGGGCCCGCCCGGAGATGCTGGACAACACTTCGCCGCTGGTGCTGATGGCTGCGGCGCGGAGGTTGGTTCCGCCCAGATCCACTCCAATTGAATACTCAGGCATGAAACGGGCATCATATCAGGTAACAGCGGTCCCGGTCAGCCCGCGCAACCCCGTCGTTCTCAAAACGTCAAATAGAATGTGGCTTATTCTCTGAGGCCGCCTGGCCGATAGAGAGAGTGGAGACTGGTATGGCGGACATCCTGGGTGATCGGAAGTTCGTGGAGGTGCCGGGCTCGAAGACGCACGAACTCCCGCCACTTCTGCTGCGGGCCGCCCGTCAGGTTCGCCGGTTGGACCGTGTCATGAACATGGCCAGCAACATCGTCGAGGACGAGGAGATGGTGGCCGACCTCGGGACCCAGGCGCCTCTGCCGGACCGGGAAATCGACCGCCGCCGCATGGATCTCGCGCTCAACCTGGTGGACCAGTATCAGGCTCTGCTGGCGCGCTGGAGCTGGGGCGACAGCATCCTCGAATGGATCCGCCAGTGCGAAATCACCTTCGACGCCAGAATCGAGCTGCGCAACCTGCTGAAGAACGACGTCTGGCCTCATGCCGGTCGCTGCAGCTTTGTGCAATTGCTGGCCGACAAGTCCGTCGCCCAGGAAGAGGTGCAACTGGAGAACGCCGTCGGGCTGCGCCTCACTTTCCGTCAGCCGCCGCCGATCTCCTGCTTCTCCAACCAGTTCCTGTTCTATCTGAATCACACGGTCGCCTCCAGCGCCTGGCAGGCGTGGGTGAACCTGACCCCGAGTCCCATAGCGGCGCTCCCGCCGGAACGGTTCACGTTTCAGATTGTGAAAATGTCGCTGGAGTAGGTCTACGTGGGGCGGGCAATCCTGCCCGCAGCCGGCCTTCCGGCCGGCTGGACCCGCTGGAAAACGGGTCCGCAGGCTGTAAAGCCTGCCCCACATCGAATCGTCGCGGGCTGCGAAGATTCTCGGGCGTAGTAGTACACCTGTTAAACTGTTTCCTTCGGGAGGGCTGCCTGGAATCTGCGTGCGCGGGCGTGCGGTTTTGCGCTGGAGGACGCCGATCAGAGCCTCACTCAAAGCCCCTATCGGAAGCCGCACGCCGCGGCACGCAAGTATCGGCATTCAGACGGGACCTGTTAGGAGGAGAACCGTGATGACCCGTCTTGCGGTCATGCCGATTAGCTGCGGTTTGCGTTATTAAGCGCAATCAAGCTGCCAGATTGATGCAAACCAGATGTCGTTGTTGTTTCAAGTACTTAACAGCGATCCGCGCGCGGGGGGCTGTGTGAAGTCACCCACTCTGGCCGTCATCATCACCCAGGGAGTGCGTAAGCGCACCCACTCACTCGCCGCGCGGGTAGCAGCCCAGCACGCGCAGGAAGTCGGCCAGTTCGCGCAGGTGGTTCAGGGCGTTTTGGGCGCGCTCCTCGTCCTCGCGGCCGAGGAAGTCCACGTAGAACAGGTATTCCCAGGGTTTGCCGCGCAGGGGGCGCGATTCGATCTTGGTGAGATTCAGGTCCCGCAACGCGAACGCGCTGATGGCGCGGAACAGCGCCCCGGGGGTGTTCCGGGTGGTGAACACGAGGGAGGTCTTCCAGTGCTCGCCACCAGCGCTACGCCGGCGCGCTTCCCCGGTCCGCCGCAGGAGGAAGAAGCGGGTGTAGTTGCGCCGGTCGTCCTCAATCGAGCGGCGCAGGATGTGCCCCCCGTAGATGGACGCCGCTATAGAGGACGCGATCGCGGCGGCATCGTCGAGTTTCTCGCTGGCGATCATTTTCACGCTGCCGGCGGTGTCATAGTAGGGAACCTTCTCGATGCCCGGGTTGCCGGAGAAGAAATCGAGGCACTGGTTTAGCGCCACGGGATGAGAAAAGACGCGCCGGATATCACGGAAACGCACCCCGGGCCTCGCGATCAGGTTGTGAACGATGCGCACATTGGTCTCGGCGACAATGCGCACGTCGTACTCAAGCAGGTGGTCGTAGTTCTCGTGCACCGAGCCGGCCAGCGTGTTCTCGATGGGGATCACGGCGGCATCGACGGTTTTGTCCGCCAGCGCGCGAAATACCTCGTCGAAGCGCTGAAATGGCGCCACCGTGGCGCGATCGCCCAGAAGCTGGCGGACCGCTTCCTGGCTGAAAGCCCCCAACTCGCCCTGAAATGCCGTTCTGACTTTCTTCATCGCTCGCCGCCCGTCCGCGGCGCTTCGAGGCCGTTCCAGCGCCGCGCATCGCTTGCCGGAAGCCCCAGCAGATCGAGCGCGCGGTCCACCGAGTGATCCACCACGTCGAGCACGGTTTCCGGCTTCTGGTAGAAACCCGGCACCGGCGGGGCTACCACGGCGCCCATTTCCGTCAACGCCAGCATGGTGCGAAGGTGGCCGAGGTGGTAGGGAGACTCGCGGACCATCAACACCAGCCGCCGCCGTTCCTTGAGGCACACGTCGGCGGCACGGATCAGCAGGTCGCTCGAAATGCCCGCGGCGATCGCCGACATGGCCCGGATCGAGCACGGTGCGATCACCATCCCGGCGGTCAGGAACGATCCGCTGGCCAGCGGCGCGCCAATATCCTCCACCGGGTAGTGATGGTGCGCCAGGGCACGGAAATCATTGCCGGTTCGGCCGGTTTCCAGCCAGGCGGTCCGTTCCGCGGCGCGGGTCATCACCAGATGAACTTCAACGTTATTGAACGCGCGCAGTTTTTCCAGAATTCGCAGGCCGTAGATGGAGCCGCTGGCACCCGAGATTCCGACTACAATTTGCAAAACAGCCACCTCGCGAGAGGTTTTGTTCTGTTTTCAGAACAAAAGGGTCCGGCCAGTCTTGCCACCGGGGAATACCTGTCGCTATAATCCGAGCGGCACCAGTACTTCTTCAGGACTGGTACCTTCTCAACTCCGCCGCTCGCTGTACTCGCTTTGACGACGGAGGCATCATACCATGGACGAGGCGGGGCAGAAACTCAGACAGGCGCGGGAGCGGCTCAACCTGAAGACCCGGGAGGTTGAGGAAGCCAGCAAGCGGATCGCCGAGAAACACGGCCGGGACGACTACTCCGTTGTCGCGAGCCGCTTGTCTGAGATTGAAAACAAAGGCCTTATTCCGTCTCTGCACAGGCTGTATTCGCTCTGCGCCATCTATCGGCTGGACTTTGAAGAGGTGCTCGGGTGGTACGGTATCTCGTTGTCGTCCATGCTCTCCGACGGCCAGTTCGTTCCCATGCCGCGGACTCACCCGGTCCGTTCCGTGCCCTGGAAAGACGGGAGTGTCCTGTACCCGATTACCCTGGAACCCGGGTTTGACCCCAGCCAGACCAGCTACCTGACACGGGCGATTTCGCGCTGGGGAAAGGTGCCCCTGCTCCTGCTCGAAGCCGCCGATCCAGCCGCCGGTCAGCGCTACGCTTTCATTGGGACTGAAGACTGGTTCATGTACCCCCTGCTGCAACCGGGAACCTTCGTGGTGCTCGACGAGACGAAGCGGAAGGTGGCCACGGCGGGCTGGAATACAGAACTGGAGCGCCCCATCTACTTTCTTGAGCATCGCACGGGCTACTTCTGTTGCTGGTGTATTCAGGACCGGGATCGCATCACGCTGATGCCCCATCCGGCCTCCGGGTGCGCACCGCTGGTGTTTGCAGTGGATGAAGTGGACGTCGTCGGCCAGGTGGTCGCGCTGGCTATGCGCCTCGACGAGGGACGGCGGCGCTGGCCTCGTTCTGGAGAAGAGTAAGAAGGGCCTCCACGTCCGCCAGGTACAAGGCCCGCTCCGCCCCGCGAATGGAAGCCGGCAGAATGGTCCTCCAGAACCCCAATTCCTGCCAGTTGCCGATGATCTCAACGGGGCTTGAAGACTGCGAGGCAAGGTACAGGCGCAGATCGGCCATCCGCTCCTCCAGGCTGCAATTCAGCCATTCCCGGCAGCACGCCAAGTGACTTAGCCGCAAAGCCCTGCTCGATCCCTCCGGGCCGAACAGCACGGCCAGGCCATGGTGTTCATAGAGCCCGGTGTTGGGGTTGCGCAGCGAAGACAGCCAGGCGAGCCGGCCGAACAGGGAGGGGATCTGAGACAGGGTCCTGCGCCAGAGGACACCGCTGGCATCACGGTCCAGCGGGATTGTTGTGTCACTCAAGATGGCCTTCCCGGTTCCATGATATCGCTCTCCGCCCGGGAATGTTCCCCCAACCTGCATCGTGCGGACTAGTACCTGCCACGCGCCGAAAACCGGACGCGGCGATCAGAGTTGTTCCGAAAACAGAAATACTGTAACCCCTTCCTCCGATTTCACTGACTCCCGGATACCCTTGGGCTGGCTTTCACAAGCCTGATTTTCGACTCCAAGGAGACCCATGCTGAAAAAGATCCTGCTTTGCGCGATTCTGGTGTTGCAGTTCGCGGTTGTCTCGGGGGTGGCCGCAGACTTTCCGAATCCGCCCTGCCCCCCGTCAGGCTGTCCGGCTCCCAAATAGCGGCGTTGCCTTCGGGGAACTTGCGCAAAACGGAGCCTCGGCGGCGGGTGATGCGGACTTCCTCCTCCGTATGGAGGCCCGCCGCCGGGCCCTTTGCGCTTGTGGGTGGCTGAAACGGAGGCGCGGATTTGTTGGGCCGGGGCACCGGTGATAGACTCGACGTAGCCTGATGGAATCATGCCGCGCGTGATACTCCATGACGTCCCGGTCTGGCAACTCGCGCTCTTCGCCTGCAACCTGCTGGCGTTCGTCGCATTGCTCGTCCGTATCGTCTCCATCCGGCTGGCGAAGTCGTACCCGGCGCTGGTGGTCTGGCTGGGCGTGAATATCGTTTTGTCGCTGCTACCCTGGGTCGTGCGGATGAGCTATCTCTTCTACCATTGGTTCTTCATTTGTGCGGAAGGTTCCACGCTCTTTTTGTATCTGTTCACCGTGCTCGAACTGTATGGCAAAGTCCTGAGGAATCTGCCCGGCCTCGCCTCCGCCGCGAGGGTGCTGATTCAGGTTGTCGTGCCGGCCAGCGCCATTGGCTCGGCGTCGCTTCTTGCGTTTGAAAGCCACCCGGTCACCTACCTCGACTGGTTGTATCGGGTGGATCGGACGGTGATCACCACTCTGGTCCTGTTTGTCCTGATGATCACGGCCTTCATGGTGTGGTTCCCGATCCGGGTTTCCCGCAATACGGTGGTCTATTCCGTCGGGTACGCGGCTTATCTGACGCCCAAGGGCGCCAGTCTGTTTCTGATGAATTCGGGACACGGAATGACGTGGTTGAGCGGAGCAGTGGGCATGGCGATGAGCGCGCTTTGCCTGCTTTTCTGGGCGGTGGCCCTCGATCGCGCCGGCGAAACATCGCTGGTAACCCTGTTCCATCCGCGTGATGAGGCGCGCCTTCTGAATCAACTGGAAGCAATAAACCGGACCTTGTTACACGCGGCAGAGAAGTAATCGGAGATGCTGGTTCGCCTCAGTACGGTGAATTACGTTGATTTGCAGAATATACCATTGCACTGCGGCGGGATCTCCGGTAAGATTGTTTCGGCGGTGTGACCGTGCCGCCCGGGTATGATTTCCATCTACGTAACCGCCTTAGCGCTTCTGCTGATCGCCGGCATCTTCGCGGCGTTCTTCTTCGCCCTGTTTCGTCACTCCTCCGGGACGAACCCGCCGGGCCCGAGGTGGTTGGACGAGTTCTCCCTCGACAAGTACCGCCCTCTCGAAAGGTTTTTCGATTCGGCGGATCTGGAATTCGTGGCCGCTCAGCCGGGGTACACGGCGTCGTTGGGGCGGAAGCTGGCCTCTTCGCGCCGGGCCGCCGCGCGGCTTTACCTGGCTGAGCTGACGGTCGATTTTGACCGGCTGGTTCGCACAGGACGGGAGATGCTGGCCGGGTCCCGCGAGGACCGGCCGGATCTGGCCTCCACCCTGTTCCAGCAGTGGCTGGCGTTTCACCTCCGGGTCCTCTCGCTGCGGCTCCGCCTCCGTCTGGCGCCGCTGGGACTGGCTCCCAGGCGGCCCGCCGGTCTGCTGGAGGCGCTGGGCCGCATGCGGAGTGTCGTGGCCGTTCTGGACGTTCCCGTGCAGGCATAGCTGCCCAACGCCACTTGGTTTTCCAGCCTTCCTTGCAAGTGATTGATTCTCTGAGTTTGTGGGGCAGACTTACAGTCTGCAGCCGGCTTCAGCCGGCTTGACGCCGCGTAGAAACGCGGCGGCAGCCAGGATTGGCTGCCCCCCGAGGGAATCCGCCACCAGACACAGCTTCTGTCTTGCCTCACAGTGATCGAAGTGTGAACGGCATTACGGCTTTGGTTGTATTCGCAACCGTTTCGTAATACTTTGGAAACATACATGTAATGTCCGCGCTCTGTTCCCGTCGATAGAGCGTATAGGTCTGCCATGCGCCACCCCGCAGCCTCGGGTCTGGGTCAGATCGTAGGCTTTTGTGCCGCTGGCGCGGTTTTGTGCGTTGCACAAACCAGTTCGCACCTGGCGAGCCCGTTGCGCCCGTACACATTGAAGCTGGAGTCCTTTGTGCCCGCGCCGGGAAGGGCGACGGGCGTGTTGCTGAAGGCGCGTCTCAACGGCGGCCGGCCGTTGCGCCTGCTGCTGGACAGTGGCGCGGAACACCTGGTGGTGACGCGTGGGACCGCACGGGCCGCGGGGCTGCCTGCCGGATCGAGGCTGTCGCTGGTCGGGTTTGGCCGGATGGAGGAGAATGGCGGGTCCTTCGCGGTGGCGCAGACGGTGGACGTCGGCCCCCTTTCCTTCCGGGATTGCCCGGTGGACGTGGCCGACCACAAGGTGGTGGACGGGGCCGACGGCGTCCTGCCGCTGGTCCTGTTCGCGGATTTTCTTGTCCGTCTCGATTTTCCCGCCAAAGTTCTCGATTTGACGCCCTATCAGAGTGCCAGAGAATCGCACGGGCGCTTCACTCGGGCGCTTGCTGTCAACGCCGCGCTCTTCCTCAGGACCGTCCTCGACGAGTTGCACAACGGATACTTCCTTCTGGACACGGGTGCGGCGCACAATGCCGTATCGCACAAGACCGCGAAAGCGCTGGGTGGACCGGGCATGCTGGCGTCCACGAGACTGGTACAGGGGGCTGGCGGCGTTTCGGAAGTGCTGGAGATGAAGTCCGCCGTTCATTTTCGGGCGGCGGGGCAGGAAATCACCTCCAACGATGTCGTACTAATCGATCTGGACACGATGAGCCGCTACAACGGATTAGAGGTGGCGGGGCTTCTTGGCTATCCGGCCCTCCGAGGCTACGTGGTGACGGTCAATTACCGGGATTCACTGGTCCGGATGGAAGCCGAACCGGGTCAGTGACCCACAGGCGCCAAGGTAACCGCCGCTGCCAGCATGGCTTGTGCCGCGCGCGGAAGATTACCGGTAGTCGAGTGCAGCTAAACCAGGCGGGAGCGCCGAGACGAATCCCGGCGCGGCAGACACAAGTGTCTGCGCCACGTTATGAGTCAGTGAGCCGTCCCGCTTTCATCTGAAGCGTCCTGAGCCGATTCCTTGTTGTAGCCGGATATTACGCGCCGAATGTAGGCGCGCGTTTCCGCGTAAGGCGGCACGCCCTTGTACTTGTCCACCGCGCCGGGACCCGCATTGTACGCGGCCAGGGCCTGCGATACCTGATGATCGGAATTCTGGTATTTCACCAGCAGCTCGCGGAGATACATGGCGCCGGCCGCGACGTTCTGCGCCGGATCCCGCGGATCGGCTTTCATGGCGGCGGCGGTGCCGGGCATCAGTTGCATCAGGCCGATGGCGCCCTTCGGTGAGACGGCATCCACGCGCCAGGCGGATTCGGCGCGGACCACGCTGTGTACCAGCGCGCGGGGCAGGCCGGCGGCATCGGCTGCCATGTTCACCAGCGCCTTCGGGTCGCCGGGCGGAGGAGGGGCCGGACTGGCCGGCGGCGCCACGGGCGGAGGAACGTAGTCGTCCACTTCGAAACGGCTGATGCTGGATGCCGGGAGTTCGATGTCGCCCGCTCCGGTGTGCAGCCGGACGACGTCGCCCGCCTGCTCGTGGCTCTGGGCGTGGATTCGGAAACCGGTGCCGAGCACGGCGAACTCGCCGCACAGGGCGGGGATGGCGGCGGGGATGGCGGCAAGGCAGAGGACGAGGACAGGCTTCATTGCACGGGGGCTCTCCTTCAGTATGACGAATGCGGGCGGCGCCGCGTGCAGAGGAACTACACTTGAACTTGAGTAACATGCCTGAATGGTCCCCGGATTCCTGGAAACGGAAGCCGGCAGCGCAACAGCCGGTGTATGCGTCGGATGCCGAGCTGGCCGACGTGGTGGAGCGGATCTCGAAGCTGCCGCCGCTGGTCACCTCCTGGGAAGTCGGCGCGCTGCAGCAGCAATTGGCGGAGGCGGCCCGCGGCGAACGATTCCTGTTGCAGGGCGGCGACTGCGCCGAAAGCTTCGACCAGTGCGACTCCAACACCATCGCCAACAAGCTGAAGATCCTGCTGCAAATGAGCCTGGTGCTCACCCACGGCGGCAGGCGCGTCATCCGCATCGGCCGGTTCGCCGGCCAGTACGCCAAGCCGCGCTCGGATGACGTGGAGACGCGCGACGGCGTGACGCTGCCGAGCTATCGGGGAGATCTCATCAACGGCCCCGAGTTCACCGCCGCGGCGCGCACGCCCGATCCGCAGCTCATGCTGCGCGGTTATGAACGCGCGGGCCTGACACTGAACTTCATTCGCGCGCTGGTGAGCCGCGGGTTTTCCGATCCGCACCGCCTCGAATACTGGGACCTCGATTTCGTTCGCCACTCGCCCATGGCGGAGGAGTATCGCCGCGTGGCGCGCAGCGTGGGCGAGTCGCTGCGCTTCATGGAGAACATTCTCGGCGTCCATCCCGGCGAGCTGCAGTGGATCGATTTTTTCACCAGCCATGAGGGCCTGCTGCTGCCGTACGAGCAGGCGCAGACGCGCCGCGTTCCACGCCGGGAGGGCTGGTACAACTTGTCGACGCACTTCCCCTGGATCGGCGTTCGCACTACTGATCCGGATGGCGCGCACGTGGAGTACTTTCGGGGCATCCGCAATCCCATCGGAGTGAAGGTGGGCCCGGCCACCACGCCGGCGGTTCTGGCGCGACTGCTCGATCTGTTACACCCGGAGGACGAGCCCGGCCACCTCACGCTGATCCACCGCTTTGGCGCCGAGAGAATTGCCTTGACGCTTCCGCCGCTTATCGACACGGTCCGGCGCTCCGGGAAGACCGTGCTGTGGTGCTGCGACCCCATGCACGGCAACACCCGGGTGACTTCGGACGGCATCAAGACCCGCTACTTCGAGGACATTCTGGGCGAGCTGGAGCAGGCGTTCGACATCCATTCCGCGTGCGGAAGCTCGCTGGGCGGCGTGCACATCGAGCTGACCGGCGAGGACGTCACCGAGTGCATCGGGGGCGCGCGCAAGCTGAGCGAAGCGGATCTCACGCGGGAGTATCGCTCTTCGCTCGATCCCCGGCTGAACTATGAACAGGCGCTCGAGACGGCGCTCTTCCTGGCGGGGAAGATACGGGCGGTGGACGCGGCGCGCGAGCCGCGCTGATATAATCGGAAATTCGCAATCGCTTCTGGGAGAGACTATGGCCTACGTTATTGCTGAGCCCTGTATTGGAACCAAGGACACCGCGTGCGTCGACGCCTGCCCGGTAGACTGCATTCATCCGAAGAAGGACGAGGCGAACTTCGCCGAGGCGGAGTTGCTGTACATCGATCCGGTGGAATGCATCGACTGCGGCGCCTGCGTGCCGGTTTGCCCGGTGTCGGCGATCTTCGCGCTCGACGACCTGCCGGAGAAGTGGGCGGAGTTCACAAAAAAGAACGCCGACTACTACGGGCGCTAGGGCTTTGACCGCGTGATGGTGTGCTCCTACGGGAGACCGCTCCCTTACGGTCACGGCTCAGTTACGAGCCGCGCGCGTCAGCAAGCGGTTTCCAAAGCACACCGAATAATGCGGTCAAAGACCTGGTCCGACTTTACCGCGCCGGCAATCGAAACTCGACGTTGCGCTGCTGGTTTAGCAGGCGCGACATGTCACGGTCCACCAGATCCAGCGTGGCCTGGTTCAGGCCATGGTCCATGTTCACGTACTTCAGCATGCCGCCTTCAGTCCAGTAGGCGAGCGCCGGCACGATGGAATGATCGCGGAAGGCGATCAGGTAAATGGTCGGCTGGTCGGCGTCGGAGGGAGAGGGTTCCACCGGCGGCGGGCCGGGGGCCTGGAACGACCCGACCGCATCCTGGCCGGAAGAATCCGGCGTATCCGGAACCTCGCGCACCACCGGGTTGGCATGGTCGGGCACGAAGTTCTGGTTGATGATGACGGTGGGAGCGGCCTGCACCGGCGGTGGGGCGTCCACATAGTCGGGCCCGTATCCATATCCGCCGTACACGGGAACGGCAACGTAGATAGGCGCCACCAGACCGCGCCGCGCATATCCACCACCATGGCCGCCACCATTATTGCCACGACCGTACCCCATGCCCTGGCGGACGGTGCCGAAGGGAGCGCCAAAACTGGTGCCGCTCAACGCACCCGGAGGCGCCGCAAATCCGGTGGGACCAAAGCCGGTGTAGACAGGGTACGGCCTTCCCGGTTGCTGCGCGAAGCACGAAACCACGATCAGCGAGGCAAACACCAACCACCCGGATGACCGCATAACACCTCTTCCTTCTGGCTCCATTGTAGTCCGCCGAACGGATACAGATTGGACGCGGCGGCGCTCATTGCCGTTCCAGAGCCGAGGCTTTTTCCGCGTCCGCGGCCGCTCCCTCCTGGTCTCCGCTGGCCCGGCGAGCCGCCGCGCGATTGTGCCAGGCATTGGCATAGGCCGGGTTCAGACGGAGGGCTTCGCTGAAATCGGCGATGGCGTGAATGTAGTCGTGCATACGCAGGTAAGCGTACCCACGGGCGTTCCAGGCCGTCGCCAGATTCGGCTTGAGACGGATGGCCTCGGTGAGCTCGGTGACCGCCTGAGGGAACTTTCCCGAGCCGGTGAGCTCCCGGCCGCGCTGATGGTGCGCCTCGGCGCTCCGCAAGGCGTCCGCGGGAGCCGGCACGGAGGGAGCGTTTCGTGGGGTGGCAGGCGGTTTTGTCGCCGCCGCCTGGACCTCTTTGGCGGGCGGCGCCGGCGGGGCCGCGGGTGTGACCTGTTGCGTCTGTTGCGCCTGTGGCGTCTGCTCTTCGGCTGTCTTTTGCTTCAACTCCGCCTCCACCCTGGTGAGCAGGTCGCGCGCTTCCACAAAACCCGGCCGGAGGCGCAACGCCTCGGTGAGATCGCTCTTCGCCTTGTCAAACTGGCCGAGCAGCACATAGTCGTTGCCGCGCGCAAACCACGCTTCCGGCATGTCTGGCTTCAGGCGGATGGCCTCGCTCCGGTCGGCTATGCCCTTCTCGTGCATGCCCAGCTCGTGCCAGGAACCGCCGCGGGCGATGTGCACTTCCGGCAGATCGGGGCGCAGGCGCACCGCCTCGTCGCGGTCCGCGAGCGCATCCTGGTGCCGCTTCATCTTCACCAGAACCGCGGCGCGCGCGAGGTAGCCGTAAGGGTCTTTGGGCTGAAGCTTGATGGCGCGAGTGAAATCGTCGAGCGCCTGCGGCAACTCGCCACGCTTCAGATGTACGGCGCCACGCAGGGTCCAGCCTTTGGAGTTGTTCGGCTGCAGGCGAACCACCGCGTCGAAGTCGTCGACGGCGCGCTGGAAGTCGCCCAGTTGGCCCCAGGCGAACCCGCGATCCAGCCAGGCGTCGACATAGTCGGGCCGGAGGCGGATCGCCTGATCGTAGTCGTCGATGGCGTCGCGGTATCGTCCCATGCCGGCATATACGTTTCCGCGTTCTTTGAGGGGAACGGGATCGTCCAGGCGGAGGCGGATGCCGCGGGTGTAGTCCTGAAGCGCCTCGTCGTTGCGGCCGGCGGCATGATACACGGCGGCCCGGCTGTTGTACAAAGCGGGCGTGTCGAGGTTCATGGAAATGGCGCGGGTGTAGTCGGCCAGGGCCTTGTCGAGGTGGCCGAGCTGGCGGTGGCAGTCGCCGCGCAGCCGGTACGATTCCGCGTCGGTCTGGTCCAGCGTCAGGGCGGTGTCCAGATCCTTCAGAGCGTCATCGAAGCGGCCGTCGGAATACTCCAGCCGGGCGCGATGCTGCCATGCCGGCGCGTACCCGGGCGCCGCGCGGACCACCTCGTCGAGCAGAGCGCGGGCGCGTTTCGCATCGCTGTCCTCGATGCGGACAGCCTCCTGCCAGGTTCTTGCCGTGCGCCTGTCGAGGCGGGCAGTGGGGGCGTCCGCTCCCAACGCCGGCAACGCAGCAAGGGAGAGGAGCAGGCCGCAGAGAAGCGCGTGGGAAGCCGAGTACGCTGGCACTTCGTTTCCTCAATAGTAGCGCGCCGGCGCGGCGAGTCGCGTTTCTCCCGCTCGGCTATATTGTAGAGGTGGCGCCGCCCGGAACCGTCGCCGACCCCAACAACGAGACCCGATTCGGCCCCTGGCGAATCGTGCGAGAAATCGGCCGGGGTGGAATGGGCGTGGTCTATCTGGCCAGCCGGGCCGACCAGCAGTTCGACCGCCTCGTCGCGCTCAAAGTCCTCCGCGGCGATTTCAAAGCGGACGAGGTACTCAGCCGCTTCAGGCACGAGCGGCAGATTCTGGCCCAGCTCAGCCATCCCAACATCGCCACGCTCCTTGATGGTGGATCGACGCCGCAGGGCGACCCATACATCGTGATGGAGTACATCGAGGGCGAGCCGCTCCACCGCTACTGCGACGCGCACAACCTCTCCGTCCGCGACCGCATCCGCTTGTTCCGCCAGGCGTGCTCGGCCGTGCAGTATGTTCATCAGAACCTGATTGTCCATCGCGATCTCAAGCCCGGCAATTTCCTGGTGACTGCCGAAGGCGTACTCAAACTCCTGGATTTCGGCATCGCCAAGATCCTCCAGTCCGATCCGTTCATGACCACCATGGACGTCACCGCCGCCGGGCAGCTCCTGATGACGCCCGGCTATGCCAGCCCCGAACAGGTGCGCGGCCAACCCGTCACCACAGTCAGCGATGTCTATTCACTGGGCGTGGTGCTCTACGAGCTGCTCACCGGTCAGGGTCCTTATCGCGTCACCAGTTCGGCGCTGCACGAGCTGGCGCGGGCCATCTGCGAAACCGAGCCCGATAAGGCCAGCACCGCGATCGGCAAGGCGGGCACGGATCCGTTCGAGGTCAGCCGGCGCCGTTCCACCGACCCCGAACGGCTGCGCCATGTCCTCAAGGGTGACATCGACAACATCCTGCACAAGGCCATGCAGAAGGAGCCTTCGCGCCGCTATTCTTCGGCCGAGCTTCTCTCCGAAGACCTGCGCTGTTACCTCGAGGATCTGCCCGTAACCGCGCATGAGGACTCCTTCCGGTATCGCGCGGAGAAGTTCGTCCGGCGGCACAGGATCCCGGTGGCCGCGGCCGTGGTGGCGGCTGTTTCCCTTGTCGCCGGCGCCGGCATCGCCCTGCGCGAGGCCCACGTTGCCACCACGCAGCAGGCGCTGGCGGAGCGCAGGTTCCAGGATGTGCGCAAGCTGGCAACCACCTTTTTGTTCGACGTTCACGACTCCATCCAGAACCTCGCCGGTTCCACGCCCGCGCGCGCGCTCATCGCCAGGACGGGCACCGAATACCTCGACCGGCTGGCCAGCGAGTCGCATCAGGACCCGTCGCTCCAGGTGGAGATCGCCCAGGGCTATCTTCGCATCGGCGACGTGGAGGGCAACCCGTTCCTTTCCAATCTCGGGAACACGCCCGAGGCCATCAGGGACTATCGGAAAGCTCTGGCGCTGGCCACCGCGGTGGTCTCGCTCAACCCGAAAGATGCGAAGGCGCGCCAGACCCTGGTGCAGGCCAACATCGGGCTCGCCAGCCTGCTGCCCTTCGAGGGCAAACCGAAGGAGGCGCTGGAGCCAGCCAATCAGGCCGTGCGGGTGGCCACGGAACTGGCCGCCGCCGCGCCGCGGGACCGCGACGCGCAGCTCCTGCTTTCGCAAGCGCACGAAGCCCGTGCCGACTTGCTGGGCGGACTCCAGTCCCTCAATCTCGGACGACTGGACGATGCCATCCTCGACTACGAGGGTGCTCTCGAAGCGGTGCCTGACGAACCGTCCGGCGGCCCGCTGACAGTCCGGGTTGGCCGCACCAGGGCGGTGCTGACCATGAAGCTCGCGGATATGCAGTTCCACAAGCGGAACATCGGGGACGCGCTGTTCCGGTATCAGACCGCGTTGCGAATGGCCGAGGAAGTGGCCAGAACCAGCCCGGACAATTGGCGCTCGCAGGATATGGTGGGCGTCGTTCTCAACAAGATCGCTTCCACCCAGGTCGTGCTCGGCGATAACAACGCCGCCGCGGAAGCGTTTCGGCGAGCCGTCGAGATCGATGACGCCGGTTTGCGGGCCGATCCCACCAACAGCCGCGCGCGCAGCGCTAGCGCCGTCACCCAGAGGAACCTCGGCGATCTGTATTTTTACAACCTGCACAACATGGCGGAAGCGCTGAATTGCTACCGGCGCGCCGCCGAACTGCTGGAGGCCCAGGCCCAGGCCGATCCGGGCAACGTCTCCTGCCGGCAGCGCCTCTCCGAGGTGCTGACGTATGTCGCAAGCGCGATGCTGGCAACCGGACAGAAGGAGGGTGCGCGGCAACCGGCGCAGCGTGGGCTGGCCATCGCGCGGGAGTTGGCGGACCGTCCTAATGCCACCGAGGCGCAGGTCTACAATTTCGCCTGGCTGGGCATTACGGTGGAGCCCGCCGATCTGCGCGATCCGCGCACCGTGCTCCCCTACGCTTTGAAGGCAGTGCAAATGAGCGGCGGTACGGACGAGTTCAGCCTGTACAATCTTGCCGAAACCTACGCCGCGATGGGCGATTACGCGAAGGCCGTCGAGACCGGCGAAAAGGCCGCGGCGCTGTTCCCGCCTCTGCCACCGGGCCAGCCCAGGCCCTCCCAGCAGGAGACGATTGAGAACAGCCTCAAGGAGTACCGCGACGTGCTGGCGAAGCGGAAGCGATGAAGCAGGCAGCCGTGTACAGCACTCGTGGCCACTCCTCTGCCTCTGCGTCCGGAGTCCGCCGAGATCCGCAAGACGTCGGGATCAGTGGAACCCGGCTATCTTCGCGATCCCGCACAGTTCAGCGTGCTGAAGTCGGCGACCGCGGTTCCGCTGGTGGGGACGCGAGGAGTGATTGGCGTACTCACGCTGTACAGCCGGGCCAAAGACAGTTTCACGCGGGACCACCTGCGGCTGTTGAATGCAGTCAGTTCCAAGGCGCCATAACCATCGAGCATGCGCTGGAACTGAGCGAAGCGCTCCGCTCCGCCCAGACGGATGCGCTTACTGGCGTGCCCAACACCAGGGCGCTCTTCACGCATCTGGACGCTGAACTGTCGCGATGCTCGCGTTCTCTGGAAGTCCTCACCGTGCTGGTGCTCGATCTGGACGGGTTCAAGCAGGTGAACGATCGTTTCGGACATCTGACCGGGAACCGGGTCCTTCGCAGAGTCGCCGAGGCGCTCAAGGGCGCTTGTCGCGAGTACGACCTGGTCGCGCGCATGGGCGGCGACGAGTTCTGTATCGTCCTGCCCGGCATGGACGCGATCAGCGTCTCGCAGAAGGCGGACGAGCTCGCCCGCCTGGTCCGGCGCGCCTGTTCCGAATGCATCGGAGAAGACACCGTGTCGGTCAGCATCGGCCGCGCAAGCTATCCGGGAGACGGCGCGGATGCGGAGGACTTGCTGGCTTCAGCCGACCGCGACATGTACGCGGTCAAGAGCTCGCATCGCCTGAGCCGGAACGCACGCTACCTCGAAACCACCAGTGCCGAGGTCGTTGCGCTCGGAAGTCATTTATTCTGAGTAGCCTGGATGATGCGCCCGGCATGACTCGAAGCCTGAGTTACAGCACAAGGGGGTGGGGCAGGCAGCGGGTGCGCTTGCCCACCGTAACAAAGGGCTCCGGTCCGCGGAACCTGTTCTATGATCGTGAACGGGTCAATGGACAATCAGGAACACGACAGCAAGGTGAAAGCCCTCGCTTGGAGGGCGCGGCAACTCGATGCTGCGCAACGTCCTGATTTCCTTCTCGAAGCTTGCGCGGGCAAGACAGATCTTCTAAATGAGGTCTGCTCTGAACTCTCCTCTGTTGCAGATGTCGGCTCCGGGGCATCTACACTAACGGCCGAAATCTTCCAACACGGTCAAGTCATCGGGGGCCGCTTTCGGATCATCCGGTTTGTCGCTCAGGGCGGAATGGGGTCCGTCTATGAGGCTGACGACCTGCAACTTGGCGGACGAGTCGCCCTGAAGACGGTCCGTTCAGACAAGGCATCAAAGTCGTCCCTCGAGCGGTTCAGGAGGGAGGTTCAACTCGCAAGGCAGGTTACTCATCGGAACGTATGCAGGATGTACGATCTCGGGACTCATGGCGGAAACGATTCGCGGCCGGACGTCTTTTTCCTGACAATGGAGTTCCTTGAAGGGAAGACGCTCTTGCAGCGTATTCGGGAATCTTCGTTGTCTGCGACCGAGATCGTCGAGATCGTGCGCCAGGTGGCTATGGGGCTGGCTGCGGCACACGAACTGGGTATCGTCCATCGTGATCTCAAGAGCTCGAACATTATCCTGGTACCCGCCGGTGCTGGCTACCGTGCCGTGGTCACCGACTTCGGACTTGCTCAAATGGTAGGCCTGGCGCATCCGCCTGGCCCCTCTATTCACGCGACGCCTGTGCTTGCCGGGACGCCTCCCTACATGTCGCCTGAGCAACTCGTGGGAGGCCAGGTCGGACCGCAATCCGATCTCTATTCCTTTGGCGTCGTTATGTTTGAGATGGCAACCAGGAGGCTTCCTTTCACCGGTGACGCATCTCGTCGTCTGCAGGGTGATGTGCCGCGCCCGTCGACGCTTGCGCCTGACATAAGCCCGAAGCTCGAAGCCATGATCCTTCGTTGCCTTGAACGGGATCCACAGAACCGCTTCGAAAGCGCAGGAGCGATCGTGGCAGAACTCGACCACAGCTTCCGCGCCGCGCCGAGCCGTGCTCTCCGCCGCAAGCATTCGTTTCCGCTCGCCGCCGCAGCCATCGTCACGACGATAGTGCTCTTCGTATTCGTCTCGTCTCGCGTGCCCTGGCCGTTCTTTGAGCCTTCAGCCACGCCTACATTCATTCCGGTCACGAATCAGCCGGGCGAGCAATTGTTCCCCACTTTGTCTCCGGATGCTGCACATGTCGCATATTCATGGGAAAAAGATGGCAATTCGGACATTTACATACAGTCCGTTAGCGGAGGACCACCTGTTGATATCACGGCTGATTGCAGGAGCAGTGACAGCGAACCGTCGTGGTCGCCGGATGGGCAGCGCATCGCTTATCGATGTGAGAAGGATGGCGGCGGCATATCGATTGCTGCCGCCGATGGCACCTGGGACCGTAAGCTCACCTCCGTGGGGCACCAACCCTCCTGGTCGCCAGATGGGACGCGGTTGGTTGTAGCGACCGAAAGGGTAGACGATTTGTCGGCGGGCCTGACGACATTTGTTAGCCCTCTGTGGATTGTGGACGCCCAAAACGGCTCGGCACACACTCTCCCTCACGCAGACGGATTCCAGCCGTGCTGGTCCCCACACGGCTACCGTATCGCATTCTGGACTGCAGTGGAGGGCCGGAAATGTATCAGAACAGCGCCACTCGGGCGTGGGACCATTTCTGAGTTAGTCTCCGATACACATATGAACTGGAACCCGGCCTGGTCCGCTGATGGCCGCCGGATCTATTTCCTTAGTGATCGGGGTGGCAGCATGAATCTATGGCGTATCCAGGTTGATGAGAGGAGTGGAGCGCCAAAAGGCGCTCCGGAACCTGTAGTTCTGCCGGCCACGTATGTGCAGCACGTCAGCATTTCACGTGACGGCCGATCAATCGCTTATGTTCAGCGAACGCTGGTGGCGAATCTCTTCCGCATTGCTTTCGACAGCGATTCCGGAAGAACCGGAAAAGCAACACAGCTAACCTTCGGCATCCGCTTCGATTCAATGCCTGGTATTTCTGGCGATGGAGCAATTCTGGCCGTCACCTCCGACGTCGGCAAGCCCGACCAGATTTTTGTAATGCCGGCCAATGGAGCCGGTCCCTTGCGCCAGATCACGGACAACACAGACAAGGCAGTACGGTTTCTGGAGCCACGCTGGTCGCCCGATGGCAAACGGATCGCATTCCAGTCGAACCTTCCCGGTGATGCCAGACGCCGCGTGAATCAGATCTGGTCTGTCAGGCCCGACGGGTCGGACCTGACGCAACTCACTCATCTTACGCAGGACGCTGTGACTCCAGTTTGGAAACCCGACGGTTCCGAGCTGGCTTACTCGGTCCTGGGCGGTCATGCGTGGTTCCTTCGGATCGCGACTCTGCACGCCGAAGAATTCGCCCCGCCACCAGACAATTCGATGCAGTTCATTGCCAAATCGTGGTCGGTCGACGGGCGCCGCATCGCTGGTACACTCCACCGGCCTGACGGGACATCCGAAGGTATTTTTTCTTACACTCTAAGCGATCGCCGATATGAGGCGATCACTTCATTCGGGTCGGCCCCCGTATGGCTAAGAGATGGAGTGCGTCTGCTGTTTCGCTCGGGTTTTTCTCTCTACATGGAGGACACGCGCAGGCATCTCTCGATTCCGCTAACGTTACCCTCGTCGGTGCACGTCTCAGACACCTTCGCCGTCTCCAACGACGATCATTGGCTGATCGTAAGCTCGCCCACGGAGCAGGCGAACGTGTGGGTGGTGCGAAACATCCGTTAGGTTGAGATTCAACAGCGCCGCCTGCAAATGTGTGCTACTCTTGGCTGCCAATCTCCAGTTGAGGAGCGTTGCTATGAGGATCATTAGCATCACCCTGTTGCTTTTTGCGGGAGTCGTTCTCTCGTCATGTGCGAGACCGATTCCTGAAGGATTTGCCTGTGTAACGCCGATTCACGGTGACCAATTAAAACGTGCCCAGTTCGATATGTCCGGCTATCAGGAAACGCCCCCTGGGTCCGGACGGTACGTTCCGAAAGGTTGGGTCGCTGTTCCCGAAGGTCAATTCAAGGCATGCTACGTGCCATTCCAGAACCATAACTCGACGTCGACGGTCTCTCCGACGACGCGTTGACATTGCTCGTGGACAGCTCTTCTGAGCGGCGCGAGAAGATCGAGATGCGGCCAACCGCAGGTGTAACGGAAGGAGCTGCTCGGTCTCCTGTTTGGCGCGGCGCCGTTGTTGCATGCGCTGTCATATTGGGGTTTGCAGTTGGGCGGCTGAACTGGCGCGGTTCCGCCACAGTCGAGACCAATGAGAACCTCATCATAGGGTCCCGCACCAACGTCGATGTCGACGATGCTGCGGCTGTATTCGAGCGCGTGTTCTCTGCTTTGCCGCTGCGCACCGTTGTTTATCCAAGCGGAGATCACTACTACTTTAGCTTTCCATGCACCCGCGGCTTGATTCGAGGCAATCTCCGACTGACACGCGAGTTGCGGACCGGTGGAACGATCGGTATTACGTATAGCCTGGGTGTTCCGGGGCGCGATAAAACGATTTCAGTCCGCCTCGGTCGCAGCCAGGGATTGTACATGATCGGTCTTGGTCGGCGCGCATGGCTATGTTATTATCACTGGAAGTTTGTCGTTTTCCTGCTGAACCCCAGCGTCGCAGCCCCGCCGATTCACGCAAAACTGTTACCCGGGGAAACGTGGGCCACCTCCGTCTTCGATGAGTCAGGTCTGCAATTCCACCTTATATTCCAGCAGCAGCCTCCGCATCTGTTTTGGATCCTCAATCGGGACCTGCCGGTTGCGGAGGACTTCGATCGCACCGCTACCGACATTGCGATCGGACGTCGTACCCGCTTTGCGTTCTATGTCGATAAGTCGAATGATCGTTGGGTTCTGGTAGGTGTAGACCGGCGTAACAGTGTGGAAAACACCTGGTATGACGGCCCTTTCGATCAACTCCCCAATGAAGAGATCGAAGCGGGACTGCCCGGATTCCGCAAGTACCTTGAAAGCGTATACCCAGGCGTGCGTGGTCAAATCGATGATTACGGCCGGTATAAGCTGCTCCCTCAGAGTGACGTCGCCGTGGTGCCGTGGATGCTCTACGACAACGTCGAGGATCTAGCGTTCATTGAGAAGTGCAAGCAGACGCCGGCCGGTCCGGCTTTTTATCGCTGCATCACCCCCGATCCATTCGCAGGTAAGTAGGACCACCGAAGGCAGCGCCCGTGGGGCCATTCGCGATACAACGTCTGGGGTCCTGGGAATTCAAGTGGCAGACTACGGGCGCGCATGCACTCCTCGTCCGCAACCCCGACAACGATCCGAGCGGCCGCACACAGGAGTGATCCGCGATAAGAGCGGAATGGTAAGGGAATGGTGCGCCCGAGGTGATTCGAACACCTGACCTTCTGGTTCGTAGCCAGACGCTCTATCCAGCTGAGCTACGGGCGCAACGGGGAGGTCTCACAGGGCACCCCTGTGGACACAATCTGATCCTACCATCTTGCGTTGGACACGTGCCACGCTCCGACTATATCGGACCAAACAAATCCTATATAATGGAACTGACATGCCCAGAGTCACCATTGACGGCAAAACCGTCGAGTACGAATCCGGCAAGCTGCCCTACCACGAGCATGGCAAACCCGAGTCGCTTCTCGACGTCTGCCTGAACTTCGGCATCCATCTGGAGCACGCCTGCGGAGGCAACAACGCCTGCACCACTTGTCACGTGGTGGTGAAGAACGGGGACGAGAACCTCAGCGAGATGGATGACGACGAGGCCGACCGGCTGGACATGGCCGCCGGGCTCACCATTCATTCGCGCCTCGGTTGCCAGTGCATCGTCAAAGGCGACGTGGAAGTGGAGATCCCCACGTGGAACCGCAACTACGTAAGTGAAGGCGGCGGCTCCATGAATCTGGGCGACGCCATCCCGCCGGCCCGCGTGACCGCCACCGTGGGCGCCGACAAAAGCTGACGCGCCGGGCCCTTTGCGCTACCGCGTGAACGTCATCGCGGCGAAACTCACCACGCTCTGTTCGTCGATGTTCCACTGCTGGTAGCGCGCGAGTTGCCCGCGAGCGCCGGGAACGGCGCGCATAAACGTGTACAGCGGCGACGACCCGCACCACTTCAGGTCGTCGCGATTCTCCTGCACCAGCCCCCAGAAGCCCTCGGCGTCGGCATTCGTGACGCAGTCGATGCGCGCGCGGTCGCGCCGGGCCACTTCGGTCATCGCGTCCTGTTCCGCCCGCGCCACCAGAGGGTCGCCGTAGCGCTGGCCCATGTGCGCCATGTCGATGCCCAGCACCCAGAACAGACGATCGCGCTCGCGCTCGGCCATCTCGCCCAGTTCGCTGAGGAAGCGCTCCACCGCTTCGTTCTGTTCGGGCCGGCCGCCCTGGTAGATGCTGCGAGCGTACGGTCCGCACAGAATCGGCAGGATGCGAATTTTCGAGCCGTAGAGGTACTGCAAAAAGAGCACCTGGAACTCGATGGAATGTTCGATGGCGTGGCAGTAGTCTTCCATGGTGACGGCCGCGCCGGCTTTCTCTTCGAGGCGATTCACCAGCCCCGTCTCCGTGATGGCCTCGCCCAGCGGCGTCACGAACGGTTTCCGGGTCAGGCCAAACCTCTCCGGCTCGCCATAGTGCGAGGTTCCCAGGATGACGAACACGCGCTCGCCATGATCGGGCGCCAGCTTGTTGTAGGCGTCGCGGTAAGACTCCCAGCCGCCGAACGGACTCACGTGCGGAGCGGCAATGCCCACCAGTCCATCAGTCGCCGCTGTTAGCGCCGCGCTCCCCATGTACGTGGCGAGTTGTGCGCGCGCTTCTTCCGGCTGATCGGGATACGCGGAGCCAGCATGCATCGGCTCGCGCCGGTCCGCCTGCGCGAACTCTTTCATGGACGCATCACGCAACGCCAGGAACCGCTCGTCGATCAGGAAGCCGGCCTGGCTCAGCGTCTCCACCAGATGCTTTTCCAGATCGCCCACCTGGATTTCGCCGGTGGCCTGCACCAGACTCTGCCGCAGGTCCAGCTCGGTCTGCTCGCCGTCGAAGCACGCCAGCGTGGCCACCAGCGGCGGAGGGACCAGCAGCATCGCATCGCTGAAGTGGTATGGATCGCGAATGCACAGTCCCGGCCGCTGGGGATCGAGAGAAGGCGCGAAGTCCAGCTCCATGCGCAACCGGGGCAACTGGTGAGGCATTATCATCAATATCGCATGGTGATTCTGGTGACTGGCGCAACGGGCGGGCTGGGGCCTGCAGTAGTGAAGACGTTTCTGGACAGCGGAGCGGCCGCCGTCTTCGGGGTTGCACACTCCTGGGATGGCCGCAGCCTGCCGGAGGGCAGCTTCCATCCGATTGAGGCGGACCTGACCACGGTGGAAGGTTGCCGTTTCGTGGCCGCGCGCGCCCGTCCGGTGGATGCCCTGGTCCACGTGATGGGCGGCTTCGCGGGCGGCACACCGGTGGGCGAGACTACCGACGATGTCTGGAACCGGATGATGGACCTGAACCTGCGCTCGGCGTTCTACATGATCCGCGAGGTGCTGCCGTCGATGCTGGAAGCGGGCAGCGGGCGCATCATCGCCGTGGGGTCGCGAGCGGGCGTGGAGCCGGCAGCCAACCTCAGCGCCTACGCCGTCTCCAAAGCGGCGCTGCACACGCTGATTCGGACGGTTGCACTGGAGGTGGCGGGCAGCGGGGTGACGGCGAATGCGGTGTTGCCGGGCGTCATCGACACCGCGGCCAATCGCAAAGCCATGCCGCGCGCCGACTACAAGAAGTGGGTGAAGCCGGAGGCGATCGCCGAGGTGATTGTCTGGCTGGCCTCGGGCGAGGCCGCCGAGGTGAACGGCGCGCTGATTCCGGTGTACGGATAGAAACCGGGGACAGACGGAAGCGTCCCCGGTTCCCAGGCCGGCTGGGACGCTTCCGTCTGTCCCCGGTTTCACACGCTGATCACCGGGCACGGCGATTGCCGGATGATGCCGTACGCGTTGGCGCGCAGGCGCCCGCCCAGATGCTCGTCCGTGCTACGGCCGATCACCACCACGTCGGCCTGCTCTTCCCTCGCCGCGGAAGCCGTGCAGGTGATGGGCGAACCGGTCGCCGTCCTCACGGCGGCCTTCAACCCGAGTGCGGAACACAGGTCCGACAACTGCGCAATGGCCATCTGCTCCAGCTCGGAGAACCAGTTTGCGTCGAAGGCGGAATCGGTGGGTACGAACGGCATCGGCACCACATGCAGCGCGATGAGCTGCGCGCCAAAGTCCGTGGCGAACGAGGCGGCCCATTCGAGCACGCGCCGGCAATCCCGCTTCAGGTCCACCGCGCAGAGCACGCGATCGAAGTGGATTCTCTCCGCCGGAGGCGCTTCCTCCAGATGCACCCCGGTGAGCACCGGGCACGCCACATCGTGCAGCACCTTGGACGTCACCGAGCCGATCAGCAGGCGCCGGAACACACCATACCCGTGCGTGGGCATGGTGACCAGATCGGCTTCCAGCGTGCGTGCGGATTCCGCGATCTTCTCCGCCGGGTTCCCTTCCACCACCATGCCGCCCACCGTGGTGTCCGGGCAGGCCGTCCGGGCGAACTCGTCCAGACGCGCTTCATGTTGCGCCTTCCACTCCGGCAGAACCGGCGCGAAGGCGGGCAGCTCCAGTCCGGCCCCGGGCACCCCGTAGCAGGGAGTCTCGATGACGTTGAGCAGGGTGACCTCGGCCTTGTAGCGGGCCCCCAGTTTGCAAGCGTAGTGGGCCATGCCGAGCGAGCGGCGGGAGAAATCGACAGGCACCAGGATCTTCGAAAAGAGCATAGCGCCTCCTTCACTTATGGTGTAGCGCAATTCACCTGCCATAAAACGGGGACAGACGGGTGCGTCCCCGCTCTGCGAAACCCAACCCAACGCTCCAAATCGGTCGTGAACGCACTCGTCTGTCCCCGTCTTCTCTCCCCCGGGTGCGTGAAATTCCCCGCACCGTGCGCTTTACCCCGCCGTAATCTGCAGCACTGCCGCCCCGCGTATAGCATCGTTCTTCAGCCGATTCAGCGCCTCGTTGGCCTGCTCCAGCGGAAACACCTCCACTGCCGTTCGAATCGGAATCTCCGCGGCGACGCGCAGGAAATCGCGCCCGTCCTCACGCGTGTTGTTGGCCACCGAGCGGACCACTCGCTCGTGGTACAGCAGCTCGTAATCCAGCGGCGGGATCGTACTCATGTGGATGCCGCCCAGCACCAGCGTGCCTCCGTAGCGCAGCGCCCGCAGCGCCGCCGGGACAATCTCGCCGGCGGGCGCGAAAATGATAGCGGCGTCCAGCTTTGCCGGTGGCTCGGCCAGCGTGCCGCCCGTCCACACCGCTCCCAGTTCGGCGGCCAGCCGCTGGTGGCGTTCGTCGCGGGTGGCCACATACACATCGATGCCCCAGTAGCGCGCCACCTGAATGGCCACGTGGGCCGCCGCGCCGAAGCCGTACAGACCCAGACGGCCACCGCTCGCGATCCCCGATAGCCGCAGGCAGCGGAAGCCGATGATGCCGGCGCAGAGCAGTGGCGCCGCGGCCAGGTCCGAAAACCCGGCTGGCAGCGGATACACGAACGCTTCCGGCGCCACGATGTAGTCGGCGTATCCGCCATTCACGGTGTAGCCGGTGAAGCGCGCGTTCACGCACAGGTTCTCCTGGCCGGCGCGGCAGAAACAGCACTCTCCGTCGGTCCAGTGCAGCCAGGCCACGCCCACGCGGGTGCCCGGCGGATGCATGGTCGCATCCGGCCCGCCGCGCTCGGCCACGCCCACCACCTGGTGGCCCGGTGTCACCGGCAGTTTCCGCGGCGGCAACTCGCCCTCCACCACATGCAGGTCGGTGCGGCAGACGCCGCAGGCACGCACGCGAATCAGCACCTCGTTTTGGGACGGCTCGGGGACGGCCAACTCGGCCAGTTCCAGAGGACGGCTCTCCACCGTGGCCGGAGCGCGCAACACGCAGGCTCGCATCTGTTCCGCAGCGTACCGCAAAAACGGCGAGAACTCCCGGCCCCGCGCCACTAACAGGTTGTGACCATGCCCCCCACCGACCGTGCCGCGCGGCAACGCGCCATTGACGTCGCCCTCACCCAGATGGACAAGCAGTTTGGGAAAGGC
Source organism: Bryobacteraceae bacterium (assembly GCA_049510065.1). Taxonomy (GTDB): domain Bacteria; phylum Acidobacteriota; class Terriglobia; order Bryobacterales; family Bryobacteraceae; genus CAWACP01. Next base: position 25,285 of record JBEKZH010000028.1, read on the forward strand.
AGCGTGTTGCGCCTCGGCTCCCGCAGCACACTGCCGGTGAGCGTCATCTCCAGCGGGTCCATCTCCGTGGACATCGCGCTGGGCGTTGGAGGATTCCCGCGCGGCCGCGTGGTGGAGATCTTCGGGCCGGAGTCTTCCGGCAAAACCACGCTGGCCCTGCAAGTGATCGCCGAGGCGCAGAAACTGGGCGGGACGGCGGTGTTCATCGACGCCGAACACGCGCTCGACCCGGCCTACGCCCGGAAGCTCGGCGTCATGGTGGACGATCTGCTGGTATCGCAGCCGGATCACGGGGAGCAGGCCCTGGAGATCGCGGCCGCTCTGGTGAACTCCGGTGGCATCGACGTGGTTGTGGTGGATTCGGTGGCCGCGCTGGTGCCCAAAGCCGAACTCGATGGAGAGATGGGCGACAGCCACATGGGCCTGCACGCCCGCCTGATGTCGCAGGCTTTGCGCAAGCTGACCGGGACCGTGTCCCGCACCAACTGCCTGTTCATCTTCATTAATCAGGTGCGCGAAAAGATCGGCGTCGTGTTCGGCAATCCGGAGACCACCACCGGCGGGCGCGCCCTGAAGTTCTACGCCTCCATTCGCACCGAGGTCCGCCGCGGGGCCGCTATCAAGGACGGGGACACGGTGGTGGGCAACCGCACGAAGATCAAGGTGGTCAAAAACAAAGTGGCCGCGCCGTTCCGCGAGGCGGAAGTGGACATGATGTTTGGTCTGGGCATCTGCCGCGAGACCGATCTGCTGGACGTCGCCGTGGCCAACAACCTGGTGGAGAAGAGCGGCTCCTGGTACAGCTTCCACGGGGAGCGCATCGGCCAGGGGCGCGACAACGCGCGCGTCTTCCTGCAGGAGAACGCCGCCGCGCGCGAGCAGATGGATACCGAGCTGCGCCGTACGCTTGGATTGAGCGCGCCGAATGAGACGCCGAATGCCGCGCCGAAGCCGGCCACCAGCGCCGCGAGCCCCGCGGTTCTCACCGCAAAGACCGCCTGAACATTCCATGGGCCCAGCCATGGACATACGGCGGCAGCCGCGTACTTGTCTGGTACCTGCGGACACGCGGCTGTCGCCGCGTGTCCGGACCTGTCCGCAACATTTCAGAGAGCTCCTGTTTTGGCCCTTCCGGCGGCCGGAAACCACCGAAAAGCGCGCCGGACGGGCTCGCGGAAGCGCCTGCTCCGCAAAAACACGCAAAAACCGCAGTTTTTGGCGTTTTCTCCCTTTACATCCGCGCGGCGCGCGGCTATGATTCAGGTGTAAACAAAACTGATCGGTTTTGTTTTAGCCTCCGGGCAGAGACGGATAAGGAGAAGAACATGGCAGCAGGTACCAAGTTGACGCAATCGCAGGTGATCCGCGAACTCGCCGACTCCAACAGCGTTTCCACCAGGGTCGCCAAGCAGTTCGTCACCAGCTTCGCGGAACTGGCGGTTCGCGAAACCAAGAAGAATGGCGTATTCATCATCCCGGGTATCGGGCGTCTGGTCAGAGTGGATCGGAAAGCCCGCGTCGGCCGCAATCCCGCGACCGGGGAAGCGATCAAGATTCCGGCAAAGAAGGTCGTGAAGTTCCGCGTCGCCAAGGCCGTGAAGGACGCGATCGTTCCGCCGAAGAAAGCGAAGTAAGCGTTCCAACAGGCTCAGTAACACAAGAACCCCGCGAGATGGCCTCGCGGGGTTCTTGTCTTGAAACTCGCCGATCAGAGCCGGTCCAGCTTGCGGACCGCCCGGGAAGCCTCACCCCTGCTTCTTTGAGTCGACGTCGTCGTTCTTTTTGTCGTCGTCCGTTCTCAGGGCATTCTTGAAGTTCTTGATGCCCTCGCCCAAACCCTTCGCTATCTCCGGGATCTTCTTGCCGCCGAACAGCAGAACAAAAACCACCAGGATGACCAGGAGCTCGGGCAATCCAATAGACCTCAGCATGTGGCCTCCTTACGGGCTGATACACTCACATTGTAGCGGAATCCATGGCCAGGCCAAGGAAGTTCGATCAGAAGAAGGGGGTAAGGCGTCTGGCGCGCGAGCGTATCGGCGCCGTGCCCGCCAGCCGGACCATCGAACCGAAAACCCGCCGCAAGAGGCCCAAACACCCGAAGCCGGCGGGCGTTGGCGATGAACTACCGTGAGTATGCGCCCCACGCCCATCAACTATTACGATCTGCTCCAGATCAATCCCCGCGCCGAGACCGAAGCGGTGGAACGGGTCTATCGGATGCTGGCGACGCGCTATCAACCCGACAACAAGGAAAGCGGCGATTCGGAGCGCTTCCTGTTGCTGAAAGAAGCGTACGAGACGCTGACCGACCCAGCCCGCCGCGCGCGCTATGACGCCGAACTGGAGCAGTGTCAGGCCTCGCCGCTGTCCATCTTTCAGGGCAGGGAGTTCACCGACGGCATCGACGCCGAGGCGAAGATCCGCGTGGGCGTGCTCTGCCTGCTCTACAGCAAGCGCCGCGCGAATCCGGATTTCGCCGCGCTGTCCCTGCTGGACATGGAGAACCTGATGGCCTTCCCGCGGGAACGGCTGCTGTTCGCCATCTGGTATCTGCGAGCCAAACGCTACATCCTGCAGGACGACCGCAGCAGCTTCATCATCAGCGCCGACGGCGTGGATTTCCTGGAGAGCCAGTTGCCCGCCAATCAGATCCTCTACAAGATCTTCCGCGCTTCGGAAGCGGGCGTCATGGTGTATCCCAAGGCTCTGGCCGGCAAGATCGGCTGACTTACGTCACCAGTTGATACAGTTCCTGCTGCATCTGGTCGTTCGCGATCAGCGCCTTCGAGTTTGCCTCATACGCTCGCTGGAAAGTCATCAGGTTGGTTAGTTGTCCGGCCATATCCGTGGTGGACTGCTCGAGGGCCGACCCGACGATCTGCGTCCCCGTGGTGAGCGTGTTCCCGAAATACGGAGCGGCCCCGCTGACCGTGCCCAGATCCTTGTATCCCATGGTGTTCCCGGTCACCGTGAAGTCGCTGTTCCCGAGCGCCTTCATCGTTTGCGGATTCCCGATCTGCGCCACCGCCAGCCGCGCCACGTTCATGGTGCTTCCATCCGAGCACGAGGCGACAACCATTCCGCCGTCTCCAATCGAGTAACCCGTCACGACGGTGGCGGCCTTCCCATTTTGCGCAAACAGCCCCAGCGCGGTGGGCGAATCGTACTGCGTCAGCAGCCCCTTGCCGTTGGCGTCCACCAGAGGCATGGCGATGGTCTGGCCGTTGGCGTTGACGTCGAACGAAGCCGGCGATGTCAGGTTGCCGCTCGCATCGAACTGCAGAGCCGCCGAACCAGGGGTGGCCTGCCCGTCCACCTGGGCGGTCAGAGTCCAGTTTCCTGGCGTCTCCCCCCGGGTGAAGTCCAGGGTGAGCGTGTGCGTTCCGCCCTGCGCGTCGACCACGGTCTGGCTGTATGAGGTGGCGCCTCCGGCCGCGGTGGTGGAATCGAGATTCACTTGCACATCAACTCGGGACGTGGCGGCCGGGGTGTTCTTCGCAGGCAGAACGATCTCGCTCATCTGTGTGCTCAGTTCTCCGTTGGCGCCGATCGCGTAGCCCTGCACGGCGTTCCCGCTCTGCGACAGCAGTACATGATTCCCCGCCGAATCCAGCCCCGCCTGGAAGTCCCCGGCGCGCGTGTACACCGGTCCCGTGGCGCTCCGGGTCACAAAGAACCCGTTGCCATTGTCGGCAATGGCCGCGTCCAGCGGCCCCTGTCCGGTCTGAACCGCACCCTGCCGGAACTCCAGCGTAACCACCGGCCGTGCCGTGCCCAGGGCAGTGGTCATCCCGGGCACCTCGAGTTCGTTGGCCAGCAGGTCACTGAAGCTCGCGCTCTGGCTCTTGAATCCCACCGTATTCAGGTTCGCCATGTTGTTGGCGGTCATGTCGATTGCCGAACTGTTCGCCTGGAGACCGGACAAAGCCGTGAAGTATACGCTTCCCATCGCGACAGGATGCAGTGCATCCCACGCGCCACAACGGCAGCCCCGGCAGATCAACATCTTGCCGCCCACCGGGCCGCCACGGCGCCAAATCGGAACCTGAAAGTATCGTTTTGGGAAAGCTCAGATTCTCGGAGCGGCCGTCACCACCATGGCCTTCGCGGGCGTCCGCGACATCCCGCGGTACGCGTGCGGCGTCGAAGAATCGAAGTACGCACTATCGCCGGCGCACAGCACGTGTTCCTCGTCGTTGTAACGGACGGTCACGCTGCCCTCCAGCACGTGGAAGAACTCCGCGCCCTCATGTTCGTGATCCTGAACGGCCTCGTCGGGTACTCGCATGATCTCCGCCAGGTAGACCTGGACGGCCTTCTCACTGACCGAGAAAGCCAGGCACTCGAAGAAATAGTTGGGCGTGGGATTGTCCGGGTGGTCGGGGAAGCGCATGCGCTCTTCCTTGCGGACCACCACAAACGGCTTCTCCTGTTTGCGGTTCCCGAAAAAGTACTCCACGCCGACATCGAAAACCATGGCTATGCGGACCAGGGTAGGGAGAGTGGGGACGAGCCTGCTGTTCTCGAGCTGACTGAGCATGGAGGCGGACAACCCGGTGTGCCGGCCGAGATCGACCAGCGCGATCTTTCTCCTGAGCCGGAGCTGTCTCAACTTGACGCCAATCTCGTATGAAGACAGAATACGGCGAATCGCCCCCTCGCCACTCTCAGGATTCCCAAAACTCATGGAACTCACTTCAGTATGGCTCAAATGTTCCACCTTGCTTTTGGCGGTACTGAACTCGTCGCCAGAAGGTTCTGGAATCGGCGCTTCGTCCCAATTACAGTCATTCATGGAAGTTTAACAATTGGATGCCGCCGGGGGCGTTTTGATGCAAAACAGTACTGTAGGTTTCTCTGACCTGGAACTGGTACTAGTAGCCCAGGGAGGAGACGCCCTCGCCTTTTCCGAACTGGTGCGCCGGCATGAGCCCGCGTGCCACCGTGTCGCCCGGGCCATTCTGCGCCACGTCGAGGATGCCGAAGATGAGGTTCAGAACGCGCTCTGGAAAGCTTTCGAACAGTTGCGCCAGTTCCAGCGCCAGGCGCAGTTCTCCACCTGGCTGACGCGCATCGTGGTGAACCAGTGCCTGATGCGGCTGCGGCGGACGCGCCGCGACCACGGCCGTGACGCGGTTCTGCGGCGAGCGCCGGCTGTCACCACGATGCCGGATTGGGCGATTGGGCGCGAACAGGTGGCCTCCGTGGTGCGCAGCGAGATCCATCGCATTCCGCCGCTGTTGCGCCGGGTCTTCTTTCTGCGCGACGTCGAGCAATTGCCGATGAGCGAAGTGGCCCGGCGACTCGGCATTTCCGAGACGGCGGCCCGGTCACGCCTGCTGCGGGCGCGCCGGGAGCTGCGCAGCCGCATGAGTCGGCACTGCGGCCGTCTCGGTCCGGCCACTCTGACAGGCTCCTGACACTTCCGGTCGCCGATTCCCCCAGCCCCAGGTTGTCGTCTTTCGCGACAATCCACAATAAATCGCAAAACCTCCTTCCCAAGTCCCCAGGAGATTGTGTACACTAGCCAGAGCTATCGTGTGGCTGCGCGTGGAACGCGCTCTGGTCGGGAGAACCGGAGAGCTGTTCCGGAGGAGAGAAATGTTCAGGTTCTGGTGCGCTCGTGCCATCGTCATGATGGTCACGTGTTGCTTGTTGGCCGGCACTGCCAGTGCGTCGTCCGACTTTTCGTTCACAGGTAGTTTCGCCGTCGACGATTCGCTTCAGTACTTCGAGTTTGTACCGGCTTCGCCGAACGTCGTTATCCAGACATGGGGCTACGGAGGCACCGGAGCCGGCTCCAATGCCGCCGGAAACATCATCCCCGCGGGCGGCTTCGATCCCATCCTGTCGTTGTTCGACAGCACCGGCGGAGTCCTCAGTCCACTCAATGTTCTGGTCGAGACGACGTACCCCAGCGGCGCCTGCCCGCCGACAGGGGTCACGGACCCCGTCACCGGCCTCTGTTACGACGTCTACCTGTCGGAGACCACGCTGACGCCCGGCGCCACCTACCTTGTTGTCCTGAGTCAGAACGACAACGCACCCAATCTCACCACGCTGGGTGACGGGTTCAGTGAAGTGGGCAACGGCAATTTCACTGGCTCCATCTTTGGGTGCCCCAACGGGCAATTCTGCGACAATTTTGCGAACAACCGCACCGGCGATTGGGCCGTGGACATTACCGGTGCCACCTCGGCTCTGGAGCTGCCGGAACCGGGGACCGCTCTGATGGTCTTCACCGCGCTGGGCGGTGCACTCCTGCTGCGGCGGCGGCACAAGGCCAAAGGGGCGAAATGATCGAACAGCCAGGGAGAGCAGGCATGACCCGAATATCCAGACACACGCTTCGGTGGATTGGCGCGCTTGTCCTATTCCAGGCGGCCCTGTGCGCGCAGACGGTCCCATTGATTGGAGACGCGCACATTGCGCCGGGCAACGCGTCCAATTTCGGGGCCACCAGCACGGTCAATGTGGGTGGAGTGACGGGCTTCCAGGCGCTCTTCCGGTTTGATCTGACGAGGCTGCCGGCGGGAACCACCGGGAGCAGCGTGGCCAACGCGAACCTGCGGCTGTTCGTCAACGCATTGGGAGCGGCCGGGGGCGTCAACGTCTACGCCGCAAACGCATCCTGGACCGAATCCACCGTGAACGGGGTAAGTGGGCCGGGCCAGGGTACTCAGATTGCCATCAATGTTCCGGTATCGCACGCCGGTTCCTGGATCGTGATTCCGGTCACCTCGCAGGTGCAGGCCTGGCTGAACGGCGCCGACAACTACGGGTTCATTCTCACGGCCAGTCCCACGGCAACGGCGGTGGCCTTCGACAGTAAGGAAAGTGGTAGCACCAGCCATCCCGCGGTGCTGGAGATCGAGCTGTTCGGACCTGCCGGGGCTCCCGGAGCCACCGGGCCGACGGGCCCGACCGGTCCAACAGGACCGCAGGGCGCTGCCGGGTCGGTCGGGTCTGCGGGAGCAAACGGGGTAGCTGGTGGCACCGGTGCTGTTGGGCCCACCGGTCCCACGGGTCCGACCGGATTGACCGGCGCGACCGGCGTCAACGGGCCCACCGGCCCCACGGGCGTCACTGGTCCCATCGGCACGACGGGTCCGGTGGGCCTCACTGGAACAACCGGAGCGCCGGGTCCCACTGGCACAACCGGCCCCACGGGTCCAGGAGGTGCGCAAGGTGCACAAGGTGCCTCAGGCAACGCAGGAACCGCCGGGCCTAACGGTAGTAAGGGGAATACCGGAGCAACCGGGCCGACGGGCAACGCCGGCGCGACGGGGGATCAGGGTGTGCAGGGTAAGACCGGCGCAACTGGACCAACAGGAAGCCAGGGCCCTCAGGGCGGAATCGGACCGACCGCGGCAACCGGGCCCACTGGGCCAACCGGGCCGCCGGGGCAGTATGACAACACCTTCGCGCCCAACAACTGGAAGGTCACCGCGCTCGGCAATAACCCGAATTCGGCTACGCCCGTCCAGATTCCAACCAGCACGACGACTCACACCTGGATCATAACCAGCACCGGCAGTTCCGGCGATGTCCTGGTCAGGCTTCCACCGGCTACTACAGCCGGCCAGGTGATCTCCCTGCAGACAGACGACCCCGACAGCTGCTGTTTTATGGATTTCTATCCTTCCCCCAACGACCAGGTGCTGACCGGGGAGTTTGTGGTCGTAGCGACCGCGGCCGGGGGTGGTCACAGTGACGTATTCCTGCAACAGGCCTTCTGGGTCCAGTTGCTGTCGGATGGAAACCACACCTGGTACGTAATCGGGCAAGGAGGACTATGAGGACGCGACTGGTCTCGAACGCAATCCTGATCGCCGCCGCGGGATGTGCGCTCCTGCTCCCGACGACCGCGTTGGCGGACACAGCGCCTCTGGCCGGCGACGCCTTTGTCAATCCGGGTAGCGCGACCAATTATGGCGGCTACCCGACCGTAACCGTAGGCGGAGCAAGCAACTCGCAGGGCCTGCTGATTTTTGACCTCACCCAATTGCCGCCGGGCTTCACCGGCAGCAGCGTGGTGTCCGCCAGGCTTCGGCTGTTCGTCAACACGGTGACGACACCGGGCGCAATCGACATTTCGGCCGCGAACCTGGGGTGGTCCGAAAGCACGGTCAATGGGGCCAGCAGCACGCCAGGCCCGGGCGCCCCGGTACAGACGGGCATCCCGGTGACCCTTGCCGGGCAGTACATTACGGTGGATGTAACCAGCCAGGTGGCCGCCTGGCTGACCGCAACCGCCAACAACGGGTTCATCATCGTTGGCGAGGGCTCAACCAATGTCCTGTTCGACAGCAAAGAGAATAGCAGCACCAGCCATCCGGCTACGCTGGAAGTCCAGTTCGCAGGCCCGGCGGGAGCTGCCGGACCCTCTGGATCCGCAGGATCAGCCGGACCGGGCGGACCGGGTGGCGTAACCGGTCCCACCGGGCCAACGGGCGCGACCGGTGCGACTGGCGCAAGCGGTTCCACCGGGCCCACGGGACCAACCGGGTTGACCGGTCCCACTGGCCCCACAGGTGGGGCGGGCTCCGCCGGTGCGGGCGGACCGACCGGCATCACCGGACCAACCGGGTCTACCGGTTCCACTGGGCCCACGGGTGCGGTGGGCTCCGCCGGTGCGCTCGGACCGGCCGGGCCTGCTGGCTCGACGGGGCTGACCGGTAACACCGGGGCCACGGGAAATCAGGGAGCGAATGGGCCCACGGGCAATACGGGGCCGACCGGACCCACTGGGCCGACCGGCGCTACCGGACTTCAGGGAGCAGCCGGAGCCGCAGGACACACGGGTGCAACGGGAGGCGGCGGCCTGACCGGACCCGTTGGTAACACCGGTCCCACGGGGCCTGTCGGCCCGACTGGCCCGGCGGTTACGAATGCCTACAGGGTTGTCTTTGGGGTTGCAACCGGTACCCCGATCACCGACGCCGACATCGACCGCGTCTTCTTCGTGAACAACAGCGGTGGAAACGCAACCATCACGCTGCCGCACGCCAGCACCAACGGGAAGACGATCATGGTGCACACCACAACCAATGCTCACAACGTCACCGTCAACCTTCAGTCCGGCGACGTGATCGTCCAGCATAACGCCTCCGCCGACACAGAAACCACGTGTACGTTCAACGGGGCCGCCGAATTTGTAAGCGACGGAACCACGAATTGGTATCTCGCCCGGCTGGTGAGCACCATCGCCGGATGTCAAATAACACCGGCACCAGCGCCATGATGGCAAGCGAACGCAATACGAGAGGAGAGCGAGGATGAAGACAAGATCGTTAATCGGACCCGCCCAGGTTCTGCTCGTTGCCGCTTCGCTGTCGCCGTTGTTGCGCGCGGCCGAGGCGCCGCTGGTGGCTGACACCTACATCAGTGCCGGCAGCCCGAACGCGAACTACCGAACGGCTACGACCATGAACATCGCCTCCGGCAACGCCGGACTGGTGCAGTTCGACCTGTCCGGCTTCGCGCCGGGCACGACGGTCACTTCCGCCTACCTCCAGCTTTTTGTCGACAAGGTGATCACCGGCGGCACGCTGAACTTCACGCTGGTGACATCGTCGTGGACCGAGGGCGGCGTCACGTACAACTCTGCGCCCGCGGTGGCTGGCAGTTCGTTCGCCTCCACCGGCGCCAGTACGGCGAATTCGTTCATCCTGGTCCCGGTTGCCGCGCAGGTGCAGGCCTGGATCAACACTCCCGGGTCAAACAACGGCATTGAGATCACCGGAACGGGAAGCGCGACGGTGTTTCTGGACACCAGGGAGAACACTACCACCAGTCATCCGGCGCAACTGATCATAACCGTGCTGGAGCCCACCGGTCCGAATGGAGCTACCGGCGCCACCGGCCCCTCCGGCGCCGCCGGAGCAACTGGCGCCACCGGACCCACCGGAGCAACCGGACCTACCGGGCCCGCCGGACTGACCGGTCATACAGGGGCGACAGGAGTTCCCGGAAGCGTGGGGGCCCATGGGCCGACCGGCCCGACGGGTCCAACCGGCCCGACCGGATTAACTGGATCGACGGGCGTCGCCGGATCCGCGGGAGCGCAGGGTCCTGGTGGTCCTACGGGATCCACGGGACCGACGGGAGGCACCGGAGTTGCCGGACCAACCGGACCAACCGGAAACACGGGCTCAACAGGGTCCACTGGACCAACCGGTAACACGGGGTCGACAGGGTCCGTAGGAGCGGCCGGCGCGAACGGACCGACTGGAGTGAACGGTAGCACCGGCCCCACCGGGGCGACCGGGCCCACCGGACTTACGGGCACGACAGGAAACATCGGGCCGACGGGACCGACCGTCACCGGACCGACCGGACCGCAGGGCGCCGACGGGCCTTCTGGGAATGTATTCCCAATGGCGCCGGGTATCATTGCGAACAGCGGTTACACGATTCCCGATACCGACCCGTACATCTACTATCTGATTGACAACTCGGGGGGGACCTATGGCGCTGGCGGGGCCGGGGGTAGCAGTACTGGCCATCCGGCCTCCGTCACCCTGCCCCACGCCAACGCCGGGGGGCCGGGGAGATTGATCATGATCGTCGCGACGTGTCGCATCATGAACAGTGCCAACCAGTGCAACGTGGCCGATGCGACCGCGCAGAATGTCAACGGCTCGCAGATCACCGCGACGGTGCAATCCGGGGATTCCATCGTGATCCTGGACGCCAGTCAGACCAGTACCGTTGCCCACGGAGAGGTTTTCACGGTTGCCCTGATCAGCGATGGAAACCACACCTGGTACGTCTATGACAACGGCAATTAGGCGAGGCAGCTACCGAGCCACCACCGTAAGCGAGTGGCCAATACGTAAGGAGGTCATCAATGAGTCAGCCGTATGTCGGTGAGATTCGTATGTTCGGCGGGAATTTCGCGCCGGCTGGGTGGATGCTTTGTGAGGGCCAGCAGTTGCCGATCTCCCAATACGAAACGCTCTTCAACCTGATCGGCACCACCTACGGAGGCGACGGCCAGCAGACGTTTAACCTGCCGGACCTGCGCGGCCGCCTTCCCATCCACCAGGGGACTCTGTCGGGAAACGGGACTACCTTTACCCTTGGCCAGCGCGCCGGCGAAGAGAACGTGACGCTCACGGTGCCACAGATCCCGTCCCATACGCACCCCGCCACCGGGGCTTCCACAGGAGGCGCGACAACCGCTTCGGGCAACACCTACGGCAACGGCGCAACGATTTACTCGACCGCGGCCCCTTCGGTGGCGATGAACCCGGCCACGGTCGGGCCCACAGGCGGTTCCCAGCCGCACAGCAATTTCATGCCGTACCTGTGCGTCGACTTTATCATCAGCTTGTTCGGCGTGTTTCCAACACAGAATTAGGAGGCAAGGAGAAGCATGTCGGAAGCATTTCTTTCGGAAATCAAGATTGTCTCGTTCGGCTTCCCTCCCAAGGGTTGGGCTCTTTGTAACGGCCAGTTACTGCCCATCAATCAGAATCAGGCGCTCTTCTCACTGTTGGGAACCACCTACGGCGGCGACGGACGGGTTAATTTCGGCCTCCCCAACCTGCAGGGCCGCGTGCCGATTCACATGGGTGATGGCCATATTCTGGGCGAAGTCGGCGGCGAGCAAAACCATACGCTCAGCATATCGGAGACCCCGAGCCACACGCATCTGGTGAGCGCGAGTTCGGGGGCGCAGACCGCCGCGCCGGTGGCTACCACCTCCTATCCCGGCAGCGGCAACCTGAACGCGTATGGGGCGAGTCCCGATACGCCGATGAATCCGGGAATCGTCGGAAACAACGGCGGTTCCCAGCCACATGACAACATGCAGCCGTATCTGGTGTTGAACTTCATCATCGCGCTCCAGGGAATCTTCCCGAGCCAGAACTGAGGAGAACCCATGTCAGACCCATTTGTAGCGGAGATACGCATTTTCCCATTCAACTTCGCCCCCAGGGGCTGGGCCTTTTGCAACGGGCAGCTCCTGCCCATTTCACAGAACACGGCCTTGTTCTCACTCCTGGGCACCACATACGGCGGCAATGGCCAGTCCAATTTTGCCCTCCCCAACCTGGAGGGCAGTGCGCCCATGAACCCGGACCAGGGGCCGGGGCTGTCACTTCACTTTCTTGGCGAAACGGGTGGCTCGGACAACGTCACGCTGATACAAAGCGAGCTGCCCAGTCACCAGCACTCCTTTACGGCGGACCCTACGGCCAAGACGGAAAAGAACACGGTGGCGAACAACACACCGGCGGGCGCAGGCCAGGGGAACACTCTCTACTCCTCCACCGCCGGCGTCAACATGAACCCGGGCACGCTCGCGCTCACCGGCGGAGGCCTGCCCCACAATAACATGCAGCCCTACCTTTGTCTGAACTTCTGCATCGCGATGCAGGGTGTCTTCCCGCCACGGAGTTGACCACGCGCTGCCTGCCAACTGGACCACCTATCGAATTCTGTGCTGCACGCCTCCCGATCTGGAACAGGAGCGGTGTGCGCTGAACGCGGTGAACGCGCAGTTCGCCGAGCGCGTCACCATGCCCGAATGGATCCTCTTCGCACTGGCCTCCTTCCGTGCTGGCGTCGACCCGCGGACGTACCGCCCCGCGATCGAATCGAATACCCGGTTCTGCGATTTCTTCGTGACTGTATTCGGCGAAAGATCGCCGGATCCGATGTTCCGGGAGTTGGTGGAGTACGCCCTGACGTGCACCGCCGACCCGGCCTTTCCGATGCGCTCCGTCGTGGCGCTGTTTCGCAACCCCGAGGATGCCGCCGAAGAGATGGTGGCGCTGCGGAAGTCGCTGCTCGAAGGAGGCCGCTGCGATGTCCGCGACTTCCACAACCGGGAGGAACTCGACCGCGAGTTCGGCGACGTCCTGGCCGCGTGGCACGCCCTGATTCAGCCGCGGCCGCCGGCTTAGTTCGTCAGAAAAGCAGGCCCCGGCTGGGCAAAGTTGCTCAGACCAGAGGACGGGGCGTCCGCGAACCGGCTCACTCCGAACCATGTCGCCAGCGAGGCGGCATACTGCGCATTTGAGGTGCTGGGAATCCAGACCCCCTTCGTGCCCAGATCGTCCGGCCCGCCCAATTCCAGCGACGGGAACCGTCCGTAGACTTCGCCACCGTGGACGGAGCCGCCCAGTATCAGTTGATGGCCTCCCCAGGCGTGATCGGCGCCGCCATTCGCATTGGGCGCGAGCGTCCGATTGAAGTCGGTTTGGGTGAACGTGGTGACGCGGCTGGCCAGTCCCAGTGCTCGTAACGCTTCGTGGAAAGCGACCAGGGCGTCATTGAGCTCGCCGAAGAGCTCTGCCTGTCTGGATAACTCGTTGGTGTGCGTGTCGAAGCCGCTCAGGGTGCAGAAATAGGCGTGCTCCTGGAAGTCTCCCCGGCTGAGGGATTGAGCCACGACCTCCAACTCCATCCCCAGCCCTGTGCGCGGAAACTCGGGCAGGCGCGCAACAGTGCCGGCCTTCGCGGAGGACCGGGAGCTGGCGGGCCCGGCGTCGGGTGCAGCGAGGGTCACGCCATGATCCAGGGTGATCAGGGGCAACGTTGTGGGCACCCAGGGAATGGTCAGACGGGCATTGGGAAGGTAGCGAACCTGCGGCATGCCGTTGTGCTGGAACTGATCTGCCGGAAGTTGTCCTGGATCGGCCAGAAGCTGGGCCTTGTTCACAGGAACGTCCATCCGGCCGACATTGGCCAGCACCGCCAATACTCCCTGGTTATAGAGATCGCGCAAGCCGGCCAGGCTCGGGTGGAACCCATAGCTGGCGGAGGTCGCCGGGTCCCTGACCGCCAGCAGGTCGCCCGCCGCGAGCGCCAGCGCTCCTCTGGCCCGCGCGTAAGCGCTGTAAGCCGCGGCATCCAGGGGAACAATCATGTTGTTGCTGTCGTTGCCGCCAATCAGGTAGATACATACGCAGGCGCGATTGGCGCCCGACGATGCCGACGCAGAAGATCCGAACAGGCTGGCGAGTCCGGCTGCTGCTGCAGCCTGAGTGCCTAAGTGCAGGATCGATCTCCGAGTGAGCTTGCTGCTGTTGTCCATACGGGTCCTCCTCCGTTGGGCGATTAGTCGAGTGTACCCTGGCCAGCCCCCTGAGGGGAAGGGGAATTACGTACTTCCCGGCCCGCTATTTCGCGTCGCGCCAGTTCTCGCCGATGCCTACGTCCACCACCAGCGGCACGTCCAGCTCGCAGACCTGTTCCATTTCGCGTTTCACCAGCGCGGCCAGGGCTTCGGCTTCCTGCGGCGGCGCTTCGAACAGGAGCTCATCGTGCACCTGCAGCAGCATGCGCGCGCGCCCGCCGGCCAGCAGGGCGTCGATGCGGATCATGGCCAGCTTGATGAGGTCGGCCGCGGTCCCCTGCAGCGGCGTGTTGACGGCGGTGCGCTCGGCGAACCCACGCGCGTTGGGGTTGCGGCTGGTCATGTCCGGGATGGGCCGGCGGCGTCCGAACAGGGTCACCGCGTAGCCGTCGCGCCGCACCCGCTCGATGGTCTCCGCGATGAACGCCTTCACGCCGGCATAGGTTTCGAAGTAGCGGCGGATGTACTGTTCGGCCTCCTTGCGATCGATGCCGAGCTGCGTGGCCAGGCCGAACGGGGTCTGCCCGTAGACGATGCCGAAGTTCACGGTTTTGGCGCCGCGGCGCATGTCCGGCGTCACCAGCTCGGGCATCACGTGGAACACTTCGGCGGCGGTGCGCGTGTGGATGTCCTCGCCGGAGCGGAACGCCGCCACCAGCACCGGGTCGTGCGACATGTGCGCCAGCAGGCGCAGCTCAATCTGGGAGTAGTCGGCGACAATCAGCTTCCAGCCGGGCTCGGGCACGAAGGCGGCGCGGATTTCGCGGCCGAGCTCGCTGCGAATGGGGATGTTCTGCAGGTTCGGGTTCGACGAGGACAGGCGTCCGGTGGCAGCGCCGATCTGGTTGAAGCTGGTGTGCAGCCGCCCGGTGCGCGGGTGAATCAACGCCGGCAGCGCGTCGACGTAGGTGCCCTTCAACTTCGAGAGCTGGCGGTAGTCGAGAACCTTGCGCGCGATCTCATGCTCGGCCGCGAGGCCTTCCAGCACGTCGGCCGCGGTGGAGATGGTCTTGCCCTTGCCGTATTTGACCGGCGCGGGCAGGCCGAGGTCTTCGAAAAGCACCTTGCCGAGTTGTTGCGGTGAGTTGATGTTGAACGGTTTGCCGGCGAGTTCGTATATTTCGGCCGAAAGTCGCGTGATTTCGGCGTCCATACGTTCCGAGAGTACGGCCAGTTGCGCGGGCTCGATGCGGATGCCGGTCCGCTCCATGCGCGCGAGCACGGCGGCCAGCGGCAGATCGATGCGTTCGTAGAGGTCGCGCAGGCCCTGCGCCTCCACTTCGGGGAGCAGCTTGTCGAGCAGAGTTCGAGTGGCGTCGGCATGCTGGTCTGCGGCGCGGGTGAGCTTGCGATCCAGATTGCGCTCGGCGAGGGCTTCGGCGGAACAACCCGACGGATCCGCGCACAGCAGGAACGCGTAGAGCATCACGTCGTGCACGAAGCCGCGGCCCTCAACTCCCAGATCGGCCAGCTTCGCCACCACGGCGCGGGTGTCGTGCGCGGCCTTGTAACGGCACGGATCTTCGAGCAGCGGGCGGACCTCTTCGATCATCGCGGCGTCGAACGCACGGCCTTCGCCCGGGCGTGCGGAGAGGCCCACCGTGGTGATGGGCAGCTCGCCTTCGGCAGCGGAATCGATGGAAACCGCGAGCACCGCGTCGTCAGGCAGCGCGGCCACCCAGGCGCGCAGGCCGGCGGCGCTCTCGAACGTCGCGTAATCACGCGCGGCGGAGTCCTCCACGGGTCCCAGATCTCTCGCCAGACTGAAGAACTCGAGTTCCTTGTACACCTGGCGGAGGTCGTCGACGTTGGGCTGGCGGGTCTTCAGGGCCTCAAGCGCGAACTCCACTGGCACGGTGGTGTCGATGGTGGCCAGGCGCTTACTTAAGAGGATGCGCTCGCGGTTGTTTTCGAGGCTCTCGCGGTACATCTTCCGCTCGACTTCGGAGGCGCGATCGAGCGCCGCTTCGACGCTGCCGAACTGGGCGATCAGGTCGCGCGCGCCCTTGTCCCCGATTCCGGGTGCGCCGGGGATGTTGTCGACGGAGTCGCCCTTGAGCGCCAGCAGGTCGGCCACCTGCGTGGGCTTCACGCCCATGAACGCTTCGGTGGCGGCTGGATCGTACCAGACATCTTCCTTCACCGGGTTGTACATGGACACGCGGTCGTCCACAAGTTGCAGCATGTCCTTGTCGCTGGAGACGATCACCACTTCCACGTGTGGCTCGGCCTTGCGGGCCAGCGCGCCGATCACGTCGTCGGCCTCGAAGCCCGCGTATTCGAGAACGGGCACATTCATCGCGTCGAGAAGCCGGCGAATCCAGGGGATCTGTTCGCGCAGGTCATCGGGCATCTCGGTGCGGTTGGCTTTGTACTCGGCGAACTCCTGCTCGCGGAAGCTGGGCCCGCTCTCGAACACGGCGGCGATGTAGTCGGGCTGGTAGGCAGCGCGCAGCTTGCGCAGCATGTTGTGGAAGATGAAGATGGCCTCGGTGGAGAGGCCGGCGCTGGTGCGCATGGGGGGCGCGCCGGTTCGCGCGCGCGCGTGATAGGCCCGGAAGACGAAGCCGAAGGAATCGATCAGAAACAGCCGCGGGCGGTTCTGCCTGGGGGTGGTCATGCGGAAACCACAAGCATAGCAATGTGCATCCGAACGGTCTTAGCCACAGATGAACGCCGATGAACGCAGATAAGGCAATTGTTCAGTTGGTGGGCGCCTCCTGGCACCGGTCTCCCGCCGGGTCGCGATCCGGCCAGGCGGGCACGACGTTACCCGCTCTGTTTGTTTGGGTTGGTGGCGTTACTTCGGGGGTGAGATTGGGTTCGTTTCGTCGTGCGGCATCGCGGGCGGTGCGGGCCTCCAGTTTGCGGAGCGCCAGGAACTGATCGAGGGCGCGAAAGGCGGCTCGCTCGATGGCTGAGGCGTAACGCTGGAGGGAGGTGAAAGCGCTGGCCGTGTCGTTGCGGAAGGCGGCGACCATCATGGCGTCGGCATCGCGGGAGCCGCGGTGGGCGACCATGTCCTCGATCACCTCGGCTTCCAGGCGGCGGACGCGGGCGAGACGCCAGCGGGCCTGCACCATTTCCTCGACGAGGAAACGCTCGTGGGTGTTGGCGGGCTTGAAGGTGCGGTGGTATTCGGCGATTAATTCGTCGAATTCCTCCTGATTTTCGTTGTCGAGAACGCGGAAGCCTGCGGAGAGGCCGTGTTTGGTGGAATTGGCACTGGAAATGGCTTTGCCTTCGGGGGTGCGGGGGCCGGTGCTGTTGAGGGCGTTGCGGCGATTGGCCAGGATTTGAGCTTCGGTTGACATTTCGCCCTGACGGTAGCATGGGGCGGGCGAGGATTCTGGGGTGGTGGTGGCGGAAGTGGTTGGCTATGTGGTGGTTTGGTGGGGAAAGGTTGTTGTCACCGGGTTTGTCGGGGCAACGCCACATCTACTCCATGAGCGACAGAAATCCTGCTGACTAAACACAGCGTCATAAGTACTTGCGCGTCCGCTCCCTTACTGTCGCGGCTCGGAAACGCAGGCACCGAGCCGCGACGGTGACGGAGTGGTTCTATCCGCAATCACTAATGACGCTGTGTCTGGAAATCACATCCTGCTTCAGGCGAACGAGAGGCGGCCTTTCGGTTCCGGTCGCACGCCCCAGTTCCCGGCCAGTGTCCAGCCAGTCGGCGATTACCGTTTCTGCATTTGCGAGTGGGGCCGTCAGCGGCGCGACCGGGCAACTCCGGCACCTCCGCGATAAACGCCTGGTCTTCTTCGCTCCAGTACTGAGTATCGTGGCTGCGCGCCGGTGCGGCACGAACCTGTTCCGTTGCGGCGCAGCCGGAAGCAGCTCGTTCCTGGTGCACAGTCTGCCGAGCCGCACTTTCACAGACTGTCGATGTAGCGCCACCACGCCGGCCGGAAGACATACATCGCGCTACGCCCAATCACCTCGTCCAGCTCCGGGCCGAGCGCGAAACGCCGCCGGTACGGATCCAGGATCGCTTCCCTGGTGGCGGGGTCTGTCACGGCTTCGGCCGCGCCCTCCATCTGGACACCGCGGATTCCCTTCCAGTCCGTGACCTGCGCGAAAATCGCCACGGCCACCCGCGGACGCCCACTCAGGTTGCGGCTGTGCCGGCTATCGGGTGAGGAGAGCCAGTAGAGGTTCAGCTCGCTGTCCGAATAGTAAAAAAGAGGCGTCGCGATCGGCGTTCCGTCGTCCGCGGCGGTTGCCAGCACCAGGGTGTTCTCGCGTTCCAGCAACACGCGAACACGATCATCGATTGATATGGCTTTGCCTGTCGGCATCGGCAATGGCCTCGCGCTCCAGCGTCTCGCGCGCGCTGGCGGGCTCCACGTGCCAGTTGTTGTCCGCGCGCGCCGGCAGCACGCCTTTCCCGGCGTAATACCGCAACATCATGTCGCGAATCTCTTCGTGCGATTCCCACAGCAGCTTCGCGCCCCGGAACATGGTGTAGCCGCCGCTGCCGCCGGCCCGGTAGTTGTTCAGCGCAATGCGCAGCGGCTGGTCGTCGCCGAGCGGCTGCCCATGCCAGCGCAGATTCCGGATGCGACGCCCTTCCGGCTGCCTGAGGTCGATCTCGTATTCCACGCCCTGGGCGATGTCGAAGTTGTATCCGATCACGCGCTGGTTGAGCAGCGTCTCGCCGCGGCAATCCGCCTGGCAGGTGAGGAACCAGCGCGCGGCATTCTCCAGCGCTTCGCGCACCATTCGTCCGCTGCCGGCGATCACGTACAGATCGTTTTCGTAGAGATACAGCGCGGCGAGCTGGCGCACGGTAACCGGTCCCCTGGCGATGTGCACGTTCGGGTTGAAGGCGCTGGCGAAGGACACGTCGGCGTGCGTGGCGTCGAGCTCCACCTGCTGTATGGCGTCGATGGCCGCGGTGTCCTCGATGCGCGCGAACTTCGTATCCATCGCTTCGGGGGCGTCGGCCACGCGCGTGTTGAGGTAGCGTTCGGCCAGCTCGTGATACGGCCGGGCAATGTCGAGAATCTGCTGGTCCGGCGGCGTGCCCGCGGTCACGGGAATCAGATGGCTGTCCTTGCCGGTCACCTTCCACGCGCCCGTCCCCTCGCGCGAAAGTTTGAAATCCATCCGCCCCAGCGACATGCCCCAGTTCTTCGGCTGCATCAGCAGCACGTCGCCAATGCGCTTGCCGGGCAGGCTCTGATGGGTATGGCCGAACACGATCGCGTCGATGCCCGCGACGTGGGTGGCGATCGCGTCCACCATGTTCTCGGACGTTTCCGGCGCGGGTCCGTTCGCCGATTCCGGGCCGAGTCCGGCGTGCGCGGCAACCAGGATGATGTCCGGGTGTTCGCTGGCCTTCAGCCTTTCGACGGCTTCTTCGGCGGCGGCGCGCCCGCCCGCGAAGCGATAGCCTTTGTAGTGCTCGGGCGGTTCCCACATGGGGATTCCCGGCGTGGTGATGCCAATGATGGCCACTTTCACGCCCGCCACCGTCTTCACCACCCACGGCGCAAACGGCGGGGCATCTCCGGGCGAAACGGCGGCGCCGGGCTCGGTCTTCGTATTCGCGGAGATCCAGGGGAAGCGCGCCAGCCGCCGGGCGGCCATCTGGTTCTTCAACCCGAAGTTGAAATCGTGGTTGCCGGCGACCATGGCGTCATAGCCGAGCGCGTTCATGGCCAGCATCATGGGGTCGGCTGCCAGCGGCGCGCCGGCGAAGGACAGATCCAGCGGCAGCTTCCCGGTCTGCTGCCAGTGCTGGTACACGTACTCGAGCGGCGTGCCCTGAATGGTGTCGCCGCAGTCAATGAGGATGTTGTTCGGGTTGTCCTGGCGCTCGCGCCGGATCAGCGTGGCGATTTTGGCGAGGCCGCGATCGGCCGGCTTCGCGGTGTAGTAGTCGTAAGCGTAAATGTTGCCGTGCAGATCCGTGGTGGCGAGTACCGTGACGGTGACCTCTTCGGCGCTCAGGCAGGCGGAGAGCAGGAAGAAACAGGCCAGGGCAGCGGGCGATCTCATAAGCGGGATGCTTCAGTATAATCGAGTGTTATGAAACCGTTGGCACTGATGTGTTTCTGTGTGATGACAGCGATGTCGCAGGACGCGGCTCCGCTCGCCGCCCCTGGCACCGCGGGCGGGCCCGCGCGCGGTAAGGCTTCGGCCGCCGCGCCCCAAACGAAAGCCGCGACGAAGCCGGCCACCACGGCAAAGCCCGCTCGTGAGCCCGGCCTCTATGCCACCATCAAGACCTCCATGGGCGATATCAACGTGCAGCTCTTCGAAAAGCAATCGCCGCTGGCGGTGAAGAATTTCGCCGGGCTGGCCATGGGCACGAAGATGTGGACGGATCCGCGCACCGGAAAACCCACGCAAAAGCCTTTGTACACGGGCACCACGTTCCACCGCGTGATTCCCAATTTCATGATTCAGGGCGGCGATCCGCTGGGCAACGGCATGGGCACTCCCGGCTACCAGTTCGCCAATGAAAACAGCCCCGACCTGACCTTCGACCGCAAAGGCCGCCTGGCCATGGCCAACGCCGGTCCGAATACCAACGGCTCGCAGTTCTTCATCACCGTGGCGGCATACCCGAGTCTCAACGGCGGCTACACGATCTTCGGACAGGTGCTGGAAGGTCAGGACGTGGTGGACAGAATCTCGGAGGTGCCGCGCAATCCGCAGGACAACAAACCGCTCACTCCGGTGACCATTCTTCGCATCGTGACCGAGCGGGTGGGTGCGGCCCCGGCCGCGCCAGTGCACCACGCGACCGCGCACACTACGGCGCACAAGCCTGCGGCCACCACCACCACGAAGAGGACCGGGCAGTAATCTTGTGAACGCCAGCGGGACGGCCGTGCCTCAGCGAAACACTCCCTTTCTGCTCGCTCTGGCGCTGCTGGCCGTTCTGCTGGCTTATTCCAATCACTTCGGCAACAGCTTTCATTTCGACGATTTTCACACCATCACGGATAATCCCTGGATTCGCAACGTGGGCAACATCCCGCGGTTCTTCGAGGACGCCGCCACCTCGAGCACCCTGCCGTCCAACCGCTCCTACCGGCCGCTGGTTACGACGTCGCTGGCCATTGACTACTGGCTGGGCGGCGGTCTGAAGCCGCTCTTCTTTCATCTCTCCACGTTCTGCTGGTTCCTGTTGCAGATCGTGGTGATGTTCTTCCTGTTCCGGAAGGTGTTCGACCGCGTGCGCCCGGACCCCTGCAATCGCTATGTCGCGCTGTTCGGAGCCGCCTGGTACGGGCTTCATCCAGCCAATGCGGAGACGGTAAACTACATCGTCCAGCGCGCCGATCTGTACTCCACTCTCGGGGTTGTGGCCGGGCTGTTGGTGTACGTGGCGCGGCCGGCTCTGCGGAAATACGGCCTGTATCTCATACCGGTGATGCTGGCGTTGCTGTCCAAGCCGCCCGCGCTGGTGTTTCCGCTCATCCTGTTCTCCTACGTCTTTCTGTTCGAGGAGGACGGCCGGCGGGACCGCGCCGGTGCTGCGTTTAAGGCTTCGATACCGTCCCTCGTGGTGACCGCCGCGCTGATGGTGCTGCAGGCGGTGATGACGCCGCACACCTGGATCGGCGGGGCATCGTCGGCGGTCGCCTACAGGATCACCCAGCCATTCGTTGCGCTGCGCTACCTGGCGGAGTTCTTTCTGCCGCTGTGGCTCTCCGCCGACACGGACCGGCAGCCGTTCAGCTCTCCCTGGGACGACAACGCGCTGCTCGGTTACGCGTTCGCCATCGTTCTGGTGGTGGCGGCCTTCCGGCTGACGCGCCGCCGCGAGACCCGCCCCATCGCCTTCGGCCTGTTCTGGTTCGTGCTCGCGCTACTGCCGACGGCGCTGTTCCCCCTGGCGGAAGTGGAGAACGACCATCGCATGTTCTTTCCGTTCGTGGGGCTGGCCATGAGCGTGCCGTGGTCGGTGGCGCTGTGGTTGTCGTATCGCGGGAAGCCGGTGTCGCAGCGGCGGAAGACGGCGCTGGCCACCGGCGCGGTGTGCGTCCTGATTGCATACGGCTGGGGAGTGCATCAGCGGAACGAGATTTGGCACACCGAGGAATCCCTCTGGCTCGATGTCACCGAAAAGAGCCCGCACAATGGGCGCGGGCTGATGAACTATGGGCTCACCCAGATGAGCAGGGGCGAGATTGTCAAGGCCCTCGACTACTTTGAACGGGCCACCGCCTATACGCCCAACTACTCGACCCTCGAGATCAATCTGGCAATCGCCAACGGAAGTCTCAACCGCGATCGGGAAGCCGAGACCCATTTCCGGCGAGCCATCGTGCTGGCGCCAGGCGATGCGCAGACGCATTTCTACTACGGCCGCTGGCTGTGGGGCAAGCACCAGGCGGGTGCGGCGCTGGGGGAACTGCGCATGGCGGCGGTTCTCAATCCTCCCTACCTCGATCCGAAATACCTGCTCATGCAGGTCTATGCCGAACAGCACGCGTGGATCGCGCTCACGGAAGTGGCCAACCAGGTATTGAGTATTGCGCCGGGGGATGCCATTGCGACGGGCTATCTCAACCGGGCGCGGTCCGGTGGCGACGAACTGAGCCAGGCCGAGCAGGCCGCCCGCGCCCACCCGAGTCCGGAGGCGTACCTGCAGCTATCCCTGCTCTACCATCAGGCCGGAAGGTACCGCGAATGCGTCGAGGCTGCCGGACAGGCCCTCCGCCTGAAGCCCGACTACGCCGAGGCGTACAACAACATTGCGGCCGCGTACGAAGCCCTGTCCATGTGGGACGCGGCGATTGAGGCCGCGCAGCAGGCCCTGCGCATCAAACCGGACTTTCCGTTGGCGCGCAATAATCTGGCGTGGTCGCTGGAGCAGAAGAGAAAGGCCGCGTCCGGACAGCGGTAGCGGCGGATGCCTGTTATCATGGCGTCGATCGGCATGAATCCACCATTCGCGTTGCGGGACGTCCAGGAGCAGGACAGTCCTTTCCTGCTGGCCCTGTTCAAGACGGCGCGTGCGTTCATCTTCGATCGCATGCCCCTTCCGGAGCCGCAGAAGGAAGCGCTCATCCGCCAGCAATTCGAAGCGCAGAGGACGAGCTACAAGGCGCAGTTTCCGGGTTCGCAACATTCGATCATTCTCTCGGGCGATACCGGGATTGGCCAGATCTGGATCGCTCGTTCCAGCGAGGAATACCGGATCGTGGACGTCTCCGTCGTGCCGGAATACCGGAACCGGGGCATTGGCAGCAGCGTGGTGAGACAGTTCATGGCGGAGGCGGCGGAGGCCGGCTTGCCGCTGCGCTGCACGGTGCAGTGGGCAAATCCGGGCTCTCTCCGGTTTCACCAGCGGCTCGGATTTCAGATTGTCAGTCAGGATCTCGCCGATTATGCGCTGGAGTACCGTCCGCTGCCGGGCCCGGCACAAAAATAAGGTCGCGCTGTACGACGAAGCCGAGACCGAACAAGGCGGTTTCCGCCGTTATCTTGGCCCACGGCACCGGCATGCCCAGCGAATGCAGCACACGGATCAGGGCATAGCTGAGGCCGGCGAAACCCAGCACCGTGAGCCAGTATTTTGGCAGCGCCAGCGTGTGGCCGACGGGCGAGTGGAAGACGCCGTTCTTGTTCGCGTAGTAGTTGAAGCTGCCCGCAACGGCGCGTCCCAGTAACTGACATGGCAGGATGTACGCCCACATATGGAAGGCCGCCAGGAAGACCATGTTGTCGATCACAGCGGTAATGAGCGAGACCGACGCGAACCGGATCAGTACGAAGTAAACCCGCATGGAGTCGAGCACCGGGTTGAAGTGCGACGAACGGTTCCCTTCGAGATAGATGGTCTCGATGGGCACTTCGTCGATGCGCCGCCGGGTTCGCCGGGACGCCAGCAGCATGTCCAGTTCGTAGTCGTAGCCGTTGGGGAGGAGTTTCATCAGGTCCGGGATGAAGCTCGCCGGGATGCCGCGAAGGCCGCTCTGCGTATCCGATATTTTCTGTCCGGTCACCGCCCGCAGAACATTCCGCGTGATCACGTTGCCCAGCCTGCTGCGCAGCGGAACGGTCTGATCGAAGCCGCGGACGCCGAGGGTCAGATCCCGCGGATGCCGGGAGAGGGCGTCGGCGACGCGCAGGATGTCCTTTACAGCGTGCTGGCCGTCGGCATCCGCCGTGACCACGCCCACCGACTCCGGGAACCTGCACGCCGCGTAATTCAGACCGGTTTTCAGCGCGGCGCCCTTGCCCAGATTGACGATGTGCGGCAACACGTGAACCCGCTCGCACAGGGCCAGCGAGCGGAACATGGGCGCAAACTCCGGGCCGCTGCCATCGTCGATTACGACGACGGCCTGCACCTGGGCTGCCTCCAGCAGGGCGGCGACCATTTCCGGCAGCACCGCCGCCGGCCGGTACGCGGGAATGACAACGACAGGGGCAAGCGCGGAGATCATTCGACTCGCCAGCGTATCACAGCGGGGGCGCGGAGCCATGAGGGATCGTGTTCACGCGAAAAACACACCGTCATTAGTGATCGCGGATAGAACCACTTCGTCACCGTCGCGGCTCGGTGCCTGCGTTTCCGAGCCGCGACAGTAATGGCGCGGATGCGCAAGTGCTTATGACGCTGTGTTTAGACGTGAGTTCGTGTTGCAACAGATCCGCACATCCATTCGCCTTCACGGAACGAAGCTTGTCAGGCTAATGCTGCATTCCGATTGTGGAGCTTACGGAGGACTGGCCGGCGGCTTCGAAAGCATCCGGGCCGTGGATCTCGTCGCGTCTTAGTGATCCGCCCGCCGGTCCAGAAAACTCTCCAGGTCCGTCTCGCTGACCGCGGGTTCGCCCGGGGCCACGTTGTTCAGCTTTCCATCCTTCATCCACGTCTCCAGCTCGCCTACCAGGCTGAACAGGTGATCGAACGAATCCACGATGAACAACAGCGGCTGGTAACGGTGGATCTCGAAACCCTGATTGACGGCCCACTCGATGCGGATCGGGTAGCGCTGCACCGCGGGAGATTCGACGGCGTGCCCGATCTCGCCATAGGAGCTGAGCAGGCCGCTGCCATAGACCTTCAGCCCGCCGGGCGAGCGCATCAGCCCGAATTCCACCGTGAACCAAAAGAAGCGCGCCATGGCGCGGATGATGCTGGTGAGCGCGCGGATGCGCGTCGCGCGGTCGCGAATGCCCGACACCAGCTCGGCCGCCGTGTACGCGCATTCGCCGAAGCGAACCAGCACATCCGCGAACGCTTTGTCGGTGTGCATGGGTACGTGGCCGGCGATGTCGTGGAAGATGTCCGGCTCGGGCAGGTAGTCCAGCTTGTCGCCCCGCCGGATGGTGATGGTGGTGGGGAACGCGCGGTTGCGCAGACAGTCGAAGAAGAGGAACGCGGGCACGTAGCCGCTCACCGCTTTCGCCTGAAACCCGGTGATCGGGCTCAGGAACCGGTTCACGTCCTCCAGCCGGGGGATGCGCTGCGGGTCCAGGCGCAGGGCTCCCACGCCGCGTAAGAACTGCGGGTTGGCGTAACGCTGCCAGCGCGGCACAATGCGGGCGTACAGCGTGCGCCAGGACTGCTGGTTCTCCTCGGAGTACAATTCATACGGCTGGCGTATGAAAAGGTCTCCGGCCAGCCTGGCCTGCTCAATGAAGGGGGCTTCGGAAGTAGTCAGACCGGCCCCGGCGGTCTCCGCAGCAGACGGGATCGCAGCCATGGTGCTCCTCCAGCTACGAGGATTGTAAGCCATTTCGAAAAAGAACACCACAACAATGTGGTGCTCAATGTCCGGTACCCTTGCGGAGAGGATGTAACGTCCAAACTGGTTCGGTTCGTCTCGACACCCGTGACCCCTGTTATCGCTGTGCTGGCGGCGTGGACGGCCATCGCCGCGCCGGTGGCGGCCGAGTCGTCTCCGGTCTTCTACAAGGACGTCCTGCCGATCCTGCAGAAGCACTGCCAGGCGTGCCATCGCCAGGGTGAGATCTCCCCCATGCCGCTCACCACGTTTAATGAGGTGCGGCCCTGGGCGAAGGACATCCGCGAAACGGTCACGCTGCGAAAAATGCCGCCGTGGTTCGCGAATCCGAAGTTCGGCCGGTTCGCCAATGACCCATCGCTTACCGCCGGCGAGATGCAGACAATTCAGGCCTGGGTGGAGGCCGGCGCACCCGAGGGATCGCCGTCGGAGGCTCCAGCGCCGGTCCACTGGGAGTCGGGCTGGAATATCAGTCCGGACATCATCTTCTCCATGCCGGAGCCGTTCCGGATTCCGGCGAAGGCGACCATCGGCTACCAGTACCTGATCATCCCCACCCACTTCTCCATGGATCGCTGGGTGAAAGCCGTCGAGATCCGCCCGAGCGACCGCCGAGTGGTGCATGACGCCGTCCTGTATCTACGCGAGCCCGGCTCAAGCTGGCTGCGCGACGTGCCCCCGGGTATCCTGTACGCTCCGCCCGCCACCGGCGACCGGAACACCAATGCCGACATCCTGGCCATCTACTCGCCGGGCGCCCCGGCTATGGTGTGTCCGCCCGGCATGGCGAAGAAGATCGCGGCTGGATCGGACCTGGTTCTGCAGTTGCATTACACGTCCGTGGACACGGCGGCGCAGGATCAGAGCGACATCGGCATCACCATGATGAATGGGGAGCCAAAAGCGCGCGTCCTCACTCTACAAATGGGGAGCGACAACTTCGTGATTCCGCCGGGCGCCCGCGACCACCGCGTCTCGGTGTCGGGCGCCATGCCGCGCGATGCCCTTCTGCTCAGTCTGTTTCCGCACATGCACCTGCGCGGCAGCGAGTTCGAATACGTGGTGACGCCGCCGGGCGGCACTCCGGAGACGCTGCTGGACGTGAAGCCCTGGAACTTCTCCTGGCAGCTCAATTATCAACTGGAGACGCCGCGCACCCTGCATCGGGGCGACCGGCTGACGTGGATCGGGCACTTCGACAACTCGCCCAACAACCCGGCCAACCCCGACCCCACCGCCGAGGTCCGCTGGGGCGAACAGAGCTGGCAGGAGACGATGGTTGGCTACTTCGACGTGGCGGTGGAGCCGGACGTGGACAAAGCCCGCTTCTTCGCCGCCCGCAGCGGGGGCCGCTAGCACTACTGTAGTGGGGCGGCCCGAGATGTAGTAATACTACAGGGCCAGCTTGCCCTGATAAGTCATGTCCTTCAGCTTGAACTTGTGCTTCAGCTCCATGGGCCCCATCCGTGTGGAGAACTCCACTTCATGGTCGTCGAGCGATAGCGCCTGCTCCGACTTCGGAAAGTACAACAATAGGGAACCGTCGGCGGCCCGCTCCACCTTGTCGGGGCCAAAGGGAGACTTGCCCTTCGGGGTCAGCGTGCTGCTCTCCTTCAGGCGAGCGAGGAAGGCTGCGCGCCGGTCCTCATCGCTGCTGGCGGAATTCTGCTGGCCATTCTCGCTGTCCGCGTCACGCCTGCGCCGGCCGGACCATTCGGGCAGTCCCGACACCGCGATGACGTACTCGCCCTCCGCAGCCGGAGCCGCAGCCGGAGCCGCAGCCGGCTGAGCCTGGGCATCGGCGGTTGAAGAATCGCCATGCTGTTTGGCGAGGGCCTGTTGAACCGGCAGGGCGCTTTGCCAGCGCACCAGGACCTGACGGGGCCCGCCTCCATTGGAGTCACCGCCCTGTCCGCCGCGGTTTCCGCCCCAGCCGCCACCACCGCCGCCGCCGTTTCCACCCCAGCCACCACCACCGGTGCCGGGCCCGCCCATGCCGCCGCCGCGGCCCATACCACCCATACCACCGCCACCGCCCATGCCACCGCCGCGGCCCATACCACCTCCGCGCCGGCCCTGTTCGCCCGCTTCCAGCCTGACCTGCTGAGCCCACGGCGAATCGTTCAGGATTTTTGTGACTTCATCGGCCGTCCAGTCCGAGGACGCCTTGTCGCGCCAGGAATCGGCGCCAAAGACAGCGACGCACCCGAGCACCAGTACACTGATGCACAGCGCTGCGTGGCTTCTCCACATGTTGGTCCGCATATCGGCCTCCCGCAAATTGTATTGTTTTGTCCCCGTGAACGGCTGAAACAGCTACACTCACCCGACGCTGCGTTGTCGAGGCAGGTTACAGCCGGGATGTTCCGGAGGGAACTACGCGGTGGCCGGAGTCAGGGCGCGCAGGCGAGCGGTGGTTCGGCTCTTGTACCTTGCCGCCGTGTTCTTCTTGATAATGCCCCACTTGGCGGCGCGGTCCACGATGGAGAACGTGCCGGGGAGCAGTTCGGCGGCGCCCGAGGCGTCTTTCTCCTCAATTCGGCGGCGCAGCTCGCGCAGTCCGTGGCGCAACCGCGTCTTGCGCATGCGGTTCACCACCGTCCGGCGCTTCGTCTGTCGCACCCGCTTCAGAGCGGATATGGTATTTGCCATCTTCTAAATCGAATCCTTACAGGTCGGTACAGCAACTAGGATAGCGTGTCGCCCGTGCTGTTTGCAAATTGCTCAGCGACCCACCACCACCAGGGTAAAGCTGTCCTTCACTATGGTGGGCCGGGGACGCGGATTCTCCGCGGTGGCCTCGGGCGGCGGGCCGAACTCGGCCGTTGGCAGGTAGACGTTGTGCGTCTTCAGGTCCACGGCCATGGTG
This sequence comes from Bryobacteraceae bacterium, assembly GCA_049510065.1. Lineage (GTDB taxonomy): Bacteria > Acidobacteriota > Terriglobia > Bryobacterales > Bryobacteraceae > CAWACP01. The sequence goes on from JBEKZH010000028.1 coordinate 53,975, forward strand.
CGCGCGCCACGCTGGGTGGGCACCGATTCCACGACGTCGAACTTGCCCGGAGCGGTTTCGCCCACCACGGTCAGCGTGCCGTCGCCGCCATTGGCGCTGAAGCCGTATCCGCCGCCGGGGTCGAATCCGTTGCCATCGACGCCGGGGCCGATGGGCGGCGTGGCCAGCACCTTCCCGGAGGAGGCGTCCACCACCGCCATCATGCGGTTGTGGCAGCCAATGAACAGACGATGATGCGCCGCGTCGATGCCCATGCCGGACGGCTCCTCGCAAGGCGCCAGCGGCCAAGTGCTGGTCACCGCCATCTTGCGGCTGTCAATCTCCACCACCAGACTTTTGTCTTCGATGTTGACCCAGACCTTGCCGGCGCCATCCGCCGTCGCGAACTCCGGCTTGCCGGCGAGTGGGATGGTGCTCAACACGGTACCCGCCGCGGCGTCAATCACGGTGGCATTGCTGCTCCGGCCGTTGAAGGCGAAGACGCGCTTCGAGGCGGGGTCGTACAGAATGGAATCCGGATTTGTGCCCGCCGGCACCTTGCCAATGACGTGCAGGGTTTTGAGGTCGAAGATGGTGACGTCGTTGGTCCGGCCATCGCTGACGAAGCCGCGGTTGAGATCGCTGGCCACGGCGATGCCATGGACGCCCTGGGTATCGGGAATGTCGCCCACAACCTTGTCCGTGTCCAGATCCACAACCACGACATGGGTTCCGTGCGAGACGTACAGGCGGCGCCCCGCTGAGTCCGCGGTTAGATAATCCCAGAAGCCCTCGCCGCCCAGGTGAATCTTCCGGATGACGTGATAACCAGGGGGCGCGGCGGAGAGCACCGCCGCGCAAAGAAGCGCCAGCAGAACGAAACGTCGTCTCATAATCCCTTCCTCTACCAGACGCGGCAGGCGGGAGCTGCCACCATCGGCTGGCCCACCTTGCACGCGAACGCCTTCTGAAACTCCGGCAGGTTCTCGACCACGCCGTTCACGCGGAACCTTTCGGGGGAATGCGGATCCACCTGGGCCAGCATCCGCTGAAACGCCTCGGTGCGCTTTCCGCACCAGACCCGAGCATAGCCGAGAAAGAAGCGCTGCTCGGGGGTGAAACCGTCGATAGGGTCGACGTGCCTTCCATCCAGAGTATTCATCAGCGCGGCGAAGGCCAGACGGATGCCGCCGTTGTCGGCGGTGTTCTCGCCGAGCGTGAGTTTGCCGTTCAGATGCACGTCGGCGACGGGTTGGAATTTCGCATACTCGTCGATGAGGCACTGGGCGCGTTTTTCGAAGGCCTCCGCGTCGTCCTTCGTCCACCAGTCGCGCAGGTTGCCCTGGGCGTCGTATTTGCGGCCCTGGTCGTCGAAGCCGTGGGTCAGTTCGTGTCCGATCACCGCGCCAATGGCGCCGAAATTGACGGCATCATCGGCCGCGTTGCTGTAGAAGGGCGGCTGCAGGATGCCCGCGGGGAAATTGATGTTGTTCTCCTGCGGATTGTAATAGGCGTTCACGGTGGGCGGAGTCATGCCGAACTCGCCGCGGTCCACGGGCTTGCCGATCTTGTTCAGGTCGCGATGGACTTCGAATTCAGTGGCGCGCAGCGCGTCGCCCCCAAAATCGTCCCGCGCGATGCGCACGCTGGAGTAGTCGCGCCACTTGTCCGGATAGCCGATCTTGTCGGCCACCGCCTCCAGCTTCTCGTAAGCGGCCTTCTTCGTTTCCGCCGTCATCCACGAAAGGTGGCCGAGATCCTCATTCATGGCTTTCTCGATGGCGTGCACCATCTTGAGAGTGCGCTGTTTGCCCTCCGCACCGAAGGTCTGGTCCACGTATTTCTGGCCGAGCGCTTCGCCAAGGGCCCGGTCGGTGAACTGCACGCAGCGCTTCCAGCGAGGCTGCAGTTCCTGCGTTCCGGTGAGGGTCTTCCCGTAGAAAGCGAAGTTCTCGTCCACGAATGGAGGCGAGAGAGTGGAGGCGTGCGAATGGACCACATGCCACCTGAGATACGCCTTCAGGTCGTCGATGCTGGTTACCGCCAGGGCTGCGTTGAGGGCACGGAAGAAGTCCGGCACATCCACGTTCAGGCTCTCGACCTTCGGCGCACCCACGCTCTGGAAGTAGGCCGGCCAGTCCAGGAACGGGCACAATGCGGCAAGCTGCGCGACCGTCATCATGTGGTACAGGTTGTCGGGATCGCGGCGCGCCACGAGGTCGAGCGAGCCTTTGGCCAGCAGCGTTTCGAACGCGAGGATGGCTTTGGCGTGCGCGTCGGCCTGTTCCGGCGGTTCGCCGATGAGGTGAAGCATGGCGGCCACGTGTTTCACGTAACCTGTCCGCAACGCCACCGACTTCGCGTCGTCTTTCAGATAGTAGTCGCGATCCGGCAAGCCCAGGCCGCCCTGATCGGCGTCGCCAATGTTCGTGGTGGAGTTTTTCGGATCGGGCGACGAGCCGAACGCAAACCACACGCCCACGGCCTGGCCGTGCAAGCTTACCAGCTCCGCCTGAAGGCCGTGTTTGTCGCTGAGCATGTCGATGCGGGCCAGCTCCGGCTTGAGCGGATCGTATCCCTTCGCGTTCACCGTCTTCTCGTCCATGCAGGCGTAATAGAAATCGCCGATCTTCTGTTCCACGGGGGTGCGCTTCGCGTCGTCCACCGATGCTTTCTCGAGGATGCCGCGCAGGGTTTCCTGATTGCGTTGGACGAGTTCCATGAAGCTGCCCCACCCGGGCCGGTCGGGCGGAATGGGATGCGTGGCCACCCACGTCCCGCAGGCGTACTGGAAGAAGTCGACGCAGGGGTCGGCGGTTTTGTCGAGCGCGTTGAGATCAAGTCCGGAGGCGGGCTCCGAACCGGCGAAGTTCTGGGCAAAGGCGGTTGCCGTCAGCAGGAATGCTGCAGTGAGGATCAGTCTGGTTAGACGCACGTTCTCATTGTAAGACGGCGCCCGGCCGCAGACTCAGGCGTATCAATTCCACAAAGGCCGTTCATAAAGACAATCTATCGGTGAAACCGCGCGTATCCATTGCGCGAAAGGCCGTTCGTCGTGGACAATCGGAGATCGGCCTGAATCAGGCTCGCGTCCCACGATAGCGGTTTGCCTCGCTCGCCCTCCGCTCGCAAAATCCAAACCAGGGAGACCCATGAGCACTCAACTGCAGGACTTTCTTCAGCTTCCCTATAGCGAACTGGAAGAGTTGAACGTGCACGCCAAGGAGCAGCGCACCAAACGCGTTCCTGTCGAGCAGATTCGCGAAGAACGCCTCAAGTACCTCACGGACGAGAAGCGCATCAAGGCCGTGACGTTGTTGTTCAGCGACCTCGAAGGCCGGCTGCACATGCTCGACTACGACAAGAAGTTTCTGGTGAAGAGCTGGGACAACATGACCTTCGACGGCTCTCCCATCCGCGGCTTCACGGCGCAGAAGGAAAGCGACCTGCGGCTGGGCATCGACTGGGGCTCCTTCTACTGGGCGCCCTCCGACTTCTTCGGCCCGGGCAAGGTGATGGTGTTCGGCGAGGTGATCGACAAAGACGGCGGCCCCTATGGCGCCGACATCCGCGGTGTCCTGAAGAACTACGCCAAGGGCCTTTTCGACAAGCAGGGCTACACGCTCAACGCCGCCAACGAAATCGAGGGGTTCCTGTTCAAGGGCGTGGATGCAGAGCGGCACTACCACGAAACCGGGAAGTTCGAGTACGTCAATACGGGCGGTTATTATCACTCACTGCCGGGCGATACGCTGCGCCAGTTCATCGATAAGGCCGCCGAAGTGCAGCGCGCCATGGGCTTCCAGAACGAGAAAGACCATCCCGAGGTGGCGCCGTCGCAGTTCGAGATCAACTACAGCTATGCCGAAGTGGTGGGCGCCGCGGATCAGATCCAGCTCTCTCCCGAAAACTGCCGACCTGCGATCTCAGGCCGAAGCGCTCTTTGGCTCGATTGCGACAGTTAGCCCGAGCTGCTGAAGGCGCTTGACGTAATAACGCTGCAAGCCAGCGCTGCGGAGT
>JBEKZH010000029.1:0-135066 GCA_049510065.1 Bryobacteraceae bacterium
GCGGCTGGCGGCGGCGTTGGCGTTCTTGACGCCCTTTGCCGGGGTCACGCCCGGCAGGCTGTTCCAGATTGCCAGAAGGCGCTCCGCCGGCCAGCCGGCGGCCAGTTCGGCCAACTCCTGCTCGCTTGCGAAGGTGTGGAACGGGGTGTTGGTTGCAGCGGCGGCTTCCTCGGCGGAGGCGAACGCCGTGACGTTGTTCTGTTCGTCGATGGTGTAGGTCGTCATAATCGGTTTCCTTTGGGCCACGCTCTGCGCGGTCGTCACATGGATCGCTCTGAAGTGCTTGAAAAGCAAGGCAATAGTGCGGGGAATTGACGATGGCAAAACCGTATTGGGGCTGACGATTAGAGACCGCGATGACGAATCTCTCAAGGCGGCTGCGAAAGCTCGAAACGCGAGTGCTGGACGCCAGCGGCCTGATGCCGCACTCCGAGGAGTGGTTCGAATACTGGGTGGCGAAACTGGATGAATACATCCAGGGCGGAAACCCCGACTTCCGCGGCATGCCGCTTTCCGTCATCGATACGCTGATTGAGAGGACCGGACAGGAGGTAGACGCTGAACCATGCATCGACGACAGCGATGGCGATGAAGCGTCGTCTCGGCTTCGGATGAACCGGCAGATTGCATCAGGCGGCTTCAGATGACCGGTCACGGCACGAAATTCGGGCGCAAGAAGGAAGAGGCCATCGCGGCGTTACTCACCCAACGCAACGTGGAGGAAGCAGCGCGCGCTGCCGGACTTGGAACCAGGACCCTCCTCCGCTGGCTCAAGCTGCCCGAGTTTCAGACCGCCTATCGCGAAGCCCGCCGGGCTGCCTTCGGGCAGGCCGGCGCGCGACTCCAGCAGGGAACCTCGGCAGCGGCCACGACGCTGCTGAAGACGATGATCGATCCGGGCACGCCGCCGTCCGTCCGGGTCCGTGCCGCCGAGGCGATCTTCAACCACGCGGCCAAGGCCATAGAGATTGAGAACATCGAGGCACGGGTGACGGCACTTGAAGCAGTGGCGGAGAATGCAGGGCAGCGCCGATGAGGAGCATCGTAAAACGGCAGGCACGCCACCGGGGGCCGGGAGGGGTTCCATGAGAACCGTCATCAAACGGCTCGCCCGGCTGGAGGAGCAGTTTGCTCCTGCGGGCCGCAAGCCGCGGAAGTACTACCGCCTGGTCGTGTGCAAGTGGGGCAGCAAAACGGGTCTGGAGCATGCCATGTGCAAAAGGACGCTGTGCCCGGACGGCACTCTGGCTGAGCTGGTGGAAATGTACGGGAGCAATGAAGGGGCCGGCAGAGTCACCAGCGAGGAGATGGACCGGTGGGTTGCCAGCTTTCCGATACAGGTGCTCGGGATGGAGAGGGCAGGATGAAGGCTCTGATCACCCGGCTGCGCAGACTCGAAAGTCGATTCGGGTCTACTATTGCGGCGATGCGTCCTCCGTGTCCCTCGCCAGCGCCGCTGATTGCTGCCGTGCTGGACAGGTGGGGAATCGTCCAGGGCGCGAACGATAGCCTGTTTGAAACGTTCGCACGGGCTCTGGGGTTGAGCTGCCGAGAACTCCGGGCGGAATTGATGCGTCGCGCAAATCAGGGTTGTACAACTAACCCTCCGGCCATGAGACTACGGAGATGACCAGCAGGAAGCTCTCCGCGCGATTGGAATGATTGGAATCCCGCTTCCTGCCGGCTGGGGAGCCAACGGTGCTTCAGATCGTGTAGGTCGCGCCGGACGGAAGCTCCAGAGACGGACCACGGCTTACGGTTCCGGCTCACCCACACGGTAGGGTTTGGCGCGACTCGTGGCGCTGGAAACGCAATGGAAACGCCTACCGATAATGGTTGTCATCGGGCTGAACCCTGTGGCCGGCTCGTGGTCGCGTCCACAGTATGCGACATCGTCGGCGCGCTTCCCCTGATCACGTTCTTCTGGCTCAGGTTCCCGAAGCCGTCGCACACAAACTCCTGGCCCCACGCGCTGCTGCTCGTCTCGGCTTTGATGAGCCGATTGAGCGAGTCGCAGGTGTACTGCACCGTCTCGCCTGAGACCGTCGGCGATGCCATGCGCCGATTGAATTATCGCGAGCGCCGGGCCGTCGCTGCCGAACCAGACTGAACTCAGGGCACATCTGATTTCAGGACCATACGGGGTCACCAAACAGGGCCTGAGTGGCGACCGGCTTCAGCCCACCTCCTGGATCTTAACGAGGACGCCCTCCCCTCCCGCGACGCGGCCCCCAGTAGTAGAACCGCCCCGCCTCCGTCAGATTCCGCGACGAATCGCCGACGTACACGATATACTCGCCCCGCTCAATCTGCCAGCTCCTCGTTCGGAGATCCCAGCAAGACAGCGGATGTGACACATCGCTCGCGCTCACGCCGATGCTCACATGCTGCGACTCGCCCGCCTGAAGCAGCACCTTCTGCCATGCGACTAACCGTCTTGGAGGCTCACCGGTCTCGGCCGACAACCCCAGATACACCTGCGCCACCTCCGCGCCGGCCCGCGTCCCCGTGTTCTGCAAATCGAAGCTCACCTCGAAGCCGGGAGCATCCGAACCCAACTCGAACCTCGCCTGTGCATTCGAAATCGAGAACGTCGTGTACGACAACCCATACCCGAACGGAAACAGCGGCTCGATCCCGCGCGAGTCGAACCGCTTGTACCCCACGTTGAACCCTTCCACGGTGTAATCCACATCGAACGGCGTGCTCACCGTTGGATCGGCCGGCGCGGGAATCGTCGGGCGCGGCAGATCCGCCACGCTGCGCGGAAACGTGATCGGTAGCTTGCCCGACGGATTCACCACACCAAACAGGATGTTCGCAATCGCCTCACCGCCTCGCTGCCCCGGATACCACGCCTCCAGCACCGCGCTCACCTGATCGAGCCACGGCATCGTCACCGGCCCGCCTGATTCGATCACCACAATTGTGTGCGGATTAGCCGCCGCCACCGCACTCACCAGCGCATCCTGATTATTCGGCAGACTGAGGTCCGCCAGATCCATCCCCTCGCTGGTCCACACGCTTACGAAGACTACCGCCACACTCGAACTCTGTGCCAGTGCCGCAGCCGCGGCCGTATCCGTGCCGTCGGCGAATTGCACGGTCGCGCCCGGCGCAAGCGCGCGAATTGCCGCCAGCGGCGACGACGGATCGTAAATCTCCGACGAATTGTGACACGCCAGACCGCTGTTTCCTGCCGACGTCGGCGGACATTCCGGAGGCAGCGTCAGCGCCGCTCCCCCGATCGGCATCACCTGCCCCGAACCTCCGCCCGAAAGCACTCCCACATCCGCGTGCCCTCCGATCACCGCAATCGAGCCCACCTTCGTCCCATCCAGCGGAAGCTGCCCGTTCGCGTTCTTCAGCAACACCGCTCCCTGCTCCAGAGCCTCCTGCGCGACCGCCGCGTCGCCAAGCGTATCGATCGTCCCTATTGCCGGCGGATTATCCATGACTCCCGCAGCGAACATCGCGCGCAGAATTCGATGCACCATGTTGTCCAGCCGCGCCTGCGACATCGCGCCGCTCTGAATGGCGCTCGCCAGACTCTGGTCCCATACGCCGCCAAAGTAATATCCGCCCGGCTCCTCCTGATCGAGTCCCGCCATCGCCGAGTCCACCGAGCTGTGCGACGCGAAAGCATCGGAGGCCACGTAGCCCGGAAATCCCCAGTCGCCCTTGAGCACGCCGTTCAGAAAATGATCTTCCTGGCAGGTATAGGTGCCGTTGATCAGGTTGTATGAGCACATCACCGACTGGGCATTCGATTGCTTCAGCGCGACTTCGAATGCCAACAGGTCGCTTTCCCGCGCCGCCCGCTCTCCGATCACTGAGTTCGCCGTCAGACGCCCGGTCTCCTGATCGTTCAGCGCGTAGTGCTTCATCGTGGCGATCAGGTGCGCATCTTGCACCGCGCGAATATGTGCGGCCCTGATGCTCCCCGCCAGCAACGGATCCTCGCCTGTGGTTTCGTAGGTGCGGCCGTCGCGCGGTTCCCGGACGAGATTGACGTTGCCCCCCAACCACGAGTCCATCCCGGACGCGCGTACCTCTGCCCCGATCACCCGCCCGAATTTCCGCGCCTCATCGAGATCCCAGCTCGCCGCGCTCGCGATCGACGAAGGCAGCGCCGTGCCCGACCCGATGAACACGCCGTTCGGCCCATCCGCATAGAGAATGTCCGGGATGCCCAGCCGCGGGAGTCCCGGAACCCATTCCTCCGCGCCATTGGGCCCAGCGGGACCTCCGAATGTGTAAGCGCCGTGGACGAGTCGAAGCTTCTCGTCCAGCGTCATCTGAGCGACCAGAGCATCGGCGGCCTGGTCTGGGTCGGCGGCGATAATCAACGGCGCCAGCACCAGAAACACAAGCACCATTGCCATTGTTCTATCACGATTCGTGGGTCAGGCTATTGCTGCTCTAGCATGCAACCATAAGCCCAGCGGAGAGGCCCGTACCTGCGAGGCTTGGCGACATCGCGAGCGCACCTGAAGGTCCGCGATCAGCCACGACTCGAGTTGGCGCGACTCCTTGCTCTGGGAACCCAGAGAAAAATGGCTAACGATAATGGTTCTTAACGCCCCGTCTGTCTCTCAGCGGCTACGCGGAATCGAGTCCCTTCGCGAAATACCGACGGGTAACGCTTCCATGAGAGGAGCATCGAACGGTTTCGTGAAATGCAGTGCCACGAATGGGTGCGGCTGCAGGTTTCGACTGGCAGATCCGATGCGGTCGCATGCAACGCGAAACCAAAACCCGAAAGCGGGCGCTGACGGGGTGCTCCCGGTCCCATATAGTGTGAATTGGCTTCCGCTGATAAACCGATTCGCCTCGAAAGGACACCAGATGCTCCTACACACGGCACTACGCGTTCATCATTACGTCCTCCTGTCAGCTTTTCTCGTCGCGGCCGCGCCGGCATACGCGCAGCCATCCGGCGGCCCCTACGGTCCCATCGATCAGCGCTACGAGAGTCCGAAGGCCGCACACGTCTACTACGTCGCCCCCGATGGAAACGCCGATTCCCCTGGCACCAGGCTCGAACAACCCACCACGCTGGAGGCAGCGATTGATCGCGTTGTCACCGGCGACGCAATCGTCATGCGCGGCGGCGTCTACCGCACTGGCGGCCTGACCCTCAACCAGGGCATCACGCTGCAGCCCCATGCCAACGAGCGGCCGATCCTCAAAGGCACGCAAATCGCGACGAATTGGGAAGCGCTACGCAACAACGTCTGGAGGACCTCCTGGACACGGCTGTTCCCGGCCGGGCCCCTGGGCTGGTGGCAGCGTAGCCGCGAGGGCATGCGGACGCCGCTGCACCGCTTCAACAACGACATGGTCTTCGTCGACGGCGAGTTGCTCAACTCGAAGGGTTGGGAGGGAGAGCTCGACGCCCATTCGTTCTACATCGACTACAAGAGCGGCTACGTGTACATCGGCGTCGATCCCACCCATCGCCTGGTCGAGATCACCGCCTTCGACAGCGCGCTTGTTCGAACCAGCGCCCAGGTACACGGCAAAACGTCGGATCATAAAGGGCCGGTCATCCGCGGCATCACGTTCACCCAGTACGCTTACCGCGCGCTCGAAATCGAGGGCAGGAAGCACTTCACCGTCAACGACGAGCCCACGGACGAGCCCGTCGGCCTGTCCGATCCCGCCACGTTCGGCAAGGAGGCGATGGGCACCGTTCTGGAGAACGTCACCATCACGTACTGCTCGCGCGTAGCCGGCTACTTTCGCGGCGACGGCCTGGTCGTCCGCAACTCGCTCATCAGCGACACCAGCACGGAAGGTATCTACGTCATTGGGTCGTCGGACGTGCTGCTGGAGCGGAACGTCTTCCGGCGCAATAATATCAAGCAGCTCACCGGCTACTACCCGGCCGCGGTCAAGATCTTCAACCAGACGCGCCGCGTCACCTGCCGCGACAACCTGATCGTCGATCAGCCTTACTCGAACGGCATCTGGTACGACGTCGGCAATCGCGATGGCGTATTCGTAAACAACTGGGTCGAGGGCGCTATCGACGGCTTCTTTTTCGAGATCTCACGAGGAGCCATCGTTGCGGGCAATGTCTTCGTCCGCTGCGACAAGGGCGTCCGCGTGCTGAACTCCGCCAACGTGCAGGTGTACAACAACACGTTCGTGGACACGCGTGCGTCCTTTGAACGCACCGAGCGCAGCGCGACGGGCGACCACTTCGGCTGGCATCCGAGCACGGGCCCCGGCGTGGACCAGCGCGAGGGCCACATCTTCGTGAACAACCTGCTGGTCGCCACCGACGCGTACCGCGAGCCGCTGCTGCAGTTCGAACAACCAGCGTTGCTCTGCGCGAAGCTCCCGCGACCACAAGCGACAGAGATCGACGGCAACGTCTACGTGCGCGCGGCCATACCGGGCACCACCACCACGCCGGCTCCCCTAATCGAGTGGAGCCCCGCACCCACCGACACCTGCACCACGAGGCTCGCGACGCTCGACGACTTCCGCAAGCTGGCGCCGGCGTTCGAGGCCAGGGGACGGCAGCTCGATCAGACTACGCGCTCGATCTTCAGGGGCCCGGACGTTGGCCGGTACGATCTGCTGCGGGCACTGCTGGGAACGACGGGAGGGGAGATGCTCCCTGCGGAGGGCCGCAAGCTCCTGGGCTGGAGCGAGGAGGAGGCGCGGTCGGCGGGCGCGTACCCGTTCCGGCGCTGACGGCACACGCGGTCGAGGGAACCCGTTCGCCGGGCCCGTGATCGAAGGAGGCCTCCGCATCACGCGCATTGTGACCGAGCAGGGCTTCAGTCCGAAGCTCACCTGGCCGTACAACGCCCGTCTCGGAGAAATGCTCCGGCGTTCGTTGGCTACCGATAACACGAAATATCGTTCCACGCCGTCACGACGTTCCGGCCGGTTGCCGTTACCTCCGGGTGGTCGGAAACTCCTTTTGGCAGACTGCTGTGATCGGCGTTTCACAGGAGCTATCCGGTTGTTGGACGGAAGGGCTGTTGCCGCCATCCGCCCTAAGCGCCCGGCCCATGGCCTCGAGCGAGGTGGGCCACCTGAGTGAGGGGTGGCCCACGTTCCGCCTTACACTGCCGTTGCTGGGCGTCCCAGCCGCTTCCCAGGCAAGGTGTGCCCAGGCTACTACATTGGCTGCTCTGATCGGTCTTGCGATACGGAGACCTCGGTCCTATGCTTCTGCGCTGGGTGCGACGCATCAGGCAGTCCGTCGCGACTGAGGCGTCAGCTCACCATGTCTCCACGGCGAGGATGGCCGGTGGGCCCGGGTGGCCTTCGATGAGGTGGGTCTCGATTACGGCTTCGAGGTTTAGACGGTCCCAGTTTCTGGGAGCTTTGGCAAGAAGGGCGTCGAGGTAGACGGGATCGTAAATGACTTCGCTGGCCGCTTCGGTGCCTTTGTCCAGGATGCCGGCGACGATGATGACGGGCTGACCGGTCATGTTGTCGTGAATACGGGCGATGATGGCGTAGTCGGTCACCACGTCACGATAAGCCAGATTCCGTGCGATCCCCCAGGCGGTCTGCTTCGGGTTTTTGCGATCGATAATCCTTTGTACGCCGTCCCGGTTCTCAAATCCGAAGCGGAGCTTTTCGGTAATGCGCGGGGTCCAGAGATTGTCGAATGCCCCGATGAGAACGATGGGCCCTTCGCGGAGCTGGGCATAACTGGTCTCCGAGGCGGGCAGGACACGGAAGGGCCGATGGCGTGGCACGAGCGGGACGATGGTGCGGGCAAGGGTAACCACGTCGGATACGACGAGGCGGCCGACGATGCGGACAGGCGCGTCCTCCGACGCGGCTGGCTGCTGAGCGCGGACCAATTGAGGCTCACCCAGGCAGTACGTGACCGGGCTGGGACTGGAGACGATGGGCTCCCAGAAGCGATCGAGGCTCGAGGGTGGCGGCGCTGGGTGGTACCGGCCGATGGCAACACCGATGAGACCTGCAAGAAGTACGGCCGCCGCAGAGCCGAACCAGAAGCGGCTACCGGTGGCGAATGCCACACGTGGGGTTTTGGCGGCGAGCGGAATAGGCTCGGGAACGGCCTGGTGGATCTCGACATTCGCCTCGGGTTCGGCCGCGGGTGCCTCGGGTTCGCGGAAGGTGGGGACGTAGGAACCTGCGGATAGCTCGATGACGAGTTCGCGCGAGTGCGCGGGATCGTAGTAGTACTGTATGAGGCGCTTGCGTACTTCAGCAGCAGCGATGCGCACGACCGGGTCGGCGTTGGCGTCATAGCTGGGCTCGCGCCCGAAAGCCTCGATACCGATCGTGCGTTCCTTGAGCTCTGCCGCGTTGCCCAGCAGTGTTTGCTCGACAGTGTAGGCGAGCAGGGTCGGGTAACGCTTGCTGTTGTTGAACAGCGGATGGGCCACCAGCCGCCTTAACTGTGCCCGCACGGCCGCTCCGTTGGATGCAGGGCCGTGAGTCTCTCTCGCAGTCTGGGTTGGCGGGACCATCGGTGAAACGTTACAACTCGACCGTATTATACGTCCGGGATCAACTTGTCTTCATGGCCGGCTAAGGGTCTCAAGCGCGAGCACTTAGGCAGCATGCCGGGCATGATACGCGATACTCCTTTCTTCGGCGCGCAGGAGCGCGTAGAGTGGTTTCATCCTAGAGTGTGCGCTTGGGAGATTCAAAGAAAGAGTTCGCAATCTTGAAGCACTGCTGTGCGAGTTTGCTTTTGCTGGCGGTGGTGGCGGTGTGCCGGACGGCCACCGGGCAGGTTCAGACGTCTCCCGACTGGAATGGATCGGTGCGCGATGTCTCTGGCGGGATCGCACCGAAAGCCGAACTGGTGTTGCAGGGGAACGGCAACCGCTACTCGGCGGTGGCGACGGAGAGCGGGAGCTTTCATTTCGCCGCGCCGGCGCGGGGTTCGTACGAGCTGACCGTCAGCTTCGGAGGGCGGTCGTATCGGATGGCCGGTGCGGTGGCGATTCCGATTGAGGGCAGCTCGCGAGTTACGCTGCTGGCCGATGGGTCGATTGCGATTGAGCAGGAAAGCCAGACGCAGGCCAGCGGCGGCGAGACCCTCAGCAACAAATCGGTAACCTCGATTCCGCTCAACAAGCGGGACTTCAGCCAGTTGCTTCTGCTTGCGGCCGGCACCATGACGGATACGAACGGCACCGCGAACTTCACGCAACAGTTCGCGGTGAACGGCCAGCGCGGTGTGGAGGCCGTCTTCGCCATGGACGGCGCCGATTCGAGCGACCCGGAAATGGGCGGCGCGACGTTTTCGAACTTCAACGTCGATGCGGTCGAGGAGATCCAGTCGCAGTCGGGCTGGATGCCGGCGGAGATCGGGCGGGGAGCGGCGGGGTTCACGAACATCGTCACGCGCTCGGGCTCGAACGAACTGCACGGATCGCTGTTCGAGTTCCTGCGCAACTCGGCTCTGGACGCGCGGAATTTCTTCGACCGCAGCACGCCAGAAAACCCGCAGCGCATCCCGCCGTTCCGGCGAAACGAGTTCGGGCTAACGCTGGGCGGCCCGGTGGTGCTGCCTGGATACAACGGACGAACTAAAACGGCATTCTTCGTGGAATATCAGGGGTTCCGGCAGGTGCTGGGTACAACGCAGGTGCTGCCGGTTCCGACGGCCGACGAGCGCAAGGGCATCGACACGACGGCGTTTCCGGGGGACACGCTCTATGTGCCTGTGAATCCGACGATCGCGAGCATTCTGAGCCGCTATCCGCTTCCCAACGATCCGAGCGGGGCGTTCGGCGCGCGCACGTTCGCCACATCGTCCAAAGTGGTAACGAACGCCGATCAGTTTTCGGCCCGGCTCGATCACGAACTGTCGTCAAAAGACAAGCTGTTCGCACGCTTTACGCTCGACAACCTCACCGGACCGACCACCAACCCCGACCAGACGGCAATCGATCCGGCGTTCGGCATCATGTACGTCGATCACCAGCGAAACGCGGTCCTGACGTGGTCGCACACTTCCTCTGCCAACTTCTCCTGGGAGTCGTCGCTGAGCCTAACTCGCACGACGCCGCACTTTCCGACCCCGGACCACACGGATCCTTCGCTGATCTTCGCCGACGGTTTGTATGAAGCGTTCGACTCAGCGGGCGGATCCGTCACCGCATCGCTGGGCAATCTGTTCATGGGGCGGCAGAGCTTCGCCTGGACGCTAGGCCAGCACTCGTTCAAGTTCGGCGGCGAGTTCCGGGCGAACCGCGACACGACATATTTCGGAACCGCTCCCAATGGGCAGTACACCTTCGGCGGCGGCGCGGCGTTCGCGACGAGCGCGATCCGATCGACGAGCGGAGCACACGACATCGCAGCCGGGCAGCAACTGCCTGATACGCTGAGCGCGTTTCTTGAGGGCAGCGCGTTCTCGTATACGGTGGCGGTGGCGCCGTCGCAGTTCCCGCAGGGCGACCAGATCGGCGTCGCGGCGATTTCGCGCTACGACATGAACCTCTGGGTGCAGGACACGTGGAAGATCTTCCCGCGGCTGGTGCTGGATTACGGCCTGCGCTACGAGCTGTACTCGCCCATTACGGAGAGAGCCAGGCGCACCGCGGGCCTCGATTTCATCAACGGACCATCGGGACCCGAACAGCTCTACATCATCAACCCGGAGCCCACCTACCGCTGGCGCGGCAATAACTGGGGCCCGCGCATTCAGTTGAGCTGGCAGGCCGTGAAGGATTTCTGGATCCACGCGGGCGGTGCTCTGACGACGATTCCGCCGAATATCTGGCAAGACAACCTGCTCACCGGAGCGGCGCCTTACGTCGATTACCCGCGCATCACGGCGGCTCCGGGCGCGCCACTGCCGATTGGGACGGTGATCACGCCCGCGGATCTTCCCGGCGTGTTTACGCCCCAGGGAGTTAATATCCTCGCGTCCGGCAGCTCGCAGGCCGTGCCCGATAACACCGTCTGGGACGTGAACCGCTTCGACCAGGCGCTGGCAGCGCTCTCGCCGAGCCATCTGATCAGCCCGCTGAATGCCAACGCGATCGCGCGGGACTTCCACAATGCTTATTTGGGAACCTGGTCGCTGAGCCTAGAAGGTAAGCTGCTCGGCCTGAGCCTGACCGCGGGATATGTGGGCACGGCGGGCATCGATCTGCCGGCGCTCGAATTCCCCAACGCTTTCCCTGGCGCGACGGCAGGATTTGCGCCATACACGCAATTCAACGCAGAGGGGCAGATCACGGGCGGCTTCGGAACGGACATGCTGATGACCAACCGCTCCCACTCCACGTATCATGCGCTGCAGTCGTCGGTGCAGGGAGAGATGGGGAGCAGCGGGCCTCAGATTCAGCTCAGCTTTGCCTGGTCGAAATCGATCGACGACACAAGCAGTACTGTGGGGCCGGGGATTGGGAGCGCGTCCGGCGCGACCTCGCTCGCGTGGCCGCAGAATCCGTTTAACACGAGCGCGGACAAAGGACCGTCAACCTTTGACGTGAAGTCTGCGTTCACCGCGACGCTGGTGCAGGATCTTCATGCGGAGCGCGCGCCCGGGCTCAGACTGCTCAGCCAGAAACTGACCCGCGGCTGGCAGCTTCTGAGTATTTCGACGCTCACCAGCGGTCTGCCGTTCACGGTCTACTCCGGGGTGCAGCAGACCGGAGCGGGATCGCTGGGCGCCGACCGTCCGGATCAGATCGGCACGCCGGATCTGTCGACCGGCCGGTCTATCCGCGAAGATTACTTCGGCCTCGGAGCGGCGAACGCCTCGTATTTCGTGATTCCGATCGATGTGCCCGGAGGGACCGGGCCGAACAGCGGCGTATTCGGTACGCTGGGGCGGGACACTTTTCGCGGACCGGCGCTCTACGACTTCGATTTCGCGCTGATCAAAGATACTGCCTGGGAGCTCGGCCAGGCCCGGAAATCCGTGAACCTGCAGTTCCGAGCCGAGTTTTTCAATTTGTTCAATATCGTGAACTTCGGATTGCCCTCGAACATCCTGACGGGATCGGGCTTCGGCGTCATCAGTCGAACCGCCAACAATTCGCGGCAAGTCCAGTTCTCGCTGAAGACGATGTTCTGAGGATCGACATAATGCGCAAGCTTAGCCAGAACCTGACCGGAGCGCACCCGCTGGGCAGCGCCGCGGTGCTCGTACTTCTTTACATTTCATTGCTGAACCCTGCTGCGTCGTTCGCGCAGCCGCCATCCGGGCCCACGCTGACCGACGCTCAGGTGGCCGAGCGCGTCGAAGCGCTGGTCGGACAAATGACGCTCGATGAGAAGATCGGTCAGATCACGCAGGTCGGACCTGACCCTGTTGGACCTAACGGCCCGGTGCCGGAGGACCTCATTCGCCAGGGCCGGGCCGGATCGGTGCTGTGGACGATCGATTCCGCGCGAATCCGGAAGATGCAGGAAATCGCGGTTAAAGAGAGTCGTCTGAAGATCCCGCTGCTGTTCGGCTACGACGTAATCCACGGCTACAAGAACACCTTCCCGGTGCCGATCGCAATGGCTTCCAGCTGGGACCCGGACATGGTGGAATGTACCCAGGCCATGGCGGCCCACGAGGCGTCCGTCTCCGGTATCAACTGGACGTTCGCTCCTATGGTCGATATTGCACGCGATCCGCGTTGGGGGCGCATCGTCGAAGGCGCGGGCGAGGATCCTTACCTCGGCGCCGCGATAGCACGCGCGCAGGTGCTCGGCTTCCAAGGGCCACGGCTTGGGACTCCGAATCGCGTGGTCGGCAGCGTGAAGCATTTTGCAGGATACGGAGCGGCCGATGGCGGTCGCGATTATGACGCCAGCTACATCCCCGAGGAGCTCTTCCGCAATGTGTACCTGCGCCCCTTCAAAGCTGCCATCGACGCCGGTGTCGGCACCGTGATGAGCGCATACATGGATCTTAACGACGTCCCGGCCAGCGGGAACAAGTGGCTGCTGCGGGACGTCCTTCGCGACGATTTGGGCTTCCGCGGATTCGTCATCAGCGACGCCTATGCGGTCAAGAGCCTGGAGGTTCACGGCTACGCGCGCAACCCGGAAGACGCCGCCTGGCGCGGCCTCACCGCCGGCGTGAGTATGGACATGGGCAGCGAGACGTACCTCAACAACGTTGCGAAGCTCGTCGAAAGCGGCAAGCTGCCGTTGAGCGTGGTCGACCAGGCGGTGCGCGAGATTCTCGCCGTGAAGATCCGCCTCGGACTTTTCGAACACCCTTACGGCGACCTTGCTGAGAAGGACAAGGTGCTGAACGATCCGGTGCACCGTGCAGCCACCCGCACCGCGGCGGAACGCTCCATGGTTCTGCTGCGCAACGAAAACAATGTGCTGCCACTCAGGAAGACCCTCGCGTCGCTCGCCGTCATCGGGCCTATCGCCGATTCGTCGGAAGAGATCAAGGGTTCGTGGACCGTGGAACCAGGCGCTGGAGTCTCCGTGCTGGAAGGCCTGCGCAACAAGCTGCCAAACGCGAGAATCGAATTCGTTCGCGGCGGAGACATGCGGCGAGGCACCCCGTTGCCCTGGGACGAGCAGGAAGGCAGGAAGCTGATTCCGCTCATGCCCGAGGCCGAGATGCGAAAGGAAGTGGAAAAAGCGGTTGAGGCCGCTCAGCGCGCCGAAGCCATAGTGCTCGTCCTCGGCGAGCGCACCAATATGAGCGGCGAAGCCGCCTCGCGTTCCTCGCTCTCACTTTCCGGCAATCAACAGCAGTTGCTGGAAGCGGTGGTCGCAACCGGCAAGCCGGTCGTACTCGTGCTGCTCAACGGACGGCCGCTGGACATCTCCTGGGCGGCTGAACACGTGCCTGCAATTCTCGAGGCTTGGTACCCCGGCACGGAGGGCGGCAACGCGATCGCAGAGGTTCTTTTCGGCGACGTGAATCCCGGAGGAAAGCTCCCGGTGAGCTGGCCGCGCGCCACGGGCCAGGTTCCGACATACTACAACCACAATCGGACGCAGGACCCCGAAGACGATCCGAAATTCATCTCGCGTTACCAGGACATTCCGAGCAAGCCTCTCTACCCCTTTGGCTACGGCCTCAGCTACACGACTTTCGGCTTCTCCAACCTGCAGCTCGATCAGAAATCGATCCCGGCTTCCGGCACGTTGCACGTTTCGATCGACGTCGAGAATCAGGGCGCGGTGGCCGGGGACGAAGTCGTGCAACTCTACATTCACCAGCGGGCCGGCAGCGCGTCGCGACCGATCCGGGAACTGAAGGGCTTCGAACGCATCGCGCTCGCTGCCGGAGAGAAAAAGACGGTGCGGTTTTCGCTCGGCCAGGAAGAGCTGAAGTTCTGGAGTCCCGAAGCCAGGGCATGGGTCGTCGAGCCGGAAGAGTTCGACGTCTGGGTCGGCGGCGACTCGAGGGCGACGTTACACTCTGAGTTCCGGGTCGCCCAATAATTAATTTAAGACGTCACAGGAGTAATCTCCTCGAACGCCGTTTGCACTAAGCCGCTGGCGCGGCGGACGCTACGCGTGCCGTGCAGAGAGCCCAATGTGCAAACCCGGACGTCGCTTGCACCGCAGCGGCAATGTGATGTAAGCTCTCGATCACCGGATGCGCCCTGCAACAACTGCTGGCTACACCTGCAGCATCGCAGGTACTGTGGGTACCAAAATGGCATTCAAATCCCATAGCTGACCGCGTCCACTGCAACGCCAGCGGCTTCCTTCAAACGTCCCTATCGAAGGTGCCCCCGCGCTGCCGCTGATTACTTCGCTCCCTGTCCCGCCAGGGCACTTCCGATAGGGATCTAACGCTTGTGGACCTCGTGGCAGGATTGCTCGTGAGATGGGTTGTTCTCGCCATCTTGCGGCAGCGCAGCATCGAGGAATGCGGTGACGGTGGCGTGAGGCATCGTCCTGAGAATCGAGATGGAGAAGCTTCGAGCTCACGGGCGGCCCTCCACCTAAGCCCCGGCCTGTGTCGGTAATACGCGTCGGATCCGCGCGCTTTGCGTCGAGTTGAACTTCAGCCAACTCTTTCAAATCAAGATGCACAAATCGAAAACCGTCGTCGCACTTCGACGCACCCCCGCATACAGCTGGTCCGACTTCACTCGAGTCCGCTGGCCTCTCTCACCTCGCAGCGGACGGAACCGGATACCTTGCGGACGCATATTACAGGATGGTCCAGTTGCTGGCCAGGACGAACAGCATGGATGCGGCCACGCTACTCGGCTACGTCATGGCGCATGAGCTCGGACACCTGCTTGGACTTGGCCACGCGCCGAACGGCATCATGCGAGCGGTGTGGAAATCAACGGACTTCGACATCGCTCTTAAGACATATCGGGCTGTGAGCTAGTGCGGGTCGGCTTTCAGCTTCTCGCGCCACGCGGCAGCTTTTTCCGGCTTGCCCCCGACTCGAACAACTGCCGATGCGCTCACCGGCCAGCTTGAATTTCGGCTTCCCGAACTCCGGCAGCTTGTCGCCGAGCTGTTTCATGCCTTCATATCCGCTGAGCAGATGGAACTCAGCCTCGGAGTACCTGCCCTGCCCTCCCAGACTCGCACCCAGGAGACTCTGGGCGTTGCAATGGTTTCAAACCCGTCGCCGTGGCCAACAGCAGCCGAAGCTTCCGCGCGAATGTGCGCATCCTATATGGCATGCAGTAGGCGGCGCGGACGGATTCGCGACCCGACCCGAGACCCGCAGGCCGACTCAACAGTTTCTGGGAGTACAGATGATGTAGGCCTTAACCCGGGCCAGCAGCTACTGCGTGACCAGCTCAACCCGGCGGTTGAGCGCCCGGCCGGCCGCGGTGGCGTTATCAGCCACCGGCTGGGACTTGCCGAATCCCCTGGCAGTCAAACGTAATGGAGCGACGCCGTGCGTCACCAACCACAGGACCACCGCGTCGGCGCGCTGCTGCGAAAGTCTGAGATTGTGAGCGTCGGTGTTGGTGGAGTCGGTGTGCCCGGCGATCAGCAGCTTGAGCGAGGGCTGGGCCTGGAGCACCGCCAGGATCTCACGCAGGGTCTTCTCGGACTCCGGCTTGAACATAGCCGAATCCGAGTCGAAATAGATGCCGTAAAGTACGGCCCTGCCTGTGCCGGCAAGTCGCGTCGCCAGCGCGTCACCACGCGCCACCGCGCATACGGGCGGGTTACCGCCCCGCTGGCCCGACCACTCACCTTGCAGCCGGCCATGCTCGAACCAGAAACCGTTGAGGGCATCACCGTGAACCGAAAGGACCATGACTGCCGGGCCGACCCGTGTTCCCTTCTGCTGGCGCCATTCGAACTGCATGACGCGGCCGTGCAGCTCCCCGAAAAGCTCCCCATCGTCAAGATCGTAACAGCCGGAAACGCTGGCGCCGTCCTGCTCAATCCGCATCGCTCCGTAATTGGTCTGATACACTCCTGCAACGTTCACCATCGGGGGCTGGCCGATTGGCTGGCCGTAGGCCTCCAGTTCCATGATCTCGGTGTATTCCGTGTTTCCCCAGTTCGAGCTGGCCGCGAACTTGAGCCACTGGACCGTCACCGGGGAACCGAGCTTCGCTTCTTTGCGCCCGCCACGCGGGGCCTCGAGAGCAGTGAGCTGCGTGAATCCCTCAATGGCCGAGGTGGTGGAGCCATAGACGGTCACCGACTTGGACGAGACCCCGGGATAACTGCTTTCCTGGTCGCCTGTGTTGTCAACCGCGAGGCTGGTGATGGCATACCGCTGCGGCAGTTCGAACACGATAGTGTGCGGGAATCTGGCGCCTTCGGCGCTGCACCAGCCGGAAGCCGTCGAGCCATCCGCAAGGTTGAGAGGGCTCCAGGATCCGCCATAGGTGCTGCTAACATAGACGAGCACTGCGCCATTGGCGAGTTCCAGGAGATTGGACCGAGGGGCTGCGCCAGGCTGCGCCAAGGTCACCATCGCCCAAGCCAGAAGCACTGCCGATATGAAGACAGGTCTCATCAGACTTCACCTCCAAGCGCACGTTGACGGTGCGCGAATTCATCGGTTTCTGCCTTCGGATTCCGGACAACCAACGATACACCTTTCCCCCTCCCGATTCAAATCGAAACCCTGCGCGGCCTGGATAAACTCGGTGACGGCACGCACCGTCGCCGCCTCGGTGTCCGCCCGGGCATTTGCTACATGGCGCTGTCATTCTCACGGGCTCGGATTCGTGTCAGGATACACCCGCCCGCATCCTTCATCCTCCGATGGTCGGCCAGCTTCCGATATTCCCTGATATCAGGCCTCGGGATCGCACGCCCCCAAAATCGAAGTGAATCGATCACACCCGAACGAGCGCGGCCGCCGTGGCGATTTTGTGATCCGCTGTCCACGGCGGGCCGAGCGCCTTGCGGACAGCCTCAATCCCGGCCCTCAGGTCCGCCTCCGACATTCCTACGTCTACGGATGCCCGGCTCCAAACGTCGCGCTGACGCACGGTGATCAGCGGGATGCCAAAATGCTGGCAGGCCGACGCGATCACGCCGGCATACAAAGCGCCCTCGGCCGCGTGAATTCGTGCATGGGACTGCAGGACAGCGACAAGGTCATCCGGCACAGAAGCCGATCCTGTAGGAATACACGCGCCCGTCACTTTCAAGTTCCTGATCGCGCTTCGTATGGCCGTCCGGGCAGTGTCTTCTGCGGTGCGCCGGACGGATTCGATCAGCCTCTCTGTGTCAGGCAGCGGCAACTCTGCAGCCTCGTGATACACAAACCGTCCCCGGCCGGGCGGAAGTAGTTCAACCCGGCAGCGGTGAAGGACGCGTAGTCCTTCTCCATCCGCAGCGACTGCAACTAGCATCGCCCAGACCGTGTGGAGCCGGAAACCGATGCTGGCGCTACCGGACATGTGGACAGGATGCATCAACCGAGTCTCGAATGCAATTCAACAGACGACCGCGCTGCTCGCCATATGTAGGGCACAAACATCAAGTTTGGCCGCTACTTCACAACCAGTTCGTTCCAGCTCTGGCTGACTGGGTACCGAGGCCGCTTTCCGGGCGGCGGAAACTGCTCTTCTGAAGCGGAAGTTGATTAGAATGAGCGAACGCGCCAAGCTATTGTAAATAGTGTGCTTTCCCCCTTGACAAGCATGTCGCATCGGCTCAGACTCGTTAGCACCTGAGCAATTCTGCTGCACTCATCAGATCATCTGACCTAAGTCAGGCAATCTGAGATTTTGTCTTTCTCCCTCTTAGCCAAACCACAACCGAGCACGACCAGAGGCCGGCCGTGCCAAAGGAATAGTGATGAATCGAAACGCAACTCTCAACGAGCCTCGCGGGGAGCGAGAGCGCATCGATCAGGCCATCATGGGACTGCTGAAGGAAATCAATACCAAGGCAGAACGCGGAGCGCCAAGGCGCCAAAGGGAGCAGCGGGCGGGCGAACTGATTTCGTTGCTGCAGAAGCTCCAGCAGAAGCGGCGCGGGAGTGAGGCGCATTGAGCCCCCGGCGGTCGCGAAATACACCGAGGATACCGGATGCCCAAAGGAGGCCATATGCTCGCCAGACATCGTCTGACGCGGAATCCCTACTTTCACTTTCACCCTCTCCACACCCTGTTTTCTCTGTTGGCGGCTGTGATCCTTTTTGGACTGATGGTGTGGGTGCTGGCCATGCCCGCGCGATAACGAAACACTCTTCTGGGAAATAGGCCTCCCGGACCTCCTTCGGAGGTCTTCAGGTTAGGGGACATTTCTATCGAGGCCACAAGGGGACATTATCAAAGTGGCGCATTTTCGCGACAGAGACTCCCAGAACACACTCAACGAAGGCGTGGTGAACTGATCAAACCGCTGGCGGATTGAGTGGAGAGTGATATCGACCACGTCGGCACGGTGGGACTACTCACTGCCAGAATGGCCTCGTGGCGCAGCATTGCGAGACGACCGAGCTCCACTATTCACTCTCGACCGGAGCGGACGCCTCGACCACGACGATGCCGCTCTCTGTGACATGGTGACGCGCCCGATCATGTTCGAGATCGTGTCCGATCATCACATCATCACCCACGCTGGCGTTTTCGTCCACAATCGCCCGGCGGATTCTGGCCCAAGCCGGCCGAGGCGGTCCACGCGCCAGTTCTGGGCGCAGCCTGTCTCTCCTGACCGATGCCCGATACGATCAAGCTCACGCGCGAGTTGCTGCGAGGTGTCGACCGAACTGTGCTTGTGGATGAGGGATTTGCGCCAGCTCCGCTGGCCAAAGCTCGTACTGCTCAATTGCCGAGAAGCTGGACGCGCATGCCAAAGGTGTGAACAAGGGACTCGTCCCGATCCAAGTCACAGTGTCTGCAAGAGTCGCCGCCGTCTCAACTTCAGCGCCTGTTCTGGCTGCGGACTCTTCCGGCGGCTGGCAGCTAAAACCCGACCGATGATTGCGCTCGGTGGCGGTCAGGTGTATGTTAACAGGCGGGCCGAAAGTCGATAATGGACATCCGGTTCATAAGATGTTTCGCAGCTATCGAAGCAAGAGGAGGCACCATGAAAGCAAGAAGCCCCGTGTTGGGATTCTCCATTCTTGTCCTGGCCTGGCTGGCAGCGGTGCCAGTGCCCAGGGCGCAAGCCAGCGCGACCGCCGATACGGTGGCGGCAATCACCCAGTTGGAAAACGACGCTGTCAAGGCCGATCTGGCTGGTGACAAAGCCTTTTACGAGAAGGTTCTGGCTGCCGATTGGACAGGCGGCGACAGCGGTGGCACCTGGTACAGCAAGCCCGACGTTTTGAAGATGATGAGCGACGCGCAGCACAACAAGACCAACAGTGAGAACATCTCTGAGCTCAAGGTTCGCGACTACGGCAACACGGCGGTAGCGACCTACAAGACAACTTACGACGCGATAGTCAAGGGTGAACATCGCGCCCGCACGGTGATCTCTACCGATACTTTCGTCAAGATGCACGGCGAATGGAAGCAGATCGCGAGCCACAGTACGCAGACCAAGTAGCGGCTGGCCCTCTCCGGCGGCGATGCCGCGTCAAGTGCTGACACCAATCTGAATTCGTTGTCGCGGGCGGTTCCGGATGGCGGCGGCAGAAATCTGCCACGCCAGAGCGCCGTGGGCGCCCGCCAGGCAGCAAGAACAAGCCCAAACCGCGCCGACGCCTAAAAGCGCATTTGTCGACGCGCACTCCGAAATCGGTACGCTGCCCCTCAGGGAGGCGGCGTGAACTTCGGTTCGGCCCTGTGAGGCGGAGGCACCTACTCCGCAACGCTGGCTACCGATATCCCCACATAACGAACTCCGGGCGAACGCTCCGTGGCTGGGTTAGCGCAAACTCACTGGTGCGGTGGCACGGAGCCTCGTAAACCCAGCAGCTTGTCCAGATAGATGGACTTTATCTGCCGGCTGGCCATGATCTGTTTGACGGGGGGAAGCTTGAGGATCGTGCCCAGGATGACGGCCATGGCCCGGTGGTTCCAGTGGGCCTGGTTGTCGAAGATGAGGTTCTGGAGCTTGCCCCGTTCGATGGCCATGAGCACCACGCGATGGGCGGTGGTGACAGGGGTGATGACGCGTTTTTCACGGGTGCGGAGGGATAAGGCGTTCCGGGCGCAGATGCGGACGCACACGCCGCAGCCCAGACAGAGGTTCTGCTGGAGCTTCGCTTTCTTGCGCTTGGAGTGGCGGGGATCTCCGGCGGAGACGAGGCCCATGGCCTCCACGGGACAGATCTCCACGCATTTCCCGCAGCCGTTGCAGTTTCCTGCATCCACTTCGGGTAGGAAGTTGGTGGTGGCGATGGGGCTGAGCACCGCGAAACGTTTAGCGGCCAGCAGGGCTTCGCAACAGCAGCCGCAACAGTTGCAGATGAAGGCGACCTGCTCCCGGACGTTCTCGCCGAACTGGACGAGGTTGTGGTCGCGGGCTCGCTCCAGCAGATTCATGCCCTCCCCGACGTCCACCTGCCGGGCGATGCCGTGTCTGATGAGGGAGCGCGCGGTATCGTTGAAAGTCATGCAGATGTCCAAGGGGGCGCCACAGGCCTTGTTTACGTGCGCCATCTTGTGCCGGCAATAGCACGTCCCTACGCCCACGTAGGAGGCAGTGCGGATCACTTCGGTGGCCCGTTCGTAGTCCATCACCTCGAGGGCTGCTGCGGCGCTCAGGACACTCTCGTTCACGAGGACCCGCCCCATGCGCGTCTCCCCGCCGCAGAGGAGGTCCTTCACGAAATCCTCTTCAACGTTCAGGTACTGGTAGAACAGCTCGGCCAGCAGCTTCTGGTCGTACCCGTTGCCCACGCGCATCATGGAGAATTCGAAGAATCCCGCCATGGGCGGCGGAAGCACGAAGAACCGCTCGCCGGCAAGCTCGATGTCCAACAGCATCCCCCGGGAAGCCAGGTTCTCCAGAGTCGCCAGGGCCTTGCCCTCCGTCTGCTTCCAGTTGCGGGCAGCGGCTGCTGCCGTAAACGGCCTTATAGGAAGCAGCGCCACTAGGGCTGCCTCCTCCTCCGTGAACAACACCTGGAGGATCCTGAAGAGCAGTTCCGTGGGCGGAGCCCCCTGGGGGAACAGATTGAGACGGTCGGAAAGGCTCCTGTAGCTTTGCTTGAGGGTGATGTGGGACATGTCCAGAGGAAATCAAGCGGAGTTGAAAGGAGGATGGCCCATCGCGCTCGCTCCTATTCTGTCACTTTGCCGTCGACATGCTCGCGCTGGAGGAAGTGAACTCACCATGACCCCCTTCGTCTTGCTTGATGTCCTCGCGACACCGAGGTAAGGTCCATGTGACTACCGATACGGCCCATTAAAGGGAGCTGAAATGAACAAACTGGTAGTGGCCGACTGGGTCACCGAATGGCACAGGTTGAAGATGGCCCTCAATTCGAGGTTGCGAAACCATGCTTAATCGGAGTTCGCTCCCATCCGCCACTAGGCCCGTTCGCCGTCGAACAACTGCCTTGACTCGACTCCCTTCTTGAGTGACCGGCTTTGACGCGTGACCATCATCGCGTAGGTAGCGGGAGGCGTCTTCACGGCCTGCTGCATGAGCCTTAAGAAGAGCCGTCCTGGGCTTTTCGACTTCCGAAGATTGAAGCGAAATGTGAACTCGTCCAGGTAGTACGGCAGGTGTTTGAGCGCCGCTGAGCCCTGATGTGTGCCCGCTCGCCATTGCTTCAGAAGCAAGGCAATTTGCCTGACCCGCGGCATGAGCCCGCACTCCTTTTTCCTCCGGTCTCTCGATGCTGTGATCTTTCGCTGGTAGCCTTTGGTCTCCAGACCGGCGTAGCCTCGCCAGCTGTCGGTGTGAATCGTGCTACCTGGTTCGATGCAGTCCCGCACAAAGGCGTGCAGGCTTTCCGCTGAGGCGTCCTCCAATCATCCGCATCCGTATCCGTCGGATGTCCGGCCCGTCAACCTCGGCAGCAATGACGACCAAAGCCGTACTCGCGGTTTGGCGGCCTGACGCAGCGTCGCCAGGGGAAGTGTGCGCCAGCGTTCGTCAATCTATACTCGTGGCACCGAGAGTTCCGGGACTTCAATTTCGGCTACTTCCTTGAGCAGGGTTCCGAGTACAGCGAAGAGTGGCTTCGCAGGGCAATCGCGGAGCGATATCGCAGCAACTTCTGGGACCCCGAGCTCGATGACGCGATCAGCTTCACACTGTCTGATCGGGTCTGCTCCAGCTACTTCCGCCACTATTCGAGGATTCCCGCTACGAGACGAGATTTTTACCTGAGCAAGGCACTGCAGTTCCTCTACCTTTCGACGGAGACTGCGACAGCTACTCTTGAGCCGATTTCAAGAGTCTGGGCGTCTTACAATGTGCTCAAGCTGATTCGCGAAGCTCTGGATGAAATTCCGGAGAGTCACGCTGAGGAGCTCACCGACCTCCCCTGGTTCGCGATCCAGGCCATCCTTCGCTCGTTTCCGCCAGGACAGTCGTGCGAGGCGCTTGAGGCGGTTCTATCGTCCGCGCTGGAACAGCACCTGGCTGCTTTCAGGGACCTGCCGCTCCCGAAGCATGAGCTGGAGAAGCCCAGACAGGAACTTATCGCCGAGAGAAAGCGACTCACCGACATGTGCAGGGCCGGCGGATTAACCGCCGCGGACATTTACCGGTCTCTCGCGAAAGACGGGTCTGATGTCTACAAGAGCGACTTTTACAAATGGCAGAGGGGCGAAACCCCGGACAAGTCCAGGACCGCACAGAGGTTCAACGCAAAGATCGTCGCCCTGTTGAAATCACGCGGCGTGGAAGCGTAGGACTCCCACATCCTTCCCACAGGCTTGACATTCCCACCGGAGTTCGAGTGATGCTCAACCAGTGCCGAAGAATCATCTCCCGGAACAAGTCCTGACTAGGGACCTGATGAACACCGTGTCAGGCGATCGCGGCGCTCATGCCGAGTCCGGTGCCTGGCCCGGAGGCCCCAGGCTCATCACGATTCACGAGCTTTCGCGGCGGCTGAGCATCCCAAAGGGTACGCTCTACAACTGGGTCTATTTGCGGCGTATTCCTTTCGTCAAGGCCGGTCGCTCCCTGCGGTTCGATGTCTGCGATGTGATCCGGTCGTTGCCGCATTCGCCTACAATGGAAGCGGCTGACCCGAGGTGGAAAGGTCATCAACAACATGGCTCTCTACCGTAGGGGCCGGATCTGGTATGCGGATTTCTACAACGGCAGGGCCCGGCTGCAGGTAAGCACCGGCACGGGGAATAAACGCGAGGCTGAGAAATTCCTAGCCCTGCGTGTGTCCGAAGTCGAGCGTGGCGAATATGCCAGGCCGATCAGGATCACCTTTGCCGAACTGGGAAAACAGTACATGGAGTATGCGAACGTGAACAAGCGGTCGTGGCTGCGGGATCAGCAGATTCTGAAGCATCTTGACGATGCCTTCGGGAACATGCTGCTTCCCGACATCACGGCCCTGCCGATCGAGCGATACAAGCAGGACCGATTGGGCGCGGTGACGCCGGCGACGGTCAACCGCGAGCTTGCCGGCCTCAAGCGCCTGTTCAATCTGGCGGAGCAATGGGGGCTTTACCGGGGCAGGAATCCTGTCAGGGCCATTCGATTCCTCGATGAAAACAACCTCAGACTCCGCACCCTGTCGGAGCGGGAGGAAAGTGTGTTGCTGGCGTGCTGCTCGCCCTGCCTTCAGGACCTGGTGACGTTCGCGATCAATACCGGTCTCCGGCTCGGGGAAATTCTGAATCTCAAATGGGAGGAGGTGGATCTCGAAGCGGGTATGCTCCGGCTGATCGCCCCAAAAAACCGCCGCATGCTTGAACTGCCGCTGAACGACCGCGCGCTTGCCGTAGTGAAGGGATGGCATGGTCTCCGCGGGTGCATATGGGTCTTCTACAATCCGGAGACGGGAGACCAATGGAAGGACCTGTGGCTGGGGCTCAGGAAGGCGTGTCGTAAGGCGGGCCTTATCGACGTGACCTGGCACACCTTCCGCCATACGTTTGCCTCCCGCCTCAATGGCAGCGGAGCAGACCTGGTGACGATTAAGGAACTTCTTGGGCATGCCGACATCAAGACAACCATGCGGTATGCGCACACAAACCGCGAAGCCAAAGCGAACGCGGTGAGGCGACTCGTGAGTAGTGACAAAGTAGTGAAACTGCCCGATCCGGCGAAAAGATCGGCGTAGTGACAGTCCGTGCAAGTTATGGGAAAATCAGTGGAGTACCGAATCGGTGAGGTGCGAGAGTGGTTGAATCGGGCGGTCTCGAAAACCGTTGAAGGGGTGACTCTTCCGTGGGTTCGAATCCCACCCTCACCGCCATACTGAATCCCATTACCTACAACCAGACCCGATCATACGCCAAGCTCATCCGCGAGGTGATGAGAGTGGCGGCGGCGCTGCCGGGCAGAGTCAGTCGGGGCCGGCCCTGTGGAACCCTGACGCGCTCGCGATACACACCTGGCCGGATTCCCGGAATCACGCGCCCCACCGATTCCAGCGGACAAACGGGGACATGATCGATGGCTCGCTGGACGGTCTGGAAGTCGCCGCCGTCGCCGGCTGCCACTTCCGCTCGAATGATCTGGCCGGCCGCTGGCCGCGCGGTCCGAAGCAGAAGTCGGGCAGGCCAGGAGGCCCACGCCCGCGAGCCGAAGCGTCGGCGCTCCGGCATTATCGCTGAATGCGGCTGGAGCCGCTGCGCGCGAACGCCCGGACCTGATCGAGAGTGACCATGGTGGTGTCGCCCGGCGTGGTGGTCAGCAGCGCGCCATGCGCCCAGCCGAGCCGGAGCGCCTGCTCGCTCGATTCGCCCGCCAGCAACCCGTAGAAGAAGCCCGACGCGAAGCCGTCACCGCCGCCCACGCGATCCAGAACATCCAGTTCGCAGGTTGGGGTAGCGCGGCTCTCGCCGTTGACCCAGGCCACTGCGCCCCAGGTGTGCCGGCTGGCCGAGTGCACCTCGCGCAGCGTAGTGGCAACCACCCGGACGCGAGGATGCCGCCGGACCACGCATTCGATCATGCCGAGGAATGCGCGCGGGTCGAGTTTCGAATCGCCCGCGATCTCCGGCCCGGAGATGCCCAGCCCTTTCTGCAGATCCTCTTCGTTCCCCACCAGCACGTCCACGTTCTCGACGATGCGCGTCATCGTGTCCACCGCGCGCTCCTGGCCGCCCCAGACGCTCCAAAGCTTCTCGCGGTAGTTCATGTCGAAGGAGACCACCGCACCGGCGTTTCTCGCGGCCTGCATGGCTTCGACAATCAGCTCGCCCGTGGTCGGCGAGAGCGCGGCGAAGATGCCGCCGCTGTGGAACCAGCGCACCCCGCCGGAGAAGATGGCGTCCCAGTCGAAGTCGCCCGGCTTCAATTGGGCGGCGGCCTCGTTCGAACGGTTGTAGAACACCACGGGCGCACGCGCGCCTTGTCCGCGGTCGCTGTAGACGGCGGCCATGTTGGGACCGTTCACGCCATTGTGGCGGAACGTCTTGTAGATGCCCTTCACGCCCATCGCCCGCACGCGCGTGGCGATCAGGTCGCCGATCGGATAGTCCACCATCGCGGAAACAACGGCGGTCTCGAGGCCAAAGCAATCCGCCAGGTTGGCGGCGCAGTTGTATTCTCCGCCGCTGACGTGAATCTGGCACTCGCTGGCTTTGCGAAAGGGCACGATGCCCGGGTCGAGGCGATGCACCAGAGCGCCGAGTGACACAAAGTCGAACGCTCCACTCCGGGGAATACTCAAACCATGATCCATGAGTTCTGCTTGCATTACATCACAGCGTGGTCTTTTCCACGCTCGTCAGTTGAGTATCCGGCACGGAGCGGCACATGTGGATGGAGAGATCCGCGACGTTCTGCAGCGCAAAAACGGGCGTGTCCGCTGTCTTCGGCGTGCGGATGCGGAAAAAGTCGGCGTCGCTCACGTCGTCCAGCACGAACGCCGGACGCCGGTCCGCCTTCGCGGCTCCAATCTCCACGTTGTCGAACCGGATGCCTCTGGCATGGCGGATGTAGAACCCGTGGGACGGCATTTCGCCGAACATGTTTGGCTCAGGATAGGCGGCCTCCTTCTCCGGCGGCTCGATCCCCGCTTGCTCTTTCGTGCCTCCCCCCTGATGCCACACCTGCACGTGGCTGATGGTGAGATCCTCAATGGCATGGCCGGGAATCCCGCTAATGATGGAACCGAACTGAGAGACGGAATTGGAACAGACCAAATTGCTGATGATGACGCGTTTCAGTGTACCCACTGGTGTGCCCGCCGGCCCGCGCATGCGGCTGCCCAGGCGCAGGAAGATTGGCGCGCTCTTGATGTCTCGCATCGAGATGTTGGTAATGGTGACGTCTTCCAGAAGAGCGCCATCCACCGATTCCAGAGCCAGTCCCTGACAGCCCTCGAAAACGCAGTTGGAGACGGTGATATTACGGAAGCCGCCATTGGATTCGGTACCGAACTTGATTCGCCCGGTATACGGAACGCGCGCATCGGGCCCAAAGCGCTTGTAAGTGCCGTCCAGCAGCGTACCCTCTTCAAAACAGCCGCTAACATAGCAGTTAGTGATGGTGACAAACTCGGTGGGCTTGGCCCAGCCAGGGCCATACGAACTCTTCAGGCAGATAGCGTCGTCCCACGGAGAGTTGACGCAGCAATTGGAGATGCGCACGTTACGGCAGCAATCGACGTCCATGCCGTCGCGGTTGGTGTCGACGCGCAGGTTGTCGATGGTAAGGTTGTCGACTCCGGTTGCCAGAATGCCGAAGTGCCCGCCGTGGAGGATGGAGAAATCGCGCAGCAGCACGTTGTGGCAGTTCTTTAGACTGATGGCCTTGTTGCCCACGCCGGGTTGTTCCGCGCGCGGTCCCGGGCCGGTGTCCCAGCCGCGGCTCAGGCCCTTTCCCCAGATGCGTCCGGGGCCGACAATGGCGATGTTCTCAAGTCCATCTCCCCAGAGCAGACTGTTGCGCCAGTGGCTGTGGCCAAAGTCCTGGTAGTTACTCCATTCGTTCGGCTCGGGCAGATCGTAACCGGGAGACTCGGCCGCCACGATGGTCGAGCCCTGATCGAGATACAGGTCGACGTTACTTCTAAGATGGATCGAATAACTCAGATAACTGCCGGCAGGAAACAACACTGTTCCGCCTCCAGCGCCGGCAGCGGCAGCGACGGCCTTGTTGATGGCTTCCGTGTCGAGCGACTTACCGTCGCCCACCGCCCCGAATGCCCGTACGTTGAAACTCCCGGCCTTCTCCGTCGGCGCGGCGGCGGCCGGAACGGCGAGCGCAACGCCGGCGAGCCCCGCTCCAGCGCCTTTCAAAAACTCACGACGCAACTTGTTCTCGTCAGGCATGGACCATTCTCCCCTGTTTTGACAGGTCCGCGTAAGCTATAGTTCGGTTTGATGCCAACGAATCTGGATCTGACCGGCCGCGTAGCCGTTGTCATCGGTGGGACGTCCGGCCTGGGACGCACCATCGCCCTCGCGCTGGCGGAGGCCGGCGCCGACGTGGTCCCCACGGGACGGCGCGTCGAACTCGTCGACGCGGTCTGCGCCGAGGTGGAGAAGACAGGGCGCGGAACGTTGCGGGCGCCTGTCGACGTGGAGTCTCGCTCCTCCGTGGACAGCCTTCGCGCCGCGGTGGTGGACCGCTTCGGCGGGGTGGACATTCTGGTGAACGCGGCTGGCCGGATTGCGAAAACGCCGGCCAGCGCGATCAGCGAAGCCGAATGGGACGGAATCCTGAACACCAATGTGACCGGGATGCTGCGGGCCTGCCAGTCCTTCTACGAACCGCTCAAACGAAGCGGCCGCGGGCGCATCGTCAACATCGCCTCGCTGAATTCGTTTGTGAGTCTGATGGGGGTGGCGTCCTACGCGGCTTCGAAGGGCGCCGTCCTGACGCTCACCCGGAGTCTCGCGGTGGAATGGGCGCCAGACGGCATTAACGTGAACGCGATCGCGCCAGGAGTGTTTCGAACCGACCTGAACCGGAAGTTGCTGGACG
Organism: Bryobacteraceae bacterium; assembly: GCA_049510065.1. Taxonomy (GTDB): domain Bacteria; phylum Acidobacteriota; class Terriglobia; order Bryobacterales; family Bryobacteraceae; genus CAWACP01. The sequence continues at coordinate 28,378 of JBEKZH010000029.1, forward strand.
AGACCGAGCGCGGCCGTGAACTGCTGATGCGCACTCCCATGCGCCGCTTTGGCCGGCCCGAGGAACTGGTCGGCGCGGCTATCCTGCTTGCCTCGGACGCGGCAAGCTTTATCACCGGCCAGTGCATCGTGGTGGACGGCGGCTTCCTGGCTTCGGGCGTGAATAGTTGAGGATTCTCTTATGACGGTTGTCTCTGATCAGGACCTTCTCGCCACGGTCGAACGCGAGCTGCAGGCCGTACCGGTGGTCGACATTCACACGCACCTGTTCATGCCTTCGCTGGGCAAGCTGGGGCTTTGGGGGATCGACGAACTGGTGACGTACCACTACCTGGAGGCGGAGTTGTTCCGTTCCTCCAGCATCGCCCCGGAGGAGTATTGGACGCTGTCGAAGACCGCGAAAGCCGATGCGATCTGGCGCGCGCTCTTTGTCGAAAATGCGCCGTTTTCTGAGGCCACACGCGGCGTCATTGCGGTGCTGAACGCGTTCGGGTTGTCGACGGACAGCCCCGACCTGACCGAAGCGCGCCGCTTCTTCGCGTCACGCAAGCTGGACGACCACATTGGCGAGGTATTCCACCTGGCCGGCATCGGCGAAGCGGTAATGACCAACGATCCTCTCGATCCCGAGGAGGGGCCGCTGTGGGAACGGGGCGTCGAACGCGACGCGCGTTTCCATCCCGTGCTGCGGCTCGACCGTATCCTTAACAAGTGGAGTGAGCATTGGCGCGTGCTGGCATCGCAGGGCTTCGCCGTCGACGAGAGTGCCACCGGCGGCGCGCTCGCCGAGGTCCGGCGTTTCCTGTCCGCCTGGTGCGAACGGATGCGGCCGGTCTACATGGCCGTCTCTCTGCCGGACACGTTCCGATTCCCGGAGGATTCCGTGCGCGGGCGTCTGCTGGACGGCGCGGTGTTGCCGGCGTGCCACGAGTTCGGCCTGCCGCTATCGCTGATGATCGGGGTGCGCTATCAGGTCAATCCCCGCTTGCGCCTGGCCGGCGACGGCGTTGGCGCGGCAGACCTGCTGGCGCTCGAGCGCCTGTGCGCGGACTATCCCGACAATCGCTTCCTGGTGAGCGTCCTGAGCCGCGAGAATCAGCACGAGCTGTGCGTCTACGCGAGGAAGTTCGCGAACCTGATGCCGTTCGGTTGCTGGTGGTTCCTGAACAACCCATCCATTGTGGAGGAGATCGCGCGGGAGCGGCTGGAGATGTTGGGAGCGAGCTTCATCCCGCAGCACTCCGACGCGCGCGTTCTCGAGCAGGTGATTTACAAGTGGCGGAATACGCGCCGGACCATGGCGCCAATCCTGGCCAACGCCTATCGGCTGCTCACCGAGGACGGACGCGCGGTGACGGCGCAGGAAATCCGGCTCGATGTCGCGCGACTCTTCCGCTTCAACTTCGAGCAGTTCGTGGGGCGTGGGCTCGAGCGAAACGCATCATGACCGCGTCTTCGCCGGCTTCGGATACTCCGCTGGAGGCGCTCGCCGGAAACGAAGCCTCGGCGGTCGCGCCCTTACCGCGATCGAATCGTCGGCCGAGCAGGCCGGACACCATGTCCTCTGTGGGGACTACGGTGATCTGGAGGGTCGTACGGGGCATCTCGCAACGCAGCTTTCGCAAGAGCGGGCCGAGCCGGTGTTGTCAGGAGGCACTCGAACATTGTGCTTCCAGAACCCCGGCGCATGCCCGCCAGACTCCGCTTCCAAACTGCATGTCGCGCATCCTCGCGTGCCGTGGTTCTGTTCAGGTGGCATAATCTGAGGTTGCGGTCGATGTCCGGCCGAACGTCTTTACGTTTTTGTCTATGGAGGTTGACATGGCTGGCCGTCGCCTTGTTCTGCCGATAGCTGGGACTCTTCTTTTTTTATCCTGCGTTCCCGTCGCATATGGAGCACCCCCGCCACCGGTTCGTCCGCTGGTTGAGGCGGAGTTGCTGATCCCGGTTTCGGTTCACGGCACCAGCGTCGGGAAACCAATCTACGCCCGCGTCCTGTCGGATTGGCAGAGCCCCGGCTGCACGCTTCGCTCCGGTGGAATCGTCAAGGGCAGGTTGGTGGCCGCGGTCGCGCATTCGAAGAGCGCAAAGACGTCCAGCCTTGCCGTGCTGTTTGATAGTGCCGAGTGCGCCGGCCGCCAGGTGAAACCGCTGCCATTGGTCGTGATTGCCCTCCTCGCGCCGTCGCCGGACTTCCCCTTGAACTCAACAACTGCTCCCCTGAACGAGGCGATCGGGCTCGATATTTCAGGCGGGAGTCGCAATGAAGGGCCTGGCGGGATGCGTAGCGTGATGACTGCTGCCGCCACCGCGAACATGCAGTTGGCCCGGGAGGAAAGACCGGCAACCGTAAAGCCCGGTTCGGTGGTCGGACTCCGCGGATTAAAGCTGAGCGTGGGAACCGGTCCGGAAGGGAGTTCCGTGGTGTCCGCAGTGGGACAAGACGTCCGTCTCGAACGCGGCTTTCGGTTCTATCTCGCCTCCAACGCGACGCCTCCGCCAGCGGCGGCCGCGGGTGCAACGGCCACGACAGCGGCGCCTTCGAGCGCCGCGCCACCATCTCCATCGGTCTACCTGGCTGCGGAGCCGCCCACCGCGCTGGCCAGCGCTCCGGTGGACGAAACAGAGACCTGCTCTCCCCCGCACTGCAGCATCGTCCTTCCCGATGCCAACGCGACGGCTACCACGGGCGCGGAAGCCAGCGTTTCGATCGCCGAATTAGGTTACGCGCCACGGCGGAACCGCGAAGCCTACAACTTCGATCATGAAGCGGCGGTCGCGTTTCTCGGCTCCGGAGAGCTTCTGTGCACTTTCAATCCCCACACCCTGGTGGAGCGAAGCGCGGAGCAGGACGCAACGCGCGTCATCCGCGCCCTGCTGATGGATGTAACCACCATGCGAGTGACGCGCACCCTCGATTGGCACGTCCCGGACGACAAGCAATACCTGTGGCCATCCCACGACAATCGAGTGCTCGTTCATGTCGGAGACGAACTGCGCGTCTACGGCCCCGGACTCAAACTGGAAAACAGGACCAGACTCGGCGGTCCCCTGACGTTCCTGAGAACCTCGCCGTCCGGCCGCATGATCGTGCTGGGCATCCTGCACGAGCGCCATTCGCCGGAGATGCATCGGCAGCTCCAAAGCGCTCTGGAAGGCCCGCCGGAAGAGGACGTGGAAGTCAGGCTGCTGGACGGCAATCTGCAACCTCTGGGCTCCTGGCTGAATTCCGGGAATCTCGCTGCCCCGGTTCTGTCGAACGGCGGAGAGCTCAGACTGCTGCTCAACTCCAATCAGAGGTATCGCATCGTGGAGTACGGCTGGAACAAGCAGAGGCGGAATGTGGCCTCCATAATCTCGGCATGCACGCCGGATCTGGCGAGCGTACCCCCCAATCTGATTTTCGTTTCCGGCTGTTCGCGAGTGACGAAAGAAAAGTGGTGCCGGGTGCTCAGGCCCGATGGGCAGCCAATCCTCAAGACGAGTTGCGCGTCTCCCGAGATGGTGCAATACGCCAGTGGCAACGACGCCGGCCAGGTGTTTGCACTCGGCGTCGTTGAGGCGACAAGATCGATGATTCCGGGAGCTTCCTTCAAAGCGGCCGATCTGGCCGAAGGGCGCATCTCAATTTACCGTACTCAGGATGGCGGGCGCGTGGCGAAGATTCGTTTCCTGTCTCCCACCGCCACCGAGCAGACATTCGCGCTTTCTCCCAGCGGAGACAGGGTGGCCGTGCTGTCGGGAAGCCAGGTCCTGTTTTATGGCATCCCATCGTCAGTGGCCACGAACAAGCCCGTTCCGAAGCCAGCCAATTAAGGAAGGGAGTAGAAAGAGTAGATGGAGTAAAAGGAGTGCGTTGACGCGCCGATCTGCGTCTACTCCCCTTACTCCCCTTACTCCCTCTACTCCCTGATTCCTCTGGCCGGTCCGGTGGATTCACGCACGAGAAACTCCGGGTCTATCACGATCTCCGTACCCGCGGAAGCGGGCGTCTTCGTGTCTGACGTGAGGGTCGAATAGAGCAGGTGTCCAATGTGCTCTCGCGGGATGTGCACCGTGGTCAGGGCCGGAAAGCAGAATTGAGATAGCTTTATATTGTCGAATCCGGTCACCGAAACGTCTTCGGGCACCTGTAAGCCGTGCTCGCGCAGCTCCTTCAGAACACCAACAGCCATAAGGTCGTTCACGCAGATGATTGCCGTTGGCATCGACGACAACAGCAGCTCCCGCGTCGCCCGGCTTCCCCCCTCGAGACTGTCGTCGCTCGCGACAACACGCACATCGGTTGCCGGGCGGAGGCGTCGCACCGCGTCAAACAAGGCGCGGCGCCTTTCGTCGATGGGTCCGAGCCTCGCGTGGTGGCCGACGAACGCGAGCCTCTCGTGACCGAGTGTGAAAAGGTATTCGACGATGCGCTCAATGCCCTTGTGGTAGTTGACGCGGATGTTCGTGATGTTCCGTTTTGCGGGACCTACGTCGTAGAACGCCAGGGGTATGTTGCTATCGGTCAATTCCTGGACCAGCGCCTTCTCCATCTCCGAGACAATTACCGCCAGACCACTGACCCTCCGGCCGATCATGAGCCGGACGCTGGCCACAAGTTGTTCCGGACGATAGTCGGTGTTGGCCAGCAGAACTTCATAGCCATGAGCGTGACAATCGCGCTCCAGAGCTCGGTAAACGTCGAGAAAGAAAGGATTCTCCAGGTTGGATACGATGACCCCAAGCGTACGGCCCGGTCCGCCGGCCAGGCTTCGGGCATGAAGATTCGGGTGATACTTGAGTTCTGAGATCGCTTTCATCACCCGGGTGCGCGTCGAGTTCTTGACGACGTCAACGCCATTCAGAACACGCGAAACCGTCGCGGTCGAGACAGAGGCTCGCCGGGCGACTTCTTTGAGATTCATCGTATCTGCTTTCTCATAAACATTTTAGCCCGCATCGTCCGCAGTGCAAGACCCTCAGGGGCAAAAATATGCAATCGCATTCACGTTCTGACTGAGCCAGGGATCTAACCCGGTGAGGCACCGCCCAACTGGCGGCGTGGAAGGCGCCAGCACCGTCGTCCGGCCAGACCAGGGCGGATACCAGCTCTTACCGGCATCATCAACATCGCGGATTGACTCCAGCGAGGAGTGGAGGGGACTGCCGGCGGAGTGGCGGATTGCCTCTTGACAAAGCACGGTCCCGGGTATAATCTTTCTGCAAGCGTTTACATAGTGCAAAGGCACTAGGCTTGGGGTTTGCTCGGAACATGAGATCCAACGGCCACGTGGCCCCACGGAGTTCGTCAGTGCTGGCGCTCGGCTTGCTGAGTCTGACCATCGGTCTTTGTCAGGACGAGGAGTTCGCGAGCACCTTCCGAAAGGGGACTGAAGCGCTCCGCGCCGGGAATCTGGAAGTGGCGGCCGGAGCGTTCGCCCGATGCACGGTCCTGCAACCCACTTTCGCTGAGGCCTGGCTGAACCTTGGACTGGCCCGGTTCCAGCAGAACGACCTGGACTCGGCGATTCCCGCCCTGGAGAAGAGCCTCCAGCTAAAGCCGAAGATCCGTGGCCCGAACCTGTTTCTGGGCATCGCGTATTACCGGAGAAACGACTATGCGGCCGCGGCAGCGGCTCTGGAGCGCGAAACGCAGGCCGATCCCGGCAATGCCGATGCGCTGATGTGGCTGGGAATTGTCCGGCTGGCCGCGGGGTCTTCGGTGGATGCTGTCGCCATCCTTGAGAAGGCCGCCCATATGCGCCCGAAGGATGTGGACGTCCTTTACCACCTCGGCCGGGCTTACATGGTCCGCTCGAAGGAGACCTACGAGCGCATGTACGTGGCCGACCCGAAATCGTGGCGCGTTCACCAGGTTCTGGCGCAGTCGTTTGCCGATGCCGACCGGCTCGATGACGCGGTCAAGGAATGTCAGGAAGCCATCCGGTTGAAGCCCAACGAACCCGGATTACACCAGCAACTCGGCGACATCTACGACCGCCAGAACAATCTGGAAATGGCCGACGCCGAATATCGTAACGAACTGAAAATCGATCCACATAACGCGGCGGTGATGTACAGTCTCGCAGTCGTCAGCATCGAACGGTCGAAGCCGTCGGATGCGGTAGGACTGCTGACCGAAGCGCTGCGCCAGGCGCCCGGATCGGTCGAAGCCCATTACCAGCTCGGTCGCGCGGAAGCGCAACTGAGCCACAACGATTCGGCAGCCGTCAATTTCGCCGCGGTGGTCGCCAATCCGCAGCGGGTGGACGCCGAAATGCTCCGCCAATCCTACTACCAATTGGCGCAGTTGTATCGCCGTTTGCATCGGCCCGAGGAATCCCGCGCAGCGCTGGATTCGTTTGTCCGTCTGAAACAGCAGGCGGACACCGAGCAGAGTCACAAGTTAGAGGACAAGCTCAGGAAGTCAGTACAAGCACAACAACAATGAGGGACATATACGATGACGTCCAACCATGAGCGTTACAAACAGAAGGGTTTGGAACATATTCGCGATCAGAGCCGCCTGATAATTCTGGCAATCCTGCTCGCCGCGTTTCCGGCAGTGGGTCTGTTCGGGCAATCGAATCAGGGCTCCATTGCAGGCATAGTCACAGACACGTCGGGAGCTGTCGTGCCGGACGCAAAGATCACGGCCCGCGAGACAGCTACCGGAACCGTCTATAACACCGTTTCCAGCAGTGCCGGCACTTACTCCGTGCCGAATGCTCACATCGGCACGTACGATGTTACGACGGAGTTCTCCGGGTTCAAGAAATGGCAGGCCACCGGCGTCGTCGTGCAGATCAATGCTACGACTTCGCTGAATATCGTGCTGCAGCCAGGACAACTCAGCGAGACGGTCACTGTCGAAGGCAGCGCCCCAACCGTGCAGACGGACACGTCCGACATGGGTACGGGCGTAACCAACAGGCAGGTGCTCGATCTGCCGCTGGCGCTGGGCAGCGCCGTTCAGTCCATGCGCTCGCCGGAAGCGTTCGTCTTTCTTACGCCGGGTGCGATCGGACCGGGAACCGCGGGAAGCGCGCAAAACGGAACCAACGGCGGTACCTTCGAATCGAAGATCACCGGCGGCCAGGCCTATGGCACGGAAGTGCTGCTCGACGGAGCCAGCACTACTCGCTCCGAGAACGGGTCGTCGTTCGACGAGACTGCGCCTTCGGTGGATGCTATCAGCGAATACCGCATCATCACCTCCACGCCTACGGCCGAGTTCGGACGTACCACCGGTGGCATCACGAGTTTCGCGATGAAATCGGGTACGAACACGTACCACGGCAGCTCGTACGACATCTTCCGCAATGAAGACCTCGATGCCAACAGCTTCTATGACAACAGTCACAACATCGACCGCAGCGTGGGCGCCCGGGACCGGCAGAACGACTACGGCCTGACCTTCGGGGGCCCGGTCTGGATTCCGAAGCTCTACAACGGGAAGAACAAGACGTTCTTCTTCTTCGCCTGGGAGCAGTACCGCCAGAGTATGGGCGGCGTCACTACCAGCACGGTTCCCACAGCGGCTGAAAAGAACGGTGACTTCTCGCAGCAACTGACCAACATTGCGCTCGGTACCAACCCTTGTGACGGCTCGACCATCTACGAAGGCGAGATCTTCGACCCGACCACGACACGGACCGTCAACGGCGTGCAGTGCCGGACCGCGTTCCAGGGGAACAAGGTCCCCACGAACATGATCTCGCCCATCGCGCAAAAGGTCTTTGGGTACTATCCCGACCCGACCAACAGCAACGCGATCAACAACTATTCGTTCCCCTGGAATGTGCCTCTGCTCGCCACCTCCATGAGTGTCCGGGGCGACCACAGCCTGAGCGACAGGCAAAAGTTGTTCTTCACCTATGCCTCGCGCGACAATGTGCGGACTTCCGTCAATCCTTACTTCGACAATCAGGTGGGAACGGGCCGCAAGCAGGACTTCTTCACTCACTACATGCGTTCCGGATACGATTTCATCGTTACTCCCACTCTTCTAAGCCACCTGAATCTTGCCTACGACCGCACCAATAGCGGCAACCAGGTCAAGAATGCCTTTCTCGGCAAGAATTGGGACTCGCTAATGGGGATCCAAAACGCCAACGGACCGATGTTCCCCGTCATCGGTCTCGTCGAGGGCTCCACAACGTGGCTGGGCGACAACGTGGATGGGGATACCATCGACAACCATTACAGCCTCACCGAGACCATCGACTGGGTGAAGGGCAAACACAGCATGAAGTTCGGCTATGAACAGCGCTACACGAAGTACGATCCGCTGGATTCGTCGAACTCGGCCGGCAGCTTCTACTTCTGGCGCCAGCAGACGGCGGGCGACCCATTGACCTCGGGCCAGAGCGGGAACGGCATTGCCAGTTTCGAGCTGGGTCTCGTGCACGATGCCAACCTCGTCGTGAAGGCGAGCCAGCCGATGTGGCTCACCAACTATATGGCGGCGTTCTTCCAGGACAGCTACAAGGTCACCAGGACACTTACGCTGAATCTCGGTTTGCGCTGGGACGTCGACGTACCGCGTCGCGAACGCTACGGCCAGACGTCGAATATCAGCCTCACCGCACCGAACCCGGGCGCGAACGGCTACCCCGGAGCTCTGGTGTTTGCCGGAAACGGCACGGGCCGAAACGGCAACGTGAATGAGCGCTGGGCGGACACCTGGATGAAAGACTGGGGTCCCCGCTTCGGCTTCGCCTGGTCGCCGGACAAACTCGGCGGCAAGACCGTTGTCCGCGGCGGATTCGCCATCTACTACGGCGCACTGACGTACGCCGATTTCGGCGGATACAACCGGCAGGGCTTCCAGGCGAACCCTGGATTCAGCAGCCCGGATGGCTTCAGCCCCGCGTTCAACCTCAACTCGGGATTCCCCAGCTATACGCAACCGCCGAATCTGGACCCCTCGCAGTGGAACTACTCGGGGGTGCAGTACCTCGATCCGTCGTACGGCCGCCCGGCCATGGTGAACAACTGGAGCATCGAGATCCAGCATCAGCTCGCGGCTGACCTGATCCTCGATGTCGCCTATGTCGGGTCCCACGGCACGCATTTGCACAGCAATTACGACTTCGTCAACTCGCTCAATCCCAGCAACTTCTCGCTGGGCTCGCTGCTCAGCCAGCAGGTCACTTCTTCGTCGGCGGTAGCCGCCGGCATCAAGCTGCCCTATGCGAGCTTCCCGGCCAACTCGACTGTCGCCCAGTCCCTGGTGCCATTCCCGCAGTACTATGGCTTCAATACCGATGGGCAGTTGGAGAACCTGGGGCAATCCAGCTTCAACGCTCTCGAGGCGTCTCTGCAGCGCCGGTTCCACAGCGGCCTCAACCTGATGGCCTCTTACACCTGGTCCAAGACGCTCACCGACGCCGATGACGCTCTGCCGTACTTCGCCACGATTCACGGAGGCGGCAGCGCCCAGAACCCGTTCAACCTGAATGGTGAGAAGACCTACAGCAACCAGGACGTTCCACAGATGTTCGTGGTCAGCTATGTCTATGAGCTTCCGTTTGGGAAGGGCAAGAAGTTCCTGGACAAGGGGGGAGCTCTGAACGTGGTCGCCGGTGGCTGGGAATTCAGCGGGATTCAACGCTACCAGAGCGGCCAGCCACTCTCGTTCTGCTGCGCTACCGGCGTCCCGGGTTTCTCGGGCAGCATCCGCTTCAACTACGTGTCCGGCCAGTCCATCTTCAGCCAGGCGTACCTGAACGGCACTCAGGACCCATCGTCCGGTACCTCCATATTCAACCCCGCTGCATTCTCCGATCCGAACGCTCCGGCACGCATCGCCGCCGGTGGCGCATACGCGTTCGGCGACATGGCGCGCACTCTCGGGAATGTCCGAATGAAGCACTTCGACAATGAAGACTTCAACCTGATGAAGCGCTTCCCCATCACAGAGAGGGTCAACATCGAGTTCAAAGCGAGCGCGATCAATGCCTTCAACCGGCATGTTTTCGACCGGCCCGGTGACACCAACGCGAACGACCCCATTACCGCTTTCGGCGTTATCAACACGAACGCAACCATCGATACCCCGCGGAGGTTGCAGTTGCAGTTGAAGCTGAACTTCTGAGGGGAGCCGGCCATCGCCGGCAACCTTCGGGTCCATTGGCAGGCCCGGGGACGACCACAGTGGCCGTTCCCGGGCCTGTCGTCTTATGGCCGCGGCAAGGTATCGGTTCAACTGAGCCGCGCGCGTCAGCAAGCGGTTGTGCGGGTGTCGCCGCGCTATACTGGCGTTCGGGTTCCCCCAGAGTTCATCCGCTCATGAGATTCCGAGCGCTGTTCAATGCGAGTATTCCGGTGTTCGCGGTCTGTCTCTCCGTCGGCCAGGTTCCACCCGCGGAGCAGACGTATCAGCGCGGCGCCGAGGCGTTGTTGCCCCGCGCAAAAGCGCTGATCCATCTCGATCGATACTCGGAAGCCGAGAAACTACTGCGCCAGTACCTCGACACTCACCCCGAATCCGCCGACGCGAAGTTCCTGCTCGGCTACGTGCTCTTCCGCGAGAACCAGCCCGAACAGTCTCTGGCCATCTATACCGCCGCGGCGGCTCTGCAGCGGCCCGTGCCTGACGATTTCAAGATCGTCGGACTCGACTACGTGTTGCTCAACGACTACCCAGACGCCATCCGCTGGCTGGAACAATCGGTGAAGGAGAACCCGAAGGACGCGGAGGCAGTCTATTACCTTGGGCGCGCCTACTATGCTCAGAACTGGTTTGAGAAGGCGATTGCCGCGTTTCAGCGGGCTCTCGAACTCAATCCACTCTTCGCGAAGGCCCAGAACAACCTGGGGCTCGCTTTTGCGGCGCAGAATAAACTGGACGTGGCCGAGCAGGCGTACCGGCGCGCAATCCAGCTTGGTGAGGAGGGCGGGAAAAGGAGCGAACAACCATATATCAACCTTGGAGAACTCCTGATTGACCACAACCGCGTCAGGGAGGCGCTGGTTCTTCTCGACGCCGCCAGACAAATCGATCCAAAGGCCGACAGAGTGGAACAACTGCGCGGAAGGGCGCTGTTGAGTGAGAACCGCCTGGAGGAGGCGGAAGCGGCGTTTCGCGCGGCCATTGCGCTGAAGCCCGATAGCGGTGTGTTGCACTACCAACTCGGTCGCGTGTTGAAGCGTTTGGGACGGGCCGAGGAAGCGAGACAGGAGTTTGAGCGAAGCAAGGCCCTGCTGGGGACGCACTCCGCTCTCCCGTATTGACATGACGACGAGATCGACATTCTGTTTGGGTTTCCTGCTGGCGACATCCTCCGTCTGTCTGGCTTCCCAACCCGCGAAAGTACCTCGGGGGCGGGTGGACGCTTTGCAGGAGGCCGCGAGATGTATCGGAGCTCGCGACGCCTCCGGCGCGGAGACCGCGTTGAAGCCGCTTCTCGACGAGTCTCCCGAGGACCCTATTGCGCTGAATCTCCTTGGCCTTGTCCGTCTGCAGCAGGGACAATCGGTGCAGGCGGAAGAGCTATTCCACCGCGCAATTGAGAAGGGTCCCCATCTGCCCGGCCCTCATGTGAACCTGGCCATGCTCTACGGAAGCGCGCGGGCAGAGGATGCCATCACAGAACTGAACAAGGCACTGGAGATCGCGCCGGGTGATGACCAGGCGCAGGCGCTATTGCGGACCATCGTCAGATCGGCGGCGGCCGAGGCTTCCCGGTCGGGAGACAAGGAACGTGCGCTGGCGCTCATGTTGCGCGCCAGGCAGGAGTTGCCGCGCGACCCGGACGTGCTGGTGGACACGGCACTCGCGGCCATGGACGACAATCTTTACCCGGACGCCGAGCAATACCTGCTCGATGCTCTGAAGGTGCGGCCGGACTTCCCAAAGGCGACCTACGCTCTCGCTCGCGCGTACCTCGCTGAGAGCAAGTTACAGTTGGCCGAGGAACAGATGCGGAAATACCTTGCCACGAAACCGGATGATGCCACCGCTCAATACGGCCTGGGATTCATTCTCGTCGCCGAGCAGAAGGTGGACGACGCGCGCACGGCTTTTGAGAAATCGCTCACCCTCGAACCCCGGCAGACGGAATCGTTGTTTCAACTCGGAGAAATCTCCGTGCAAAAGGGCGAATCTGATCGGGCTGCGGACGAGTTCCGCAAAGTGCTGGAGCGCGACCCGCGGCACGCTGGCGCTCTCACCGAGATCGGCGTGATAGCCTTCCGTGGGGGGAACCTGAGTGAGGCGCAAGGTAACCTGGAGCGGGCCGTTGCTCTCGCGCCTTCCTACTACAAAGCCCACTACTACTACGCGCTGACACTGAAGAAGCTCGGCCGCCAGGACGAAGCGGAGCGCGAGTTTCAGATCGCTACCGGTCTGCAAAAACATGACACCCCAACCGCGCGTATCGCTCCGGACCGGCAGTGAATCGGAACCACGCAGGATGACAGACACTCCAAAAGACCACTTGCTTACGCGCGTGGCTCAGTTACGTTCATCTACTCTGAGCCGCGACGGTAACGGAGCGGTCCACGGCCGCCAAATACCGAAACGCGCAGCCCTCCTGTCCACAGCTCTGGTCGCGGTTGTCGCGGTCCTCGTGGCGGGCGAAGGCCCGGCCGGGAAATTCGTCGACATAACCGAGGCCGTTGGCATTCGGTTCCTCCACCGTGCCGATCCGACGCCCAAAAAGTATCTGCTCGAGACCATGGGCTCCGGTGTTGCCCTCCTCGACTACGACAACGACGGCAGGCTGGATATCTACTTCGTGAATGGCGCCCGCATCGACGATCCAACGCCTCCGGGAACCGTACCTAAGAAGGATGGGCCTCAATACTGGAACCGGCTCTACCACCAGAAGAAGGATGGAACCTTCGAGGATGTCACCGAACGAGCTGGCGTTGCAGGAGTGGGATATGGAATGGGCGTCGCCGTCGGCGACTATGACAATGACGGATACGAGGACCTCTATGTGACTGCCTACGGGCGCAACACCCTCTATCACAACAACGGCGATGGCACATTCACGGATGTCACCGATGAGGCCGGCGTGGCCGGTGGAGGATGGTCGACCAGCGCGGCATGGGTCGACTATGACAATGACGGCCGCCTCGATCTGGTTGTCGCGCGTTACATGAAGTGGGATTTCTCGGACCTGTGGTGCGGAGAACATCTGGAAGGCCACCGAGCCTACTGCCATCCGGACATCTTCAAGCCCGAGACCGTATTGCTCTATCACAACGAGGACGGCCGTCATTTCAAGGAGGTCTCCCGGCAGGCCGGTCTGACCATGCCAGGGAAGGGACTTGGCGTGGCCATAACAGACTACGACAGGGATGGATATCCGGACATTTTCATCTCCAACGACGCCATGCAGGAGTTTCTCTTTCACAACAAGCGTGACGGAACGTTTGAGGAAGTCGCTCTGGAAAGTGAAATCGCGGTGGACGGCGACGGCGGCACTTACTCGGGAATGGGCGTTGACTTTGCCGATTACAATAACGACGGGTGGCCGGACGCAGTCATCGGGACGCTCGCGAACCAGAAGTACGCCCTCTACGAGAACGCGAAGAATGGTTCCTTCACCTATTCGAGTTACACCAGTGGCATTGGCACCATGTCCATGTTCCATTCGGGCTGGGGGCTCCGCTTCTTCGACTACGACAACGACGGATGGAAGGACCTCTTTGTTGTGCAGTCTCACGTGCTGGACACCATCGAAGCCACCAGCCCCGGCCTGAAATACAGAGAAGGCCCCCTGCTGGCGCGCAACACCGGCCACGGCTTTGTCGACGTGTCGAAGGAATCCGGCAGCGTTTTCTCGGAGCGATGGGTGGCCCGGGGCCTCGCTGTCGGAGACATCGATAACGACGGGCGCGTGGATCTGGTGGTCAGCACGGAGGGTGGGCCGGCCCATGTTCTGCACAACGAAACGCAGACGTCAAACCACTGGTTGACAGTAGGGCTCGTTGGGCACAAAAGTAACCGCGATGGGATTGGGGCGGTGATCAAGGTGGAAACTGCTCACGGACCGCAGTGGCAATATGTGACGACAGCCAGCAGTTACTGTTCCGCGAGTGACCGCCGCGCCCACTTCGGTCTTGGGACGGACGCGACGGCGACTAAGATCGAGATACGCTGGCCCAGCGGTGCGGTTCAGACGCTGTCCGACATCACCGCGGATCGGTTCATCACTGTGGACGAGGTGGACGGCCTGATAAAGGGCGGCAAGCCGTAACATTACTGTACTGCATACTCGCTGAGACCTTTGTGGGGCAGCTTGTTAAGCTGCGGCCGATTGCCAATCGGCCCACCGCCACCTTTGCACCCGAACAGCGGCGGTAATCAACCGCCGCGCAGGATTCCATCCTGCCCCCCATTGATGGCGCCGGCAGTTTATAACACAGTAGCAGTATCCCGTGTAGATGTTACTGCGCGTCTTTCGGGAACGGGCAATGAGATTCCGCAACAGACGGTGAGTTGTTTTCAGTGGACGCTCGCGACGATGCCCTTCCCTTCCTCGATCGTATAGAAACGGTCCACTCCGGCCAGCGTTACGTGCTCCACCTTGCCGCTCGGCCAGTGAATCTCCACATCGTCCACGGAGGTGCTCTTCCCCAGACCGAAGTGGGGACGCTGATCGTTTGAGGACGCGTAGCTGCCGCCGCTCAGCACGTCTCCGCGCTGCCGCATGCCCCCGGCCTTGACGTACACAGTGGCGCCAATGGCATCCCTGGGGCTTCGCAGGCCACCGATTAACTTGAGCCCCACCCAGTGGTTGCCATCGGCGTTGACGTTGCGCAGGAGCACCGCAGGTCTGTCAACCTGGTTGATCACCACGTCGATCTTTCCGTCGTTGAATAGATCCCCGAAGGCCGCGCCTCGCGCAACGTACAGCCCCGCCAGCCCGGTATTCTTCACGGGCGGAATCAGCTCGAACTTCTCCCCCTTCAGATTGTGAAACAAGAGCGGACGCTGCGCATAGGTGGTGCCCCAGTCGCTCTTGTCCACGAAAGGATACACGTGGCCGCAGCCGACAAAGATGTCTTTCCATCCGTCGTTATCGTAGTCGAGGAAACCGTCACCCCATCCGAGAAATGGAATGGTCACTTCGGCGATTCCAAGCTGGTAACTGACCTCGCTGAAGTTGCCGTCGCCGTCATTCCGGTACAGCGGATTGTAGTCATCCGAGAATGCCGTGTTGTAAATGTCCAGGAGGCCGTTGTTGCGGTAGTCGCCGATCGCCAGACCCATGTTCGCTTTCTCGTGTCCGTTCTCATCGAAGGCATAGCCGGACGCAAAGCTCGCGTCCTCAAACGTGCCGTCGCCCTTGTTCAGATACAGATAGTTCGAAGTCGAATCGTTAGTAACAAGAAGGTCCGGCCGGCCATCGTTATTCACGTCCGCGAATAGGGCGGTGATGCCATAATGCCCATCCTTGTCCGCTACCCCGGCCTTCTCGCTGACGTCGGTGAAGGTTCCGTCGCCGTTGTTGTGGAATAGATGGTCCGGCTCGCCCTTTAGCCCCCGCGGACCGCACATGATGTTCACGCCGCGAAACACGCAGTACTTGAAGCCGGTCACTTCACTGCCCGGCAGGGGCGGATGATCGACGTCATAGTGAATGTAGCCGGGGACGAAGAGATCCAAACGGCCGTCACCGTCGTAATCGCCCCACGTCGGGCCATCGGACCAATTACCCAGCGTGACACCGGCTTTTTCCGCGACGTCGGTGAAGGTTCCGTCGTGGTTGTTGTGATACAGGCGATTCTTGCCGAAGTTACTCACGTACAGATCGGGCCACCCGTCGTTGTCGTAGTCTCCGACGGCCACGCCAAAACCCCAGCGGTCGTTGGTGAC
This sequence comes from Bryobacteraceae bacterium, assembly GCA_049510065.1. Classification (GTDB taxonomy): domain Bacteria; phylum Acidobacteriota; class Terriglobia; order Bryobacterales; family Bryobacteraceae; genus CAWACP01. The sequence goes on from JBEKZH010000029.1 coordinate 44,194, forward strand.
TCCCGCCTTTTCCGCGACGTTCGTGAAAGTTCCGTCGTGGTTGTTATGGAACAGTGCTGCGTGTGGAGGTTGCGCGTTGCCCTTCAGCGCGTCATAGGTGGAACCGTTGACCATATAGATATCCAGCCACCCGTCGTTGTCGTAGTCGATCAGCCCGACGCCGGAGCCGTTTTCCTCGATGATGAAAGTCTTGTCCGGTGCCCCCCCCATCGTATGACGCCATTTGGATAATCCGCTTTTATCCGAGATGTCCTGAAATACGATGGGTCCGCTGTCGACAAATCCTCCTGCGGTGATGGGTCGATTCTCGGAGTCGAGTACCGCGGCGTGGGCGCCACCGGACGCCATTCCACCGCTGTCGCTGTGCCCCGTGGATGGCTGAGTCGCCTGCGTGTCGGGAGACTGTGACAGCACAACACCCGCTGTCGCAGCTAGCAGGAGAGGGAGAAGTGTTCGGTGAGCCATAGTTCCTGTCAGAGATCGTCGCCGTCCTTCGATTCTACCTTCATCGCGTCGGAGGACGGTTCATCGACGAAGGGGTGGCGCCTCTCCGCGAGGCGGAAAACAGGCCGGCAGTGAGCTTTCCGGTGAATACCCCCGTCTTTCGTGACCTCCACAAAGGTACGGCCAGCCCTCGGGGTCCCAACCAATACGGCTTATGCCGAGCGTGGGCGCACCATTCGCATAACTGTCGTAGTAGTGGTAGACGAGCAAATCACCGTCGGCGTCATGCATCATCACTTGTCCCCCGGGACCGATGAACCTGCCGTGCGAGCCTAGCAGGATCGTACCACCGCCCAAAGACATCGCCATCCCTCCTTTGTCGAAGTATGGTCCGGAAACGTTCGTAGAACGCCCTGCCGCGATGTGGTAAGTGCTGTTTACTCCGTTACAACACACGTCAAACGAAGCGAACAGATAGTAATAACCGTCGTGAACGTAGACATAGGAACCCTCGATCGCGGGATCTGCTGGCCGCTGCGCCAGCAGGTAGATGTTATTGTTCCACGATGCCTGTTTGCCGGTCGCGGGATCGATCTGAATCATGTTTATTCCGTCCGACCAGGACCCAAACGACAACCACCACCCTCCCGCAGTGTCGACGACAAGACCCGGATCGATGGCATTGTAAGGGCTGCGTGTGTCGGAGCTGATGACCATCCCCTGATCCTCGAAACTGCCCGGCGCGGCGGTGGAGCTTGTGGCCAGACCGATTGCGGAAACGTTGCTTCCAAACCCGGATGCGGCATAATACAGCCAGTACTTGCCATTGTGCCAGGAGATGTCGGGCGCCCAGAGGTCATGGGCAGGGCTGTAGACAGCGGTCCAGGCGGGAATCGCGCTGAACGCCTGTCCGGCGGCGGTAAAGTGAATTCGGTCCGGAGACGACTGCATGAGCAGTCCCTGATGCGTACCGAACAGATAGTAAGTGCCGGCGGGTGTTCTGATCATGGAAGGATCGTGCACATTGATGTCGCCCGTCACGAGCGCAGGCGGAGGATATGCCGGGCCTGCCGGAACCAGTTCCCAGAGTTCGCTCGTGCCGCCGCTGTCTGCCGACTGGACCACGGAAGCACCGGGGAGAGTTGACGCACCGTCGACGTTCAGAAGGAGACCGCTGTTCACGCTCCGAATCTTGCAGTAACCGCCTCCAGCATCGACGATCTCCCAAAGATGATCGGCCGTGCCGTTGTCCGCCCACTGGATCGCGGTTGTGCCCGCTATACGTGAGGCATTAGTGATCCCCACCATCTCGCCGCTGTTCACATTGACGATCTTATACTGATTGTTTCCAGCGGCCATGAACAGCCACAGTTGACTAACGACGTCGTTGTCCGGTAACTGGGTAACTTGCTCTCCTGCCGTCGTCGAAGCCGACTGCACGCTCAGGGCCAGCAGGCTGTTCTTATTCACAAGCTCGTAGCGCAAGCTCGTATCGATAAAGACCTGCGCCGCCGCGAGACCGAAAAAGGCGAAGAACGTTGTGACCGGAAGAGTGTATAGCCTCATGAGGGTTTAGTTGATTCGCGGCCAGCCCTCGGAGTCCCAGACAATGTGGTTCATGCCGAGCATGGGCCTTCCGTTACTGTTGCCGTCGTAGTAGTGGTAAATGAGAAGGTCGCCATCGGTTTCGTGCATCACCATCTGTCCGCCGGGGCCGACGACATGGCCGTGTGTGCTGAGTACGATGGTTCCGCCTCCGTCCGACATGGCGACGCCGCCCCTGTCGTAGTAAGGACCGGTTACACTGGAGGAACGCCCCACCGCTATGTGGTAGGTGCTTCTGATGCCCACACAGCACCGGTCAAAAGAAACAAACAGATAGTAGTACTCGCCGTGCGAGTAAATGTATGCGGCCTCGATCGCAGGGGTCGCGGTGCGCCGCGCCAGCGGGTACCTGGTGTTGTTCTTCGACGTCTGTTTCCCAGTGGCGGGATCGATCTGGATCATCTGGATTCCTCCCCAGAAGGAGCCAAATGACAACCACCATCCGCCAGATCGGTCGACGATCAGGCCTGGATCGATCGCGTTATAGTCTTCGTCGGACTGGGAACGGCAGACCACCCCCTGATCCACCCAGTCTCCCGGCGCGGCTGTCAGACTGGTGGCCAACCCGATGGCAGAAACATTCTTCCCGAAGGTGGAAGCCGCATAGTAGAGCCAATACTTACCGTCGCGATAAGAAACATCCGGCGCCCACAGATCGCCCTTGTTGTAAGTGGAAACCCACGAAGGGATCGCGGACAATGCCGGGCTGGTCCTGACAAAGTACGTCCGGTCCGGCGATGACTGCATTCGTATGCCACCATGCGTGCCGAACAAGTAGTAAGTTCCATTGGCCGCTTTGACCACGGAAGGATCGTGAACCAGAGTGTCACCCGTGACCGGCAGAGGGTCCGGGTAGGCCGGCCCGGCGGGGAGGAGGCGCCAAAGGGCTCCCGCAACGTCATCGCCAGCCGCCAAAGCCGCCTTGCCCGATTTGCCAGTGGGATTCGGGATTCCCAGCAACAGTCCACTGTTCACGTTCCTGATCCTGGAATAGCCGCCACCAGCATCGATGACCTCCCAGAGGCGGTCGGCGGCGCCGTTGTCGGCACACTGGACCACCGGTCCATCGGCTACGCCCAGCACTTCGGCGCTGTATGCGTTGACGATCTTGTACCAGTTGTTCCCGGCCGGCAGGAAATGCCAGAGATGATCGGCGTCGGCGGTGTCTGGCGACTGCTGCGCCGCGGCTCCGGCTGCTCTCGAAGCCGACTGAATTCCAAGAACGAGTCCACTGCCTTTGTTAACAAGCCTGAAGTTGACGCTCGTCTCGACGGTGACTTGCGCTCGCGCGAGGCCAGCGACAGCACAGAGGATCGCGATGCCTGAGCCCGCAAGGTTCAAGACTGGTAGCACTTGCAGCCGCTTCCTGGGCGACTCAACATATTATACCGTTCAGGGCTTGTCAGAACGTGCTGTATTCGCTTGCAGGAATTGTGCCGCACGCGCGTATCCTCCACTTGACTTGGTGGGGTAGGGGGCGTACGATGCTCCTGAAAGCGTTTGCAGGAGATTCCCGATTATGATCGTCACGAAGCGAATGATCTGCCTTACTACGTTGGTTGCCGCCACCATTGCCACTGCTACTGCCCAGTTGCCGCAGGCCCGCATCAAGATCGATACGGATCGCGTGGTCGGCGAAGTGGATCCGCGCCTGTTCGGCAACTTCACCGAGCATCTCGGCCGCTGTATCTACGGCGGCATCTATGACGAAGGCAACCCGTTGTCGGATTCCGACGGCTTCCGCAGGGACGTAATGCAGGCCGTCCGCGACCTCAACGTGTCTCTGCTGCGCTGGCCCGGTGGCAATTTCGTTTCCGGCTATCACTGGGAGGATGGGATTGGTCCGAAAGACAAGCGCCCGGTCCGGCGCGACGATGCCTGGGGCGCAATTGAGAGCAATCGCTTTGGGACCGATGAGTTCCTCAAATACTGCGAGCGAACCGGCGCGGAGCCGTATCTCTGCATTAACGCCGGCCTCGGAACCATCGATGAAGCGCGCCACTGGGTAGAGTATGTCAACGAACCGGCCAACACCTACTACTCGCAACTGCGGCGCGCGAACGGACATGAGAAGCCCTGGAACGTCCGGATCTGGGGCCTCGGCAATGAGATCGACGGTCCGTGGCAACTGGGCCATCGCACCGCCGAAGACTATGCGAAGTTCGCGCTCGAGGCCGCTAAAGCGATGCGCCGGGCGGACGATAACATCAAGCTCATCGCCAGCGGTTCCTCCAACTTCCGCCCCGGTTACGACTGGATCGGCTGGAACCGCACTGTGCTGGAATACCTGAAAAACGACATCGATTACATCTCACTCCACACCTACATTGGGAATCCCGACAATAACCTCGAAAAGTTTCTGGCCGCGGGTTCCGACATCGACGAGCGCATCGGCATCGTGGAGGGCCTCATCAAGGCCGCGCAAAACACCCAGACCACTCCACGTCCCATCTACATCGCCTTCGACGAGTGGAACGTATGGTACCGGACTCTGGCCAATACCGAGTTCGGAATCGGCAAAAAGGGGCTCGAGGAGCGCTACAACTTTGAGGATGCGCTCGCCACCGGCATGTTTCTCAATGCCTTCCTCCGCCACGCCGACAGCGTGAAACTCGCCAACCTTGCCCAACTGGTAAACGTGATCGCGCCCATTGTTACGAACAAAGACGGAATGTTCCTGCAGACCATCTACTGGCCGCTGCTCGAATACGGAAAGCAGCGGGGCAACAGCTCGCTCGACGTGCTGGTGGCCTCACCGAAATATGACTACAATGGCCGCCAGATCGGATACCTCGACGTCTCCACCACCTGGGATTCGAAGACCAGGACGGTGTTCGTGAATGTCCTCAACCGGAGCCCTAGCTCAGACTTCTCTGCGCGCATCGACAACGTGGAAGGCCAGCTTTCCCCGGAGGTCCGGGTGTGGGAGATGAATCACTCCGATCTGAAGGCCCTCAACACGTTCGAGGACGACAAGAAAGTCCGCCCCGCGGTGCGCACCATTCGCGTGGACTTGAACCGCAACGGGTTCACGTATAACTTCCCAAAGCACTCTCTTACAATCCTGACTCTCAAGACGAGCTAAGCCATGCTGACTGATCGACGAAACTTTCTGAAGGGACTAGCCGCCTGCGGGCTCGTGGCGGCCGGCGCGAAATCGCAGTCCACAGCGGGACAGTCGTCCGCTCACATCGAGATTCTTCCGGATGAGCCGATTGGCGTCATCGCCCCGGAGATCTACGGCCACTTCATCGAGCATCTTGGCGGGGTTATCTATGACGGCGTCTGGGTGGGAGAGGGCTCGAAGATTCCCAACGACGGCGGGATTCGCCGGGCGGTGATTGACGCGCTGAAGGCCATCCATGCTCCTGTCGTGCGCTGGCCCGGTGGCTGCTTCGCCGACAGTTACAACTGGCGGGATGGCGTTGGAGCCGCAACGGCCCGAAAGGAACGTACGAACTTCTGGGGTGGCACGGAGCCCAATTCTTTCGGCACTCAGGAGTTCCTGCGCTTCTGCACGCTGACCGGGGCGAAGCCGTATCTCGCGGCAAACCTGCGCGGCCTGCGCGCCTGGGATTTCCAGCAGTGGGTGGAGTACTGCAATTCGCCCGCGGGAAGCACCACGGGTGCAAAGGAACGCGCGGCCCAGGGCCATCCCGAACCGTACGACGTTCGTTACTGGGGTGTTGGAAACGAGTCGTGGGGCTGCGGGGGCAACTTCACTCCGGAGGAGTACGCGACGGAGTTCCGGCGATTCACGGCGTGGGTGCCTCAGTACGGGCATGACCAGCGCCTCGATCTGGTAGCTTCGGGTCCGAACGACTACGAGGTGGATTGGACGAGGAGACTTCTGCGCTCGCTGGCAGAAAAACGCGTGATCGACAGCGTGTCCGGACTCTCGCTGCATTACTACACCTGGAATCTGAGCGCCGGACTGACTACGGATTGGGACCTGGGCAAGCGAGATGCGCTCAAGTTCAATGAGCTGGAGTGGTACGAGTTACTCTCCCAGGGCAACATGATGGACTCGATCATTCGCGATCACTGGGCGGTGATGGCGGAATCGGATCGGCGCCACCACATCAAGCTGATTGTCGACGAATGGGGCGCCTGGTATGGGCCGGGGACGATGATCGGCAGGAAATACATTCTTTCCCAGATGCTCACGCTCCGGGACGCGCTTCTTTCCGGCATCACGCTGGACATCTTTCAGCGGCACGCGGACAAGGTGGCCATGGCGAATGCGGCGCAACTAATCAACTGCCTGCACTCACTTATGCTCGCCAGCGAAGACCAGTTTGTACTTACTCCCGTCTACCACGTTTTCAAGATGTACATGGGGCACATGGGCGCCCAGGCGGTACGTACCGAGTTCGCGGCGCCGCCAGTGACCTATGATCGGCGCGGCAAGCCGGGTACCCTGTGGGGGCTGCAAGGATCGGCGTCGGTTTCCGGAAAGAACATGACTCTGACCGTAGTGAATCCTCATCCGAGCCGTGCACTCGAAACGGAAGTGGTTGTGCGTGGCGCCTCCGTGGCCAGCGGGACCGGCCAGGTTCTCACGAATACGGATCTCCATGCCCACAACGACTTCCAACATCCGGATGTTGTGCATCCCGCGCCGGCCAGCGTGACGGTTGCCGGAGGGCGGCTGCTGCATCGTTTCCCAGCGGCCTCTGTGACGGCGCTCAACCTGACTCTCGCCTGAGGGTCCCGGAGTTCATCGACGGCATCCCGCTAGAATGGTCGTGGTCGTCTCCATGCGAGTGATAAGTCTTTGCCTGCTTCTATCTCTGGCTGCAACCAGCGACAGTGTGGATGAGAAACTCTGGCGCTACCGCAATCTGGGCAAGGCGTTTTATGAGAACCCGACGACACAGGTAGAGGCCATCAACGAGTTCGGGAAGGCGCTCGAGCTGGCGCCGAAGTCTACCCGGGAACAATTGAATTATGCCCTCGCGCTGCTGCACGGGGGCCGCACCGACGAAGCCGTCACCCGGCTCCAGAAAGTGCAGGCAGCGAACCCGAACCTGCCGCACACCTGGTTCAACCTGGGCATCTACTATCGCAAGAACGGCCTGGTCGACAAAGCGATCACGCAGTTCGAGGGGATGAGCCGGCTGGTGCCGAACGAACCGAAGGCGCACTACAATCTCGGGGTTCTCTACAAGCAGGCGGGCCGCACGGAGGACGCCAGGAAGGAACTCGAACTCGCCGCGCAATTGGATCCGAACCTCGCGGCGCCTCATTTTCAGCTCTACAACGTGTACCGGCAATCCGCAAGGCGCGCGGACGCCATGCGCGAGTTGCAGATCTTCACCGCACTGAAGAAGTCTCAGGAAGGCGCGCCCATTGCCGAGGACATGGAGTGGTGCGACTACGCCGAGATCTGGGACCCCATCGACATGAAGCAGCCCGCGCCGGAGCCGGCGCCGCGATACGAAGCTCGCATGCTGCCCGGCGATGCCGATTCGCGGGCCTCCGGCATGCTGGTGATCGACTCGGAAGGAACCGGCCGCGCCGATCTGCTGGTCTGGTCGAACAAGGGCGTCATTCTCTATCGCAACGGCGTCGATCCGGTGAAGAACTCCGGACTGGAAGACATCGCTGGCGTGGTCGGGATTGCCGCGGGCGATTTCGATAACGATGGTCTGCCTGATCTGTGTGTGCTGACCGGGAAAGGCCCGCAGCTCTGGCGCAATCGAAAGGGCCGCTTCGAACGCGCGCCTGCGAACCTGCCATCGGAGCGCTTCGAGAAGGCCATCTGGATGGACTACGACCACGACTACGACCTGGATCTCGTCCTTCTGGGCGAAACTTCGCGTCTCTATCGCAACGAGGGACAGGCCGGCTTTGCCGATCGCACCGCGGACTTCCCTTTTGAGAAAGGCCATGCGGTCGACGCGGTAGTGACGCGCATGTTCGCCGATAGCAAGGCATTCGACCTGGTGGTCTCCTACGCGGACCATCCCGGCGTGGTCTATCTTGACAAGCTCGGTGAGCATTTCGAGGCGCAAGACATTCCGGCCCTGCCTGCGGGCGCCACGGGCCTTGGCGTCGCCGACGTGAATCACGATGCCTGGCTCGACGTGCAATTCAATGGCGGGACGCTTCTGAATAACCGGGGCAGCCTGGAGCCCCCATCCGCAAAGTTCGAAGCAACGCCGCTCGAAGCGGACTTCGACAACGACGGAAGGCTGGATCGGGCCGTCATCACACCGGACGGGCGGGTTCGGATCGAGTTCAACCGGACACCCGCGAAGGAGAACGACTGGCTGCGGGTCCGGATTACCGGAGTGAAGAACCTGAAGCTCGCGTATGGCGCTGAGGTCGAGGTGAAAGCGGGGACACTCTATCAGAAGAAGATCTACGAAGGCGTGCCGCTCACGTTCGATCTGCACGGGCGGACCGCGGCCGACACCGTCCGCATCGCGTGGGCGAACGGCCTGATTCAGAATGAGACGCAACCGGCCGCGGGAAAAGCCTACGCGTATCCCGAGGCACAGCGCCTCTCCGGTTCGTGTCCGATGATCTGGGTTCGCGACGCCTCGGGTCAGTTCCGCTTCATCACCGATGTTCTGGGCGTTGCGCCGCTGGGCGCCAGCTCCGGTGACGGCCAGTTCTTCCCGGTGGATCACCAGGAGTTCATTCAGCTTCCCGGCGAGGCACTGGCGGCGGTGGATGGAAAATACGAAATCCGAATTACCGAAGAGCTGAGCGAGGTCGCCTTCGTCGATCAGGTGCATCTGATCGCGGTGGACCATCCGGCAGATGTTGAGATCTTCACGAACGAGAAATGGAAGTCCCCGCCGTATCCCGAGTTCCGCCTGTTTGGCGCGCGCCGGCGTGTTTTCCCCATCAGCGCGCGCGACGACCAGGGCCGCGATTCTCTAAAGGCGATCCTTTCACAGGACCGTGTGTACCCGAACACTTTCCGGCACGACATGAACGGCGTGGCCGAGATGCACTCGCTCGTACTCGACTTCGGACCGAATGCCGCGCCGGACAACCGCGCGGTCCTGATCCTCAACGGCTGGGTGGACTGGGCCGACGGCAGCACATTCCTCGCGGCGGCTCAGGAACGAAAGGGCGGACTTGTCACGCCATACCTGCAGGTGAAGGATGAACGCGGCCGGTGGAAGACCGTAGTCGCCGACATGGGCATGCCCGCGGGCAAGCCGAAAACCATCGCGGTCGACCTCACCGGCAAGTTCCTCTCGGCGTCGCGCGAGGTCCGCATCGTGACGAATCTCTGCGTCTACTGGGACCAGGTCTTCCTCGACGAAGACTCGTCCGCGCCGCCCACCCTCGTCCGCCGCGTACCCACCGCCGACGCCGATCTGCACTTCCGGGGTTTCTCGAAACCGGTGGTCGCCGCGGACCGGTCTCAGCCCGAAGCGTTCCTCTACGACACGTCCATGCCGTTCAGCAATTGGAATCCCACTCCCGGCATGTACACGCGGTATGGTGACGTTCGCGAGTTGATTGAGGAGCCGGACGACATGTTCGTCGTCATGGGTTCGGGCGATGAAATTCGCCTCCTCTTTGACGCCGGAGCGTTGCCACCGCCGGCGCCCGGCTGGAAGCGCGATTTCCTGCTGAAGGTCGACGGGTGGGCCAAGGACCGCGATGCCAACACCGCATTCTCGCAGTCGGTTGAGCCGTTGCCCTTCCACGCAATGACCGGATACCCATATACGTCGCCGGAGCATTATCCGGAGGACGCCCGACACCGCGAGTACCGGAAACAGTACAACACGCGACCTGCTCTGCGGCTGATTCGCCCGCTGAATGAGCCGATCCGGAGAGCTAACCACGCGCCAGCCGAGCGCCTGCGGCCTCCATCATGATGCAGAACGCCTGGCCTTCCGCCGCGGTCCCTGGATGATCGAAGCCGGGTGCGCCGCAGACGCCCTGCACGTAGCCGAACGCATCCATCTTCTCCCGGGCGGCACTGCGCATCCGGTCGGCCTGCGCAAGATAGCTCCTGGGGAGCCATCCTCCCGAGATCCCTTCATACATGGCGAACGCCAGCATCTGGGCGAGGTTGGTCTCCACGAACGATGCGGACTGGCCGACCACGTCGTGGAACAGGCCATCGGAGCGCTGGCACGCCAGGCAGCCGTCCAGGATATCTTTGACGAAGGCGGCGAGGCGCTCGCGTTCGTCCCGGCGCTCGCGCGGCAGGCGCCGGATCACGCGGGTAATTCCGGCTGCCGCCCAGCCGTTACCGACGCCCCAGAAACTCCTGTCCCGGAACTGCTGTTTGCCGTCGTCCCAGATATGCGAGAGAAGCTTCTTTCCCGGATTCCAGAGCCGCTTCCGGTAGCCTTCAATCTGCGCCAATGCCTCATCATAATGGCCCATCGCCGCCAGAAACGGTGCGGCACAGTTGAGACCGTCGGACCACATTTCGGGCGTCTGGAAGGTATGGTAGAGGATGCCGTCCGAGTTGCGCGGCGCCTTGTTCCGAATCCAGTCCAGCAGGCCCTGGACGGCATCCCGGATCTGCGGATCTCCCGTCCACTCGGCTGCGTGCGAGTAGGCTTCGCCACCCATTGCGGGATCCGTGGGACTGCCGCTCACCACCACGCCCAGGCGGCCGTCGGGCGTGCGCTGTACTATGGCCGCCTTCGTCAGCAGAATGACGGCTTCGCGGTTGTCCGCTTCGAGCAGGGCCTGAGCCAGGACCCCCTGCTCCCAATCGCGCCGCTGCATGGCCATCGCAGCCGCCGTCGCCTTTTGAATCCGCCGCGCGGCCTCTGACGTCCGGGCCGCCGTGCCGCGCGCGGCCTGTGCGATCGCCCGAGAAGCTCCGAGCGAGGCAGTTCCATACAAGAAATGTCGCCGGTTCATCGTAAAGCCGTTCTGGATGTTTGGTGCGGATGAGAGGACTTGAACCTCCACGCCCTTGCGAGCACATGGACCTGAACCATGCGCGTCTGCCAATTCCGCCACATCCGCACGATGAGGTGGGTACCCTTCTATTATCGGAACCGGCGACGGCGAGTGTCAAATCTCAGAATTGTCCAATGCGGAGTGAGCCTGAAGCGGGGGTTCGTTTCCAATGCGGAGAGAGCCCGAAAGGCCGATTTGATTCCAATGCGGGATGAGCCTGAAAAGGCGAAGCTGCTGATGAATGGCTTTCGGGCAGCGGGAAGGTGACATGGGCGACCGAAGACATCGCGTCGAAGTACGCCTTGATCGCCGCGGTGCTGAAGGCACAAAGCTACCGGAAACTGGGCAAGCGGGAACGGGGCGTGGTGCGGCAGTTTCTGGCGAAGGTGACGGCGACCAGCCGCGCGCACTTGACCCGGTTGATCGGGCAGTGGATGAAGGAGCGGAAGATCGCGCGCAAGGCTGCCAATCGGCCGAGCTTCACGGTCCGCTACCGGCGGGAAGACATCGTGGTTTTGGCGGCCACCGATGCGGCCCACGAGGATCTGTCGGGGCCGGCGCTGCGGCGGATTCTGTATCGCGAGTTCGCCGTGTACGGCAAACCGGAGTACGAGCGGTTGGCGAAGATCTCGGTATCCCATCTGTACAATCTCCGGCACAGCCAGATCTACCGGAGCCAGCGGGTGCGCGTCCAGCACACACAGAGTCGGCAGATCGCCATCGGCGAGAGGCGCAAGCCGGATCCCCGCGGCCGGCCGGGATACTTGCGCGTGGACACGGTTCATCAAGGCCAGCAGGACGGCAAGGCGGGAGTCTTCCACATCAATGCCGTCGACACCGTGACGCAATGGCAGAACATCGGCTGCGTGGAGACCATCAGCGAGCGGCATATGCTGCCGGTGCTGGAAGCGATGCTGCACCAGTTCCCGTTTCGGATCCTGGGTTTTCATTGCGACAACGGATCGGAGTTTCTCAACTACCGGGTGGCGAAGATGCTCGAGAAGTTGCTGGTGGAGTTCACCAGGTCGCGGGCTTACCGCACTACCGACAATGCGCTGGTGGAAGGCAAGAACGGGGCGGTGGTTCGCAAGCACATCGGCTACGGGTTTATCGGATGCGAGCACGCCGAGGCCATGCAGCGTTTCTTTACTGCGCACCTGAACCCGTATCTCAACTTCCATCGTCCCTGCGGTTTCGCCGTGCTGTCCACCGACCCGCGCGGACGCAGGACCCGCCGCTATCCTGCCGACGACTACCGCACTCCCTTCGAGAAGCTGACGGCGCTGGAGAAATGGCAACAATACCTGAAGCCCGGATTGTCCGAAGCGCAGTTGCGAAGAAGGGCTGCGCAGTGCAGCGATACCGAAGCCGCTCGGCAAATGCAGAAGGCGAAGCTCGATCTTCTCAGGCGCGTTCGGCTTCCCGTGTGACGGGCTGTCTCACGCTTCGCGCTCCGGTCTCTCCAATGCTAACCGGGGAAGGGGGCTCAAACGCCGCCCCCTTCCCTCTGGACCCATCCCTGGCTCCGCGAACTCTCTCACTAAGGAGGATTCAGTCAGCAGCTTCCCTGCCTCTTCCTTCAGGCTCATTCCGCATTGGAATCAAATCGGCCTTTCAGGCTCACTCCGCGTTGGAATCATCTTCAACTTTCAGGCTCATTTCTGGATTGGAATATGCTTTGGAATCATCTTCAACTTTCAGGCTCATTTCTGGATTGGAATATGCTACGAGCGCTGCGACTTTCAGGTTAGAATGAAGTGTTTGAAGCACTTACGCCTGGAGGTAAGATGAGCGAAGGAAGTACTCCCCCGGGATTCGCGCCGTACCCGCCGGCGCCTCCCCCGCCCAGTGGGGGCGGAGCCAGGATACCCATTCTGTTTGGCATCGTGATCGCGCTGGTAGCGGCGAACGTGTACCTGTTCGTGCAACTGAGCAATGTCCGTAGCGACATGGTGAAGATGCGCGATTCACTCCTCGATGAGGTCACCAAAGTCCGCGAGGCCCACTCGCTCAGCGCGCAAACCAACCGCCATACCATCGACACCTTGCGGGACCAGCTCGAAGCCCAGCGCCGCCAGATGAGCATGGCCACCGGTGAGGCGAAGGCCGAGGCCGCTCGAAGGGTGGAAGAGACCGAGAAGCGTCTGCAGCAGGCTCAGGCCGAACAGGCGAAGATCTTCGATTCCAAGGTGAGCGAGGTCAGGCAGGAGGCGGATACCGCGAATACGAAGATCGCCGAAGTCGGAACCGAGGTCAGCGGAGTCAAGACCGATGTCGCCTCCACGAAGTCCCAACTCGAGAAGACCATCGCCGATCTGAAGCGCGTGAATGGCGAGTTGACAGGCCAGGGTTCGCTGATCGCCACCAACGGTAAGGAACTCGATGCGCTCCGGAGTCTGGGCGAGCGGAACTACTTCCAATTCACGCTGCCGCGAGGCAAGGCGCCACAGAAGGTGGGTGACGTCCTGATTGAACTGAAAAAGGCCGACCCGGGGCGCCACCGCTTCACCATCGAGATCACCGCGGACGACACGAAGATGGAGAAGAAAGACCGCAACATCAACGAGCCGGTGCAGTTCTACACTTCGAAGGCCAAGCAGCCGTATGAGATCGTGGTGAACAGCGTCCAGAAGAACCAGATTGTCGGATACCTGGCCACGCCTAAGGTTCAGGCCGGGCGCAGCGGTGGTTGAGCGTCCTATTCAAGCGGCAGGGCGGACGCGAACAGCTTGTCCTGCCCGTTGACGCGGACCTTCAGCTTCGGTCCCGGCTCGTAGTTTCCACTGATGGTGAGCAGGTAGTGCTTGCGCAGCGCCGCGAAGATCTGCGGGCCGGGCTGCGGATTCTTCATGTGCCGCAGGTCGCCGACGCGGAATCCCGCGCCTCCGGTTTGCCTCGCCAGCTCGTCGAACAGCCACCTGCCGGAGCCCGCCAGATAGACCGGGAAAATGGACACCGCATTCTTCCTGGCCAGGCGCACCACCTCTTTGTCGGTGACGCGGCTGCCGCCTTCCAAACCCGTGGTCAGCAGCACCACCACTCGCCGGAAGGGACTGCTGCCAAAGCCTCCGTCAATGCTGGCATAGAGAGCGTCCAGCACCTGGGGAGTGTTGCCGTATTTCATCTTTTTCACGGCCTCGGCCAGCAGCTCCCGGCTGGAGGTGAAATCCTGCACCAGGTCCGCCGAGGACGCGAACGAGATCACCGCCATCTGCTCCTTCGGATCGAGCTGGTGAATGAGGTTGGCGGCCAGAGGCTGCACCGCCTCGCCCACCAGACTGGTGTCCAGAAGCAGCATGATGTCCACCGGTTCGGAGGTCAGCTCGGCCGTTTCCACCGCGCGAGGGGTTTTGTCGTCGAGGACGATGAAATCACCGGCTTTGAGATCCGTGACGGACTCCCCGGTGCGAGGGTCGGTGACCGTCACCAGCAGCCGCGTCGCCGCATGGGCAGTGGCCGCGAAGAGTAACGTCAGGCCGAACGCAGTGCAGGCGCGGGCGGCGGCTCGCCCTGGCAATCTGGAACATTTTATCGGCGCTACACGAACACTTGGCAGAATTTTCATGGTTTCGTTACCTCCAGACTCACACAGAAAGCCGTTTCTGTTTTGGCCGTTCTATTGCTAAGACAATCTCTCGCAGCATGCAACATTCGGGACGCGCGGTGGAGCTCTTGTTGGTGGAGGACAACCCCGCCGATGCCCGGCTCACCCAGGAGGCCCTCGCTCAGGGGACGGTTGTCAGCCACGTCACGGTGGCCCCGGACGGCGTGGAGGCCATGCAGTTCCTGCGCCGGGAACCGCCGCAGTTCGCGAGCGCACCGCGGCCGGACCTGATCCTGCTTGACCTCAATCTCCCACGCAAGAACGGGCGCGAGGTCCTCGAAGAGATCAAGGGCGATCCCGGCCTGCGCTGCATTCCAGTGATGGTCCTGAGCAGTTCCGAGGCCGCTGATGACCTCCAGCGCGTGTACAACCTGCACGCAAACTGTTATATCCGAAAACCGGCGTGTCTGGGCGAGTTTGTCGAACTGGTTCGATCCATCGAGCAGTTCTGGTTCGGAATTGTAACCTTGCCGACTCGGTGACGCCTTACAGCGCCGGCTCGCCGCGTGCGTCGTCCCGGATGCGGATGGCTTCGGCCACCTCGGAGACGAAGATCTTGCCGTCGCCGATGGCGCCGGTCCGAACGGCAGTGGTCAGCGCCTGCACGATCTCATCGCGGCGGCTCGCCGGCACAACCATTGTCAGCAGGATCTTGGGCAGCAGATCCACGTTGTACTCGCGGCCCCGGTACACTTCTTTGTGACCCTTCTGGCGGCCATGACCGCGCACCTCGCTGACGGTCATGCCTTCCACGTTGATGCTTTTCAGGGCTTCCCTCGCGGCGTCCAGTTTGGAGGGTTGGATAATCGCTTCGATTTTGATCATGTGCCTACGCCTCGAAATTGTACCCTTCTTCGCCGTGCATTGCCAGATCCATGCCGGTGGATTCGTCGCGTTCGGCAATCCGCAGCGGCGTGATCAGTTCGGTGACCCTGAGCGCTGCCAGCGTCCCCACCACCGCCACTAAGATGCCGATGCCGGCGCCAACCAGTTGATTCGCCACCTGGGCGGGGTTGCCGTCTATCCAACCGAGCGGCGCGGCCTGCCCATTGGCCAGCTTCAGAGCGTTGTTCACAAGTCTGGTGGCGAACACGCCGGTGAGCGTACAGCCGGCGAGTCCGCCGATGCCGTGCACGCCGAACACGTCCAACGAATCGTCGTAGCGGAGCTTTTCCTTCACCACGCCGACCATCAGATAGCACGCCGCGCCGGCGATCAGTCCGATGAGCACGGCGCTGAAAGGTTGCACGAAGCCCGCACCCTGGGTGACTGTGGCGAGTCCGGCGACGGAGCCGGAGATGGCGCCGAGTGCACTGGCCTTGCCCCGATGGAACCTTTCCACCAGCATCCACGAAACGGCTCCGCCCGCGGCGGCAAAGTGCGTGGCCACGAAAGCGCTGGTGGCGAGCGCAGAGGCCCCCAGCGCGCTGCCGGCATTGAATCCGAACCACCCCACCCAGAGCAGGCACGCTCCGATGAAGCTGAGCACCAGACTGTGGGGCATCATCTGCTCCTGCGGATAGCCCTGCCGCTTGCCGATGTAGAGCGCGGTCACCAGCGCCGAGAAGCCCGAGGTGATGTGCACCACCGTTCCGCCGGCGAAATCGAACACTGGGAACCGGCCTCCCGAATACGCGTTCAGAAAGCCGCCCTGGCCCCAGACCATGTGCGCCACCGGGAAGTAAACCAGAAACGCCCACAGCGTGGAGAACACCATCATGGCCCCGAACCGCACGCGCTCTGCGAAGGCGCCCGCGATGAGGGCCGGCGTGATGATGGCGAACATGAGCTGGTAGATCATGAACGTCTGATGCGGGATGGTGGGCGCGTAGATGGCGTTGGGCTCGGCCCCGACGCCGCGCAGGAACAGGTAGCGAAGGTCGCCGATGAACGGATTCCCCGCGCCGAACACCAGACTGTAACCGCAGACAGCCCATACCAGCGTGATGACGGCCATCATCGCAAAGCTCTGCATCATGGTGCCGAGGACGTTCTTTCTGCGGACGAGGCCGCAGTAGAACAGCGCCAGACCGGGACCGGTCATCATCAGCACCAGAGCGGAGCTGATCAGCATCCAGGCGTTGTCGCCAGCCGATTGGGAGGCCTTGACGGCGGCTTTCAGCGCGGCCAGTTCTGCGCCGCTCACCGGGGGCGCCTGGGCCAGAAGGGAGGAAGAAGACAGCAGCAGTAATAGCGCAAAAACACGTTTCGACAACATGGTCTCCTCGACGGGGAGATGAATCCCTACAGACGTTGTATGAGAAACTACACGTTATTCGAAACCGGCGGGCTGGCGCCACAAGAAATTTGGATGGGTACGATAGGAAGGGTTTATGGCTGTGTGCGTCGCGCCGTCGGTCTCAGAATGAGGGACCTTTTCTGGAGCCATGCCAGAGGTGCAGGATCTCCACCCTGCGTGATTCTTCAAGAACCCTGTAGTAGACATGGAACGGCGAATGCTGGAGCCGCCGAACGCCAGGGTAACCGCGCACGGGTGTGCCCAGATGCGGGAAGTCTCCCAGCAGGTCAACGTGGTTGAGCAGCGCATCGGCAAACCGTTCGGTGATTCCTGGATGGTTCTGCCAGGACCACCGCATGACCTCTTCGAGGTCGGCTAACGCTGGCTTGGTGTAGAGAACCTGGAAATCCACTGGGGGATGAGTTTGCGAACTTCTTCGCTGGAAACAACGCGGCCGTCATCGGCTGCGTGGATGCCACGGTCGATGGCAGCGGCGGTTTCCGCATCCACCTCGACTTCTTCGTCGGTGGAGGCCATCGAGTCGGGCTTAGGCTCAACCATACCTTCACAGTAGCCGCTAAACGCCGGGGATGCAATCGGATTATTGGCGATTTAGGACAGATAGCTCGCCCCGCGCTGAGTCCCGCGAGCCGATAGCCGCGGAATTACGATCCGAGCAGAGAGCCGCCGTGCGCCCCCACGCATTCTGAAAGCGGACCGGCCCCTGGACCTGGGAGGGCTGTCGTCCGAACGCGATCAGAGGAGAGCTCGCGACGCGATGGTTCCCTGTGTTACCCAGAGCCGAGAGCTTCCTCCACCGCCTTCGGGTTCCTGGCGATCACGGCGAGCAGAGTCCGTGCCGGCCCTTCGGGCTGCCGGTGGCCCTGTTCCCAGTTCTGGATCGAATCGAGCGAGAAGCCAAACTTCGTGGCGAATTGCGTCTGGCTCAATCGCATCCTGGCCCGGAGTTTGCGAACATCCACCTTCGGCACCTGCACGTAGGTGACTCGCACGCGGCCCGGCCGGCCATTTACCCAGTCGCGCGCCTGTTGCGCGCTCCGCAGCAGTTTCTCGCCAAGCGTGGATTCCTCCGTCGCTTTTCGACTAGCTCGCTTCATTTCGGTCCTTTCTCCTGGATGTTCTTCGCGAAAATCGCCATCAGAAAGAGAGGAATATCGAAATTGTGAAAGTAATAAATGACTCTCGATCCGCCTCGCCTTCCCTTTCCCTTTGCGGCCCAGCGCAATTTCCGAAGACCGCCCGTCTGCGGTATCAGATCACCGGCTTCGGGGTGCTGGGCCAGGTATAAGATCAGGGCCTCGTGCTCGTCCTCTGAAAGCACGCTCTTCACACCCGAGTATACGTCATTGACGGATAGATCGCCGGACCACCTCTACCGCAGCAGGTCTTCCAGCCGGATCTTCGTGTCCGTCTTCGAATCGCGATACTTGACGATCACCGGCGTGTACAGCGAGAGGCCCCAGTCCTTGCCCTGGCCTTGCGTGATGGCGCGCGCGCCGGCCACGACCACCGCCTCCTCGGGGATCACCAGCGGCTCGCCGTTCGTAGCAGCGTGAATGCAACCGCGAACTACATCGTAGACGGGCGTGGAGCGGTTCAGGATGGTTCCGGTACCCAGCACCGCGCGACGTTTCACCACCGTCCCCTCATAGACACCGCAGTTGCCGCCCACCAGCACGTCGTCCTCGATAATCACCGGGAGCGCGCCTACGGGCTCCAGCACTCCGCCAATCTGAGACGCAGCCGAGATATGGCAGTTCGCGCCAACCTGTGCGCAACTGCCCACCAGTGCGTGCGAGTCCACCATGGTTCCGTCGCCCACCCATGCGCCCACGTTGATGAACATGGGCGGCATGCAGGTGACGCCGCGCCCGATGTAACAGCCGTCGCGAATGCTGGAGCCGCCGGGAACGATGCGCACGCCGCTCGATGCGGTGAGCTGCTTCACCGGCCACGTGGACTTGTCGAAGAACGGCTGCCGCGCCGGGTCCACGGACATGTCCACGATGGCGCCCATGCGGAAACCCAGCAGGATGCCCTTCTTCACCCACGCGTTCACGCGCCAGCCGCTCGCCGCCGACGCATCGGGCTCGGCGGCGCGCGCACGGCCCTCGTTCAA
Source organism: Bryobacteraceae bacterium (assembly GCA_049510065.1). GTDB lineage: Bacteria > Acidobacteriota > Terriglobia > Bryobacterales > Bryobacteraceae > CAWACP01. Next base: position 63,124 of record JBEKZH010000029.1, read on the forward strand.
GGCCTGCCGGAAGCGCTGGAAGAGGCCGAAATGTTCGTCGGTATACGACGCGGGGGGCGAATCAAAAAGCTCTTCGATCTCAGCCTGCATGCACGCTCCGCGCGGCGAGCAGGCCCAGACCATCCAGCACCTTCTCGATCTTCTGCCGATTGGCGGGCGAGGGCGGCACCAGCGGCAATCGCCACACCGGCTCCAGCAGGCCCATGAGCGCCATCGCGGCCTTCACCGGAATCGGGTTCGACTCGACGAAGTTAACCTCCAGCAGCGGGAAATACCGGCGCTGGGTGAGGCGCGCCTCCGCGAAATCGCCGTTGAGCGCGCTGCGCACCAGTTGCGTCATCTCCGCCGGAATCTCGTTGGCGCTCACCGAAATCAGCCCGCGGCCTCCGAGTGCGATCACCGGCAGGGTGACCGCGTCGTCGCCGCTGAGCACGGTGAAGCGTTCCGGTACGTGATGCACCACCGCGGCAACCTGCGAGAGGTTGCCCGACGCCTCCTTCACGCCCACGATATTGTCGATTTCCGAGAGGCGCTTCAACGTGAGCGGCTCCACGTTCACGCCGGTGCGGCCTTGCACGCTGTACACCACGACGGGCAGCGAAACGGCGCAGGCAATCGCTTTGTAGTGCTGGTACAAGCCTTCCTGCGTGGGCTTGTTGTAGTAGGGCGTAACCGACAGGATGCCATCGGCGCCCAGACCTTCCACCTCTCTCGCCAGCTCAATCACCTCGGCGGTGTTGTAGCCGCCGGCACCCGCCAGTACGGGCACCACGCCTTTTGCCTCTTCCAGCGTGATCTCCACCACCCTCAGATGCTCCTCCCGCGTGAGCGTGGGGCTTTCGCCGGTGGTGCCGCAGGGAACCAGAAAGTTGATTCCATTTTCGATCTGGCGGCGCACCAGTGCGCGCAGCGTCGTCTGGTCCAGCGCGCCGTCGCGCGTGAAAGGGGTCACCAGAGCAGTCCCGCATCCTTTGAACATGCCTTACCTCCCGAACAGAACCTCGCTGAATTCGAACAGGCCCTTCCGGCCCATCACCCATTGTGCCGCCTTCAGGGCTCCGCGCGCGAAGCCCTCGCGACTGCGCGCGGTGTGCCGCAGCGTGATGGTGTCGGCCGCCGAATCGAACCCGATCTCGTGCGTGCCGGGGTGCGCGCCGGCGCGGCTCGAGCTGACGTCGATGGCGCGCTCGTACCCGGCCAGCTTCATGGTCTCCACCAGCTTGAGCAGGGTACCCGACGGTGCGTCCTTCTTGGTGTGGTGATGGATCTCCCAGCCCCACGCCCCGTAGGCCTTCTCGTCGGCGAACAGGCGCGCCGCCTCCGACACAAGCCGCGTGAACACGTTCACACCGATGGAATAGTTGGGGCTCCACACAGCGGCCGAGTCGTGAAACTCCACGATCTCGCGCACGCGGTCGAGGTGCTCCAGCCATCCGGTGGTCCCAATCACCACCGGGATGCCGCGCACGGCCAGCATCTCCACGTTGCTCAGCACGGCGCCCGGCACTGAGAACTCCACCGCGACGTCGATGTTGTCGAGCGGCTCGCGGCGGTCGACATCGTAGCGGGCGGCCACCGTGAAACCGTACTCGGGCGCAAGCTGCTCAATCAGCCGGCCCATCTTGCCGTAGCCGACGATCGCCAGAGCGCGGGCCTGATCAGACATCGAACACCTCCGGATCCAGTTCGCGGAAGAACTCATCGTGGAGCGCCCGGACCGCCGCGTTCAGATCGGCGCCGGCCACCACCAGGCCCAGATTCAGGGCCGATGCTCCCTGCGAAACCATGCGCACGTTGACCTTGCCCAGCGCGTTGAACACGCGCGCGGCAATGCCCGGCGTATAGCGAATATTTTCGCCCACAATGCAGACGATGGCCTGGTTCTCGTCCACGGTGACCTCGGCGAACTCGCTCACCTCAGAAATGATGGCGGGCAGCTCGGGCGTGGGGTCGATGGTAAGCGAAACGCTGACCTCGGACGTGGAGATCATGTCCACCGGCACGGCGTGACGGTCGAACACCTCAAAAATACGGCGCAGGAAACCGTGTGCCATGAACATGCGCGTGGAACGGATGTTCACCGCGACGATGTTGGCTTTGGATGCGATCGCCTTGGCCGGGTTGGAGCTGTGCACCTCGTCGCGGATGATGCGCGTACCGTCCACCTGCGGGCGGCGCGAGTTGAGAATCAGGACGGGAATGTTCTTTTCGAGAGCGGGGATCACCGTGGCGGGATGCAGCACCTTCGCTCCAAAATAGGCCAGCTCGGCGGCCTCCTCGAAGGACATGCGGCGGATGCGGTGGCCGCCTTCACAAAGGCGCGGGTCGCAGGTGAGCATGCCGTCCACGTCGGTCCAGATCTGGATCTCTTCGGCGCCGATGCCCGCGCCAACCAGGGCCGCGGTGAAGTCCGATCCCCCGCGCCCCAGCGTGGATGCGACGCCTTCCAGCGTGGAGGCGATGAAGCCGCCCATCACCGGAACCGCTTTCTCCGCCAGCGGTGGCAGGCACGCGGCCAGACGCTTGTACGTCTCCTCGTAGAGGGGCGCGGCCTGGGTGTGGCGATTGTCGGTGACGATGACCTTGCGCGAATCCACGTGCACCGCGCGAAGGCCGTGGTGCTGGAACAGATTGGTGACGATGAGGCTGGAGAGGCGCTCGCCGTAACTGGAGAGGGCGTCGATGGAGCGCGGCGTCAGCTCGCCCAGAATGGCCAGGCCGCGCATCAACTCGGCCAGCTCCTGGAAATGGTCTTCGACGGTTCGCTCCATGCCCGATTCGCGCAGATGGAAATCGCGCAGCTCGCGCAGGTGGGTGATGGCCTGATCGCGCTCGCCGTGCACGGCCTCGCCGGCGATGGCCAGCAGACGGTTGGTGGTCTTGCCCATGGCCGACACCACGACGATGGGATGGCAGTCGAGCCGGTCGCGCACGATGCCAGCCACGCGCGCGATTGCCTGGGCGGATTCGACGGAAGAGCCGCCGAACTTCATTACGATCATCAGTCCAGCATCCCTTCGGTGTACATCAGCTCGGCGTTCAACACCGCGGCGCCGGCCGCCCCGCGAATGGTGTTGTGGCCGAGAGCGATGAATTTGTAGTGGAGCACCGGGCAGGGGCGCAGGCGCCCGATGAACACCGCCATGCCGTTCTCGCGCTCAACGTCGCGGCGCGGCTGCGGCCTGTCGCTGGCGGTCATGTAGATCACCGGCCGTTCCGGCGCGCTGGGCAGCTTACGCTCCTGCGGCACGCCGCGGAATTTCTCAATGGCCTCGCGCAGATCGGCTTCGCTGGGCTTCTCGCGAAACTCCACCGACGCCGCCACGGTGTGACCGTCCACCACCGGGACGCGATTGCAGGCCGCGCTGACCCGGGCATCCAACGGGCGGAAACCGTCGGCAGTCAGGTCGCCCAGGATCTTCTGCGTCTCCTGCTCCATCTTTTCCTCTTCGCCGCCGATGTACGGCACCACGTTCGCAGTCGCGTCCATGGAGGCGACGCCGGGGTAGCCCGCGCCAGAGAGAGCCTGCATGGTGGTGGCCAGCACGCGGGTGATGCCGAACGGCTTCATGGGACCGAGCGCCATGGTGAGCGCTACCGTGGAGCAATTCGGGTTGGTGACAATCTGCCCATTCCAGCCGCGGCGGCGCTGCTGCAGCGTGACCACCTTCAAATGATCCGCGTTCACCTCCGGCACCAGCAGCGGAACGTCGGGCTCCATGCGATGGTTCTTCGAGTTCGACACTACTACGTGGCCGGCCTCGGCGAAGGCGCGTTCGATATCGGTGGCCACCGAGGCGTCCATGGCCGAGAAGACAAGGTGCGGCGCGTCGCGTGGCACGCAGTCCTGCACGGTGAGGTCCCGAACGGTCTCCGGCATTTCGCCGTCGAGGCGCCAGGTGGTGGCCTCGGCGTACTTCTTTCCGGCCGAGCGATCGCTCGCGCCCACCCAGGTCAGCTCGAACCACGGGTGGTTCCGCAGGAACTTCACAAAGTGCTGGCCCACCATGCCGGTGGCGCCCAGGATTCCGACTTCGATACGTGGTGTCATTTCATCCTCTGAGGAGTTGTTGAACCATCCTCTTATAAACCTCGACGGCTTCGGCGAGCTGGCGTTTGGACACGCGTTCTTCGGCCGTGTGCGCGACGTGGATGCTGCCGGGGCCGATGAGAAACGGCTCGCCCCACGCGCCGCCGAACGCGGGGATGTCGGTGGTGAACGCGACCACCGTCGTCTCGAAGGCGGGCAGCGAGCCCAGTCGCGCGGCGGGAATGCTCAGGATGTCGCGGATTTCGGCGCTGCCCGCCGCGGCTGCGTGCACGGCGGTTCGGGTGGCCTCACCGTCGTCCACCAGGCGGATCAGCAACTCCGCGACGGCCTCGTCGGCGATCACATTCGGCGCGCGCCCGCCATGGATGGTGCCGATGTTCAGCGTCGATGGGCCAAGCACGGGATCAACGGGCAGCGGCACCCGGCGAATCGCCTCCAGCGCGTCGAGCAGCTTGTTGATGGCCGATTCGCCGAGCTCCGGATACGCGGAGTGGGCCATGCGCCCGCTCGCGAACACTTCCATGCGCAGCGCGCCTTTCGAACCCGCCGCGAGCTTGTTCTCCGTCGGCTCGCCGTTGATGAGGAAGCGCGAGCCGCGTCCGTCCTTCGCGGCGTGGAATGCCCCGGCGCTGTTGCGCTCTTCGCCCACCACGAAAAGCAGCGCGACGCCGCGTACGCCGCCGGCCAGCAGTTCATCCACGGCGCAGATCATGGAAGCGATGATGCCCCGCGCATCGCAGGCGCCGCGTCCGTAGATGTACTCGTCATCCTCCGACGCCGGAAAGTAGGGCGGCACCGTGTCGATATGCGTGGAAAGGGTGACCACGGGATCGCCCCACGACGCGAACACGTTGAAGCGATTCGGCTCGACGGCGAGGCGCTCCACCCGCCCATCGTGGCGAGCGGCGAGGGGCGAGAGCCGCCGGGCGATGTAGTCGCCGGCCGGCGCTTCGTTCCCCGTGATGGACTCGATGTCCACCAGCGCCTGCGTCAATTCGAAGACGTTCATAGGTTCCCGTCCAGGGACCGGGCGGACCCGGCCCCGTTATTCAGTTTGGAATGGAAACAGGAAGGAGGAAAGGAGGCGCGGGCGAGAGTAACTGCCGCCGCGATCCCGATAGCGCTCCATCCGACGGAATCCACTCCCATCCGGATGACAGTGAGCCGGTCTTAACCGCCGCCCCCCAATCGGCCGAACGCTGCTGCACGGCGCGATTTCGGCGGGAATCACTGCTACCCCTTTCACCGTCGTTCGGAGCTGCCCGAAACTGCGCAACGGCTACTAATGGCTCCCGCGCCTCTACCGAAGTAATTCACAGAATAACACGCGCTCAGGGGGACATGCGGCGGCAGCCGCGTATTCACGTATTCACCTGGGGTAAAACGGGGGACAGACTTACTGATGTGGTTCAAGCCACCAAACACGCACGCAGTAGTCTGTCCCCGTTTTGCCCGTACCCGTCCCGGAATTGGACGCGCTCAGGCTTGCGCGGTTTGCCAGTACTTCATGTCGTCGGCCGACGGTCCGTACATGCCGGGAATCTCGACGTCATTCAGACGCAGGTAAACGCTCAGTTGCGCGCGATGGTGAATGATATGGTTCATCACCATGCCGCGCAGCACTGCCGCGCGCGGTATCGAGAAGACGGTCTTCCCGGCGTATATGAGCGTCCAGATCTTCGCCAGATGCTCGTCGGTGGCGCCGACGATGGCGGCGCGGGCTTCGGCCACGCTTTTGTCGAACCCATCGAGGAGTTCCTTTCTCGACTTCGGCGAGAGGGGCTCCATGCCGGGCTCCAGGGCGAGCGATTCGGTGCTGATCACCGTGGTCACCCAACCCACCATCTCCGCGGTGTGTGCGGCCAGGCGGCCGAGTGTCATCGATTTCTCGTGCGGTTTGTAATCCAGCTTATCTTCCGGAACGCGTTCCAGCATCTTCCGAGTGTTAGCCATCTCCTGGTCAAACTCGGGTAAGAGCATTTCGCTGATGGACATTGTGACCTCCGCCGCGAGTTGCGGCACCACGAAAGAATAGCATGCTTCCTGGGCGAATACAAGGCGAATATGCAGGCTCACAAATCCGCGGCCGGAGAGGTACATTTAGGAGGGGTTCTACCATGCGCACTATTGAGTTCGTACTCCTTGCGAGCAGTCTGCTTTCGTTCCCGTGCTCCGCACAAGAACCAGCCAAACCCGCTAATCCGGGCTTTCGCGCCCTCGTCGCCGAAGCCAACACGCACATCAAGCACATCGATGCGAAGGAACTGGGCCGCATGATCGCCGATCACGCGGAATACGTCCTGATCGATGTCCGCGAGACCGAAGAGTGGACAGCAGGCCACGCCGCTGGCGCTCGGCACATCGGCAGAGGCGTTCTCGAGGCGCGCATCGAGGCGGCCGTTCCGGAGAGGGACAAGCGGGTAATCCTGTACTGCGCGGGCGGCAATCGTTCGGCGCTCGCGGCGGAGAGCCTGCAGCGCATGGGCTACTCGAACGTCTATTCGCTGGATGGCGGAATGGCGGCGTACAAAGCCGCCGGCCTGCCCATGGAGTAGCTTCGGCTACTGCCCGCTGGCACGGCGCGCCGCCAGCATCCTGTCCCAGGCGCGTTGCAGTTCGCCGCGCGCGGATGCGCTCAGCGGCTCGGGCATCACGCTGGCTTCGTACTCGTGGCAGAGGTCCACGGTCCGGCGGAGGCTCTCGGCAAACTCCACGCAGGGAGGGCATCCGGCCAGGTGACCTTCGATCTCCCTGCACGCCTCCGGCGGCAGTTCCATGTCGAGGTACTGCGATAAGAGTTCGAAGACTTCTTTACAGCTCTCGGGGTTGTGTTCCATGTATTCGCACGTAGTCGTCCAACTTCTGCCGGATGGCCAGCCTTCCGCGATGCAACCTGGTCTTGACCACATCGATGCTGAGGTCCAGGATCTGCGCGGTTTCTTCCGTCGATAGCTCCTCCACATCTCGCAGAAGCACCACGGAGCGATACGTCTCCGGCAACTGGCTGATGGCGTCGCCGAGTGTCTCGCGTAACTCCTGGCGCAGCAGGTCTTTCTCCGGCGCCTGCGACCAGTCGGCGATCTCCATGTGGCGGTGTTCCCCGCCCTGTTCCGTCGCCGGAAAGAACTGGTCCAGCGACAACTCCTCGTCCGGCGCGAAAACGCTCTTGCGCCGTTTCATCAGACAAGCGTTGCGCGCGATGCGAAACACCCACGCCCGGACGTGTTCCGGCTCCCGCAACTGATCGGCGCTCTCGAATACTTTGAGCAACGCCTCCTGGGCGACTTCCTCGGCGTCCTCGCGCTGGCGGCACACCAGCCGGGTGTATTGAAACAGCCTGGTGCGGAAATGCTGGACAAAGCGCTCAAACGCATCGGCGTCTCCACTGAGCAAGCCCTTCGCCAGTTCGATTTCACGTTGTCTGTTCACGGCCGGTCCCGCTCCCGATTGTAGCGGGCCGCCTGTATCGAGGATGCAATCCGGCGGTACTTCGGTTTCGGCGGGTGTTTCGCCAGCGCATTCCTTACCCATGTCGTCCAGCTTGCCTTCGATCCTCGCGGCGTCGCTTTTCTCCTCGCTGGCGATGCCGAGTAAGACCAGCGAATGGGCGCTGGGGTCCTGCAGATCGATGACCAGGGTGCCCTCGGTGAACGGCACTCGCACCACCCGCGCGCCCCAACCGGCGCCATCGGGCGGGAAACGTCTCGAGTTGCGCTTCTCGTGCCGACCCGAAGCGGTACCGGACGTTTAGATCAGATGGCCCATCGACCATGGCCAGCCCACGGGCGGTCAAATCGCGTGCGATGTCCGCCTCGATCTGCTTCCTAACGAGTTCGCTGTTCGGAACCGGGCGAGAACTCTCATCCCAAGGGCTGTTATATATACTGGTGTCGGACTGACAGCTCTGCCATGAACTGGTGCGGCCGCGCGCCTTCCGCCGGGATCGGTGCGCCGTCCTCACAGTCAGGCCCGGAAGGGGGTTGCCCGATGTCCGCCACCTCGGTTCCCAGAAGGGACGTCCTCAAATCAATTCTCGCCACCCTGCCCGTGGCTCTGGACTGGACTTCGCTCCCGGTCGCAAGAGCCGCCGACAAAGCGTCCGCTGACTTCGACGCGGTGATCATCGGCTCCGGTCTGGGAGGTCTCAGTTGCGCCGCGGCGTTTGCGAGACAGGGATTCCGGCCGCTGGTGATCGAACAGCACGACAAGCCCGGCGGCTACGCGACGGCATTCAAGCGGCCCGGCGGCTTTGTATTCGACGTATCGCTGCACGCCACCAGCGCGGGGCAACGGAACGGCTTGTACAATCTCATCCCCGGGTTCCCCGAAATCACCGACGTCGAGTTCGTCCAGTTGCCGTATCTTTACCGGGCCATCTTTCCCAAACACGATATCCGCGTGCCGCAGAAGAACCTGGGCGCGTATCTCGATCTGCTGATCGCGCAATTCCCGGAGGAAAAGGACGGAATCAAGGCGCTGTACGACGACATGACCGGGGTGGCGCGCGACGTGGCGAAGTTCAGCGCGGCGCGGGGAAACGTGAACATGAGCCGCTTCCCGGCGGACTTCCCGCTTCTGTTCCGCTACGCTACGCACACGTGGGGTGAAGTGCTGGAGGCCCGCATCCGCGACCCGAAGCTCCAGGCAATCGTATCGGCGATGTGGGAATACTACGGGCTGCCGCCTTCCAAACTCGCCGCCGTCTACTACGCGATGCCCAGCATCGGCTACCTGACCGAGGGCGGCTACTACCCCAAAGGCAGGTCGCAGGCGATCAGCAATGCCGTGGCCCGATTCATCGAAGCGCATGGTGGGAAGGTGCTGCTCAACACACGTGTGGACCGCATCCTGACTAAGGATGGCGCCGCGATTGGAGTGCACACGGCGGACGGGCAGGAGTACAAAGGCCGCGCTGTGGTCGCGAACGCCAACGCGTACGATACGTTCCACAAGCTCATGGACCCGGAGGAGGTGCCGCCGGAATATCTTGCGCGCATGGATCAGTACACGCCGAGTCTCTCGACTTTCCTGGTCTTCCTCGGTCTAAAGAAGGACCTGGTGAAAGAGACCGGCCTGAAAGACGCCGAGATCTTCTGCGAGACGGGCTACGATCCCGAGAGCGGCTACAACGCGCAACTGGTGGCGGACGTGAGCAACCCCGGCTTCGGCATGATGGTTTACGACAACGTCTACGAAGGCTATTCGCCCGCGGGCAAGAACACGCTGACCCTGATCACGCTGCAGGGGTTCGACCACTGGAAGCGCTTCGAGATCGATTACTGGAAGGGCCGCAAGAACGCATACCGGGCCGAGAAAGAGCGCATCGCCAGCGCTCTGATCCAGCAGGCGGAGCGAACGGTGCTGCCCGGCCTTTCGAAGGCCATCGAGGTCAGGGAAATCGCCACGCCGCTCACCAACGTCCGCTACACCGGCAACTACCACGGCGCCATCTACGGCTGGGACCAGACGCTGAACAACTCCGGCGTCCGGCGCCTCCCCCACAAGACCCCGATCCGCAACCTGTACCTGGCGGGCGCCTGGACGAGTCCAGGGGGCGGATACGCCGCGGTTATTCCCAGCGGGCTTCAGTGCTTCGAGGAGATCGTAAAGAGCTGGGGGTAGGTGTAGAGGAACTACAATTACGCTTCCGGTGTCGAATTCAGTTATGGACGGTTTTGCGGAAGCACGCCGCGAGTTTACACCCAGGCTGACAATCGCAGCCCTCTATCTTTGCACGGCAGCGAGCATTGCATGCGTCTTTCTGAGAATTCCGGATTGGCCCCTTGGCGTTAACCCTAGCCGCCCAGCCGAGGATCTTGCCATCGCGAGTCCGTTGGTCTTCTTATTCGCTTGTGCCCTCGTTTTCTTCAGACCCCGCTTCGGCTACTCCCTGGGGCTGCTTGCCGGATTGATCGCCTTACCCTGGTTCGTCTGGGCTGAGTTGTCGCTCGACTGGAATTCCTGGATCACGCTGAACGGTCCAGACTCGGCATCTCCGGAGGGTAACCAGTTCCTGGTATTTGTGAAGCTGAAAATCCTCTCAGTAGCGTTGATCGTAATTGCCATGGCCTGTTCTTCACTGCGCTTGCTTCCGGCACGGTGGTTGATTCGGGGATCTCCTTTGTCCCGACGCACATGGCCAGCCTTTGTCGTTGGTCTTGTCGTGACGGCTGTATGGCTCGTCCACGCAGCGACGCCCTACAGGGTCCCTCGCGGCTGCGTGGGCAGGAATAGTTCGGAATTCAGTATCCTGCATGTAGAAAAGCGTGGGCTCAGGTTCCATGAAACCAGAGTCACTACGTCCAGAGATGGGAGAGCCTGGATCTGGCGGAATAACCGACGTCTGTTCCAGTATCGATTTGATGCCCAGATTGCAGTTGTTGCCATGGCAGAGGTATCGCTGTCCACCCTCGAGCGTGCGCGTGCTTTTGTGACGTCACCGGAATTGTTGAATCTGCACACACCACCAGCAAAAGCACTGCGGTCGTGGAATGCAGAGGGTTGGTACGTGGTCCTTCACGACTCCCGACCCTTAGCTTTCACTAGCGAGTATCGTACGACGCCTCCCCGGGAGGTCGCGGACCTGTTTCACGAAATCGAGAAGCTGCCGACGAGAGAAGTGGGAACCGCGGCTGTCCGGGACGTGTGTCTTGGATTCTGCTACGACCCTATAGCAGCGCTGGCGTTGCGGTAATCAGGATAACATCACCCCGGGGTGGTGCTATCTCCGGAAGCCGGGCTACTATAGGTGAGGATGAGCCTGGTCCCGCCCTACATCGAGTCCCTGCGCCCGTACGAGGCTGGCCGGACCATTGAGGACGTCCGCCAGCAATACGGCCTCACGGACGTAGTCAAGCTGGCGTCGAACGAGAATCCTCTGGGCCCGTCTCCGCTTGCGCTGGAGGCCGTGCGCAATGCCATGGACCACGTCAATCTCTACCCCAACGGCGGCCTGGACCTCCGCCGCGTGCTCGCGCGCGAGTTCGACCTCAGGGTGGAGAACGTGATCGCGGGCAGCGGATCCGAGGGCATCATGTCCAACATCATCCGCACGTTTCTGGGCGATGAGGACGAGGTGCTCACCACCGAAGCCGCCTTCATCGGCTTCCAGGTGCTGGCGAGATCTCGTGGCGTGAAATACCGGACGGTCCCCTATCGCGACTGGCATTACGATCTGACGGCGCTGGCCGCCGCCATCACCGAACAGACCAAGATCATTTATCTGGCAAATCCCAACAATCCCACCGGCACCATCTTCACGCGGGCCGAGTTCGACCAGTTTTACCAGCATGTGCCCGAGCGCGTCCTCATCATTCTTGATGAAGCCTATTACGAGTACGCTCGCGACAACGCGCGCTATCCCGATTCCATGCATTACCGCTATGACAACGTCATTACGCTGCGCACGTTCTCCAAGGCGTATGGGCTGGCGGGCATGCGCATCGGCTATGGTTTCGCGCACGAGGAGCTGATCCGCAACCTGCTCAAGGTGAAGCTGCCCTTCGAGCCGGGAACGCTGGCCCAGGCGGCGGGCATTGGAGCGCTGGCGGACAAGGCGTTCCTGCATCGCAGCCTGGAACTGAATGCGCGCGGCATAGAGTTTCTGACCCAGGCATTCCGGCGCCTGGGGCTGACGGTGGTGCCGTCGGAGGCCAACTTCGTCATGATCGTCCTGCCCGGTGAGCAAGAGGCCGCCCGCCTGGTGGAGGAGCTGCTGAGACACGGCGTCGTGACGCGGCCGCTGAAGGCATTCGGTCTGCCGCAGTGCGTGCGCATCTCCACAGGGACGGAGGAAGACAACCGGCGGTGCGTGGAGGCGATGGAGACAATATGGCCACAGATAGAATAAGACCGGGGACAGACGAATACGGCCCTGGTCGGCAGATCCCAGCCTCCGTTCCCAGACCGTCAGGGACGCATCCGTCTGTCCCCGGTCTTGTTGATTTCCTGCCGCTGAATGGTACGGACCACGTGGAATTCTACGTCGGCAATGCGAGGCAGTCGGCATATTACTATCGCGCGGCCTTCGGCATGAAACTGGTGGCGTACCGGGGACCCGAAACAGGCACGCGTGACCGTGCCTCGTATGTCCTCCAGCAGGACAAGATTCGCTTCGTGCTCACCACGCCGCTCGACCCCGAAGCGGCCATCGCGCAACACATTCAGCGGCACGGCGACGGCGTCCGCGATATCGCGCTGTGGGTGGACGATGCCGCGTCTGCCTGGCGCGAAACCACAGCGCGCGGGGCGGTCAGCGTGATGGAACCCGCCACCCTCAGGGATGACCACGGTGAACTGCGCATTTCCGCTATCGCCACCTATGGCGACACCATTCACTCCTTCGTGGAACGCTCGGATTACCATGGCGTGTTCATGCCCGGCTTCGCGCCAGTGGATGCCGACGAAGCGGTGGCGCGGCCGGTGGGCCTTCAGCACATCGACCATATGGTGGGCAATGTCGGCTGGGGCGAAATGAACCGCTGGGTGGAGTTCTATCGCGAAGTGATGGGTTTCCAGATGTGGAAGCACTTCGACGACGCCGACATCAGCACGGAGTACTCGGCGCTGATGTCCAAGGTGATGTCCAACGGCAACGGCCGCGTGAAGTTCCCCATCAACGAGCCCGCCGAGGGCCGCCGGAAATCGCAGATCGAAGAATATCTCGATTTCTACAAGGGCCCCGGCGTGCAACATATCGCCATGGCCACCGCCGATATCATCGAAACGGTTTCGAAGCTGCGCGCGCAGGGCGTGGAGTTTCTGCGCGTGCCCACGTCGTACTACGACCAGCTCGAAGCCCGCGTGGGAAAGATCGACGAGCCGCTCGATCGCCTGGCCGATCTCGGCATCCTCGTCGACCGCGACGACGAAGGCTACATGCTGCAAATCTTCACGCGCCCGGTGGAAGACCGGCCCACGCTGTTCTACGAGATCATCCAGCGCAAAGGCAGCCGCAGCTTCGGCAAGGGCAATTTCAAGGCGCTGTTCGAGGCCATCGAGCGCGAGCAGGCCCGGCGCGGGAACCTGTAGCATAGTTGGTTTATGAAGCTGATCACGTACCGCCGGAAGCCCGGCGCCGATCCCGAGCCGGGTGTGCTCCTCGACAATGCCGCGGTGAGTCTTGCGCCGCTGGGCCACCGCGATATGTTGTCCGTTCTGGGCGTGGAGTGGACGCCCATCGACAAGTTTCTGAGCAACCCGCCAGCGGACGCGGTGACGCCGCGCGATCAGATCACGCTGCTGGCGCCCATTCCCCGCCCTCCGAAGTTCATCTGCGTGGGCCTGAACTACCGCGATCATGCGGCCGAATCGCACTCGGAGATTCCCAGCGTCCCCACCATCTTCAGTAAGTTCTCGCAGTGCGTGATCGCACCCGGCGAGGCCATCGTGCTTCCGAAGAACTCCACGAAGCCGGATTATGAAGCCGAGTTCGCGTTCGTCATCGGCAGGGGCGGACGGCACATCGCGGCGGGAGATTGGGAAAAGCACGTTATCGGATACACCATCGTCAACGACGTGAGCGCGCGCGATTTTCAGAAGGCCACCAGCCAATGGCTCATGGGCAAGACGTTCGACACCTTCGCTCCGATGGGACCGTGGATCACCACGGCGGACGAGATCGACGACCCGCACGCACTGAACATCCGTCTCACCATCAACGGCGAGCTGATGCAGAACTCGAACACGCGCGAGCTGATCTTCGGCATCCCGGCGCTGGTGGCGTACCTGTCGAGTGTGATCACGCTGGAGACAGGCGACATTGTTTCCACCGGTACCCCCGCCGGAGTCGGCTTCGCACGCCGGCCCCCGCGCTGGCTGCGACCGGGCGATGAGGTGGTCATCGCTATTCAGGGGCTCGGCGAGCTGCGGAACCCGGTGGTGGCGGAGGCGCGCGAAAAATGAAATAATCGGGCCGAACCAGCATGGGAGCCCAGCGCATTGCATCCGTTTGTCTTCTGCTCGCCTGCCTCGGCGGCTGCTCCATCCGCCGCATGGCCGTGAACAAGCTTGGAAACGCGCTGGCCTCCGGCGGCTCCACCTGGGAGAGCGACGAAGACCCGGACCTGGTGGGCGACGCCCTGCCCTTCAGCCTGAAGCTGATCGAGAGCCTGCTGGCCGAGTCCCCGCGGCATAGCGGATTGCTGCTCGCTGCAGCCAGCGGCTTCACCGAGTACTCGTACGCGTTCGTGGATGAGCGGGCCGACGAGACCGCTTCCGAGAGTCTGGAGCGCAGCAATTATCTGCGGGCGCGGGCGCGGCGCCTGTATCTGCGTGCCCACGGATACGGCCTGCGCGGGCTGGAAGTTCGTTACCCGGGTTTCGGCGGCGCGCTGGAACGCGATCCCGGCGCCGCTCTGGCGCGGGTGCGCAAGGCCGACGTGCCCCTGCTCTACTGGACCGCGGCGTCCCACGGTCTGGCCATCTCCGCTTCCAAAGATCAACCGGAGATGATCGCCCAGTTGCCGCTGGTGGAAGCCATGATCCGGCGCGTCCTGGAATTGGACGCGAACTGGGGCGAGGGAGCCGTCCAGGAATTCCTGATCAGCATTGAAGCCGCGCGCTCGGGAGTGCCAGCCGCGGAGCAACAGCAGCGCATGCGGCGCTATTTCGAGGAGGCGTTGCGGCTCTCCGGCGGCGCGCACGCCGGCCTCTTTGTATCCTTCGCCGAGAACAGTTGCGTGCCCGCGCAGAATCGCGCGGAATTCCAGTCAATGATCGAGCGCGCGCTGGCCATCGATCCAGACCGGCAGCCGGCGCACCGGCTCACCAATCTGGTGGCCCAGCACCGCGCGCGGTGGTTGCTCAGCCGCGTGGACGAGTTGTTTTTGGAGCCGGCATCGCCGGCGCCGTAGGAGCGAATATGCTGCGTCGTGTTTCCGCAGTCGCGATCCTGCTCGGATCCTGCACCGCCGGCCTGTGCCAGCAGACCGTGATCAAGATGGGTACGCTGGCGCCAGTGGGGTCTCCCTGGCACCAGGTGCTGCAGCAGATGGGGGAGCGCTGGCGCACCATTTCCGCGGGCCGTGTAAAGCTGGTGATCTACGCGGGCGGTGTGCTGGGCGACGAGCCCGATCTGGTGAACAAGATGCGCATCGGCCAGATCCGCGCGGTGGCGCTTTCCGGCGCGGGCATGTCCGCAATCGAGCCCGGCGTGGCCGCGCTGCAGATCCCCATGATGTCGCAATCCTACGAAGAGTTGGACTACATCCGCGACCGGCTTGCTCCGCGCCTCGAGAAGATGATCGAGGCCCGCGGCTACGTGGTCCTCAACTGGGGCGATGCCGGCTGGGTACACTTTTTCTCGCGCACGCCGGTGGTGCACCTCAACGATGTGCGGCGCATGAAACTGTTTACCTGGGCCGGCGACCCGGACACGCTGGAACTCTGGAAGGCCAACGGCTTTCGCCCGGTAGCGCTGGCCGCCACCGATATTCTGATGGGCCTGCAGACGGGTCTCATCGACGTGGTGCCCACCACTCCTCTCTACGCGCTGCTCAACCAGACCTTCGGCCTCGCCAACTGCATGCTGGACGTGAAATGGGCCCCGCTGGTGGGGGCGACGGTGGTCACCAAAGGCGTCTGGGATACTCTCCCGCCCACCGATCGCGCCGAGATGCTGAAGGCGGCGCGCGACGCCGGATACGGTTTGCGCGGCAGTATTCGCCAAATGGGCGACGAAGCGGTCACCGCCATGCAGAAGCGAAAACTCACCGTGGTGCACGCCGACGCGGCCGTGATCGCGGAGTGGCGCCGGGAGGCCGAGGGAGTCTATCCGAAACTGCGCGGCAGAACCGTGCCCGCCGACCTGTTCGACGAGGTTCGCCGTCTCCGCGATGAGTTCCGCGCGCAGGGGGGCCGCAAATAGGGCTCACTTTGCCTCAAGCACGACACGGGTAACTGGAAGCATGGCCGAATTAAACACAGCGTCATTAGTGATTGCGGATAGAACCACTCCGTCACCGTCGCGGCTCGGTGCCTGCGTTTCCGAGCCGCGACAGTAAGGGAGCGGATGCGCAAGTACTTATGACGCTGTGTTGTTTTGAAAGTTGCGGGGACCTGGCAGCGATGTCGGAGAAGAACGCCTCCCGGTTTTCGGGAGCGATCAACAGCTCCTTGGAACCATACTCGATCTCGACCCGATCCAAAGCCAATGCGAGCGCACTCCGGCTGTCAGATGACGGGCGGACTGCCGTGATCTGGACATAGGGAATGCGACGTGTGGTAAACCCGGCCCGGATCACCAAAGCGTCCGCGGTGGTTTCGTACCACTGGGGATAGCAGCATCCAAAAACCAGGAGAGCGGCGCCGATAGCCGCAGCGAACATCCATGGTGCGGACGCCACTATGCCGACCACACTCGGACAGGCTATTGCGACGAGCAATGAGGCCCCAATCCACCAGTCGACCTTGCCTCTGTATCGCAATCGCGCCTCCGATCCAGGACTACTGCCAGCCGTGGGGCGCAACAAGCCATGGCGAGCGCGCCGCACGCCAAAGACTGTCACCTGGTACCGATCTACCAGATGCTGTTCGCCTCCGGAGGCGTCTGTGGGAAACAATCACCGAAGGGCGTTGGCGGCGGGCGCGCCTGGTTCTGCGGATCGTGTTACGCGTCACCGTTGTTACCCTGGCCCTGGCCCCGTCTGAAGCACTGGAATTAGTCGCCGCAGGTTTTCCCTGAGATTCTCCCCACCTTGCCGCCACTTATTGCCATGCTATCGCGTCCACCGGACGGGACAGTGGAGATGTAGCTCGCACAATCCGAGGCGCGGCCGGGTGACATTTGGTCCTCGGGTACGCGTCCTGTTCATGCGCCGAAGGGTACCGATTCATGCCATCCACAGTAGTAGGGCGCTTTCATCTCGTTCTCAATGTCGAGCAGGCGATCCGCGAACTTGAGAGGGCCGGGTTTACGCGTGGCGAAATCAGTCTGGTGGGATCGGGAGAGCCGTGGGACGAAACGCTGGCGGCGCAGACGCTCATTGGCATGCACGTTCCGGAGGACGACGCTCACGATTACACCCGGGCCGTCGAAGAAGGCTCGGCCGTCCTCGTGGTACAGACCGACAATCACAAATCGGCCGAACGCGCTCTTGCCGTGTTCGAGCAGACGGCTTCCCTGAGCCGTCTGCATAAGGCCCTTTCCGGGGGTTTTGCCGAGCCCGCCGACGAACCGGGCATTCAGGCGGCGCACCTGCGGAATGGTGCGCGTCCACGCACCTCCGAGCCGCCGCGTAACAGCGCACGAATCTACGATTGCGTCGATCCGGTGGCGAGCGCTGCCGGGTTCGAAGACTTTGACGCAGACTGGCGCCGCGGCTTCCGGGAGACGTTTCAGGGTTCGGGATACCGGTACGAGCAGCTCTGGCCGGCCTATCGCTACGGAGGCGAACTCGCCGTGAGCCGCCGCTTCGGCCGGCGCGAGTGGAAAGACATCGAGCGGGCGGTTCGCAGGGACTGGGAGCAGCGCAATCCCCACACGTGGGAACAGGCCAGAAACGCCATCCGATACGCCTGGCAGAGCGTTCGCGCTCGCATCACGACTCCAGTAGAGGATACGGTGAAGCAGGCCTGACCCTGCCGCACCGATTCTCGGACCTCACGAAGTCGCTTTCACCGGGCGGAGGGCGCGATATACCCGCGCCGCCAGGAGAGGTTGGGCCCTGGGCCAGGACCGGGACTGTCTACTTCAACGCGAACCCGGTGGTACTTGCCGTCGAGTCTGGGAACCCTGGGCGTGTAGGCGAGGACATATTGATTGCGGATATCGAGCCTCTCCATGATTCGCGGAGAATCCCTGGCCGAATACGCATCGAAGTACCGGCCTCCCGTTTCTTTCGCCAGGCATTGAAGATCGTACAGGTCCGCGGCGCTCGTCCGCGAACTGCCGCTGTGGACTCCGACGACGTAAACCGTAATGTCCATCTCACGGAGAAGCGACCGAACTTCGGAGGAGCGATAACGGCTGTTGTTATCGGCTCCGTCGGAAACGATTCGCATCGCGCGGCGTGGATGACGCGCGCGTTTCAACTGTTGCGCCGCGAAGTAGGTGGCATCCCGAAGGGCCGTCAATCCGCCGCTGACGGTCTGATCCACGCGATCCAGCAATCGATCCGGTTCGTCTGACAAACCCACTTCCGGCTTCGGGCTGTCGCGAACCAGAGTCAGCGAGAACTCGTCTTCGGGATCCGCCGTCTGGACGAATTCCCGGATGGCGGCCCGGCGCGGCTGCGGCGCCCGGCAAAAACAACAACGCACCAGAACCACAAGGAGGTATCTTCATCTGGGCCCCAGGCCCGCAGATCACCCGACTAGTCGACGCGGATTCGGACCTCCGCTATTTTGCCCGTGAACCGGTCGCCGATTCTCACGTCGTCCTTGCTCTCGAGTCGCGCCGCCGCCACCGGCACCCTGGCGTCTTCCTTCCCATCGATGTAGATTCTGAGTTCGCGCCCATCGTATGTCGCTCGAATGGTGGTCCATCTGCCCGAAACGAGGCTGCTCGTACTCACAGCGGAGGCGTGCTCATTTCCCGCGTTTGCCTGGACTTTGAGGTCCTTCCCGATGAGGAGGCGGTAGGAGCAACCATACCCCTCTCCCTTCTGAACCACTGCGCCGGTCCAGCGGGATCCCGTCTGGGCATCCACGCTCACGGTTGCCGAAATGTCGAACCCTTTCGTGGGCGTCAGCGTGTCGCTGTGCTTGACTCGCACGAACGTTGGAGTCTTGGTAGGCGGGTAGTCGTTTGCATAATCCCAAAACGCCAGCGCCTTCCCGCCGGAGGGACCTTCCGTCCAGCGAGCATTCACGATCGTTGCGTCGTTCCCGTTTCCGCTCGAGTCGGGGACGGTGGCGCCTGCTCCGTCGAACTTCCAATAACCGGACAGCGCCTGTCCCGCCGCGGGCACACGCACGCCGAACGTAATCGCCGTCAGGACGCAAACTGCACCACAGGTGCTCAGGGGTCGCACAGCCATTTCCGATCCTTCCTCCGCTGCTTCGCTGAGGCTCGCCGGCGCTCGTCTCCGGGCGCTATTCGAGATTCGACGATAGCCTCACGACAACGTTTTCTAAATCATGGCACCGGTCATGTTGGGCGTCTTCCTCGCGCCGGGTTATGTGGCGCGACGCGGACGCGGCGGCGCGATCGATCGCAGGTAACAATGGCATTATTCTATGATATTTTCAGTTCGTCATGGTTTCGTCGGGCGTTGTGTTGCTCTCGCGCTCAGCTCCTCCGAAGTTCGGTTAGACATCGCTCTCCGTCTCGACCGGCGGAAGCACGTCGTGATCACCGGCCATCCACACATATAGAGTCGGAAGCAGGAAGATACTCATCACCAAATCGGCGATCAATCCGCCGACGATCACGATTGCAAACGGACGCTGTGAGTCGGAGCCGATGTCGTGAGACAGCGCAGCCGGCAGCAACCCCAGCGTCGCCACCAGCATGGTCATCATGACGGGTCGCAGCCGCAATACGGCGCCTTCTATGGCGGCTTCTTCGATGGTGGAGCCTCGCGCACGCCGCTGATTGATGTATTCGAGCATGATCACTCCGGTTTGGACCGCGACGCCGAATAACGCCAGGAAGCCGACCCCCGAGGAGACGCTGAAATTCGTGTGCGTGACTAAGAGAGCAAGCAATCCGCCGATGCGCGCGAGCATCACGTTGACCAGAATCAGAGTTGCCCATTTGAACGAACGGAACATCAGGTACAGAATCAGGAAGATCAACAAAACGGTTAGCGGGAGGACAATCCACAAGCGCGCTTCGGCGCGCTTCGCACTCTCGTACTCGCCCTCCCAGTCGATGTGATATCCACGCGGCAGTTGAACCTGCGCGTTCACCTTCTTTATCGATTCCTCCACGGCGCCGCCAAGGTCACGGTCGCGCACGCTGTACTTAACGGCGATGTACCGCTGGTTCCCTTCGCGGTAAATCTCGGAAGCGCCATCGCGCGCCTCGATTTTGCACAGTTGCGCGAGCGAAACTCGTTCGCCCGCGGGCGACAGCAGGCGAATACCCTCGATCGCCTCCCTGGTATTGCGGTACTGCGGCAGATAGCGCATCACCAGGTCGTAGCGCGCCTCGCCCTGCAGGACCTGGGTAAGGGCGTTGCCGCCGACTGCGGTTTGGATCGCATCCTGCACGTCCGCTACGTTGATCTGAAAGCGGGCGGCCTGCTGGCGATCCACCGTGATATTCAGATTCGGCTGGCCCACGACGCGAAAGACGCCAAGGTCCTCGATCCCCCTCACCCCACGCATAACGCTGACGATCTGATCGGCCTTTTGTTCGAGAACCACCAGGTCGTCTCCATAGATTTTAGTGGCAAGCTGTCCCTTGACTCCGCTAACCGCTTCTTCCATGTTGTCCGCGATGGGTTGGGAGAAGTTCCAGATCACGCCCGGTATCTTGTTAAGCTCCCGGTTCATGGCCGTGATGACTTCGTCCTTGTCTTCGTGAAAGGCCGGTCGCCACTGTGCTTTGGGCTTCATGCCGACGTAATACTCCGTGTTGAAAAAGCCGGTCACGTCCGTTCCATCATCAGGACGGCCCACCTGGCTGGTGCACTCGGTAGCCTCGGGAAAGGAGCACAGCAGGATTCGCGCCTGATTCGCAAACCGGATTCCTTCGCTGGGTCCGGTGCTCGGCGCAAGAGTACCACGTACCCATAGCGCCCCCTCATCCAGATGAGGCAGAAACTCCGAGCCGATCACGCCGCTGACCGCGAGATAGATGGCGAGGGCAAGGCTGGCGAAACCTCCCGCGAGAGTGAGGAAGCGCAGGCGGATGGCCCATTTGAGCGCGCTGCGATATCTGTCCGTGAGCCAGGTCATAACCGGGTTGTGCCACTCTCGCGTACCCTTTGCGAAAAACAAGCTGGAGAGCACCGGCGCCACCAGGATGGAGAACAGAAGCGCGCCAAGCAGAGCAAACGCCACGGTCCAGGCCATGGGCTGGAACAGCCTGCCTTCCACGCGCTGCAGCGTGAAAATGGGCAGGTAGCCGGTGATGATAATAGCAATGGCATAGAACACCGGGCGCTGGACCTCGTGCGCCGCCTCGAAGATCCTCTCCTTCGGCGTTCGGGTGTCTCCCCCATTGCGGTTGAGGTGACGCACGATATTCTCCACCATCACCACGGCCCCATCCACCACCATTCCGAAGTCCAGCGCGCCCAGAGATAGAAGGTTTGCGGGAATGCCCTTCAGCTTTAGACAGGTAGAGGCGAACAGAAGCGCAAACGGGATGGTTAGGGCGACGATGATCGCTCCCCGGATGTTCCCGAGAAACAGCAGGAGAACGATCACCACAAGAATGATGCCCGCGGTGAGGTTGTGGAGGACTGTTTTCGTCGTGTGGCGCACCAGTTCGCTGCGGTCGATGAAGGGGACGATCTTCACCCCCTTTGGCAGGATGCGATCGTTCAACTCCTCCACTTTGGCGTGGAGTCCGAGCAGGGCGGTTTCCGCATCCGCGCCTTTGCGCATGGGGACCCACGCCGAAACCACATCGTCGTTATCTACAATCCTGCCGTCCTCGCGGCGAATCGCACGCGCGAACTGACCGAGGCGGATCCTGGGGCCCTGGGAGACGACACCGATGTCCTTCACGCGAAGCGCGGTGCCGTTCTTCGTCATGAGCACGGTGTCTTCGATATCGTGCACGTTCCTGACAAGGCCTACTTCCCGTACGTTGATTTGTTGCAGACCGGCTTCGAGGAAACTGCCGCCGGCATTGACATTGTTGTTCGTGAGCTGTTGCTCCACCTGGGCGAGACTCAACCCATAGGAGATCAGCTTATTGGGATCGACACGCACCTGATATTCGCGCGTCGGGCCGCCGAAAGTGGAAACACCGACGATATCCGGTACGGCCTTTAAGTTCTTCTCGACCACCCAGTCTTCGATCGACTTCAACTCCATCACGTCGTATTGAGGATTGGTGCTGTGGAGCGTAAAGAAGTAAATCTGTCCAACCGGACTCCAGTCGGTTCCCATTTGGGGCGTCACGCCCGGTGGCAGGGTGGCCTGCGAAAGACGCTCCAGAACTCTCTCGCGGTTCCAGCGATTGTCCGTACCGTCATCGAAAACCAGCTTCAGGTCGGACAGCCCAAAGATCGAGAACGAGCGAAGATGAGTAACCCCAGGGATGCCGTTCATCGCGGTTTCGAGCGGTATGGTTACCTGCTGCTCGATCTGCTCCGCGGAGATTCCCGGCCACTGGGTGATAATCTCGACATAGTTGTCGGCCACGTCCGGATAAGCTTCCACTGGCAGATTGTGAAAAGAGACGGCGCCCCAGATGACCAGTAGAACGGCCAGCGCGACAATAAGCAGACGATTGTTGAGAGCGAAGTCGACGAGAGCGCGGATCATTATTGTTCGACGGTGTTCTGCAGCACCAGGGCGTTGGCGACAACCTGCTGGCCGGGCCGGAGCCCCGAGCGGATTTCCTGCAGATTGCCCGCGAGCATGGCGCCGCCCGCCACTTCCACTCTCTGAAAACGCGCGTTCCCGGCCGGCACGTAGACCCAGTCACGGTCGTGCAGATGCAGCACCGCGCTCGCGGGAACGGTTGCGCGGGTCTCTTTCTTCAGGCCATGAAATGTGGCCGTGGTGAACATCCCCAGCCGCAGCATCCCGGGATTGCCCACCTCCAGACGGACCTTGGCGGTGCGGATGGCAGGATCGAGGATGGGGCCGATGTTCGCGATTCGCCCCTTGAGGGTCAACTCGGGATAAGCGTTCAGATGGATGTCCGCAAACTCGCCCAGACGCACATACGGCATGTCGTTCTCATACACGTCGCACACGATCCAGACGCGGGAGAGGTCGGTGATGGTGAACAGGTTGGGCGAGTTGTCCAGCGTCTTAACGCCAGCCGCCGCGGTTACGTTCTGCTCGGTGATCACGCCGGAAGCGGGCGCGAAGATGTCCACCAGCGCACTGGGGTGATTGATGTCGGCGCCCAGAACGCGCAAGTGCTCGCGGGCCGTTTCCACGGCGACCTTCGCTTTGGCGTCGGTGCCCTGGGCCACTTCCAGATCCTTCTGCGCGATAGCGCCTTTGTCGTACAGAATCGTCGAACGATCCAGTTGCGCCTTCGCCAGGGTCTCGTCGGCGCTGGCCTGGCGGTAGTCGGAAAAGGCCTGGGAGATGTCGTTGCTTTGCACGCGCATCAGGAGCTGGCCCTTCCGCACGGTGTCGCCGATGCGCGCGTGGATCTCCACAACGCGTCCGGAGGCCAGCGAGATCACCGGAATCTGGCGCGACACGTCGGGACTCACCGCGCCGGTCACGTTCAACTGCGGCGCGGCGTCGTACTCGCCAGCCGTGGCCAGCGGGAACTGCTCGGCGTGGTCCACCTTCACCAGACCGGCGTCCGACTCGTGCTCCACTTTTGCGGGCGGCGGTGCCTCGGCGGAGGTGTCCGCCTTCCCGTCGCCACCGCAACCGGTGAGAACGACGGACAGCGCCACGCACAGAATTGCCTCGATCAGAACCGTATGCCTCATTGGATGGCCTCCCGGCCCACCGCCAGATTCAACTGACTCGCGGCGGTCAGATAGGAACCGATCAGGTTCAGGTAACTCAGTTGAATGCTCCGGTAGTCCTGCTGCGCCTGCAGGAAATCGAGCAGGGATGAGCCGCCGTGCTGGTACGCAAACGAAACCGTGTCGCGCACGCGCACCGCTTGTTGCAGGTACTTCGCCTTGTACGGACCGAGCAGCGTCAGATTGCTGTCGAGCATCGCGTACGCGGAATCCACGTCGCTGAACACCTGCGCCCGGGTCGCGTCGCGAAGCCGTTCGCTGCGTGCGATGTCCAGTTGCGTGCGCAGCTTTTCGCCCTGATTGCGGTCGAAGATGCGCACGGGGATGGTGACGCTGACGCCGAGGTACGCGGAAACTGGCGGATTGTGCCCGAGGTCCATGGCAAACGTCGGATCGGTGGACGCATTGGCGACGGCCAGCTTGTGATCGGTCTGCGCCTTGTCCACCGCCTCCAGCGCCGCCTTCAAATCCGGCCTCGCGTCCAGGGCCATGGCCCGGAACTCTTCCTTTCCTGGGAGTTGCTCCGGGAAGTCGAAGGGGCCGGTCACATCGAACTGTTCGACGGGCGTGCGGTCATTCAGCAGCATCAGGAGCTGGATCTTCGCCGTGCGCAGGCTCACCTGGGCGGTCTGGACGTCGGACTCGTACTGCACCCGCTGCAGCTCCAGCCGGTCCAGATCCACCTGGGCGATGTCTCCGGCCGCGTAACGGTCGCGGCTCACCGAGAGCAGCTTGTCGTAGTAGCTCAGATTCTCTCGCGCCAGCGCCAGCACGGCTCTCGCCTGCAATGCCTGCACAAACGCGTTGCGCAGGTTGAAGAGCAGGTTGCGCTCCAGATCGGCCTGCTGGGATTCGGCGATCGCGGTGCCTTTTTGCGCGCTCTCCAGACGCAGTTCGCGCTTGTGCGCGCGCTCGTGCAGGTAGCTCCCGGACACCAGCGGCAGAGCGCTGGCCAGCGGCTGGTACGGGTTGATGGTGAAAGGAGTGAGCTGGTCCAGAGTAGCCGTGAAATCCGGGTTGGGGCGCAGGTACGCGGTGATCTCCGCCGCCTTCGCTTCGTCGATGCCGATCTTCCCCGCCCGCAACGTCGGATTCTCCGCTTCGAACTTGTCTTTAATCTGTGGCCACGTGAAGGCTTGCTGGGCAAACACGGCTGGCGTCAGACAAGCCACCAGCACGCACGATCTTAAACACACTTCGCTCAACCCTCTACCGTAGATGCCAGGCGCAGCCGGACGCCATTATCTTTCGGCCATATCTTCTGGTCATCTGATTGCGGATGTGTCACACGCCGGAACTAGAATGTAGGCAGGCACACGGCGACTTCATGTTGTCTTACTTACTTCGCGGCAGCCGCAGAGCCGTTCTGATTCGAGCCGGTCTGATCATCGCCGTCGTCGCCTTCACGGACTGGCGGATCGTGGGACCTATCCCGCTCGGCTTCCTGTATCTGTTCCCCATGTTGCTTGTGGGCAGCGTGTTGAACCGGTGGCAGATTGCCGTGGTGGCGGGCCTGTGCACGGTCTTCACCGAAGCCTTTAACAGCGTGGACTGGTTGCCGGAAACAGGCATACCGCGCAACATTCTGGTGTTCGCGGCCTTCTTCGCCATGGGGCTGTTCTCGAACGAGATCGCGCGAAGCCGCCGGCTGGAAGCCGAGCACCTGCACCGGATTGAGTCCGAGAGCGAGGCTCGCCGGGAGGCGGAAGAGCAACTCAAGGTGCTGGTGGAGAGCAGTCCGGCCGCTATTCTCACCACGGACTCGGACGGCCACGTGTTGCTGGCTAATGACGCGGCGCACCGGCTGCTCGCCATCGAGCCGGGCGCGCTTCCGGGCCGTTCGATTCGCGAGTATATTCCCGCGCTGGTGAGTGTCCCCAGCCCGGATCGCCATCGCGGGTCGTTCCGCACGGTGATGCAATGCCGCGGCCGGCGGCAGGACGGCGAAGTCTTCCTGGCCGACGTCTGGTTCTCCACCTACCGGACCAGCGCGGGATCGCGCCTGGCGGCCATGGTGGTGGACACTTCCGAAGATCTGCGAACACGGGAGGAGATCGGGCTGCATCAGTTGCTCACCGGCTCGCGCATCCTGGTGGGCGCCGTCTCCCACGAGATTCGCAATATCTGCGGCGCCATCGCGGTCGTTCACGCCAATCTGGCGCGCAGCGGCGCGCTCGCCGGCAACCAGGATTTTGAAGCGCTGGGTACGCTAATCGGGGGCCTCGAGAAGATCGCGGCCATGGAACTGCGGCAGACCGCGAACCAGGCCACCGCCGTCGACCTTGGCGCGCTGATGGACGAGCTGCGCATCGTGGTGGAGCCGTCGTTGCGCGAGAACGGAATCGCCGTCGGGTGGCAGATCGAGCCGGATCTTCCGCCGGTCTGGGCGGACCGGCAGAGCCTGATGCAGGTATTCCTCAATCTCGCCAAGAACAGCGAGCGCGCCCTGCTCAGTCAGACACGGCGCGAGTTGACCCTCAGCGCGCGCGTCGAAAAGCAGCGAGTACTCGTGCGGCTGCGCGATACCGGCGGCGGCGTGGCCCATCCCGATCTGCTGTTCCGGCCGTTTCAGCAACAGGCCAAAGCCACCGGACTCGGCTTGTACCTGTCGCGGGCCTTTATGCGATCGTTTCGCGGCGACCTGCGTTATGAGCCCGAACCACCGGGGTCGGTTTTTGTTGTAGAGTTGTCGCCAGCGCCCTCCGGCGCGGAGAACAGCGAACATGGGCCAGGAGATTCGAATCCTGCTGGTGGACGACCACAGCCTGTTCCGGGAGAGCCTCAGCCGGCTGCTTGAATCCGAGACTGAGCTGCGCATCGTGGGGAGCTGCGCGACGGCGTCGGCAGCGCTCGCCGTCATCGGCCGCGAACCGGTGGATATCGTGCTCCTCGACTACGACCTTGGCGAAGAACAGGGAACGCTCTTTCTCGGCGAAGCGAAGCGCCGCGGTTTCGCCGGCCACATCCTGATGGTGACTGCGGGGATGAGCGATACCGATACGCTGAGGGCTTTGGAGAGCGGCGCGGCCGGCATTTTCCTCAAGCACAGCCCTCCCGCGCAACTGCTGGAAGCGATCTACAAGGTGCGCAGCGGCGAGACCTGGCTCGATTCGCGGGCGGTGCGGTCGCTGGTGGCGGGCGCCAGCGGCAGAACGGAGGAGCACCGGACCGCGCAGCCGCTCAACGCGCGCGAACGCGCCGTGCTGAAGGGCGTCTTCGAAGGGCTGACGAACAAGGAGATCGCCACCCGCCTGCAAATCTCCGAAAGCTCGGTGAAGGCGGTGATGCAGCAGCTCTTCGACAAGACCGGCGTGCGCACCCGCAGCCAGCTCGTGCGCATCGCGCTGGAGCACCATTCCCAGGATTGGCTGACCAGCGACCCGGCGTGATTTTCAGGTGAACGGATTCCGTACGGTGAGCGATCCGTATCGCCGCCGGCCGGCCAGCCGCTCGCTCCAGAGCACGGAGCACCCCAGTTCCAGCGCGCTGTTGACCACAAGCGCATCCCACCACGCGATCTTGTACCGGCGCTGCAACTGAGCGGATCGCAGCACGTCGGCGTGTCCGGGGCGATGGATGGTCCAGGCTCGCAGATCGGCGATCACTTCTTCTGCTTCCTGACTCTTCATTCCCAGTTTCCTGGTTGCGGCTGAGTAGAATTCGGTGAGCACCTGCACGCTCAACGCCCCGGTCGCTTCCTCCACAAGCCGGGTCAGCAAGGCCACCGACTTGTCGTGTTTGCCGCCGGCCCCGCCATCGTGGGCGTAAATGAGGATGTTCGTATCGACAAACTCAACGCTCATGCAGCTCTTCCCTGCTCCAGCGGATCGAGCCGCCCGTGCCCCGATCCGGAGCGTTGCGTATCCGCTCCAGGAAGCGGCGGTTCATCGCCGCAGTCTGCTCGTCCCGTTCCATGAGGGCGCGGATCGCCTCGGCCATCACACTGGTCATGGACTCGTTTCGCGCGGCCGCGTAAACCCGGAACCGCCGCAGCAGGGGCTCGGGCAGGCTGAGGGTGACGTTTTTGTGGGCTTTCACAGAATCCAGCGTATCACGTAAATGTGTGATGGCCTGAGGGGCGTTTCCTACTCGTCCAGATGCAGCACCTTGCGGAACCGCACCACCTCCGCCGGCGTGAGCGCGCGATATTCGCCCGATTTGATGGGGCCCAGTTCCAGAAAGCCGATCTTCACCCGGCGCAGCTTCTCCACCATCTTCCCGAAATACCTGAACATCAGCCGGATCTGATTCTGCCGACCTTCGGTCAGCTTCACTTCGTACCACGGGTTGGTGGCGCGGCGAATCAGCTTCAATCCGGCGGGAGCGGTGCGCTTTCCGTCCAGTACGATACCTTCGCGGAACCACGTTTCCTGCTCCTCGGTCAACGTACCCGTCACTTTTACCACGTAGGTCTTCACTACGTGGTTCTTCGCCGAGGTGATGCGATTGGCGAATTCTCCGTCGTTGGTGAGCAGCAGCAGCCCCTCGCTGTGATAATCGAGGCGGCCCACCGGATACACACGCTCCCGCACGCCGTGCATGAGGTCGAGCACGGTAGGCCGGCCCTCGGGATCGCTGGCCGTGGTGACGTAGCCCGTGGGTTTATTCAGAACCAGGTAGAGCAGACGATTGGAGAAGCGAACCAGCTTCCCGTCCACCTTGATGTAATCGCGCGCCGGGTCCGCTTTCGTCCCCAGCTCGGTCACGCATTTGCCGTTGACGGTGACGCGCCCCTCCACCATGAGCTGCTCGGCTTTGCGGCGGCTGGTCACACCGGCATGGGCCAGCAGCTTCTGCAGCCTTTGTTCCGACATGATGGGGCTCAGTCTTCCTCGCTGGTCGGGGCCTCGACCTTCGGGGCCTCGGGAGTCGTGGCCTCGGCAGGAGCGGGCTCGACCGGAACGGGTTCCTCCGCGGACGGCGCGCTGGTGGGTACATCGGTTTCGCCCGCGGCCTGCGGCTCCGCGGCGGGAGGGCTCGCCGCCTCGGGCTCCACGTCGCTCAGGGCCATCCTGCCCAGCTCCTCAAACTCCTTGAGGGTGGGCAGCTCGGCGAGGTCGCTCAAGCCGAACTGAATGAGGAAATCCCGGGAGGTCTTGTACAGGATGGGCTTGCCCACCACGTTCTTCCTGCCGGCCACGACGATCAGCTTGCGGTCGAGCAGCGTCTTGAGGACGCCGGCGCCCTGCACGCCGCGGATCTCCATGATCTCGGGCGCGGTGATGGGCTGCTTGTAGGCCACCACGGCCAGCGTCTCCAGCGCCGCCAGCGACAGCTTGAACGGCGGCTTCAGGTTGCGCACGAAGGTCCGCACCGCCTCATGGTGCTCGGGCCGGGTGGTCATCTTGTACCCGCCCGCCACCTCGCGGATGGTGAGGCCGCGCTCGGGCCGGTTGTAGTCGGCGATGAGCTCGTCGAGGATGCCCTGCACCTTGTCGATGGGGTGGTTCAGCGCCGCGGCGATCTGCTGCAGCGTGAGCGGTTCGTCGGTCACATAGACCACCGCTTCGATGATGGCGCGAAGCCGCGCCCGTTCCATGTCCGGCGCCTCGGCCGCGTCTTCCACCATCAGCAGTTGTTCGGCGATGATCTCCTCGGGCGCCTCCGCGTCGGGCGTCTCTTCAATCGTCTCGCGCTCCGCGGGCTCGCTCGCCTCCACGGAAGGGGGGTTCACTTCGATGTCTTCCATTTCGATCAGTTGTATTCCTGCTCGATCGCCGCCAGCGCCTCTTCGGAGCCGAACGCTTCGTCAAACGTCTCCGTCCGCTGGAGGCCGATGTCGCCAAACGCATCCTTCTGTGTCAGGGCGATGGCCTGCCTCTTCACCAGTTCCAAAATCGCCAGGAACAGGCAGATCATGGCCCGCTGGCTGCGCTGTTGCTCGAACAGATCCGTCGCCGAAAGCGCCGGGTTGGCGGGCAGCCTCTTCAGCACGCCGCGCAGATAGCGGATCATCTCCGGAACTGAAATCGTCTCGCTGCCCACCTCGTACGTGGGACGGTTGCGCGTGCGGTCCAGCACCTGCTGAAACGTCTTCACCAGATCGAACAACGTCACTGCCAGGGCCGGCGCCTCGTCCTCGGAAAGAAACTCGCCAATCCGCGGATTGGACCAGACGGCCTCTTCCACCATGCGCTTCTGCTGCAGCATTTCCGCCGCGTTCTTGAAGCGCTCGTGCTCCAGCAGACGGTCCACCAGCTCCCGGCGCGGGTCTTCCTCGGGCGAGATCTTCTCCAGCTCGGGATCGCGCGGCAGCAGCATCCGCGATTTGATGTGGATCAGCGTCGCGGCCATGTACACGAACTCCGAGCTGAGCTCGATGTCCATCTCGATGGCGCGCTGCATGTACTCCAGATACTGGGCGGTAATGGAGGCGATAGGAATGTCGTAGATGTTGATCTGTTGCTTGCGGATCAGGTCGAGCAACAGGTCGAGTGGCCCGTCGTACTGCGCAATATGAATGTCCAACGGCGAAGGCACTTCTCCTAATTCTGGCACAGCGGGAAGCCTCGGGACCGGCAATCGCCGGCGCCCGAAGTTGTTACGAAACTCTGACAAGAATACCGGTGCGGACATGACACAGTGAGGTTAGCATGGAGCTTCCAGAAATCATTCAGGGCGGCATGGGCGCCGGTGTCTCCAACTGGCGGCTGGCGCGCGCCGTTTCGCGGACCGGTCAACTGGGCGTAGTTTCGGGAACCGCACTCGATCAGATTCTCGCCAGGCGCTTGCAGGACGGCGATCCCGGAGGCTATATGCGCCGCGGCCTCGCCCGTTTTCCCTTCCCCGCCATGGCCGCGCGCATCTGGGAGGCGTACTACATCGCGGGTGGCCGGACTGGCCGCGAGCCCTACCGCAAGCCGGCCATGCACCAGAGGGAGGATCCGCGCGAGTTGCAGGAGCTGTGCATCGCCGCCAATTTCGTGGAAGTGTTTCTCGCCCGCGAAGGCCACGGCAACCCGGTGGGCATTAACTACCTGGAGAAGGTGCAGATCCCGCACCTCCCGTCGCTCTACGGAGCCATGCTGGCCGGCGTGGGCTACGTCCTGATGGGCGCGGGCATTCCGCTGAAGATCCCCGGAGCGCTGGATTCTCTGGCCCGGCACGAGCCCTGCGCCTACAACCTGCCGGTGACCGGCGCGCTGCCCGGCGACGACAACCTCATGCAATTCGTCCCGCGCGAGTTCATGGAGGTGGACCTGCCACCGCTGGCGCGGCCAAAGTTCCTTGCCATCATCGCTTCCAACACGCTGGCGGCAACCATGTTGAAGAAAGCCAACGGCCGGGTTGATGGCTTCGTCATTGAAGGGCATATCGCCGGAGGGCACAACGCGCCGCCGCGCGGAAAGGGCCAGCTCAGCGACGCCGGCGAGCCGGTATACGGAGAACGCGACCGGGTGGATCTCGAAGCCATCCTGGAGCTGGGTGTGCCGTTCTGGCTGGCGGGCGGATATGGCTCGCCCGAGAAGCTGCGGGAAGCGCTGGATGCCGGCGCCGCCGGCATTCAGGTGGGCACTGCTTTCGCCTACTGCGCCGAGTCGGGCCTGCGGGACGACTTCAAGGCGGCGATCCTCGGAAAGGTCGGCAGGGGTGAGGCGCGGGTGTTCACCGATCCGCTGGCTTCTCCCACGGGTTTTCCCTTCAAGGTGGTGCAAGTGGAAGGCTCCCTGTCGGAGGAGGACGAATACGCGGCCAGGCCGCGCATTTGCGATCTGGGTTATCTCCGCGAGGCCTTTCGAACCCCCGAAGGTGGAATCGACTACCGCTGCGCCGCCGAACCCGTGCCACTTTATGTTGCCAAGGGCGGGCGCGAGGAGAACACCACCGGGCGGAAGTGCCTCTGTAACTCCCTGCTGGCGGACATTGGCCTCCCGCAATTCCGCAACGGCAAACGGGTTGAAGGTGGCCTTGTCACCTCCGGTGACGACCTGCCCCAGGTGGCCAGGTTCATACCGGAGAGTGGAGCTGCGTACCACGCGCGCGACGTGGTGGCAAGTCTGATGGCCACAGTGGAAGAGGAAGCAGAGGAACCGGGATTCCCCAGCCCGCTTACCGGCATCCCTGTCCTGGCCGGTTGCCAAACATAAAGTCCGGGTAATATCTGTTCTGCGGGTTTTGCCCCATACCCGCGATGAAACACACGGTATTTGTGTGGAGCAATACACCCAAGCGGTCCCAGTCTGTAGCGATTCTCCACATTTTCAACAAATCTCGTGGTTTGGCGGTTGGCCCGCAAAGTGCTCCCTTGTTGGCATGTCGAACGCGGCTGCGCCCGAACGGCAGGGTGAAGGAGAAATCGCGGTCGGGCCCCCACTTTCGAGGTGTGCGGAACTTCGCGGAGCCGAGCAGCAGGAGTAAGCCGATGTCACGAGCATTAACACTTGACCCGACCAGGACAGGACGCGACGCGGAGGGCCTCAAGAGCAACCTGCGCCGCCTGGTGGTCGGACAGGATGAGGCGATTGAACAGATCGTGAGCGTCTATCAGACGCATCTGGCCGGTATGAACCCTCCTGGGCGGCCGGTCGGAAGCTTCCTGTTTCTGGGTCCCACCGGGTCGGGCAAGACGCGCATCGTGGAGGCAACCACCGAAGCTCTGGTGCGGAACCCGCGCGCGGTGATCAAGATTGATTGCGGAGAGTTCCAGCACAGCCACGAGATCGCCAAACTGATCGGCTCGCCCCCGGGCTACCTGGGTCATCGTGAAACGCACGCCCTGTTGAGCCAGGAAGCGCTCAATGAACACCACACCGAACAGGTGAAGCTGAGTTTCGTGCTTTTTGACGAGGTAGAGAAGGCCAGCGACGCGCTGTGGAACCTGCTGCTGGGCATTCTGGATAAGGCGACCCTGACGCTGGGCGACAACCGCCGGGTGGATTTCTCGAATTGCATGGTGTTCCTGACGGGCAATCTCGGCGCGCAGGAGATGAGCGCGCTGATGAATCCGAGGCTCGGATTCGGCGCCATGGCCCAGGCGAAGGCGATCGCCGATGGAACGTCGGACGACGGCAAGCTGGACGGCAAGCTGAAGCGAACGGCGGTGGAAGCCGCCCGCCGCAAGTTCACGCCCGAGTTCATGAACCGCCTCGACAAGATTGTTACCTTCAGGCCTCTGGGCACGGAAGAGCTGAAGAAGATCGTGGATATCGAGTTGAACATGGTGCAGCAACGCGTGCTCGGAAGCAGCGGCGAGAAGGCGTTCATCTTCAAGGTGACCGATAGCGGCAAGAAGCACCTGCTGAGCGAAGGAACGGACATGAAGTACGGGGCGAGGCACCTCAAGCGGGCGATCGAACGGCTGGTGGTGCAGCCCATCTCCAACCTGATCGCCACCGAGCAGGTGCGCGGCGGCGACTCGCTGTCCATCGACTGTCCGGACGGCGGCATGGCCATGACTTTCGTCCGTGAGGCCGAAGGACTGTCGCATCGGTACATGGCCGAGATTACCGGGAATGCATGGATTCCGCCGATCACCGCCGCGGCCAGCGCCACCGCGTTCGGCCCACCGGAGCCGCGCCCGGCGCGCTCATCCCGGAAAGCGTAATTCGATGCAGTCAGGCCGGGCGCATCCCTGAGCATGCCCGGCCACCCAGGGGCAGATCGGCGATCTGCCCCATTCTTATTGGATGCTCACATTCGTGACATTCGCCGCGATGCCGTCGACCGTCATCAGGATCTCCACCTGACCTTTACCGGCGAGCGATCGCGGCAAAGGACCAATGTTCACCTGGTCCTCACCGGCGTACCCGCTCACTCCCGCATACGTCACCGGCACGCTGACTCGGCCCACCGTGACCGTCACGGTCTTCCCATTCTGACTGCCGGTGCCGAACATCTCCAGAAACACCTGGTCGGTGGCGGCACCGAGATCGATGGGCAACGCCACAACGCGCTGGGAAGCACTCACCTGGAACGCACTTTCCACGTCGCTGGACCCGTCGGCCTTAACGCGAATCACGTAGGCCGCGACCAGACCAGCGGGATTCATTGTGAACAGAGCCGAAGCAACCGGCGCGATCGTCACCGTGGCCGTGGAGGTGCTGGAACCCGCGCTGATGGTAACGGTGGCCTTGCCCGCCGCCGTTCCCGCGGGCACGATGTAGTTCACCTGTCCGGGTGAAGCGTAAGTCAGGGGGGCGGAGCGAGACTTCCCGGCGGAGTCCTTCACGCCGACATTGGCGCCGTGCAGCACGGTGGGCAGCGGCGTGGTGGTGGCTGGTCCGGTCCCCGTGGCCAGATTGCCGCCGAAAGCGGCGACGATGGAGTTACTCGCAAACGGCGCGTAGGCGTAACTGGCGGCGCTCTGGTTCCGGAATGGGAACGGCGTCCGGGTATTGTTCAGCAGAACCACGGCGTCGGTGGACTGCGGAGGGGAGCGGTCGGCGTGGGCGGCACCCAGCAGATTGCCGAACGCGATCACCGATCCGTAATCGATCAGGGCCAGATCGGCCTTGTTATCGTTGCTAAAATCGGCGGCCACCACAGAAGGGGAAGCGATGCCTGTCAGGAATCCCACCAGCGGCTGAAACGTCCCATCGCCGTTGCCGGGGAGGATGCCAATGGTGCTCTCGCAGCAGCCCAGCACGGGAACGATCACGCCTGGATTGCCGGTCCCGAACAGGTCCGCCAGGGCGGGGTAGCCCAGCGTGCCCCCCGCGCCGGCCTCGGCGTCGTTGAATGTCTGGGTGAAGGTGCCATCGCCCTTCCCAATGTAGACAGCGAAGCCCTGCGTGTAGCTGGAAACGACGAGATCCGGAATGCCGTCGCCGTTGAGGTCGCCGACGGCCACGGGGCCGGGACCGAAGCCGGGCTGGTAGCTGGCGCCCACAGTGAACGTGCCGTCGCCGTTGCCGAGCAAAACCGTGATGGGTCCGGGCGCGGGCAGCGTCCCGGTCAGGAGACTGAACGACAGGTTGGCGGGCGCCGAGACGACGAGGTCGAGCTTTCCATCGCGGTTGAAATCGCCCGCGCTGAGCGACGAACCCACCGCGCCCGCGATCCTGACCGCCGTCCCGAATGTGCCGTCGCCGTTGCCGGGCAGAAAATACGGGTTGCTGGCGATGGTAGAGGCGGTCGGGTCATACGAGAGGACCACAAGATCGGCCTTGCCGTCGCCGTTGAAATCCCCCACGGCGATGCGCAGAAAGTCGGCGTAGACGAGCGGGTCCAGCGACGCCTGACTGACCACGGCCGTGCCAAAGGTGCCATCTCCGTTCCCCGGGAAGACAACCAACTCCGTGCTGAGGCCGCACACCAGAAGCAGGTCCTGATTCCCGTCGCCAAGGAAATCGCCCGTGGCGATGTAGTAAGGAGCGCAGCCGGAGGGGGCGGAATAGCTCACTGGCTGCTTGAAGCTCCCGTCGCCATTGGCAATCAGAACCGACACGCCGCCGCCGGTGGGCCCGGAGCTGTTTCCGCCAAGGTTCAGAACGGCGAGGTCGGCGATGCCGTCGCCGTTGAAGTCCGCCGAAACAATACTGATGGGGACCGTGGCGCCCGAGCCGGTCCGGTAGCGGACACCGGTTTGAAAGCTGGGTTGCTGGGCCTGGGTCGCGATGGCCAGCAGGGTTATGAATAGCAGCCGCACACAGACATAGACGCCGTCGCTGGACGTTTTGTCTGTGTTGGGGCTGCCGATCCTATTTCGACACGTAGCCCTGCACGTACAAGGCGCGGAAGCCGTTGTGCGAGGTTTCCGTGCCGGTGACCTCGACGATCTTCGCGAAATTATCGATGGCGGCTTTGCGGAAACCCTCGGTCTGGCCATCGCGCCGCGGATCGTGCTCCTCGGCCATCAGCATATAGACGGTGCCGTCCTTCGCCAGCAGGCCGATCGGCTGACCGCTCTGCAGGCATTTGGTGCCGCACGCCTTGTGCTTCTCGCCGTGCTTGCCCAGTTGCAGGTAGCACGACAGGTCGATGATCTCGCCGGTGACGGTGACCACTTTGCCATCGAGCGGTTTCTTCGCGACGCCGGCGGCGACGGTTGTGTCGGTCCACTCGGCCGACGGTTTCTGGCCGAGCGTTCCCGCGGGTTTGTCCCAGGAGCCCGCATCCGGGGCAACAATCATTTCCGGGTGGAGCGTTTTCGAGTCTTGCGCAGTGAGTGTGAGCATTGCGGCCGCAGCGCCGCAGAGGAGAGCTCTGGTGGTTCGGGTCATACTCATTACAGCCTCGCACATCCGGCGCCTACTTGCGGAAGCCGGTTTCGTCCTTGAAGGCCTCGAGTGAGTTGTAGACGATGGGGCAATACGTGGCGCGGTCGGGCATCTGCCACATGCGGCTGAGGAACGATCCGGCGCCGTGGGTCAGATGCGGGAAGTCCCGGCAGGTGCCCGGACGCCCTTCATACACCGTGCATTCGTTGCCGCTCAGAAACACGCAGCCGTGCTCGTTGCGTTGCAGGATGCGTCCTTCGTCTTCGCTGACCGTGGTGTGCTCTTTCACCAGGGTGGCCGGCTTCATCCCCAGGAATTTCGCGAGACGCTCGACGTCGCGTTCGGTGACCCGCGTGGTGGCCACCCGGCAGCAGTTGCCGCAGGCCAGGCAGTCGGTGGCTTCGGCCACTTCTTCGGCGATGCGCTTGAGACGCCGCTCCACGAAGTTATGGCGCTTCAGCCAGGCCCGGAAACGGCCGTTTTCCTCGCGGTTCTTCTCGCCCATGCGGCGGATCTGGACGAGGTCGGTAAGCATACATCCAGAGTACAGGCCCGATGGAACGTAAAATGGATCTATGTCAACCGTCGAAACCCAACAGGAGTTCTATCGCATCCAGAAGCTGCCGCCCTACGTGTTTGCCGTCATCAACGAGATGAAGGCAAAGGCACGCGCGGCACAGCAGGATGTGGTGGACCTCGGCATGGGCAATCCCGACGGGCCCACGCCGCGAGCGGTGGTGAACAAGATGGTGGAAGCGACGCGCAACCCGCGCAACCACCGCTATTCGATGTCACGCGGCATTCCCCGGCTTCGCGAAGAAATCGTGAAGCGCTACAAGGAACGCTACGGCGTGGATCTGGATCCGGAAGCGGAAGCCATCGCCACCATCGGCGCCAAGGACGCTCTGGCGCACCTGCTGTTCGCGGTGATCGGGCCAGGCGACATCGTCGCTTCGCCGAATCCCGCGTACCCGATCCATCAGTATGGCGTCATCATGGCCGAAGGGCATGCCTGCACCATCCCGATGCCCGACCCGGCCAGCTTCCTGAATTCGCTGGAGGATCTCTACCGCACGCCGCGGAAGCCGAAGATGATTCTGATTTCTTTTCCGCACAACCCCACCACGCAGTGCGTCGAGATCGACTTCTTCCGCGCGCTGGTGCCCATGGCGGCGAAGCACGGCACCATGATCGTGCACGATTTCGCATACGCCGACCTCGGCTTTGACGGCTACAAGCCGCCCAGCCTGTTGCAGGTGGACGGCGCGAAGGAAATCGGCGTGGAGATCTTCTCGCTGTCGAAGAGCTTCAACATGGCCGGCTGGCGCGTGGGATTCTGCGTCGGCAACCGGCGCCTGATCGGGGCCCTGGCGCGCATCAAGAGCTATCTCGACTACGGTATTTTTCAGCCCATCCAGATCGCCTCCATCATCGCGCTGCGCGAATGCCAGGAGGAGACCGAGCGCATCCGCGCGACGTACCAACGGCGGCGCGACGTGCTCATCCAGGGGCTGGACCGCGCGGGCTGGCACGTGGACCCGCCGCGCGGCACCATGTTCGTCTGGGCGCCCGTTCCCGAGCCATGGCGGGCCGGCGGATCGCTGGAGTTCTCCAAGCTGCTGCTGGAGAAGGCGCTGGTGGCGGTGTCGCCGGGCATGGGGTTTGGCCCGCTGGGCGAGGGCTACGTGCGGTTCGCGCTGGTGGAGAACGATCACCGGCTGAAGCAGGCAACGGCATCGATTAAGAAATTCATGCGGGGGGCGTAGCGTGCTATCCGCGTTTATCTGTGTTCATCGGTGGCTGATGATTGGCCACAGATAAACACGGATGAACACAGATACGGATTACTCGAATAACGCTAGCTGGCGATTCCGCGGCCTCTTGTCGAACACTGTGCGCCCATCGAGCGACGGCGAGATGGCGTGTTCGTGCTCTACCACCGCCTCGAACCTTGCTTCGGGCGCGTAGCGCTCTTCCACCGCGCGCACGAAGCGGTCCAGGCGTTTCATACCCTCCATCTTGTCGGCGTCGCCCAGCTTCGCGGCGTCGAGCGAGCGGCGCAGCACGCCGATGGACTCGTCGTACGTCCTGAGCGGCACTGGAAACGGATGCCCATCTTTGCCGCCGTGCGCGAAGGAGAAGCGTGCCGGGTCGGAGAACCGCGTCGGCGTCCCGTGCACCACCTCCGCTACCAGCGCCAGCGATTGCAGCGTGCGCGGGCCTAGGTTCTCCACCAGCAGCAGCGACGCGAAATCGCGAAGCTCGCGCTCCCAGGCGACGGCCAGCACCGCACCCAGCCGCTTCAGGTCGACGTTCTCCGCGCGGACATCGTGATGCAGCGGCATGGTGCAGATGCGGCGCGCGTCGACGAGCGTGCGTTCCGGGTCCTGTCGGGCGACGCTAAGCAGGGCCTCCTGCGCCGGGCGCGCATGCGCGTCCACCAGGTTCATGATGATGCCTTCGTGCCGGCCCACAATCCCGGTGTGCGGCTCCGAGGTGAAGTCCCGAACGGATGCGGAGTGCCAGTGGTAGCGACGGGCCAGGCCGCTGGCGTCGTTCAACCCCTGCTGCACCACGGCCCAATCGCCCGCGGCGCTCACGATGAACGTGTGCAGGTAGATCTGAAATCCGTCGGCAATGGCGTTGTTGTCCACGCGCGCGGTGAGGCGGCTGGTGCGCACCAGCGCTTCACCGTCGAGCCCTCGAACTTCGGCCACGGCGCGCAGCTCGTCCGGCGTGTTCCGCGAATGCCGGCCGCGCCCGCCGCAGATGTGGATGCCCAGCTCGTGCGCCCGCGGGTTCAGGCCGCGCTTGAGCGCGCCGAGCACGGAGGTGGTGATGCCGGACGAGTGCCAGTCCATGCCCATCACCGACCCGAGCGCCTGAAACCAGAACGGATCGCTGAGGCGCGAGAGCAGCTCCGCCGGGCCGTAGTGAAACAGGATGCTCTCGCTGATGGCCGTCCCCAGCCTGGTCATGCGGTCGGCGAGCCAGGCGGGCACGTGGCCGCCGTGCAGCGGGAGATCGGCGAATCCGGAGCGTTTCATGACACCGAGGCGGCCTGAGAGGCCGCCGCAGGCCGAGGGCCTGCCCCACATTTCTTCACTATTGTAGCGGCGACAGCCGGCCCACGGCGTGAATCTGAATCTGCACGGTGTCGTCCACGCGCAGGATGAACGTGCTGGGGTTTTTCATGCCCCATCTCTGGTAGGGCACCGGGAACTGCGTATCCGCGTCGAGTTGTTGCTGCTGGATGCGCACCTTCACCGGCAGCGTGATCTCATGCTGGCTCCCGTGGATGCCGAACTGGCCGTGCAACTGCACCTGGGAATCGCCCTGCGGGTTGAGCTTTCCGTCGAAGCGATCCGGCGTGAGGGTGATCTCCCGGTACTTGCCGCTCTCCAGGATGTTCTTGTGCATGCGGCTGTCTCGCGCGCCGCTCCCGCTTTCGCCACTGGTGGCGTCGATGATCAGCTCACCGCCCGCCTTCCCGGTTGCAGGATCAATTCGTATTACACCGCGCTTCAGCTTGAATGTGCCATGCACGGTGTGCAACACATCGCCAAGGGTGAACTCGACGCGGGTCTGTCCCGGGTCCAGTTGCAGCACCATTTCCTGTGCCAATACCGGGAGCGAAAGCAACCCCAGCGCCACCGCGATTCGCAACATTGCCGGTTCTCCTTACAGAAGCATGCGCCAGGCCAGACCCAGGCTCGCCGCGGCGAAATCAAGGACCGGCAGTTGTCCGACGTGCATCGCCAGCAAGCGCGCGAAAATGTCCGGCCGGTTCGCGAACGCGTGCAGGGCGCGCGTTTGCAGCAGGGGCCAGCGGTCCATCAGCAGCATGAAGTCGGCCATGAATGTGGGCCGTCGCGCAATCCGCCGATGCGCCGCGGAATACTCGCGGAGGTCTTCGCGCTCCAGCGCATCCACCAGAGCAAGCGCCTGCTGAAAAGCAACGCACAGACCTTCTCCAGTGATCGCGTCCACCGATCCGGAGGCGTCGCCCACCAGGGCCACGCGTCCCCGAAAGACAGTGCGAAGAGTGCGTGTGGCGGTGACCGCGCCGCGTTCGTTTGTCACCTGCTCGGCCCGGGCCAGCCGTTCGTTCAACTCCGGGAAGTGGACCAGGGCATCGTCCATGCGCAGATGGGGATCGCGCGAAATCAGCGCCAGGCAGATCTCCTCGGGCGCCACCGGCGTCACATACATCTGGAAACCCGGGCCCCAGTAGATCTCCATGTAATTGGTCCACGGCGCGATGCGATGATGGCGCCGGAAACCGAAGCGCCGTATCTCGCGCGAGCAAGCGTCGATGCCGGCCCAGGAGCGCACCCGCGATCGGTCTCCATCCGCGCCGACGATCCAGCGCGGACGAAATGTCGAGGAGCGAGTCTGAACAACGTCCGCGTCCGTGCCCGTCACCGGATCACCCCAATGCAGGTCTACTCCCGCCCGTTCGGCCTGATCGACAAGAACGCGGTGCAACGTGGTTCGCCGCACGCCAATTCCAAAACCCGTCGGGAAACTCGCCGCCGCGGATTTCTGCGCTGCACTGAGAAAACGGATCCCGCGAAACAGAAACGATTCCTCAACCGGAATCGAGATGCCCAGCCGCCCGGCGGCAGCCAGCGCATCGGGCATCAATCCTTCCCCGCAGGCCTTGTCAATGGGAGGCCGGCGCCCGTCGACCACCGCTGCGCGCAAGCCTCGACGGCTCGCGGCAATGGCCGTAGCAAGGCCCGCAGGTCCACCCCCCACAATCAGAATGTCGGTCTTACTCATCGGTCGTCGAATCTACCAGCGCAGCAACACTAGCTCCGAGCAGAAGCCCGGTCCCATGGCGGCCAGCACGCTCCAGGTGCCCGGTTCGGGCCGGCGCCGGGTCATGATCTCCTCCAGCACCAGCAGCACGGACGCGGAGGACAGGTTCCCCGTTTTTCGCAGGCAGTCCCACGAGACGGCGAGTTCTCCCGACTCCAGACCGAGCGCGTCCTCCGCCGCCTTGAGCACTTTGGGCCCGCCGGTGTGCACAATCCAGCACCCGATGTCCGCTCGCGTAAGATCGTGCTCGGCCAGAAACTCGTCCGCGTCCTTGCCCAGATGCTCGCGCACCACATCCGGCACCTCCGGCGACAACACGATGCGGAAGCCCTTCTCCGAGATGTCCCACCCCATCACCTCCTCGGTGTCCGGGTAGAAGGTGGAGCGGGTGGCGACGATCTCGGGCCCCGGCAAATCGCGCTCGGACCCGGCTATGAGAACGGCGGCGGCGCCGTCGCCAAACAACGCGCAGGAGATCAGATTGGCCATGGACAGGTCATCGCGCTGCCATGTGAGCGAGCACAGCTCCACCGACAGCAATACAGCAACTTGCCGCGGATACGCACGCACGTAGTCGGCCGCACGCGCGATGCCGGCCGCTCCCCCGACGCATCCGAGGCCGAACATCGGGACGCGGCAGACGTTCGGCGAAAGCCCCATGCGGTTCACCAGCCGCGCGTCGATGGAGGGACTGGAAATGCCGGTAATGGAAACGAAAAACAGCGCACCGATATCCTGCGTGCCCAGGCCCGCGCGCATGAGCGCCCGGCAAATCGCCTGATTGCCCAGCTCCTCGGCGGTTCTGATCCAGACCTCATTGGCCTGCCCCCACGTCGCCAGGCCCGGATAGGCTTCCATCGGCAACGCGAGATACCTGCCATCCACCCCCACGTTGGCGTGCAGGAGATCCACCAGACGCGGGTTCTCGATCCGGTCGCCCCAATACTGCTTCAGCGCGGAACCGAGAACCTGCTGCGGATAGTAGTGCCTGGGAAGCGCGCTCGCGGCGCCCACGATGTTCATATTTCTATTGTCCTGGCTCAGGCTGCAACGTCGAATGACAGAAAGTAATTTTCACGGCAATTTAGCAAGTTCTTCGCGATACAGCCGATTTTGCGGATACGCCTCCGCCAGCCAGGCGAGCGTGCGCCTGGCCTGTGGCTGATTGTTGTCGCGCAACGCCGCCACGGCGAGCAGGAGCCGCGCGTAGGGCATCAGGTAGCGTCCCTTCCCGGCGGTCAGCCGCAGATTCGCAATTCCTACGTCTTTGTCCGTCTGCGCGCCGCCCACACGCAGCAGCCAGCGGATGGGCGCCGGCTTCAAGCTGAGCACGTAGTTCTCCACACCGATGGCCAGATACGCGTCGTAGCACTGCGGGTGGGCCGCCAGCAGCTTGCGGGCGACGTCCCGGCCCTGCTTCATTTCGTTGAGCGACGCCAGGTACCGCTTCTCCACCAGGGCCAGATAATCGGCGTGCAAACCGAGCCGCAGCACGGTGGCGAACAGCGCGTTCTCATCGTCCGGCGAACGCTGTAGCACGCGGTCGGCAAGCGATTGCCCTTTGGCCAGCGCGCTCTCGAACCTGGCTTTCACGGCGGGGTCCGCGTCCGACCGGCGAATCCTCAGGGAAGTGCCGTCGTCCATGAAGAATTCCGATTCCAGAATCTGCATCCGGTCGAACTCCGAGAACAGGTACGCGGCGCCCTCGGACACCGGTCCCAGCGGGTCATCGGGATGCAGTTGCTCCCATTGGCGGAAAGACCGATGCGCGTTGTCGAACCGCAGATCGTACATCTGCTGGTAGCCCGTGTCGAGCAGCGTCGCATCCGCGGCGCCGCAGGGAAGCACACCGATCATGAGCGAACTAAGTAACAGTAATCTCATTCGAGGGATCACTCAGACGTTGACCGCTCTGCGCGCGAGCCCGAGCGCCTCGCCCCAGAACGTGTGCGAGGAATGAACCACCTCCACCACGTCGCGAATCGCGGCAACGAAGAGCTCCGCCTGCGACTCGGAAACCACCAACGGTGGCGCCACCTTCAGCACCATGAAGTTGTTGCCGCAGATCTGCGTGAGCATGCCGTGGTCGCGGAACAGCCGCATCACCAGCACCTGCCCGAACATTCCGGCGTGGATGTGGCGGAAAGCTTCAAAGGGGATTCTCAGACGAAGCTGCTTCGGCGCGGTGAACTCGATGCCGCAGAGCAGACCCGCACCGCGAACCTCTTTCACCATTTCGTAACCCGACAGTTCCTCGCGCAACCGCGCGCGCAACTGCTCGCCGAGTCGTACTGCACGCACGCCCAGATCTTCCTGCTCCAGCACATCGAGCGTGGCCAGGCCGGCCCGCATGGCCAGAGCGTTCTCCCCGAAGGTGGACGTATGCACGATGGCGCGCCGCAACGAATCGTAGACGGATTCATACACGGCGTCGGTCATGAGCACCGCACCGACGGGTACCAGACCGCCGCTGAGAGCCTTCGCCAGAATCACCATGTCCGCGCCAGCGTCGAACTGGTGAGCCGCCAGAAACGGGCCCGTTCGAAACATGCCGGTCTGCACTTCGTCGAGCACGAACAGTGTTCCGAAGCGACGGCACAGATCCTTCGCGCGGCGCAGATAATCCGGCGGCGGCATGCGGATGCCCGCCTCCGACTGCACCGGCTCCACGATGAAGGCGGCGAACCGCTTTGTCGCCAGTTGCGCCTCGAGTGCGCCAATGTCGCCAAAGGGAATCGCCTGGGTATCGGGCAGCATGGGGCCGAAGCGGTCGCGCCAGAACGAATCGTCCATCAGGGACAACGCGCCGCAGGTCAGGCCGTGAAACGCCCCTTCGGCGTACAACAGCCCGGTGCGCCTGGTGTGCGCGCGAGCGAATTTGATGGCCGCTTCCACGCCCTCGCTGCCAGAGCTGCAGAAGAACGCCTTGTTAATGTCGCCGCCGGCGAGCCGGCACAAGCGCCAGGCCAGCGTACCCGCCAGGTCCGGCACGTGACTCTGCAACATGGCCGGACCGTTGCGCAGGAGCTCGTCCTTGAGCGCCGCGACAATCGTCGGGTGGTTGTGACCCGCATTGTGCACGCAGTAGCCGGAGAGGAAATCGAGAATGCATCGCCCGTCGGCTGTGTGCAATTCCGCGCCGGCGCAATGGTCGTATCGCGCATTCATTTGCAGCAGGTCCAGCATCCGCACCCACTGCGGGTTCACGTGCGCTTTGTATAAGGCCTGGTCGGGCCTGGTCTCTCCGGGCACAGCCCGGTCCGTCATCAAAGAAGTGGTAGCTGTCATTTCATCACCGGCAGCCGCACGGTTCCGGCTGGCCTGGCGTCACGGTTCTGGACTTGCGACGGATGCCGCGCGCATCCGGTTACCACTCATGTGATGCACTATGTAGATAATGCACAGCCACGTGGACCTCACGCTCGACTCCCTGCTGCCGTACATTCTGAACGGCGCGCGAATTGCCACCATCCTCGCGCTGGCGTGGATCGGCTCGCGGGCCGCCCGCAAGGCCGTGGAAAGCCTTCGTGCCCACACCGTTCGCAAGGTACAGAGCGGCGGCGCCAGCGAAGTGGAGATTCAGAAGCGCGTCCAAACCATGACTCGGGTGACCGGCCGCGCGCTGGGAATCGTCGTCTGGGCCGCCGCGTTTGTCATGGTGCTGCACGAGCTGCGTTTCAACATCGGGCCGCTGATCGCCGGCGCGGGCGTGATCGGCGTGGCCATCGGCTTCGGCGCTCAGAGCCTGATCAAGGACGTGCTGAACGGCATGTTCCTGCTGATCGAGAATCAGTTACGAATTAATGACGTCGCTGTCATCAACGGAACCGGCGGCCTGGTGGAGGAAATCAACCTGCGTACCACCGTGCTCCGCGGCGAGAACGGCGCTGTTCACGTTTTCCCGAACGGCTCCATTCAGCAGCTCTCCAACCTGACCCGCGACTTCTCCTATGCGGTATTCAACGTCACCGTCGAGTACAGCCAGGATCTGGACCGGGTCATGAAGGTGGTGAGCGAACTCGGCGCCGAGCTGCGCGCGGAGGAGCCGTGGGCGCAGACGATTCTGGACCCGCTCGAAATGCTCGGCGTCGACGCGCTGGCGGACTCGGGCGCCGTCATCAAGTTTCGTCTCCGCACCCTGCCCATGAAGCAATGGAGCATCGCCCGCGAAATGAACCGCCGTCTCAAGCGGCGCTTCGAAGAGACCGGCATCCACCTGGCATTCCCGGCGCAGACTGTCTGCCT
This sequence comes from Bryobacteraceae bacterium, assembly GCA_049510065.1. Lineage (GTDB taxonomy): Bacteria > Acidobacteriota > Terriglobia > Bryobacterales > Bryobacteraceae > CAWACP01. The sequence continues at coordinate 107,967 of JBEKZH010000029.1, forward strand.
GGCTCCGGAAATCACTGCTAGCCTTCGGGCGGTGGTACGGGAAGTTCTTGCGGAAGAGAGGCGTGGCGGGGCGCCAGCGACGTGACGCGCTATCACTACTGTGTTACACACTGGCCGAGACCTTGTACTACTACACCGGAGAATCTTCGCAGCCCGCGACGATTCGATGTGGGGCAGGATTCCATCCTGCGGCCGGTTTTGAACCGGCCTGCCCTTTGGTTGCGGCTCCGCTGTCTTGTGGGGCAGCTTGTTAAGCTGCGGCCGATTGTCAATCGGCTCGAAACAGCGGCGGTAGTCAACCGCCGCGCAGGATTCCATCCTGCCCCACAGCCTGGTGCTTGCTTGCACAAATTAGAGTCAACCGCTCCGTCACCGTCGCGGCTCGGAAACACTTTCTGAGCCGCGCGCGTTAGCAAGCGGTCTTCGGGATTGCATAACGGTTACTTCTGCAAGTTAGTACTAGCGCGCTATTTCTCTTCGGTGGGAAAACTAATATTGGTATCGGCGTCGAACTTCCGATAATTCGAGAACTGAATTTCGTCCCGCGTCCGGCCCTTTTCGGTGCGCGTGTAGTGCACCGCCCTGGCCGGCAGCCAGAACGGTTTTCCACCCAGGGTCACCGTGGAGTACTCCAGCAGATTCCTGGCGTCCTGCAGATTGTACTCCCGCGGAATCTCGACATTCCGAAATGTGAACCGCACGATGATGCCCGTATCGGCGTCGGCATAAACGAAGCCCTGGTACGCCGACAGCCAGCGCCTGTATCGCTGGCGACTCACACCGTTGACGGTCATGCTCCCCGTAGCCACGCAGCAGACCCAATACTGTGAGTGGACCCGGTCGACGGAATAGCCGAAGACCGCCACCCGCCGGCCGCGCAGATTCTCCCAGTGATCCCACTGGAACCGGGCCTGACTGGACGGAGCAAAGGTAATCGCCAGAATGCTTCCCAACTCGCCCCGGCTGTACGAGCCGCGGATCTGGGTGACGGGTCTGGTCTCGGATGCGCCATTCAGTGTTCTGGTGTGATAGGTCTCCGTTCCCTCGTAGTAATCCAGGTTCTCCACAACGGTGTCCTCCAGGCGCCATCCATCCGTCAATCTGGCCTTCACCTTGTGGGAACCACGATCGCCCGATTGGTGCCCGCTACTGGAGAACCGCGTGGTTTCCGTGCAGGACATGTTCGGAAGCGCACTCACGTAGCCGGACGCGTATTCGGTAATCTTCGTCAGCATCGCCTTCTGCCGCTCCGGGTCGAGCCCGGCATCGATGACCAGAACTGGCTGCGGGGGCGGCGGGAGACTCGCGGATCGCGCGCGCAACTCATCGAGCGCGCGCAGTGTGAGAGGTCCGGCTCCCTGGGCCTTCAGGATCTGGATGGACTCGCCGGTGAGCTTTTCGGTGGGCTGTATGTTCTCCAATTGGCGCGCGTTGGCTTCATCGTTGTCGTCGGCGGCCACTGAGGTCGAAACCAGTTGGAAGATGTCTTCGGCGCTCACTCGTTTCGCAGTGGACGCGCGGGCCGGAACGAGCAGCAGCAGGGCGCATGCCTCGGCGCACAGCCTCACGGCTGTGCCTCGCTGGCCTCGACACGCGCGCTGATGGCTGCCAGCAGCCGCGCCAGCTCCTGCGCCTGCACCGGCCGGGACAGTGTGAATGTACTGCTCCCCCTGGCTACGCGCGCCAGCTCCGGGCTCATCGGGTCGGCGATCAACACGAAAGCCGCGGTGCGGTGCTGCACTTTCTCAAACAGATCCACCCAGGTCAGATTGGGAAGATGCGTGCCGCACAGGATCAGGTCGAAACGCAAACGCTCGGCGAGATCGGCCGCCTGTTCGGCGCTGGCCACGGGCACCACGCGGTGTCCGTGATCGGTGAGCAGTCCCACCAGTTCGGCCTGCTGTTTCGGATCCGGATCCACCAGCAGGGCGGTGAGCTGGCGCGAACTCGGCTGCGTGACATCCGGCAAGGGCGCGAGAGCCGCGGTCTCCACCGGCCCGCAGGGCAACTCGATTTCGAATCGCGACTGTGTGGACAGAATTCTGGCCAGACGTACCTCGCCGCCGTGGTTCCGAATCACGTTGCGGCAAACGCCGAGGCTCAGTACCCCGGACCCGGGCTGGTGTTCGAACACGTCCGGTTCGAGCAGTTCCGGCAGGCAACTCCAGGAGATCTCCAGAACCGCGCGGTTCCCGGCTCGGGTGGTGGAAACGGTCAGTTTCTTCTGGCGGGCCTGTGCGGCGCTGCGTTCGGCGTGCTGCAGGAACATGATCAGCGCCTGCTCCAACTGGGAGCGCGATCCAGTCATGATCAGTGGCTGCGCCGAGAAACGCGAGTGCAGGTCGATGTGGCTCGCCGTCAGCTCCGGAGTCTGGAACTTCAGCGCGGAGGCCAGCAGGTCGTTCACGTCGAACTGCTGGATCTCGGAGCGCTCCCGGGAGAACGAGATCAGACGGCCGACAATCTCGGACGCGCGGCGCGATTCCGCCATCAGCTTGTCCAGCCGGTCGCGGGAGGCGCCCTGGCAATCGCTCCGCAGACTGGTGGCAGTCTTCTCGATCACTTCCAGCGGGCTGCGGAGTTCGTCCGCCACCACCGACATCAACTCGCCGGAGGCGGCCAGCTTCTCGCTGCGAAAAAGCTGTTCGCGCACCACCTGCTGGTCCTGCAACCGCAGCGCCGTCCCGATCTGGTTGGCCAAATGTTGCGCGGTGGCCTGCTCCTCGTCGGTAAAGGCATGCAGATCGGTAGCGCACTGCACCACGAAGACGCCGCTCACTTCGTTCCGGGCAAAGGCGGGCACGAACATGATGGAACGCGGGATATCGCGGGCCGCGGAATCGCGGAAGAACGCGCTTCTTCGTGTGTCCGGGATCGCCAGCAGAGTCCGGTTCTGGTAACACAATGCGATGCCCTCCAGCACTGGCCCGGAGTTCTGCCTCAGCGGGCCGGATTCGCCGGAGGCCGAAATGCGACGGAACGTGCCCGACGTGGGGTCGTGCAGGTACAGACTCGCATCCGTAAGACTCCACAGCTTCGGGAGCACGGCGTCCACCTTGCGCACCATTTCCAGCGGCGAGGAGGAAGCCACGATGTCCTCTCCCAGCGCATTGAGCTCTTTTATGTTGCGCCGCTGCAGCGCCATGCGCCGCTCGCGCACCCACCAGATGACAACTACGCACACGACGCCCGCGATGGCGGACACCCATTCGGCCGGCGTGATGGGCCACGCGACAGGCGTTCCCGCGCTCCGCCGGGGCTCCATGGCCGCAAGTGTCATTACGCCCACGGCCAGCGCGCCCGCGCCGTGGGCGAGGCCGCGGGGCACCTTCACAAGCTCGCCTGCTGCCGTTCGAGCCATTGTGGAAGAGCGGGATCACGAAAATCGCGAACCAGCACATCGACGTCCGGAAGGTCCATCGTGTGCGTGGCGATGCCGGCGACGCGGCCCCCGGCGGCTCGCGCCGCAGCGATTCCCGCCGGTGAATCCTCAAAAATGATACAGTTTTCCGGCGCGGTCTGGAGCAGGTGCGCCGCGCGCAGGTACACATCCGGCCACGGTTTCGGCCGGCTCACCTGCTGTCCGTCCACCACCACCGAAAAGTACTGCCGGAGACCGGCGCCGTCCAGCACGAAATCAATGTTGACCGCTTCGGCGTTTGACGCAATGGCCCGGGGCGTGCCGTTTGTTTGTTCGAGGAAGTCGCGGAGCCCCGGCACGATGTGTCGCTCGAGCTGCGGTAGCATCATCTCGCGGAACAGCCGCTCTTTCTCCGCCCCGTGCCGGAATACCTCGTCAGGCGGCAGATTGGCTCCGATGAGCGCGCGGACAATCTCAGCATTCCGCCCGCCGTGCATTTGATTCTCGAAATCATTGTTCACTATTCCGAGGCGCTCGAGGTAAACCCGCCATGCTTCGGTGTGCGTGGGCATCGAGTCGATAATCACGCCATCGAGATCAAAGACCAGCGCCAGACCCCGAGGAATCCGCAGAGGCGTCATACCGCCTCACTGGCGTGATACGAGCTGCGCACCAGTGGCCCGGCTTCCACATGCGTGAAGCCCATCCCCTCACCCAGTTCGCGGAGTTCGTCGAATTCCTCACGCGGAACGTACCGCAGAATTGGCAGGTGCTTCGGGGAGGGCCGCAAATACTGGCCAAGCGTGAGAATGTCAACGCCGTGCCGGCGCAGGTCGCGCATCACCTGGAGAACTTCCTCCACCGTTTCGCCGAGCCCGAGCATCAGACCCGATTTCGTGGGAATGCGCGGCCGCAGGCGCCGGGCGTGCGCGAGCATATCGAGGGAGCGCTCATAGCGGGCGCCCAGGCGCACCTGCCGATACAGGCGGGGCACCGTTTCGATGTTGTGGTTCATTACGTCGGGATGGGCGTCCATCACCACTTCCACAGCCGCGCGCGACCCCTGAAAATCCGGCACAAGGACCTCCACTTTGCAGGCCGGAATCCGCGTGCGAATCGCCTGGATGGTGAGCGCAAACAACTCGGCGCCGCCATCCTTGCGGTCGTCGCGGTTCACACTGGTGATGACGGCATAGCGCAACCCGAGCACCACACAGGCCTCGGCCACGCGGCGGGGTTCGTCGTAGTCCACGGCCAGCGGTGCGCCTTTTTGGACGGCGCAGAAACCGCACCGGCGCGTGCACACGTTGCCCAGAATCATGAACGTCGCGGTGCGGCGATTCCAGCACTCACCGACGTTGGGGCAGGCGGCGCTCTCGCAGACCGTGTGCAGGTTGAGACTGGCGACCAGCCCTTTCAGCTCGCGGTAGTTCTCGCCTGCGGGCGCCGGCGCGCGTAGCCAGATGGGCCGGGCCGGCTTCGGATCCAGGGAAACGAGCACTTCTCTATTCTAGCGAGTGGGCAATTCAGGGAGGTGCACCTGATACCGGGGACAGAGGCGAACGTCCCCGAATCAGGAACTCGGCCTTCCGAGAAGTTGGCAACACGCGACTGGGGCTTTGACCGCGTGATGATGTGCTCTTACGGGAGACCGCTCCCTTACGGTCACGGCTCAGTTCCGAGCCGCGCGCGTCAGCAAGCGGTTTCCATAGCACACCGAATAATGCGGTCAAAGACCTAGCTGTCCGGCCACGTCACCTCTGCCCGGTTGTAGATGACCTCCCCGCGACGGATCGTCGTCTCCACCAGGTTGACGCCAAAGTGGTACGGCAACTCACGATAATCCGGCGCACTGAGCACCACAAGATCCGCGTCCTTGCCGTATTCGATGGAGCCGGCGCGGTCGGCACGCCGCAGTGCATGGGCTCCGTTTATCGTAGCGGCGGAGATGGCCTCGGCCGGGGTCATGCGCATGGCCCGGCACGCCAGCGCGATGGTCATCTGCATGTTGTGCGAAGGGCAGGTTCGCGGATTGTAGTTGGTGGCGAGGGCGATGGGCACGCCGGCGTCGATGAGCCGCCGCGCCTGAGCGTACCGCTCCCCTCCCAGATAAAACACCGAGCCGGGCAGCAGCGTCGCGACAATCCCGGCTCGCGCCAACAGCGCGGTTTGCACCTCATCGATGTAGATGAGGTGATCGATGCTGGTGGCCCCTGTTTCCAGTCCCAACTCCACAGCGCGTGTCCTCGATCTCTGGCCGGCGTGCATTTTCACACCGAAGCCGAGCTGCCGCGCGGCGCGAAGAAGCTCGCGGCACTCCTCGTAGCCGAACGTGTCTTCCTCATACTCGACGTCGACGAACTCGGCCAGCCGGCGCCGGCGCACCACCGGCAGCAGACGAGTCAGATAGTCGCGCGGGCCGCCACCGCTGAATGCCGGCGAAGCCATGGCCGTCGACACCACCGGAATGGGCCGGTCGTGCAGTGCCGCGTGGATGCGCAGGATCTTCAGTTCTCCGGCCTCGCTCACGCCGAATCCGGACTTGGCCTCAATTGTGGTGGTGCCCTCGCGCACGCAGTCCTGAATGGTGCGCAACGCGTGGCGCTCCAGCGTGCTGCCGGAGGTCAGCTCGATCTCTCTCGACGTAGCGGCCGGCATGCCTGAGCCCTCGCCGGAGATCAGGGCCTCGAATTCGGCGAGACGTGGAGCCCCCGATACCAGATGCGTGTGGCTGTCGACGAATCCGGGCATCACCACGCGGCCGGCCGCGTTGATCTCGATGACGTCCCGGGCCACCGCCAGGTTTTCCACACGCCGGGTGGGGCCGACTTCGCGAATCAGACCGTCGGCAATAAGAACCGAGCCATCCTGCACCAGCCCAAGGTTGCGCAGATCGGTCCCACGCCGTGGCCCGGCCGGGCCGCGGAGCGTCAGGAGCTGCCGGGCACCTCGAACGAGGATGGGCCTGCCCATGGGTTAGAAACAGAATACAGGTGGAATGTCGCAGACCCAGGCTAAAACAAGACAGGAACAGAGTGTTTCCAGGGTGATCGCCCTGGGCGCCAGCTCCGAGCGTTCGGGTGAAGACCTGCCCTGATCCTGTCCTTCGTTGATGCCGCGGGCACGAGCATCAGAGTCTCTCGTGCAGCCGCTCGCGGGAGTGGAACGGAACGCGGCTCTGGCTATGGCGAGCGCCGCTGCCTGCGTACCGGGCCGTCGATAGAGCAGCGCCCACGGTTTGACCTGGCGTCATCTGGTTGCCTGAAGCTGCAACGATACTCTCTCCGTCTTCCTGCGTCTTTACTCCCTGGGGTAGTAACACCTGTGGATGAAAAAGAGTCTGAGGGGGTGGTTCGACTCGTGTAAAGTGTACCTGTACATTATGTTGTGGACAGTTTGCGGGTGTGGCTGGTGGAAGGCGGTTTGCCGCCCGGACACGTTCTGCCTCCGGTGCGGCGGCTGGACGAATGACATGAGAATATTACTACTCCTGTTCGCCGCAATCAGTGCGTTCGGGCAATCGCCCGAAGAGCGCACCAAAGCAGCGCTCGATCAACTTCTGGCGCACAAATACGACGCGTTCTACGCGCTGTTCTCGCCCGAAATGAAGGGCCTCATCAGCCTGGACACCTTTTCGGCGCAAATGGGACAGATTGCGGCGCTGGGCCCGCCCCGGAGTGTGGATGCTCCGCGCACCATTCCCATGGGCGGCTCCACGGTTGTCGTGATAACAGTCCATTGGGCGCCGGTTTCGCTGGATTTTCAGGTGAGCTGGAACAAAGCGGGCCAGGTGGATGGCACGTATTGGCGTCCCACCTCCGCGCCTCAACAGCCCTGGCAGAGTGCCCCGTATGCCCATCCCGATTCCTTTACGGCGACGGAACTCACCGTTGGCGAGGCCATGTGGAAACTGCCCGCAACGCTGACCATTCCGAAAGGAGCTGGCCCATTCCCGGCGGTGGTGCTGGTGCACGGCTCGGGCCCGCATGATCGCGACGAAACGATCGGCGGATCGAAGGTCTTTCGGGACCTCGCCGAAGGACTGTCCTCGCGCGGCGTCGCCGTCCTGCGCTACGTCAAACGCACCGAGCAGTATCCGCAACAGTGCGCGGCCGACGCGAGTTTCACCATGAGCCGGGAGACCGTGGACGACGCGCTGCCCGCAGCCGATCTTGCCCGGAAACAGGCCAGGATCGACCCGGCGCGCGTGTTTGTGCTGGGCCACAGCCAGGGAGGATACATGGCGCCACGGATCATGAAACGCGATCCGAAGCTGGCCGGTTTCATTGTCCTTGCGGGGAACGCCCGGCCGCTCGAGGAGCTGATTGTCGAGCAAACCGAGTACATTGCCAGCCTCCAGGCCAACCTCACCGCCGCCGACCAGGCCCGCCTGGACGCCATTCGGAAGAACCCTCTCGCCGATCTCCACGTCCCCGAGCCATACCTGACCGATCTCAAGAACTACCGTCCCGCCAGCGAAGCGAAAAACCTGGACATGCCCATGCTCATCCTGCAGGGCGAACGCGATTACCAGGTGACGATGAAGGATTTCGCCCTGTGGAAGACGGCGCTTGGTGGCCGGCGCAATGTCACGTTCCGTAGCTACCCGAAACTGACGCACCTCTTCATCGCTGGAGAAGGCAAGCCATCGCCGGCCGAGTATGACAAGCCCGGGCACGTGGCAGAAGAGGTGATTGCCGACATTGCGCAGTGGGTGCAACGCCGATGAACCTTCTGCTCAGTCCGGCCGGCCCCGTTATGCCGCCGCGCTGTTCACGCCGTCGGGAGAGTGCATCGCCGTGCGCGAGGACGTGGGGCGGCATAACGCCATGGACAAGCTGACCGGGCACGACAAGCTATTCTGGTAGGTGGGCGCGCGAGTTTCGAGCTGGTGCGGAAGGCGCTCATGGCAGGCGTGCCCGTGCTGGCCACGGTGGGCGCCCCGTCCAGCCTTGCCGTGCAACTGGCCCGCGCCTTCGGCATGACTCCGTCCGGATTCTTCCGCGCCGGATCGAGACGAAATGAAACTCCGGATCAAAGGAAACACCGTTCGGTTCCGGCTGACGCAGTCCGAAGTGGCGCAGCTCCGCAGTGGGGCGGCGCTGCGCGACACCACGGAGTTCTCCCCAGCGCAGCGTCTGACCTGGGTGCTGGAGCCGGCGGCGGCCATCTCGGTGATTGAGGCGAGCTTTTGCGACGCGACGGTCTCCGTGCGCCTGCCGGAGTGCGACGTCCGAAGCTGGGCGGACACGGACACCGTGGGGCTATACGGGCAGGCCGGCGCACTGGAGGTCTCCGTCGAGAAAGACTTTCGCTGCCTCACGCGCGCCGGGTCTCCGGAAGAAGCCGACGCCTTTCCGAATCCGCGCGAGGGCGGCAGGTGCTGAATTGACTCAGCCAGCCGGTTCACGCTAATCTCCAGGGAGTAGTCGTTCCCGATCGGCGCGGTAGCCAAGTGGTAAGGCAGGGGTCTGCAAAACCCTTATTCGGCGGTTCGATTCCGCCCCGCGCCTCCAGTCGAACCTCACACCGGTACAAGGCCGTCCGCATCACGTCTGATACGATAAGCCCCTCGTGAGCGAAATCCGCCAAAAGAAACCACGTCTCCTCAGCCTGCTGTCGGCAGGACTGCTCCTCATCACTCTGGCCTTCGCGCAGACCGCGCCTCCGCAGCCGCAGCAACCGGCCACGCAGAGCCCGGTCATCCGCGCCATCCGTTTCAAGCTCTCCGCGGCGGACCTGGACAGCGCCGAGTCGCTGCTGGAACAGCACAAGGCGGAGGCTGGCGCGGACGCGGTCTACATCGTGGGCGCTTCCTGGCTCGCTCGGGGAGCGGCGCTGGTGCGCCATTGGCCAGCGGCGGAGCGGTACAGCGCACTCACGCGCGAGTTGTGCGGCCGCCCCACGGATCCGGACCTGGTGTATGCGCTTGGTTCCGCCATTGAGGTGCACGCCCAGGTCCTGGAGGCGCAAGGCAGGAAGCAGGCGGCAACCGCGTTCCTCGACGATCAGTTGAAGCTTCACCGCGAATCGCCGGTAGCATTTCGCTGCCGCCTCTCCAAGCGGCGGAATCTGGTTGCGCTGGTGGGGCAACCGGCGCCCGGTTTCCTTGCCGACAGCGGAGTGGCGTGGGCGCCGGCGAAAGGGAAGCCGGCCGTCCTCTTCCTGTGGGCGAACTCCTGCGGAGATTGCCTCGGCCAGGCGCCCGCGCTCGGCCGGTTCTGGCAGAAGTATCGCGGACGCAGTCTCCAATTGGCGGCCGTCACGCGCATCTACGACGACGACGCTGCCGCGGACAAGGCGAAGACCGCGGAGGTATGGCGCACCTCCTACAACGAACTGGCGGATGTCCCGGTCATCTTCTCCGCCGATGCCATGCTGCGCTACGGCGGCTCCAGCACACCGACCTTCGTCTTCATCGACGACGCCGGCGTGGTCCGCGCCTACCTGCCCTACCGCCTTACCGAAGGACGCCTCACGGAGGAGGCCGACAGGCTGCTGCGCTAGCGGTCACAGCGATCCACAACTCTTCTTCGCCCTGTTTCCCATCACTTGCAGCCCCCCGATCGCCGTGCTCCGCAATCGCCATGCTACGCTCCCAGCAAGAGTCCGTTGCTCAATCGTCGGAGAGGCGGATCACGGAGCGTAGGGAATTCTAGACACCTCTGCGCAAAGTTGCGAGTGACGATCGTCCGCCGGTACGTTACCGGTCCCACGCCGTTGCGGGTTACCGAACGGTCTCTTCGCCGTGAGGGTTAATCAAGCGGCTCGGGAGCGCTCCTCAGATCTTTCCGTTATCCAGTGCGACAATCGGAGAACCCATGAATCTCCGACATCGCAGGACACTCGCGACCGCTTTGCTGATGGCTGCGGCCGCGACGTCCCTTCTCGGCCAGTCAACGTCCCAATCGCCGTCCAGCATCATCTTTGACAACAGGGACGATCAGCAGACCGTTGAGATCACCAATGCCGCCTTCGAGGTCACCGGCACCGGCGTGCCTGGCCGTCCAAACGACGAGCGCCTGGTGTTGCGCACGGTCACCCACACGAAGAAGTTCGTGGACGACATTGGCGAGGAGGCTTCGACTACGGTGGAGGCCTGGCCGCTCGGCGTCGACCTGAAACAGAAGCCGCTGTACTCGGTAAATGTCGACGGGGAAGACTGCCGCACGGTGGACGGCAATCTGTTCGTGATTTCGCGCGGTCTGGAGGAAGTGGAGTGGTGGTCCGTCTACAAGCTGGGCAGCGGTGAGCATCTCTTCGACACATACTTCCCGCTGGTTCACTTTTCCATCGCACGCGACGTCCAAACGCTACGCTACGTGGGCCTCGAAGTGCCAGCGGACGACGCTGCCGACAAACGGCTCCGCGAGCCCCGCGTGGTGGCCGTGCTGACCTACGCATCCGCCGATCGAGTGATCCGCGAGGCTCTGATCACCAGCGACGACATCCGCCAGGCGGCATCGCTGCGCTCTTTCGCGGATGCAACTCGCACGGTAACCCTGGTGGAGCACGACCCCTCCCGCAGCCTCCGGATCTCAATCATCCAGAACTATCCTTCCGCCCCTGCGACGGTGACCATCACAATTCCCATCGTTCGGGATGACCTCGACGTGACGCACGCCCAGGCGCCCGCCCATGTCCACGTGGCCGCTTGGAAGCGTGTGGTAAAGTAGCGCGGTGTGAAACCCCTTCTTCCGGCCCTTTGGTTCTTCGTCTTCGCGGCGAGTGCGCAGGAAGCCGCGTACCTGAATCCCGCCCTGCCGCGTGAACAGCGCGTCGACGACCTGGTCTCCCGCATGACCCTGGAGGAGAAAGCGTCACAACTGGTGAATCAGGCGCGGGCCATCCCGCGATTGCAGGTGCCTGCCTACGACTGGTGGAGCGAAGCTCTGCACGGCGTGGCGCGCGAGGGAACCGCAACGGTTTTCCCGCAGGCCATCGGACTGGGCGCCACGTGGGACGCGCCGCTGATCCACGACATGGCCACGGTGATCGGAATCGAAGCGCGGGCGAAGCACCATGACGCGGTGCGTCACGGAAGACGCGACATCTTCGAGGGACTTACCTTCTGGTCGCCGAACATCAACATCTTTCGCGATCCGCGATGGGGCCGCGGACAGGAAACCTACGGCGAAGATCCCTTCCTGACCGCGCGAATCGGCGTGGCGTTTGTCACGGGCCTGCAGGGCGACGATCCGAAGTATCTGCAGGCGGTGGCGACGCCCAAGCATTTCGCTGTACACAGCGGGCCGGAGCCGGCGCGGCACGGGTTCAACGTGGAAGTGTCGAGACACGACATGGAAGACACCTATCTGCCGGCGTTTCGGGCAACCGTGACCGAGGCAAAGGCGCAGTCGGTGATGTGCGCCTACAATCGCATCAACGGCGAGCCGGCGTGCGCCAGCACTTTTCTCCTGAAGGACGAGCTGCGCGGGGCCTGGGGATTCGACGGCTTCGTGGTGTCCGATTGCGACGCCGTAGCGGACATCTGGCGTGGGCACCACTATACGAAGACACTGCCGGAAGCCGCGGCGGTGTCGCTGAAGCTGGGCACCGACAACGATTGCGCCGACTTCCGCATGAAGGTCACCGACAATCTGGACTACATGAAGTATGTCGACGCCGTCAAACAGGGACTGCTGACCGAAAAAGATATCGACGTCTCGGTTAAACGTCTCTTCCGCGCCCGCTTCGCTCTCGGCATGTTCGATCCGCCCGAGATGGTGAAGTACGCGCAGACGCCCCTGAGCGCAAACGACACCGAGGAGCATCGGCAGCTTGCGCTGAACGTGGCTCGCGAGAGCATGGTGCTGCTGAAGAATGACGGCGTGCTGCCGCTGCCGCCCCACGTGAAACGCATCGCGGTAGTGGGGCCGCTGGCGGATTCCCTGCGCGTGCTGGAAGGCAACTACAACGGCACGCCGTCGCAACCGAAAACGGCGCTCGATGGAATCCGCAAGCAGTTCGCCGGGGCAAAGGTGGCGTTCGCGCCCGGAATGAAATTCCTGCGGGATCCGGTGGCCGTGCCCGCCTCGGCGCTCACCACCACGGACGGGCAGCTCGGCCTGAAGGCCGAGTACTTCAACAGCGTGGATCTTTCCGGGACGCCGGTGGTGACTCGAATCGACCCGCAAATCAACTTCCGCTTCATCTCCTACACCGTGCCGGGGCTCGATGCAAAGGGGTTCTCCGTACGATGGACGGGCGTGCTTACGCCGTCCGACGCGGGAACGTACACGCTGGCGGTGACTGGCGGGGACACTTATCGGCTGTGGCTGAACGGCAAAGTGCTTATCGACAACCCGGACCGGCACGGCGGCGTCACGAAAAACGCCGAGCTGAGACTGGAGCGCGGACACAAATACGCCATCCGGCTCGAGTACTTCGATTCCAGTGGCAACGAGGTGGCAAAACTATCCTGGCTGCGCACGGACGGCCAGCACCTGGAGGACGCCGTCGCGGCCGCGAAACTGGCCGACGTGGTGATCGCGGCGGTGGGGATTACGGCGGATCTGGAAGGCGAGGAGATGAAGGTGGACGTCCCCGGCTTCGCGGGCGGCGATCGCACCAGCATCGACCTCCCGAAGGAAGAAGAGGACCTGCTGAAAGCGGTGAAGGACGCGGGAAAACCGCTGGTGGTGGTGCTGATGAATGGCAGCCCGCTGGCGGTGAACTGGGCCAGCCAGAACGCGAACGCCATCCTCGAAGCGTGGTATCCGGGCGAAGAAGGCGGAACGGCCATCGCCGAAACACTGGCCGGGACGAACAATCCGGCGGGCCGCCTGCCGGTGACGTTCTACAAGGGGCTGGATCGGTTGCCGCCGTTCGTGGACTATGCGATGAAGAACCGGACGTATCGGTACTTTCAGGGCAAGCCGCTGTATCCGTTCGGGTATGGTTTGAGTTTTACAAAGTTCGAGTTTAGAAATCTCAAGACTTCGTCGAAGACCGTGAAGGCCGGCGATTCCCTGGATGTAGACGTTGATGTGCGCAACATGGGCGCGCGCGATGGCGATGCAGTAGCCGAGCTATACCTGAGCTTCCCACCCGCGCCCGGCATGCCGATTCGCGCCCTGCGTGGTTTCAGCCGAGTGCACCTGGCAAACGGGCAGACGCAACACGTGCACTTCAAGCTGGACCCGCGCGACCTGAGTTCGGTAACGGAGGCCGGCGATCGCGTGGTGGCTCCAGGGGCGTACCGGATCAGCGTCGGCGGCGGTCAGCCCGGAATGGGCGCTTCGGTGACCGAAGCACAGTTCACCGTGGAAGGCGAACAGAAGCTACCGGAGTGAGTCTCCGCTCCGTCACCGTCGCGGCTCGGTACGGAGCGCCGCGCTTCCGAGCCGCGACGGTAACGGAGCGGTGCTCAAGACTCAGCGACACCAGCCAGGACTCGGAGGATCTCGGCGCCGTACTTGCCCGCGATGCCGGGACCGATGCCCTTCACCGCGAGCAGCTCGCTGTTGGTTCCGGGCTGTCTGTTCGCGATTGCCTGCAGCGTCTTATCGGAGAGGATGCGAAACGCCGGGACGTGCTTCCTGCGCGCCTCGGCCAGCCGCCAGGATTTCAGGGCGGCCTCGACGACCGAGGCTTTCCGCGGTCCCCTGGGCGCGGGCGCGGCCGGCACCCCCCCGGCGCGTTTCCTGCCTTTGCGCGGGCGCAGGCGCGGCACGCTTTCGATTTCTTCGGGAATCAGCACCGCGGACGCCGCGCCGTCTTCGCGTCCAAAGCCGCTGAGCCAGACCTTGCGGTAGTCGATCCGCTTGCCGTCTTTCTCGAACGACGCCTCGGCGATGTCAACGAGCCGGCTGCGCGCCATCGCGTTAAGCAACTCCTCGAAGCCGCGGCGGTCGAGCGGGCCGTTCGGGAACGTCTGCGCATGCAAGCGGCCGGTACCTATTCCATCGCCCTTCTTCAAGACCTCAATGATGCGCTGGATATGAGCCTGATCGAGTTCACCAGCCGGGTGGAAGCTCTGGGCCAGCGCCGCTGTCGGGCAGCAGAAGTCGCAAACCCCGCACCGCCGATTCGAATCCGCGGTATCGCCGAAGTATCGCACCAGCGCGAGCATCCGGCAGGACGCGCCCTCGCAGTACGAGAGCATCTTTTCGAACTGGGCCATCTTGTGTTCGCGCTGGGCGAGGTACAAGTCGCGCCAGCCATCGGAGCCGCGGCTCACGTTCTCCGCATAATCGACCACCGCGCCGGCGTGAATCCAGAGCTTTTCGAGCGCGATCTCGAATGCGTCACCGGCCAGATGGCTGCGCCGCTTCAGCGCGTCCTTCGGCTGCGGCTCACCGGTGAGGCAATCGAAAACGCGCGCGAGCACCGCAGGCTCGGGGTAATCGCGCTCGAAGAAATAATCGTGGCCGTAGCGATCGGCATACGAGTGCATCAGAATGGCGCGCGATGGGGCGCCATCGCGGCCGGCGCGGCCGATTTCCTGATAGTATCCTTCCACGCTCGCCGGCAGCGCGGTGTGGATCACGGTGCGGATGTTGGGCTTGTCAATGCCCATGCCGAAGGCGATTGTGGCGACGATCACGTCCAGCCGGCCTTCGAGGAAATCCTTCTGCGCCTCCTCGCGGGTGTTGCCGTCGATACCCGCATGGTAAGCGGCCGCCGCGAAGTCGCGCTGCAAACCGCGGGCGAGAACCTCCGCGTCACGGCGCCGGGGCACGTAAACGATGGCGGGCCGTCGCTCGTCGGCCTCAAGTATGCCGCGCGCCAGCGGGAAACGGGCATCGGCGGGGACCTTCACCACTTCGATGGCGATATTCTCGCGCCGGAAACCGTGAATGAAACGCTTCGACGAGCCCAGGCCCAGTTGCTGCGCGATATCGTTCTGCACCAGCGGTGTCGCCGTCGCGGTGAGCGCGATCACCGGCGCGGGACGTAGCGCAGGCAGATGCTGTCCGATGGTCCGATAGTCCGGCCGGAAGTCGTGCCCCCACTGCGAAATGCAATGCGCCTCGTCGATGGCAATCAGCGCGGGTTTGCGTTTCGCCAGCATTTCCGGGAACCCCTGGACGCGCAGCCGCTCGGGCGCGATGAACAGGAAATCCAGCTTGCCGTCGAGGTAATCGAGGCACACCTGGCGCGATGCCGAACGGTCGCGATTGGAGTGGATTCGCTCGGCGGCGAAACCGAACGCATTCAGCTTGCCCACCTGGTCCTCCATCAGAGCGATGAGCGGGCTGATCACCAGTGTGGTCCCGCCCATCATCGCACCCGGGAGTTGGTAGCAGAGCGATTTGCCCGATCCGGTGGGCATGACAAGCAGGACGTCCTGCCCCGACATCACCGTGCGGCACACCTCTTCCTGGTTGGGCCGAAACGATTCATAGCCGAACGAGCTGCGGAGGACTTCGACAAGCGTGCCACTGCGTTGACGGCGCGCCGGCGGAGGCGCTGTCTCCAAGGCCTGCACGGGCGCTTCGCCCACCTTGCCCACCACCTCCCGCACGTAATCCTCGATGCCGCGCAGGAACGGCGCGAGCTTCGCCTGCCCGCGCTCGATGGATTTCAATCGCGCTTCCCACTGGCCGGTCATCGCCGGACTCTTCACCTCGGGATGCACAATGTCGATGAGGCGGATTCCCTTCTCCGTCGCCTCCAGGCCTCGGCCTCGGCGAGCAATGAACCCGCGCTTCAGCAGCACCTCGATGATCTGCGCGCGCGTGGCCGGCGTACCCAGGCCGCTCTCCTTCATGGCGTCGGAGAGTTCCTTGTCGTCGAGTGTTTTGCCGGCCGTCTCCATGGCCGTTAGCAGCGTGGCATCGGTGAGCCGCTTCGGCGGCTGCGTTCTTTTCGCAACGGACTCCACGTTGACAACGGTCTGCGCCTGGCCCTCGGCGAGGTTCGCGGGCAGAGTGGGTTCGTCATTGTCGGGTTTGCGGCCGGCGATGTCGAGCACCTTCCAGCCCGGTTGACGGATCGCGGTTCCGCTCGACCGAAAGCGATCCTCCACCGCGCTGCGCACCAGCGTCACCACGGTTGTCGCCAGCCAGATGTGATCGTCGTGCCAGGCCGAGAGCAGACGGCGGCAGATGAGGTCGAAGATCTTCCGCTCGTCGGGCTCGAGCGACGCGTTGGCTGGCGAAACGCCGGTGGGGATGAGGGCGTGGTGGTCGGACACCTTCGTGTCGTCGACGAAGCGCCGTGACAGCGGCCGCTCGCCCGTGCCTGGCGCGAGCAGACCCTCGTAGGCGCCCGCGATCGCGTCCACAATCTTCGGCAGTGTCCGCGCGACATCCTGCGACAGATGCCGGCTGTCGGTGCGCGGGTAGCTGGTCAGCTTGTGCCGCTCGTAGAGAGCCTGCGCCAGCTCCAGCGTGCGCTGCGCGCTGAACCCGTACAGCCGGTTGGCGTGCCGCTGCAGTTCGGTGAGATCGTAGAGCAGCGGAGGAGGCATGCGGTTCGTCCGCGCGTCGATCTTCTCCACCACGGCCGCCCCGCCGCGCACGCGCTCGACAATCGCCGCCGCCTCCTCTCCATTCGACGGCAATTTCATGGCGGCATCCAGAGGCTCGACCCCTGGCCGGAACCATGTCCCTTTGTACTCCGAAAACGTCGCCACCACATTGAGGTAGTCTTCCGCGACGAATCTGCGGATGGCCAGCTCGCGTTCCACCAGCATGGCCAGCGTGGGAGTCTGCACGCGGCCCACCGAGAACTCCTCGTGGCATGCCAGCGTGTACGCGCGCGAGAGGTTCATGCCCACCAGCCAGTCCGCGCGGCTGCGGCCACGTGCGGCGTCGGCTAGATGATCGTAATCGCGCCCGTCGCGGAGTTTCGCGAAGCCGTCGCGAATCGCGTCCGGGGTCAGCGACGAGATCCACAGGCGGCGCACCGGCTTGCTGCATCCGGCGGCTTCGTAGATGTAGCGGAAGATCAGCTCGCCTTCGCGGCCCGCGTCCGTTGCGCAGATGACGCCCGAAACCCGCGGCGAGGTGAGAATCTTGCGCACCACCTCGAACTGATCTCGAGTCTCTTCCACGGTCACCAGCGGCCACGTCTGCGGCAACATCGGCAGCAGATCGCGCCGCCACGTGCGCCACTCCGGCCGGATTTCGTGGGGCTGCGCCAGCGCCACCAGGTGACCAATGGCCCACGTGACCACATACCCGCCGCCGTGCAGATAGCCTTCACCGCGCTTGCTGGCGTTCAGGACGCGGGCGATGTCGCGGGCCACCGAGGGCTTTTCGGCGACCACCGCGACGTTGGTTTCCGCCATGTCAACGCGCCGCAAGATCGGCCGCGATGGCCTCGGCGATCTTCCGCCCGTGGAAGCGGCCGTTCTCGATGAAGACCCCGTTGGTGTGCATGCCGGCCACAATCACGCCCGCCAGATAGACGCCGCGGCGGTCGCTTTCGAGAGTCTCGGGATTGGTATGCGGGCGCTGGCTCGCCGGGTCGAGGCGGATGCCCAGCGCTGCCATGAACTCCAGATCGGGCCGGTAGCCGATCAGCGCGAAGACGTAATCGTTCTTCAGCCGCACCTCGCCCTCGGGCGTGCTGAGCACCACCGCATCGGGCAGAATCTGTTTCACGCAGGAACGGAAATACGCCTTGATTTCTCCCGATTTGATGCGATTTTCGATGTTCGGCTTGATCCAGTATTTGACGTGGTCGTGAATGCCCGCGCCGCGGTGCACCAGGGTGACGCGCGCGCCGGTCCAGTGCAACTCCAGCGCGGCGATGGCGGCCGAGTTCTTCGCGCCCACAACGACCACATCCTGGTTGTAGTAAGGATGCGCCTCCTTGTAGTAGTGAATCACCTTGTCCTGCTCTTCGCCGGGCACGTTCAGCATGTTCGGCACGTCGTAGTAGCCAGTGGAAAGGACGATCTTGCGCGCGCCATACGTGCCCTTGTCCGTGTGGGCGGTGAAGTGAAGGTCGTCGCCCTCGATGCGCTCCACGCGCTCGTACTGATGAATGGTCAGCTTGTAGTGGTCCGCCACGCGCCTGTAGTACTTGAGTGCTTCGGTGCGCCCCGGTTTCTCACCGATCGACGTCATGGGAATGTCGCCGATCTCCAGCAGTTCCGGCGTCGTGAAGAACACCATGTTGGTGGGGTAGTTGTACAGCGAGTTCACCACGCAGCCTTTGTCGAAAATGAGGGCGTCGAGGCCGCGCCGCTTCAACTCGATGCCGCAGGCAAGGCCCGTGGGGCCGGCACCCACCACGATGGCATCGGCTATCTGCATTTCAGAGCATGCCCTCCACGGCGGCGTAGACGTTCTCCAGCGCCGCGGGCAGAGCCTCCGGATTCTTCCCTCCGGCCTCCGCCATGTCGGGACGCCCTCCGCCTTTGCCGCCCACCGCCAGCGCCACCTGGCCCACCAGTTTCCCCGCGTGCACTTTGCCGGCGAGATCCTTCGTTACCGCGGTAATGATGGCGACGTTCGAATCTTCCGATGAGGCCAGCACCACCACGGCGCTCTTCCATTTGTTGCGTAGCGAATCGGCCAGGGTGCGGAGCTGGGCGCGGTCCATGCCGGGCACTTCGGCGGCCAGCACCTTCACTGTCTTGAAGACGCGCGCCTGTTGTTCGAGAGCGCCTACCTGCGCGCCGGCCAGCTTGTCCTTGAGCTGCTCCAACTGTTTTTCGAGCGTCTTCTGCCCCGCGCGCAACTCCTCGTTCTCGCGGGACACCTTATCCTTTTCGCGCTTGAAATGCTCGGGCACGGCCAGACCGGTGATGGCCTCAATGCGGCGCACGCCCGCGGAAACGCTGCCCTCGTAGATGATCTTGAACAGGCCGATATCGCCGGTACGGCGCACGTGGGTGCCGCCGCACAACTCGCGGCTGAATCCGGGGACGGAAACCACCCGAACCTTGTCGCCGTACTTTTCGCCGAACAGCGCCATCGCGCCGGTTTCAAGCGCTTTGTCGAGGTCCATCACGTCGGTGTTCACTTCGGTGTTGGCCAGCACCTGCTCGTTCACCAGGCGCTCGACGTCGTCCACTTCCTGCGGCGTCAGGGCGGCGTAGTGGGTGAAATCGAAGCGCAGGCGGCCCGGTTCCACCACGCTGCCGGCCTGCTTGACGTGGTTGCCCAGCACCTGGCGAAGCGCGGCGTGCATCAGATGCGTCGCCGTGTGATTGCGCATGGTGGATTCGCGCAGCGGCCGGTCGACGCGCGCGATGACGGTCTGGCCTTCGGCCAGCAGCCCACTGCGCGGCCAATTCAGGGACGGGCCACGAGATTCCGTCGCAACCGTTTGATCGTTTTCGGTGACCTTGTCGTGCGGAATGTCGTCGCCCGTCCCCGAATTGGCCGAACCGACCACGTGGACCAGATGCACCATGGCATTTGGCGCGGGCTTGTACGTGTTCTCCACGATGGCCACGCGCTCGCCGCTCTCGGGCGCGAGCAGCACACCGGTGTCGCCCACCTGGCCGCCGGACTCGGCATAGAATGGCGTGCGATCAAACACGAGCTCGGTGCGTCCAGCCTCGCTGACCACTTTCACGATGCGCACCGGCGCTTCCAGCGTCTCGCGGCCGATGAATTCGGTGAACGGCAGCGATTTGTAGACCTCGGCGACCTGCGCCTTGTCGCCGCCGCGCCAGCTCGCCCGTGCGCGCGCGCGCTGCTTCTCCATCTCCTCGGTGAAGCCCTCGCGGTCGATGCTGAAGCCCTGCTCGCGGGCCATGTCCTCCTGCTCGTCCAGCGCCAGGCCGAACGTATCGTACAAGCGGAAGGCAACCGGGCCGGGGATCACGCCGCCCTCAGCCGTCTTCATCTCATCGCGGAAGAACCGCTCGGCCACCTCGAAGGTTGTCGCGTAGCGCCGCTCTTCGTCGCGCACCACGCGGCCCACGCGTTCCACGCTGTCCATCATCTCCGGATAGCCGGGCTTCATCAGCTCGGCGACGAACGCGGTCAGCTCCGAAAGATACGGCTCCTGGCGTCCGCTCATGCGGCCATTCCGCAGCGCCCGGCGCATGATCTTGCGCAGCACGTAGCCGCGCCCCTCGTTTGAAGGCAGCACGCCGTCGTGGATCAGAAACGCGGTGGCGCGGGCGTGGTCGGCATTGATGCGCAGGGCCGTGTCGGTGCGGTCATCGGCGCCGTACTCCACTCCGATCAACTCGCCGGCGCGCACGACGATCGGCCGAATCAGGTCGGTCTCGTAGTTGGACAGCTTGCCCTGCATCACCGCGGCGACGCGTTCCAACCCCATGCCGGTGTCAATCGAAGGCCGGGGCAGCGGGGCCATGGAGCCATCCGCGCCGCGCTCGAACTGCATGAAGACCAGGTTCCAGATCTCCACAAAGCGCCCGCCGCCATCGTCGGGGAAACGCTCGTGTTCGCGCCCGGGTTCGGCGGCTTCCGCGCCCAGGTCGTAGTGAATCTCCGAGCACGGACCGCAGGGCCCGGTGTCGCCCATCTGCCAGAAGTTGTCCTTCTCGTCCAGCCGGAAGATGCGCTCCTTCGGCACGCCCGCCACCTTCTGCCATAGCTGCTCGGCGTCATCGTCTTCGCGAAACACGGTGACGTACAGGCGGCTCTTGTCGAGGCCGTAATCCTTCGTGATCAGCTCCCAGGCGAACGCGATGGCGTCGGATTTGAAATAGTCGCCGAACGAGAAATTGCCCAGCATCTCGAAGAACGTGTGGTGGCGGGTGGTGTACCCGACGTTATCGAGGTCGTTGTGCTTGCCGCCCGCACGCACGCATTTCTGCGAGGAGCACGCCCGGTTGTAGTCGCGTTTCTCGAGGCCGGTGAAGACGTCCTTGAACTGGTTCATGCCGGCGTTGGTGAACAGCAGCGTGGGATCGTTCGCCGGCACCAGCGAGGACGAGCGGACCACACGATGTCCGCGCTCGGCAAAATAGTCGAGAAACTTCTGGCGAATCCCGTTTCCGGTCATGTAGTTTCATTTTCACACGGGGAGGAAGCGGGCACGCCGATTAAGGTGATTCGCCGAGAGCTTTCACCTGAGTGCCGAGCCTATCATCGGCTTATGGTCGGTCCGCTTCTGCTGTATCTGTTCGCCGTTACCGTCAAGCAGGACCAGACCGTCCTGCGGGCCGGCTGCGGCGACGACGAGCTGGTGGTGGCTCGGCTTGCCGCGGGTACGCCAGTGGAGATCCGCTTCGCGCTCGCGGACGGCTCCGCCTGCTACAAGGTACAGGCGGGCGACGTGCTGGGTTACGTGGTGGGGCGGGACCTCGCCGGACTCGACGAATTCGAGCGGCAGCGGCACGGCGGGGGGGCGGTTGCGGATACGCCTCCACCATCGCCGACGCCGGCCCCTCCACCGAGAATCACCATGCGAACGTCTGACCCTCTGCTGGGCCGCGTTTCGCAACTGCTGCAGGCGAACCAGCCTCGGGAAGCGCTCGATCTGCTACAGCCGTCGCTCCGCCAGAGCAAGCCGAACGCCGACGTGCTGATGGCAGCGGGCCTGGCCGCCTACCGGGCCGACGATCTCCGCGGCGCTCTCGACTACTGGCGGGAGAGCCTGGCCGAGCGGCCGAACGCCCAGCTTGACGCGCTGTACAAACAGGTGGAACGCGAATCGCGGACGGACGGCAGCGGCGACAAACTCTATGGGTACCGTTTTCAGTTGCGCTATGAGGGCGCCGCGGTGCCGGCCGACGTCGCCCGCACCATGGTGGCTGTGCTCGACGAGGAGTTCACGCGCATCTCGGCACAGCTCGGCTGTCCCGCGAACGACCGCATTCCGGTAATCGTGCAGAGCCGCGAAGCCTACCTGCGCACCACCGGCGCGGCCGCGTGGAGTGGCGGCCAGTATGATGGGCGCATCCATATCGCGCTGGTGGAGGGTACCGCGATTGGCGCCCCAACCCGGCGCGTGTTCGCGCACGAAATCGTCCATGCGTGCCTCGCCAACCTCGGCCGGTGGCCCTCATGGCTGCACGAGGGCATCGCGCAGAAGCTCAGCGGCGACGTCCTGGATGACGGCTCGCGCGCGGAGCTGGAGCAGTTGATTCACGGCCACGCGATCCCCAGGCTGGAGCGCCTGGCCGAGAGCTGGTCGCACATGGATGCGGCGCGTGCGCGCGTGGCCTATCATCTGGCGCTGGCCGCCGCCGACGCGCTGTTCGACAACTATGCCGCGTACGGAATCGCCAATCTCCTGCGCGACCCCGACCGTCTGCCACAGGTGGCCGCGGAGCTGGACCGCAAGCTGGGATTGTAGCTACGCGAGCGGGTCCGAAGGAATCTCCAGGTCGAGGTCCGGTTCGCCGCCGCGGCGCTGAAGCTGCTTCCGGATGGCGGAGAGGTCCTCGCCGATCCGGGATATCATCTGGTAGAACTTCCAAACGACGAAGGCGATCACGCAGTAGATCGCTAACTGGATCAACATCGCGAAAGCGGCAACGCCGAAACCTACGGATTGAGGCATGAAGTTGTTTTTCCTCTCCAGAGTATACGCCGGGTGCGCCATGGCCCTCCTGCTGTGCGCGTGTGCGGGCGGTGGCCGATCCTTCGACTGCTACGTACTGAGCCTCTCGTGGTCGCCCGAACACTGCGCGGAAACCAGCGACAGCTCCACCGAGTGCGCTGGCTCGCGGCCGTACGGATTCGTGCTGCATGGGCTGTGGCCCGAGTCGGCGCGGGGCCGCGGTCCGCAACATTGTCCGGGGCCGGCGTTGGATGCCTCCCTCGTCACCGACGAACTGCGGAGCATCATGCCCGGCGATCGCCTGATCGAGCACGAGTGG
This sequence comes from Bryobacteraceae bacterium, assembly GCA_049510065.1. GTDB lineage: Bacteria > Acidobacteriota > Terriglobia > Bryobacterales > Bryobacteraceae > CAWACP01. The sequence goes on from JBEKZH010000029.1 coordinate 131,036, forward strand.
ACCACCCATGGCGCCTGCTCCGGACTGAGCCAGGCAGAGTACTTTCGCGCTGCCGTGCGCGCGTACCGGCTGGTGAAGATTCCGTCCGCCTTTCAGCCGCCCGTGACACGCGTGGGGACAACCCCGGCCACCGTGCGCCGGCAGTTTGCGGCCGCGAATCCCGATTTCCCCGGGGACGCTTTCGCGGTGAAGGACGACGGGCGATTCCTCGAGGAGGTCCGCGTGTGTCTGACCACCGATCTGAAGCCCCGCGCGTGCGACCACCCGGGCGATACGCGGGACATCGCGATCATCGTCAGACCGGTGCGTTGAGGAGCCGCCTGAAAGGCGGCTGCAGCCAGGATTGGCTGCCCCACAGAGCAGCATAGCCGTAACCCAGGGGCAGGGCGGCCTGAGAGGCCGCCGCAGGCTGAGAGCCTGCCCCACTTCGAATCGTCGCGCGCCGCGACGATTCTCAGGTGTAGTAGTACAAGACCCCAGGCACCAGCACCTACTCGTGGACGCTGGTGTCGAGGAAAGCGCGCAGCCGGTGACTGCGGCTGGGGTGCCGCAGCTTGCGCAGGGCCTTGGCTTCGATCTGCCGGATGCGCTCGCGGGTCACCGCAAAGTGCTGGCCCACCTCTTCCAGCGTGTGTTCGCTGCCATCCTGCAGCCCGAAGCGCATCTTGATGATCTTCTCCTCGCGTGGGCTGAGGGTCTTCAGCACCTCCGCCGTCTGCTCGCGCAGGTTGAGATTGATCACCGCTTCCGAGGGTGACACCACGCGGCGGTCCACGATGAAATCGCCGAGGTGCGATTCCTCTTCCTCGCCCACCGGAGTTTCCAGCGAGATGGGCTCCTGGGCGATGCGCAGCACCTTGCGCACGCGGCCCACCGGCAACTCCATCCGCAAGGCCAGTTCCTCGGTTGTGGGCTCGCGCCCGAGTTCCTGCTGCAGGTGCCGCTGGGTCCGGACCAGCTTGTTGATGGTCTCGATCATGTGCACCGGGATGCGGATAGTGCGCGCCTGGTCGGCGATAGCTCGCGTGATGGCCTGGCGCACCCACCAGGTGGCATAGGTGGAGAACTTGTAGCCGCGGCGGTAATCGAACTTCTCCACCGCCTTCATCAGCCCGATGTTGCCTTCCTGAATCAGGTCGAGGAACTGGAGCCCGCGATTGGTGTAACGCTTGGCGATGGAGACCACCAGGCGCAGGTTGGCCTCGATCAGTTGCTTCTTGGCCGCTTCGGCTTCCAGCTCGCCCCGCTCCACGATCTGCAGCGTGCGCCGCAATTCGGTGGCGGAGGCCCCGCTGTCGTCCTCGATCTGCTGGATGCGCTGGCTGGAGGTGCGCAGCTCCTTGCGCAACTCGCGCGAGGCGTGATTGTCCTGGCCGATCTCCTCCAGCTTGCGCTGGATGCGCGAGATCTCCCGTTCGGACGGCTTCAGTTCGTCCACGGCGGCGCGGAGTCTCGCGGCCAGATTGCGGCGCACCCATCCACTGAACCCAATGCCCCGGATGATGCGCGAAATCTGCACCAAGGTGCGCGCCAGCGCCCAGCGCAGGCCGCGATGCTGTTTCGGCTTCAGGCTGCGGGAAACCGCCTGCATTCTCTGCCGCGCCTGCTGGGATTTCCGGTAAAGCTTCTCGATTTCCTCAATCTGGGACAGTAACTCCGCCGCCTGTTCGCTGAAGTCCTCTTCGGTCCCGCCCAGATCCGGCAGAATCAGTACGTCGCGGATGGATATGGCTCTGTTCTGAAGATCCTCGCCGAGTTGGATGAGGTCCCGGATCACCAGCGGGGACCGCGACAGCGCTTTGCGCACGCTGCCCTGCCCTCGCTCGACGCGCTTGGCCAGCTCGATTTCGCCTTCGCGGGTCAGCAGCGGAACCGTTCCCATCTCGCGCAGGTACATGCGCACGGGATCGTTGGTTTTGTCGCCGTAGTCCTGCGCCAGTTCGATGTCGGCGAACTCTTCGCTCTCTTCGGCCTTCTTGTCGAACTCGGTGCGCGGCTCCTCGAGGATCTCGACGCCGGCGCTGTCCAGGTCCGACAACAGATCCTCGAACTCACGGCCAGCCGGGAAGTCGTCGGAAAGCAGCTCACTGACTTCGTCATACAACACGAAGCCCTTCTCCTTTCCGGACTCCATGAGTTGCCTTACCCGGCTGAGTTTTTCATCAGTGGCCACTGGCACCCCTTAAACCAGCGAACTTCTCCCACGGTCCCAATTAGTGTACAACACGAGGTCGAACCCATTTCATTCGTGCTCGAGCCGGCGCAACTGCTCCGCCTTTCGAAATGCCGTTTCGAAATCCCCCGCGCGTTCAGCCGCGCGAATCTCGTCCTTGAGGTCCGCGATGGAGCGCTTGCCGGATTCCGCCTCGAGCCTCCGGACGCACGCCAGGGCTTGTTCCAGGCTGTGTTCGGCCCCCATGGTGTTATCGGCCAAAAGCAGGCGCGGCAATAGATGGCGGTCGGACTCGTTGAGCCGCGCCTCCAGATCGCTGTAGCGGAACGGCTCCTGCCCGGCCGCGGCCAGCAACGCCTCGAAGATGTTCCATGTCACGAACTGGCGCACGACGGGCACCCGGTCCAGCCGTGGCAGCACGGCCGCCCTCGCCTCGGCACTGTCCAGCAGCGCCCGCAACAACAGCTTCTCCATGGGGGGCACTCGCGAAGTGGGGTCGGCAACCGCCCTCCCGTTTCGCCCGCCCGCTTCCCCCGCGCTCTTGCGGAACTGCTCCAGAATGGCCGCCGCATCCACGCCCAGGTATCCGGCCAGATCGTTCACCACGGCCATCCGCTCCAGCTTGTCGGGAATCCGCTGGATGGCCGGCTGCAGGAACTTCCACGCCTGCATACGGCCGTCCACGTCGCGCATGTCGAACTTCGCGCGGGCACGGTCGGCCAGCCAATGGAAATAGGGCGCGGCGCCGGCCAGCTTCGCTTCGTAAGTCTCCGCGCCGTGTTTGCGGATGTACTCGTCCGGATCGAGGTCCCCGTCCAGCTCCAGAACCCGAACATGCATGCCCTCGTCGAGGAGGATCTGAATGGATCGCTCGGCCGCGTTCGCTCCAGCCGCGTCCGGATCGAAGTTCACCACGACGCGCTCGGAGTGCCGCTTCAGGCTGCGCACCTGGCCGCTGGTGAGCGCCGTGCCGCAACTGGCCACCACTTCGCGCACCCCCGCCGTCCAGACGCCGATCACATCCATGTACCCTTCTACCAGAATCGACCGGTCCTTTTTTCGAATGCCCTCTTTGGCCCGATGGAGACTATAGAGTACCGCGCTCTTCTTGTAGAGCGCGGTTTCGGGCGAATTCAGGTACTTTGGCTCGTCCCCCGCCCGCAATGCCCGCCCGCCAAAGCCGATGATTTTCGCGGATTCGTTGTGAATAGGGAACATCAGGCGGCCGCGGAAGCGATCGAAAAAGCCGCTGCCGTCCTGGCGCTTCATCACCAGTCCGGACTGCTCCAGAATCTCCGGCGCGATACCGCGTTCCTGCAACCGCCGCGTGAGCTGTTGCCCGCCGCCGTCGGACAATCCCAGACCGAACTCCTTCCACTGCGCCTCGGCCAGCCCGCGCTTCGCCAGATAACTCCGCGCCTCGCCGCCCGCCGGACTCTGCAGGTTCGCCTGGAACAGGCTGGCGGCCAGCTCGTGCATCTCCAGCAGGGCCGCGCGCAGTTTCGCTTCCGGGTCGGAGTAATCCGACCGGCGCGGCACGGGAATCCCGTTGCGCTCGGCCACCTGGCGCAGCGCTTCGAAAAAGGACAGGCCTTCCAGTTGCATCACGAACTTGAACATGTCCCCGCCGGCCTGGCAGCCGAAGCAGTAGTAGACGGCCTTGTCGTTGTTGACCGTGAAGGAAGGCGTTTTCTCTGTGTGGAACGGGCACAGCCCTTTGTAGTTGGCCGTGGACCCGACGCGCTTGAGCCGCACATACTGGCCGATCACCGTGACGATGTCAACCGCGTTCCTCACTTGATCGACGAAGTCCACACCTTATGGTATCGCCGCACCGGACACGCGGCGCCAGCCGCAT
>JBEKZH010000003.1:0-162965 GCA_049510065.1 Bryobacteraceae bacterium
GCCCCATTCTGGGCGGTCGCGTGGTCCGCAAACTCAAATCGCGGCAAGCCGAAACCCCCCTAACCTGCTGCCTTACAATCGCTTGCTGACGGCCCACTCTCCGTTAGCCGGACAGTAGTGATCCGACTTATATTCGTCGGCGAGCGCCGTCAGCTTGTCCGAGACCTCGTACCCATAGATCGGTAGCGCTCGCTTGCCAGTGAGAAGTGCGAGAACGGTGTCGTGCCACCAGCCTTCCAAACGCTCGAATACAAAATCGCGGTACTCCCGCCTGATGCTGCGCATGAGCCCATTTTTGACAAGACCGGGAATATCATCGATCCTGGGAGCACGATCGAAGATCGTGATTCGTCTCCAGAAGTCGATCTGCTCCGCTTCGTTCAGGGTGTGAAGTTCCTTCGCAATCTTTTGAATCAGCTCCGATTGCGTCTCTGCCAAGGCTGCATCGGCTAAAGTGACGAGCCTCGGATCATCGGCGGAACGGGCGGTTGCTGCGGGAAGGAAGTCCTTCAGAAATGAGGTTTCGGATACCTCATTTGTGGTGAAGAGATAAAACCGGTGCGTAGATTCGATGCGTCCGCTGTCCTTGTAACGTGTAAGCCAGATTCGAACGGATTTCCAGAAGTCCATCGATAGATTTGTAAGTCGTTCTCCCAGGGCTTTGTGCTTAAGAGAACCGAGGGTCTTTCGTCCGCCAACGTCCACGAAGTCAAGATCGTCATCTTTTTCAACGAAGACAGAAGTCTGCTCTGGCAACTGCAACATCTGCAGAAGCGCGAACCTCGGCTGGTAGAGATAGCCGAGCCCTTGTTCCCCGGCTGAAAATCGATCAACTCGGTCTGCGGTCATTTTGCACAGATTTCGAGGTTTGAACTTGGGCTCTCATGATACCACTTTGTGCTGATGCAGGTAAGCGCTTTGACCGGAACTTGGCCTCGCTTTACGGTTAGTAACGGCAAACGCGCTTGCGACCGCCCGTAATGTGCCATTGGGTCGCGCGTCACGGACGAGTGGCGCTGTCGGGATGGCGATGGCCACGAGGTCCTCAGATCACGTCAGCGTACTTCTGAAGCCGCCGTTCTAAAGTCCGCAGGCGAGCGTGCCTGCTGAGGTCCGTGCAAGTTCCCGGCTCGCGGTCTTTGCGCCCTCCTCTATACTTAAAACAATGCACGACATGGGCGTTTTCTGGCTGCGGGTGGCGGCGGTGTGCTACTCGGTGGGCCTGCTCCATGCCATTCTGGTGATCAGCCTGCGGCGGACCAGCATATTCCGCGTGGCCATCGGAGCGTTCTACACGGGCGTGATCCTGCACGTCGTTTCCATCGTGGAGATGACCCGGTCGCTGGGCCATTTGCCGGTGAGCAACTTTCTGGAAACGTCATCGCTGTGCGCGCTGCTCATGGCGCTCGCCTTTCTGCTGGTGGATTGGCGATACCGGTTTAACAGCCTCAGCGTCTTCATCTTCCCGGTGGTGTTTCTGCTCACCATGATCGGTTCCATGGAGGCGCCCGTAGCCACGTGGGCCGACCGGCGGGTGCGCGACGCCTGGCTGTTCGTGCACGTGCTCATGATCCTGCTTGGTTACGCCGGGCTGCTGATCACGGCCGTCGCGTCCATCTTCTATCTGATTCAGGAGAGGCAGCTAAAACGGAAACGGCCGGGAACGTTTTTCGACCGGCTGCCGCCGCTGGCCACCCTCGACGGGCTGATCACGCACTCCATGAACTTCGGTTTTCTGTTCATCACGCTGGGCGTGATCGCGGCCACCACCTGGGCCTTCATCGAGAGCGGCCCGCGCTGGTTCGCCTATCCGCGCATCGGCATCGCCCTGCTGACGTGGGTCTTCTACCTGACGATGGTTTTTCTGCGCGCCACGGCGGGCTGGCGTGGGCGGAAGGCCGCGGTGATGGCCATTGCGGTGCTGTGCTGCTCGGCGCTTACCTGGGCGGCGCATGTGGGCCTGCGGTCCGTGTTTCCACGATGAAGTTCTCCATCACAGGGTTGAACCACACTACCGCGCCCGTGGAAGTGCGCGAGCGCCTGGCGTTCGACGCGGCCTCTCTGCCGGAGGCGTTGCACGCGCTCAAGCGGCGTCCCGGTCTTCTGGAGGGTCTGATTCTCTCCACCTGTAATCGCGTGGAGATCGTGGTTGCCGCCGACGACAACGCGGCGAACGACGTGGACGAGTTTCTGGCCGAGGTGCGCCTGGTCTCCCGCGACTGGATCAGCCCGTATCTGTACCATTTCGACGATCGCGCGGCCATCCAGCATCTGTTCCGCGTGGCGTCCAGTCTGGACTCCATGGTGGTGGGCGAGCCGCAGATTCTCGGCCAGCTCAAGTCGGCATGGGAAGTGGCGCGCGCCGAGGGGGCCGTGAGCGGCTTTCTGGACGGGCTGCTCATGCGTGCGTTCAACGTGGCCAAGCGCGTGCGCACGGAGACGGACATCGGGTCGAGCGCGGTATCGGTGAGCTTCGCGGCGGTGGAACTGGCGCGGGAGATTTTCGGCCAGCTTCGCGACAAGACGGTGATGGTGGTGGGGGCAGGGAAGATGTCGGAGGCGGCGGCGCGCCACCTGCACCGCTGTGGGGCTTCGCGAATCCTGGTGACCAATCGCACCGACGAGCGCGCCCAGGAGATGGCGCGGGTCTTCGACGGCGAGGTGGTGCCGTACACGGGTTTCGTGGCCGCGCTTCCCCTGGTGGACATCGTCATCGCGTCGAGCGGGGCGCCGCACTACATCCTGTTGAAGGACCAGATGAAGAAGGTGATCGAGGCGCGGCGCAACCGGCCCGTCTTCCTCATCGACATTGCCGTGCCCCGAAACATCGACCCGGCGGTGAACGAGCTGGACAACGTGTTCCTCTACGACATCGACGACCTGCAGCGCGTGGTGGCGGGCAACCTGCAACACCGCCAGGAGATTGCGGGCCAGGCCGAGCTGATTATCGAAGAGGAAGTGGAGCAGATGATTGCGCGCCTGAAGACGCGCGAAGTGGTGCCGGTGATTGTCGGCTTGCAGGAGCAGCTGGAGCGGGTGCGGCTGGCCGAGCTGGCGCGGATGCGCGGGCGCCTGGGCCACTTGACGCCGCAACAGGAAGAGGCGCTGGAGGCGCTGACCAAAGCCATCATCAACAAGATCGCGCACGGACCCATCTCCGAGCTCCGGCGCACCGCCGCGCAGCCGGAAGGCGCGCACATGGCCGGCCTTATTCGGAAGGTTTTCCGGTTTGGGGACTGATATGGGTTCACCACAGAGACACGGAGAACACGGAGGGTGCTCTCTGGGAGCGGGATGCTGACCATCGGCTCGCGGGGCTCGCAGCTCGCGCTGTGGCAGGCGCGCTGGATTCAGGCGCGGCTGGAGGCGCTGGGCGAAGAGTGCCGGATTCAGATTATTCATACTACCGGCGACCGCATTACCGATGTTCCGCTGGCCAAGGTTGGGACCAAGGGGCTGTTCACTAAAGAGATCGAGGAGGCGCTGCTGCGCGGGGATATTGACGTCGCGGTGCACAGCATGAAGGACATGCCCACCGCGGTTCCCGGCGGGCTCGCCATCGCCGCCATTCCCGAACGGGAAGACCCGCGCGATGCCATGGTGGGGATTCCCCTGGCCAGCCTTCCGCCGGCCGCGCACGTCGGCACCAGTTCGCTGCGGCGTTCGGCGCAGCTTCGCGCGCTGCGGCCGGACTTCGTGATCGAGAGCATCCGCGGCAACGTGGACACGCGGCTGCGCAAGCTGGAGGACCGGCATTTCGATGCCATCGTGCTGGCGGCGGCGGGTCTGCGCCGGCTCGGTTTGGAGGGGCGAATCGCGGAAGTGCTGGAGCCGGAGGTGATGTGTCCCGCGGTGGGGCAGGGAGCTCTGGCGGTGCAGACGCGCGGGGATGGCGGGCATGCTCAGCAGATCTGCCGCCGGCTCGACCATGCGGAATCTCGCGCCACCGTGAGCGCGGAACGAGCGGTGCTGGCCCGGCTGGGCGGTGGTTGCCAGGTGCCCATTGGCGCGCACGCCCGCATTGCTCAGGGCACGCTGCAGATTGACGCGGTGGTGGTCTCGCCCGAGGGTGACACCGTTGTGCGGCTGGGAGCGTCCGGACCGGTGAGCGACGCTGAGTCCATCGGCCGCGCGCTGGGCGAGGAACTGCTGGCGGCGGGTGGCCGCGAGATTCTGGAGGACGTCTACGGCGACGCCGCGCATGGGTAACTCCGGTCGTGTGTACATTGTCGGCGCGGGCCCGGGCGATCCGGAGCTGCTCACGTTGAAGGGCCGCCGCGTGCTCGGCCTGGCCGGCGTCATCCTTTACGACCATCTGGCCAACGACGCGCTGCTCGAATTTGCGCCCGCCTCCGCCGAGCGGCTGTACGTGGGGAAGAAGCGATCCGAGCACGCGTTCACGCAGGAAGAAATCTGCGCGCTCATGATTGACCGCGCCCGCCGCGGACTCACCGTGGTGCGGTTGAAGGGCGGCGACCCGTACATCTTCGGCCGCGGCGGCGAAGAAGCCGAAGCGCTGGCCGACGCCGGCATTCCGTTTGAAGTGGTGCCCGGGGTCACCGCGGCTTTGGGCATTGCGGCCTATGCGGGCGCGCCGTTGACGCATCGCGAACACACTTCGGTAGTCAGTTTCGTCACCGGCCACGACGTGCCGCACATCGACTGGGACAAGGTGGGCGCCTCGGAAACGCTGGTGGTTTTCATGGGGCTCACGCATCTGCGCGACATCGCCCGCGAGATCGTTGCCCGCGGCCGTTCGCCGGAAACGCCGGCCATGGCCGTCCGCTGGGCCACGCGGCCCGATCAGGAAACTATAGTCGGTACCGTGGCCGATCTGGCCGACCGTGTCGAACGCGCCGGCATGAAGCCGCCTGCCACCGTGGTCATCGGCGAGGTGGTGCGGCTGCGCGAGAAGCTCAACTGGTTCGAGCGCCTGCCGTTGTTCGGTACGCGCATTGCGATCACGCGCGCGCCGAGCCAGGCGCCGGAGCTGCGCGGCCGTCTGGAATCCCTGGGCGCCGAGGTGGTGGACCTGCCGATGATCTCCATCCAGCCGCCTGCCGATCCCGCGCCGCTCGACGCCGCCATCGCCCGTCTGGCCGAATATGACTGGATCGTCTTCACCAGCGCCAACGGAGTGCGGTTCTTCCTGGATGGTCTGGACCGCTCGCCGCACGACCTTCGTTCGCTCCGTGCGCGAATCTGCGCCATCGGCCCGGCCACGCGGCGCGCCGTCGAGGATCTCCATCTGAAGGTGGACCTGATGCCGGACGAGTACGTGGCGGAGGCGCTGGTGGCCGCCTTCGCACAGCAGGATCTGCGGGGCCGGCGTATTCTGTTGCCGCGCGCCGCCGTGGCCCGCGACGTGATCCCCGTGGAGCTGGCGCGCCTCGGCGCCGAGGTGGATGTGGTGGAGGCCTATCGCAACGTCCCGCCGCCGGATGCGGCCGAGCGCATTCGCGCGGTTTTCTCCGCTGTCCGCCAGCCCGCCTGGATCACCTTCACCAGCTCCTCCACGGTGAACAACTTCATCGAGATTGCCGGCCGCGGCGTGCTGGAAGGCGTGCGTGCGGCCTCCATCGGGCCGGTGACATCGGCCACGTTGCGGTCGCATGGCATCGAGCCAGCCGCGGAAGCGCGCGAATTCACCATCGATGGTCTGATTGCGGCGGTCCTTTTGAAAAATGTTCCTGTTTCTTAGTAAGCTGCTTCCTCCGCTGGTGTTTCCTCCCGGCGGCAATCTGGTGTTGTTTCTGCTGGCGTGGTTCCTGCGGAAGCGGCGGCCGCGACTTGCGGGCGCGTTGTTTCTGGTCAGCGCGCTCACGCTATACGCGCTGAGCACGCAGTGGGGCTCGGGGGTGCTCATCGCTCCTCTGGAGAACTGGTACGCGGACGTCGGCGTGGAAAGCGCGCCGCAGGCAGACGCCATCGTAGTGCTCGGGGGCGGCGTGCAGGCGGCGGCGGGACGGCACAAGGAACCCGAGCTGGCCGAGGCCGGCGATCGCATCCGCAAGGGCGCGGCGCTGTACAAGGCCGGAAAGGCCCCCATCATTCTCGACAGCGGCGGCAACATCGATTTCCTCGACGGCGCGGCCGAACCGGAGGCGGTCAGCGCCGGCAGAATTCTGGAGAGCCTGGGTATTCCCGCGACGGCGCTTGTGGCCGAGAGCAAGTCGCGCAACACGCACGAGAACGCGGAGATGACGTGGAGCCTGCTGAGCGCTCGCGGCGCGCATCGCATTCTGCTGGTCACCTCGGCAACGCATATGCCACGCTCAGTGGCCCTGTTCCGGCGCGCCGGCTTCGTGGTGATCCCGGTGCCGTGTAATCACATTGCCGGCTGGGGCGAGCCGTCGTTGCTGTTCAGCCTTCTGCCCGAGCCGCAGCCTCTTGCGGATTCCAGAGGTGCGTTGCGCGAGTACATGGGGCTTACGGTGTACTGGTTGCGGGGCTGGTTGTGACGGAAACAGAACTCCGGATAGAGAAGCTCGTGTACGGTGGTGACGGTCTGGCGCGCGAGAACGGGCAGGTGGTGCTGACGCCCTTCGTGCTGCCCGGCGAAACAGTGCGCGCCGAAGTGACGCGGGCGAAGAACGACCTTCTGCGCGGACGGCTGGTGAGCGTGGTGTCGCCGGCGCCCCAGCGGGTGGAGCCCCGGTGCCCTTATTTTCTGCGCTGCGGCGGCTGCCACTACCAGCACGCCAGCTACGAGTATCAGCTCGAACAGAAGCGGGTCATTCTGCTGGAGGTGCTGCGGCGCATCGGCGGGATCGAGTATTCGGAAGAGGTCGCCGTTCTCGCGGCGGAGCCGTGGCAGTACCGGAACCGGGTGCAGTTACACATCGCCGGGGGGAAGATCGGGTACTTCGAAGCGGGATCGCACGCGCTGGTGGCCATCGAGGATTGCCCCATCGCTTCGCCGAAACTGAACGAGTGCATCGCGGTTCTGGCGCGCGAAGTGGCGGGAATGAGGCCGTTCGACGCCACGCTGGAGTTGTTCACCAACGAGAACGACGTGCAGTTCCATCTGCGGGACCGCGTGCCGCAGCCGTTCGTCAGCCTGCTGCGAACCCTTGGCGTGAGCACGCCCATTGAGTATGGCGGCCTTCGGGTGAGCCGCGACACCTTCTTCCAGGTGAACCGCTTCCTGACGGAGAAGCTGGTGGAAGCGACGCTTGATGACAGTAACGGCCGCTGGGCGATGGACCTCTACGCCGGCGCCGGTCTGTTCACCCTGCCGCTGGCGCGCCGGTTCCAGCAGGTCACCGCGGTGGATGACGCAGCCAGCGCGTTCCGCGATCTGGAACACAACGCCAGCGCGGCGGGCATCATGAATCTGCGGACGCACAACGAGACCGCGGAGGCACATCTGATGACCGTGACCGACGCGCCGAACTTGATGATCGCCGATCCTCCGCGAACCGGCCTGGGCAAACTCGGCGTGAAAGAGCTGGTGCGCATCCGCGCTCCACGGCTGACCATCGTATCCTGCGACCCGGCCACGCTGGCCCGGGATCTCAAGCCGTTGCTGGCCGCGGGCTACCGCATGGCAGCGCTGACCCTGATCGACCTGTTCCCGCAGACGGCGCACTTCGAGAGCATTGCGAAGCTGGAGTTATAGCCACGAATAAACACGAATGCACACGAATCGGGCGCCTTTATTCGTGTGCATTCGTGTTTATTCGTGGCCCATCCGGCCGGAGCCGGTCCTACGCCATGGCAGCGGCCGTGGAGAGTTCGCCCATCTGGTTAGCGAAATGCTGCACAATGTTGGCCATCTCGCGAAGCGCCTCGCGGCTGCGACGCACGGAGAAGGTGCGCTTCATGATGGCAAAATCCAGCATGAGCATGCGATCTTCGAGCGACTGACCGATCTCACGGAACTGAGCGCCGTGGCGCATCAGGCAGGTGAGCAGCGTGTAGTCACGATCGAGCTGACGACAGAGCGTTTCCAGTTCGGCGACAGCCACACCCACTTCCAGGGATTGCTGGATGCGCGGGAAGCTGAGACGGTTCGTCACTGCCACCTGTGCGGCGTAATCCCGCGCCGGCTTGGCGCTGAGAATCAGCACGCAGGTGTAGCGGAACCAATACGCGAGTAAGATCAGCGATACCAGGATAAAGAATGCACTGATCAACATTGCCGTCTCCTTGGTCTCCTTCTTGGTACTACTAGCACTGTCCAACGCCAGAGTAACATCGGGGTAAGTCGGTGACAAGAGACAAGGGGGCATCTAAGGCAATTTAGTGAGTCGGTCACACATACGCCTTAGGTTCGAATAGCATGTCGCCGGGCGCCGTACCGGTACTCTCGCAGTGCTGGTTGTAGAGCGCTCCGTAACTTAGTTTGATGTAGTCGCTTTCCCGATAGCCCAGCCGCGCGGCGACGTCGTCAATCCACGCCGCCGGGCCTTCCAGTTCGAGGAAATTGCCGATGGGCGTTTCGTCTACAGTAATGATGCCCTCCTCGCCCGGCGTCGCGTACTCGGTGCGGAACTTCTCGTAGCGGAACACCGGACGAAACCCGAGCCGCTGGAGAATCAGGGCCGCGGCATCGGCGTCGGACACGGTGACCTCAATCTCTTCGCGCTGTTTATGGCGGCCTTCCAGGGAGGCGCCCTTGAAGGTGAGGATGGCCGCGGTCCCGTACCGGCGGAGACGCATCAACTGACCCTTGCCGCGCAGGCGCGACGCGCGGGAATCGAACACCGCGTTGCATTCGTGGGCGCGCTCATGGTGCACCTGGTAGCCAAGGCTCAGGATCGCCGCGCGGGCGCGCTCGAGGCTGGACACGGGCAGCTTGATCTCGGTTTCGACGGGCATGGCAGGCTCCTCTATTGTGACGCGGCGAGGGCATGGTCATCGCGGCATCGTGCCAGGAGTGGTAGGATCTGATTGTATTTGTCGCCCGCGCCCGTAGCTCAGCCGGATAGAGCGGTTGGCTTCGAACCAACAGGCCGGGGGTTCGAGTCCCTCCGGGCGCGCCACCTCTCCCTCCGATCTGTGTTGTGATGGTCGGGATGGAGCCTCATTCCTTCGTCAGCCATCTGGAGTGTGGCGCCTGCCATCGGCAGTATCGAGCCGGAGAACCCCACAATCTCTGCGAGTGCGGTGGCCCGCTGCTGGTCCGCTATCATCTTGATCGCGTCGGCGCGGAATGGCGGCGCGGCGAACTCTCCGATGTTCCGCTAACCATGTGGCGCTATGCGCCCCTGCTGCCGGTTACCGATCCGCGGCACGTGGTCAGTCTGGGCGAGGGCTGGACGCCGCTGATCCGTACCGCGCGGCTGGGCCAGCGCCTCGGCGCCGGCGATCTGTGGGTGAAAGACGAAGGACTGAACCCCACCGGGTCCTTCAAAGCGCGGGGCTTATCCTGCGCGGTGTCTATGTGCGTGGAGCTCGGCCTGGGCAGGCTGGCGATTCCTTCCGCCGGCAATGCCGCGGGCGCATTGGCAGCATACGCCGCGGCGGCCGGGTTGGAATCTCACATCTTCATGCCTAGAGACGCGCCTCAGGCCAATTTAGTCGAATGCCGCGCTTTCGGGGCGCGAGTTTTTCTTGTCGACGGCCTGATCGGCGACTGCGCCCGCCTGGTGGCCGAGCGCAAATCGGCCGAGGGCTGGTTCGACGTGAGCACCCTCAAAGAGCCGTATCGCATTGAAGGCAAAAAGACCATGGGCTTCGAGGTGGCCGAGCAATTCGGCTGGGAACTGCCCGACGCGATCCTGTATCCCGCCGGCGGTGGCGTGGGGCTCATCGGCATGTGGAAGGCTTTCGACGAACTGGAGCAGCTCGGCTGGATCGGCGCGAAAAGGCCCCCCAAAAAGCCAAAGATGATTGCGGTGCAGGCGGCGGGTTGCGCTCCGCTCGTGCGTGCCTTCGAACGCGGGGAGGCGCGCGGCGAATTCTGGCAGGACGCCCACACCATCGCCGCCGGCCTGCGCGTGCCCAAAGCCCTCGGCGACTTCCTCATGCTGGAAGCGATTCGCGCCAGCGGGGGCACGGCCATCGCGGTGAGCGACACCGAGATGCTGGACGCCGGAATCGAGCTCGCCTCCACCGAGGGAATCTTCGCGGCGCCGGAAGGGGCGGCGTGCGTGGCGGCCGTGCGGCGCCTGATTGCCGACGGTTTCCTGAAGAGCGCGGATCGCATCGTGATCTTCAACACCGGCTCGGGCTACAAGTATCTGGAAGCCTGGTCCACCCGCTTCCCGCGCACCGCGGCGTCCGAGCAGGACAAGCTGGGGGGCCTGATCACGCCCCGATAGCCGTGGGGCAGCGCCGAGCGCTGCCTTCCTCCGCAAAAGCAAACGGGGCGTCCCTGAGGAATCGCCCCGTTGCCGCGTCGTTCGGATTTGACCCTGGAATTGTGACTTCTCGGTCCCCTTCTCGTCGGGGCAGGGCCATTCGAATTCTATCAGATCTTCTCGGCGATCGCCTTCCCCTGGACGAACTGCAACAGGTAGTCCGGGCCGCCGGCCTTGGAATCCGTGCCGGACATGTTGAATCCGCCGAAAGGATGCGCGCCCACCATGGCGCCCGTGCACTTGCGGTTGAAATACAGGTTGCCGACGAAGAACTGCTCCCTGGCCCGCTGGATCTTCGCGCGGTCGTTGGTGAACACCGCGCCGGTGAGCCCGTATTCGGTATCGTTGGCCAGCTCCAGCGCGTGGTCGAAATCGCGCGCCTTCGTCACCGCCAGCACCGGACCGAAAATCTCTTCGCGGAAGATGCGCGCGTCAGGCGCGACATCGGCAATCACGGTGGGCCGAATGAAGTAGCCGTCGCCGTCGCCGGGCCCTCCGCCGGCCACCAGGCGTCCTTCGCTCCTGCCCGTCTCGATATAACTAAGGATGCTCCGCTTCGCGCCCTCGTTGATCACCGGCCCCATGTAGTTGTCCGGATTCTCCGACGGCCCCACCCGAATCGCATCCACGGCGGGCGCCAGCTTCTCCAGAAACTCGTCGTAGACGGTCTCATCCACAATCGCGCGCGAACAGGCCGAGCACTTCTGGCCCTGATACCCGAACGCCGAAGCCAGCACCGCCTTCACCGCGGCATCCACGTCGCTGTCGCCGTCAACGATGATGGCGTCCTTGCCGCCCATCTCCGCCACCACCCGGCGAATCCAGATCTGCCCCTTCTGCGGCCGCGCGGCGAGCTCGTTGATCCGCACCCCGACGTCGCGCGAGCCGGTGAACGAGACGAATCGCGTGCGCCGATGTTCCACCAGCAGGTCCCCAATCTCCGATCCGCTGCCCACCAGCAGAGAGAAACTCTCCGGCGGGAAGCCGGCTTCGAGCAGCACTTCCGCGAACTTCCAGGCGATGGTGGGGGTATCGCTGGAGGGCTTGATCACCACCGTGTTGCCAGTGACCAGCGCGGCCGTCGCCATGCCCACCAGGATGGCCAGCGGGAAATTCCACGGCGGGATGATAATGCCCGGGCCTAGCGGCACGTAGACCATCTCGTCTCTTTCGCCGGGCAACTGAACCACCGGCGGCGGGTCGGCCAGCTTCACCATCTGGCGCGCGTAGTACTCGCAGAAATCGATCGCTTCGGCGACGTCGGCCTCGGCTTCCGGCCAGGTCTTGCCCGCTTCCACCACCAGCCAGGCGTCGAACTCGAGCTTCCGCCGGCGCAGGATCTCCGCCGCGCGCACCAGCATCTCTACGCGCTTCGCGGCCGGCGTGGCGGACCATTGCGGGAAGTAGCGCCAGGCAGCCTCCACGGCGTCCTTCGCCAGTTCCGCCTCAGCCTTCGAATGGGCGCCGACGACTTCGGCCGGATGCGAAGGGTTCAGCGAATCGAGCTTCCGATCGGTGCGGACGCGCCTGCCGGCCACCAGCAGATCGTAATTGCGCCCGAACTCGGCGCGCACTTTCGCCAGCGCCGCTTCCGCCGCCGAGCGATTCCGGGGATCGGAGAAATCCGCGTAGGGCTCATTCCGAAACGCGGGCAGAACTATGGCCGCCGACACTTCAGCCGTACTCATGTTGGCGGGATCGTTCAGACGCGCTCACGCACGTTGCTGACGGCGCCTTCGGCGAGTTTGCGGCCGCGCTCGAACATCTCGGCGGCGTCGTCGGCCACCTTGCGGCCCTTCTCGTACAGTTCGCGGCCGCGGTCCACCACCGCGCGCCCCTGTTCGGCCAGCGCCTCGCGCCCCTCGTCGGCCTTTTTCGAGATCAACTTGCGCGTCTCTTTGCCGCTGGTGGGCGCGAAAAGCAGCGCGATCGCGGCGCCGACTGCTGCACCTGCGACGAACCAAACGATGTTACTGCCGGAGTCTTCCTGGGCCATGTCTGCCTCCACTTTCATTCTACCGCCCGCGGTTTGAGTGGGGCAGGCTTTCAGCCCAATGTCACTTAGATTTCAGACCGGCTTCGCAGATCCTGCATCCTATGACTCTTATGTTCAAAACAGAAGCTGTGTCTGGTGGCGGATTCCCCTGGTGGGGCAGCCAATCCTGACTGCCGCCGCGTTTCTACGCGGCGCTGGCCGGCTGCAGACTGAAAGTCTGCCTCACAAACTCAGAGAATCAATCACCTGCAGGGAAGGCTGGAGAACTGAGTGGCATTGGGCTGAGAGCCTGCCCCACTTAGAAGTTAGAACAGCTCGGCGATGTCTTTGGCGGTGGCGCGAGCTTCGAGGTGAATCAAACCGGCGTTGGAAGGCGTGGGTCCGATGACCGCAAGCACGGCCTTGGGTCCGGCGGAATACACGAATAGCATCCCTTCCTCGCCCTTGATGGAAACCTCACTCAGAACTCCGGTGGCCATGCTGTCGCTGATCCGCCGTCCCAGACTCGAAGCGGCCGCGGCCATCGCCGCTACCCGATTGGCGTCCATTCCGTTCGACAGCGCGTGAGCCACGGGCAGCCCCTCCACCGAGGCCAGCAGCACGCCTTTCAACTCGGGGATGGAATTGCGTAAGTTGTCGAGATGATTCTTCAAAGCGTCGTGCTTTGCCATGTTCCTGCTCTCCTGTTCGCTGCCTCATGCGGTGGGCAATTGACGAACACCCATATGATCGGGCAGGTAAGGGCATAACTTTAGGACCAGACTGCCCCCGCGGAGCCCCCCGCGTCCAGGTAGAATCCCTGAGGCGCACGGTTCGCCACGGCAGCATGCAACCGGCGCCGGGCCGCTTATCAACAACTTGCGTGCGTACTCGATCAGCCTCAGCGGTTGGTACGGAGACCCAGGGCGGAAATCCATCCAGGGCTATGGCCCAGGACCGCCGCCGTAAGTAACTAATCTGAGAAAAACCTCACTCCGGCATCTTCTCTGATTGACCCGAACCGCCGATGAATGGTGCGTATGCGGTGTCTGTACTGCGGCAAGCAACTAGCCCTGTTCAAGAAACTCACGGGTGGCGGCGAGTTTTGCTCAGACGCGCACAAACAGAGCTATCACGAAGAATACAATAAGCTTGCGCTCAGCCGGCTGATGGAAGCCCAGACTCGTCAGGAGGATCAACCAGCGCGCAAGCCAGGCGCCGGGGTGGCCGCTCCGACTCCGCCGGAGAAGCCGGCGTTCGTAGAACCCACCGCCAGGGGGGGCTATTGTAAGCAACCCGTACTGGCGCGAGCCCTCGGCGGCACCGCTATGCTCGCCTCTCTCGCCCAGGAACCCACCGGCTGGCCCATTGGGTTTCCGGCTGCCTGCGAACTCCACTTTGCGCCGGAACCCGGCCAGGCGGGGGTGATCATGGAGCATCGCGCGGTCTCCGGCAACGCGGCCATATTGCCAGCATCTGAGATCCCGCGGATGTGTCCCGATCCTCGCTGCGCGTTCCCCGAGCACCATTTCGAAATTGACACCACCGTGGCTCCCGCCGCGGCCGGCCCGGTGGGGCTCGACGCCTGCCCGGCGGCGCCTCCGGAACCCGAGTTGAGACTTGAACCCGCCGCGGGCTTCCAGTTCTCCTGGGAACTCCCCGAGAGCCTCGACCCGGAGTGGGTGGACGGGCTGGAGTTCGCCTCATCCGAGCAGAAGCTGGCGACGGTGCTACTCGGCAGTCCACGGCAATCGGCTGCTCCGGAGGAAACGGAAGCCGCGACCGCGCCAGCGGTGCCTTTTCTGGCGTCCGTTACCACCGAGCCGGTGATCGACGAAGCTCTGCTTTTCTCGCTTCTTGGCGGGGACGACGAAGCCGCGCCGCTTCCGACGCCGGCGCTCGCGGCTGCGGTCCTGGGAACTGACCAGCCCCAGGCTGCCCCGGGTGTCTCCGCCGCCGATACGGCCGAGGGACCCGTTCCGCCACACGAACCCGGATCCTTCATGCCGGTGACCATTCGGCCGGCCGGTGCACCCAACAAACCGCGCCTGATGCAGAGTTTCCAGGCGATCACTCTGGTCAGTGCGAACCCGCAGATTCCCGCGTGGAACATGTTGCCGTTGCGGCCCAAAATGACTCTGGGGCGGCCGCCTGGTCCAGGCGCCGGTCTGGTGGATCGTGGAAAGCCGGAAGCCGGCGCGCCGTCCGAGGCGCGGAAACCCGGCTCGGCGGCGGTCGACGTGGCCAATGGGCCGGAGCGTCCCGAGGACCTTTCCGTCTCGACATTCGGCTCCACCGCGAAGCCCCGGACCGGACTGTCGCGCTGGTTCAAGCTGAGCATCCTTGTGGGCGTGCTGGGTATTGCCGGTAGCTCGGGCTGGCTGTTCCACCCGGCAGAGAAAGCACGCCAGGACATGACAACGGAGTTTGCCGTATGCCGGAACTGAAGGATCAGTGGTTGTGGGTCGTCGACGACCAACTGGTGGATGCGCTGATGCGCAACGACACGCTGGAACCGGGTGTGTCGAAGCGCAGCGTGGATTCCAGTGCGCTAAAGGAGGCCCTCGCACTGGCCAGCGAGAACCGGACCGATGCGGCCCTTCAAAAGGTGCGAGAGGCCATCGAAAAAGGCGAGAAGACCGCGGATCTGTGGTGGGCCAAAGGTCAGCTTGAATTCGAGCTGGGCCGCTGGGAAGGAGCGAAAGCCAGCTACGCGGAGTTGCTCAAGGTGGCGCCGGGACATCGCGCGGCGGGCTACAACATGGCGCTCTGCTGCCACCGGATGCAGCGCTATGAGGACGCCGTGGCGCATTTCACGGCGGCGTTGCAGGTGGCTCCCGACCGCGTGGAATGCGCGCTCGGACTGGGTGTCTGCCTCCTTCATCTGGGGCGCGCGGAAGAGGCTCTGGCGGCGTTCGAATCCTGCCTGGGCGCGGATCCCGGTCAGGCCAGGGCGCTGTTCGGCAAGGCCGTGGCTCTGCAGATGCTGAAGCGCCTGGACGAGGCCCACGACATTTATCGCGAGGTGCTCCCGGCCAATCCAAAGAGTCCGGATCTGCTGGTCAACCTGATTGCGCTGGCGGCGGCGTGCGAGGACGACGACAAGCTTCGGGACTACTGCGAGAGGCTTCTGCGGCTTCGCGACCAGGCGCGGCCGGCGCTGGAGGGTCTGGCCACGCTGGCGCTGGCGCGGGGAGACTACAAGACCGCTGTCAAGCACCTGTCCCAACTGGTGAAGGTGGCGTCGGGTAGCTGGGAGCCGTGGTACAACCTGGGATTCGCCTACCAGAAGCTGAACCGCGTGGACGAAGCGATCCATGCCTACAGCGAAGCGATTCGCAGCAAACCGGACGCGCCCCAGGCGCATGCCAATCTCGGCTTGTTGCTGCAGGAACGCGCGCAGTTCGGCGCCGCCCGAGACGAATACAACCGGGCGCTGGAAGCCAATCCGGATCTGGCCGCCGCTCTCTGGAACCTGGCGGTCCTCTATGAGCGCGAAGGGGACGCCGTAGCGGCCGAGCAGCGGCTCTCCAGACTCGTGTCGCTCAAGCCCGAGTGGGAAGATGCCAGCTTCCGCCTGGGCTGCCTGCGTTTGCAGAGCGGCAATGCCCAGGGCGCGGTGGAGGCGTTTTCCGTGTCTCTCGGAAAGCGCGAAAAATGGCCCGATGCGTGGCTGAACCTCGGTATTGCGCAGTGGCGAAGCGGCGACCGCGAGGCCGCCGGGCAATCCTTCGAGAAAGCGCTCGAATACAATCCGAAACTAGTGGCGGCGCTAAACGCCCGGGGCTCCCTGATGGTGGAGGAGGGCGACTACGTGCGCGCCCTGGAGGCGCTGAACCAGTTGTCGGAACTGGGCGAGCACACTCCGGAGCTTCGCTACAACGCCGGCCTGCTGCTGCAGAAAGCGGGCCTCCACGAGGACGCGGTCAGACTACTGCGCCAGGCCGCGGACGAGAAGCCCGGGTTCGGCGAAGCTCTGCTCAACCTCGGTCACTCGCTGAATTCGCTGGGGAAGAGCAGCGAGGCGCGGGAATGCTGGCGCGAGGCCGTGGAAGCGGAACCGGAACTGGCCTCGCTGTTCGGGTACTGACCTACTGTCCGGCTGGCCTCGCCGATCTTGCAGGATATTCAAAACTTCCGACAAAACGACACTGAATTAGCCACAGATAAACGCAGATGAACGCGGATAAACGGATTATTTTCGATTCGTGTTGATCGGCGCCCGCCCCGCGGGATAGCAGTCCGCGGTAGAAGGCACCGCCGAAGGGCCACTTTTGCCAAACTACTTCTTCAGGAGCCCGGCGAAGCGATCCGGATCCACGGTGGGCAGATCGCAGGCATAGTCGTGGCAGACGTAGGCCGTGGTACGTTCGCCGGTCTGTTGCATCCCTGTCACCTCCGGCGCGAAGGCCGCGAGTCTCTTGCGGGTTTCTTCTGAATCGGCCAGCAACACCACAGCGTTCGGCAGGAAGCGCTCGTGCAGGCGGCGGAGAAAGGCGCGCGTGCTTTCCGAGTCGCGTTTTCCGGCGAGGATGATCTGGAGCGGCGGCGCCTGTTGGAACATGAGCGCCACCAGCAGTTGCGGAACCGCCGTCGGCTGGGCGGTGATGCGCGACGCCAGCGCCTGTAAGGCACGGTCGGCGGCCTCGGCGAAGTCGCGCCGCCGGGTAATCCGGGCGAGCCGGAGAAGGTTCAGAATGGCCACGGAGTTTCCGGCCGGTTCGGCGCCGTCGTAGTCGTCCTTCATGCGCAGCACCAGGTCGGGGTCGCCCTCCGCGGTGCTGAAGAAGGCGCCGGCCTCGCGGTCTTCGAACAGCGCCAGCATGCGCTCGGTGATGGCGATGGCGGTCTCCAGGTGAGCGACGTCGAACTCGGTCTCGTAGAGGTCGAGGAGGGCCTGCGCAAAGAACGCGTAGTCGTCGAGGAAACCGGCGATGGCCACTTCTCCATCGCGATAGCGCCGCAGCAGGACGCTGCCGTTCCACATGCGCGAGGCGAAGAACTCCGCGGCCCGGTGAGCCGCCGCGGCGTACGCGGGTTCGGCGAGCACCTGCGCGCCCCGGGCGAAGGCCGAGATCATGAGCCCGTTCCACGCGGTCAGGATTTTGTCGTCGCGGTAGGGGCGCGGCCGGGTGGCGCGAATGTCGAGGAGGGTTTCAGTGGCTTCTCTGTGCGGGAACGTTCCGTCTGTCCCCGCGTAGAGGATGTTTTTGCCGGTGAATTCGCCGTGCGGATCGTGATGCACGTTGCCCGCTCGCTCGACGCCGAAGCGGGTTCGGAAGGCCTCGGCGTCGGATGGCGAAAGGGCCTCGCCGATTTCGTCCCACGTCCACAGATAGAACGCGCCTTCGCCCTTCTTCGAAGGATCTTCCGGCAACGGGCTGTCGGCGTCCTCGGCGGAGTAGAACGCCCCCTCGGGCGCGGTCATGTCCCGCAGCACGTAGGTAAAGACATCGCGCGCCACGGCGGCGTACGATTCGTCGCGCGTGATCTGATACGCCTCCAGATAGGAGACGGCAAGTTGCGCCTGATCGTAAAGCATCTTTTCGAAGTGCGAGACGAACCAGGTATCGTCCACCGAGTAGCGGTGGAAGCCGCCGCCGAGCTGATCGTGCATGCCGCCGTCGGCCATGCTGCGCAGAGTGTGCAGGACCATGTCGCGGGCTTCGTCGTTGCCACTCACGTCGGCGTAGCGCAACAAGAAATTCAACACTACGGGCCGTGGGAACTTTGGCGCGCCGCCGAAGCCGCCATGCGCCGGATCGTAGGAGCGCCGGAGCGCCTGGAAGCAGGGATCGAGCAGAGTCTTGTCGAGGATGGTCGCGTGCGTTGATGCGGCCGATGTGGCCTGCCGCAGTTGGTCCACGATGTCGCGGCCGGATGCCTCGATGCGGGCGCGATCCGCCATCCAGGCCTGGGCCACGTGCGCGAGCAGCGCCGCGAATCCGGGCCGGCCGTAGCGGTTGTCCGGCGGGAAATAGGTCCCGCCGAAAAACGGCTTGCGGTCGGGAGTGAGAAACACGGACATGGGCCAGCCGCCGCTCCCGGTGGTGGCCTGCACGAAGGTCATGTAGATGCGATCGATGTCCGGCCGCTCTTCGCGATCCACCTTCACCGCGACGAAGTGCCGGTTCAGCAGCGCGGCAATGTCGTCGTTCTCGAACGATTCGTGCTCCATGACGTGGCACCAGTGGCAGGTGGAATAGCCAATGGAGAGGAAGATAGGCCGGTCCTCGCGGCGGGCCTTGTCAAAGGCGTCCGGCCCCCACGGGTACCAGTCCACGGGGTTATGAGCGTGCTGCAGAAGGTAGGGGCTCTTCTCGTTCGCGAGGCGGTTCGTGGGCATCCCTACAGGATCGCGCGTTCCGGATGGCCACGGCGACGTTGCGCTGGAAGCCCGCGTACCGGGCGCGCGTCACCGGCGTGCCGCGGAACATATCGCGGAATTCTTCTTCGCTCAGCGCGGCCATGCGCGCGAGCGGTGGCGCGAAGTGGCGGGGCGCGAAGGCCGGCTCTTCGGTGAATGGCGCGCGGCGGTTCCACGGGCACACCTCCTGGCAGATGTCGCAGCCGAAGACGTGGGCGCCCATGGCGGCGTGGAACTGGTCCGGAATGGGGCCGCGCAGCTCGATGGTGAAGTACGAAATGCAGCGCGTGGCGTCGAGCTGGTACGGCGTCAACGCCTGGGTGGGACAGGCGTCGATACAGCGCGTGCAGGTGCCGCAGCGGTCCGGGGGCGGGGAATTGGCGGGGGCGATTTCGATTTCGAGAGACGTCAGGAGTTCGCCGAGGAAGAGCCAGGAGCCGATCTGCTGGTTGATGAGGCAGGTGTTCTTTCCGATCCACCCGAGGCCGGCCGCGCGCGCCCAGGAGCGCTCCAGCAGCGGCGCCGTGTCGACGCATACGCGATGTTCATGGTCCGGGCCGAGTAGCGCGGCGAGTTGTTCGAGTCCGCGGCGGAGAACGTCGTGGTAGTCGTCGCCCCAGGCATAGCGCGAGATCCAGGCGAGTTCGCCGCCCGTGAATGTTGTCGAGTACGGTTGGGGCGTGTCGTAGAGCTTGCCCACCGAAATGACCGATCGCGCTGACGCCAGCAGATTGCGCGGGTCGGAGCGCACCGCCGCGCGATGGTCCGTCAGGTAGCGCATGGCCCCGGCGAGGCCGCGGTTCGCCCAGTCCCGGTAGCGACAGAAATCGGGTGAGGGCGATGCTGGCGCTACTCCGGCGAGCTCGAAGCCGCAGCGGCGGGCGAGCTCGCGGACTTCGCGGGCAGTCATCGGCTGGCCGGCGGCGGGGCCAAAGCCCCGCGCAGGTTACGAGCCTGCCCCGCAGAGCAGCATAGCCGCAACCAAACGGAAGGGCGGCCTGAGAGGCCGCCGCAGGCTACGAGCCTGCCCCACTTCGAATCGTCGCGCGCTGCGAAGATTCTGGGCTGTAGTAGTACAGGGAATGTCACTGGGGCGATTTCGCCGATGCCTGCGCTTGCACGAACTCGTCCAGGTTGCCGTGGTCGATCAGCGTGGTGCCCGTGTCGACGAAAACAGGAACGGGCGAGAATGTATCCTGCGCCCAGACCCGGCTGAGCGTTGCCGGCTTGTAGTGGTGCAGGTCGTCGAGCATCTTCACGCCGTAGAAGGCCATGGTGAACGGCTTCTGCGCGATGGTGGCGGCGATGGCTCCCTTGCGCACCCAGTCCAGCGTGTCCTGGTCGGTGTCCATGGCGACGATGGTGGCGCCTTTCACTTTGTTGCGGTCGAGCACGTCGGCCACTTCCTTGCAGGCCGTCGCCTCCAGGCAGATCCAGGCGTCCGGCTTCAGCTTGCCCGCCTCCACAATCTGCTTGGTGTTGTCGAAGGCGATGCTCGGATCGCCCTTCATGTCCACGATCTGGGCGACGTGAATCTGCGGGTACTCGGAGAACACGTCCGTGTAGCCGTGCAGGCGTTCGGCGAGATTGTGCTGGCCGGGCATGGTGAACACCACCACGTTGCCCTTCCCACCGATAGCCTTCGCGGCCACGCGCGCGCCGATCTGACCCGCCGCGTAGTTGTTCGTTCCGATGAACGAGATGCGTTTGCTGGCCGGCGCGTCGGAGTCCATCGTAATGACCGGGACGCCCTGGGCGATGGCCTTGTCGATCTCCGGGCCGAGCAACGACGAATCGGCCGGGGACACCAGGATGCCGGCGGGCTTTTTGTCCAGCGCGTCGCGAAACGCCTGCACCTCGGCCTTGACGTCATAATTCTCGGGTCCCACCATCTCGGACTGGACCCCAAGCTGGTTGGCGGCGTGGGAGAGCCCCAGAGCCGCTGTCTGCCAGTACGTGAGCTTCGCGTTGGCAGTGACCAGGTAGTATTTTTCACTCGGGCTATGCCGGCCGCTGCAACCCGCGAACGGCAGCAGGGCAGCGGCGAGAACCAGGATTGCCAGATTCCGACTCATGCGGATTTTCCTCCCCTCGATTATCGCAGTCCTGACAGCGGTTTGCAGCCGGCTACCGCTCGCGGGCCGAGTCGCTCCGCTCACCGCCGATATTCCCCATACGACGATGAAAAGACGCCATTTGACTGTTTGCCGTAGTCCCGCTCTCCGGGGCTGCCCTATACTTCATGGAAATGGCTGTTCGGCCGCGGGAGACGATTCTGTCCCCGCAGTCGCCTCAAATCATACAGGAGAGAGTGTAAGGGCCTAAGAGAGAGATATGCCGAAGCCGATCAAATACGCAGAAAAAGCACTTACCCTTGCCGCCGGCGCCGCCTGGAGCGTGTTCGACAAGCTCAACCAGATTAAACCCAACCCGTCTTTCACGCCGAAGTGGTCGGACAAGCCACTTCTGAAGAGCTGGGAGAAACACAAGCCGCCACTGGGGTGGCCGCGGGAGACGGATTCTCTCTGCCCGAAATGCGTGCCTGAGGCGCGTGAGAAAATCCTCAACGGCGATGTGCCGGTGGACGT
The DNA here is from genome assembly GCA_049510065.1 of Bryobacteraceae bacterium. Taxonomy (GTDB): domain Bacteria; phylum Acidobacteriota; class Terriglobia; order Bryobacterales; family Bryobacteraceae; genus CAWACP01. The sequence continues at coordinate 21,238 of JBEKZH010000003.1, forward strand.
CCTGCGCACCGAGAAGGTGGGCGAGATCAAGGCGCAGATCATCGAGCGCGACGGCAGGATCCTGATGGTGAAGGACTGCCCGAAGCACGGGCACTTCGAGGACGTCATGTCCATCGATCCGGCGTTCTTCAAGCATCTCGAGCAGGTGTTCCCGGGCCGGGACATCCGCGCGCACAACGACGAGGGTTTGCACAAGCACGGCACCAGCACCATTACGCACGGCCGCGGGTCGGTGCTGACCATCGACATGACGAACCGCTGCAACATGATGTGCGACCCGTGCTTCATGGATGCCAACCAGGTCGGCTTCGTGCACGAGCTGGGCTGGGAAGACATCAAGACGCTGCTCGACAACGCCCAGAAGATCAAGCCGCACCGGCAGATGTCGGTGCAGTTCTCGGGCGGGGAGCCGACGCTGTCTCCTTATTTTCTGGACGCCGTGCGCTACGCCCGCAAGGTGGGCTACAACAGCGTGCAGGCGGCCACCAACGGCATCGAGTTCGCCAGGAGTCCCGAATTCTGCCGCCAGGCGGCGGAAGCGGGTCTGCGGTACGCCTATCTGCAGTTCGACGGGGTCGGCAACGCGGCCAACTCGCACCGCGCCGTCGGCAATCTGTTCGACGTGAAGATGCGGGCCATCGAGAACCTGTGGTCCAACGGTGTGGACATCGTTCCGGTGATCACGATTGTCAACGGCGTGAACAACGAGCAGGTTGGCGCGGTGGTGCGGTTCGCGCTGGACAACCCGAAGAAGATCCCGTTCCTGTCGTTCCAGCCGGTTTCCTTCACGGGCCGCGACGAGGCCATCACGGATGAGCGCCGCCAGGCGCAGCGCTACACGCTGTCGCATCTGGCACACGACGTGAAGAACCAGGTCGGGCTGGGCGAACCGGTACGCGACTGGTTCCCGATTTCGTTCATGAGCACGTTCTCGGACTTCGCCGATCTGGTTCACGGACCGGCGGCGGAGTGGGGCCAGTTGAGCTGCGGCTGTCACCCGAACTGCGGCATCGGCATGCCGGTGATGTGCGACAAGGAGACGAAGGAAGCCGTACCGGTGACCAAGTTCCTGAATGCCGACCGGCTGGCCAGGGACATCGCGAAGATCAACGACGGAGCGCGCAGCCGGAAGATCTCCGTGCTGGGCGTATCGCTGGCGCTGCTGCGCAACTACGATCCGTTCCAGTCGCCCACGCACTTCAGGCTGAGCGACCTGATCGCCAAGTTCGACAAGTGCTTCGGCATGTCGAAGAAGGCGCAGACGGGCGGCTACGGCAAGGTGACCGGCGACCGCACGCGCACCGATATCGAGAAGCGCCGCGCCGACCGCTGGAACTTCCTGTTCATCGCGGGCATGTGGTTCCAGGATCTGTTCAACTACGATTTCCGGCGGACCGAGCAGTGCATCATTCCTTATGCGACGCAGGACGGGGAGATTTCCTTCTGCGCGTACAACACCGGGATTGGCTGGCGCAACATCATCGAGAAGATGCACATGACCGCCACGCTGACGAAGTGGTACGAGGAGCATGGGCGGCATGAGATCTTCGCCGGCGGTAAGAATGTGGGCCTCGAGGCCGCCGAGCACTCGCTGGTGCTGCGCGACGAGGATGTGAACCACGGCCTGCAGCGGGATCTGGACGAGAAGGGCATTGCCAAGACCGCGCGCGAGGAAAAGAAGCGGTCGCGCGATGAGAAGCTGAAGCAGGCGGCGGAAAACGCGGCCATGGAGAAGTTGTATCGCGAGCATGTGCTCGGCGAGAAGCCTGTGGAAGGGCTGGTGCAGATCAACATGCCGATGAACGGAGCGGCACACGCGAAGAAGAAGGACGAGGTGCGCGAGGAAGTCGGCTCATTCGGCGACTGAGATAAGTCGGCGCCAACCAGAGGAAAAGGCCGCCCCGGTGGGAAACCGCTTGGGCGGCTTTTGTGTTTTTTGGGGATATGGTGATAGATTGCTGGCATGTACGCAGCGATATTGGTGGTCTCGACGCTATTCGTGCCCGGACAGGACGCTACGGACGCAACGGAGCTGCTCACGAAAGTGGTGAATGCAGCGCGTTCGGCAAAGAGCTGGCGGGTTGAAGGGCAGGTGACGGTGGAGAATGGAGTGGCTGAAGATTCCCAGAGCGACTTTAAGCTTTCCTGGCGCAGACCTGACCTGGAGCGCTTCGAATCAGACGGTACGTCATTGGGAAGGCGTCTGGACGTTTGCGATGGCGCAACATTGTGGTCCTATTTCTTTCGTACGAACCATTACACAATGTCCAAACGTTTGAGAGACGAAAATGCTTCCGATGCCGTCAACTGTGAGTGGATTTCCAGGTGTAGTGCTCCTATCGGACATTGGCAAAACCTTTTGACCGGGCTTGGATCTGCTACATTCATTGGTCACGATACTATTGGGTTTGATGGCCAATCTCGCGAGTGCGAGAACGTTCGAGCTGAGTACCCGCCGAAGAGCACATCCCGGCTGGGACCAAGGATTCGAACAATGTGTATTGACGCCGAGCGACTGTTGATCCTTCGTGAGCGACTGGAGACGGCTCGCATCGGCTCGGGCAACTCGCCGATTATCCGTCGGGTCGAAACAACGACCTATAGTGCAATCGAGCGCGACGCGGAACTCGACGACTATCTGTTCGTGTTCAAGCCTCCGCCGGATAGCACAGTGACGGACCTGGGGGCTTTCAAAGGCGTCGCGGACGTTTCGCCGCCAGTGCCCATCTACAGACCAGATCCGAAGTATCCAAAGAAGACGGCACGGAAGAAAATCGAAGGCACCGTGATCCTGTCTATTGTGGTCGACACCGACGGCAGCACGCGCGATATTCGTGTGGTTCGCCCGCTTGATCCTGACCTGGACGAGAGCGCCGTGGAGTGTGTCAGCACGTGGAAGTTCAAACCTGGCGAGAAGGATGGCCAGCCCGTCAAAGTGATGGCTCAGATCGAAGTCAACTTTCGGTTGCTCCATAATCGGTGACGATCGGCGTCTGCTATGCTACCGGCAGTGGTCGGGAATCCTGACTTCCGGAACTTCGCGTTTATGAACACCACCGCCAGAATCCAACAGAAGGGCCGGGTGACCATCCCCACCAGCGTGCGGCGAAAGGCCGGGCTCGCCAAGGGGGACCTGGTGAACTTTGCTTTTCAGCGTGGCAGGATTATCATCACGCCAAAACTGGTTATCGACCGCGCCACGTTTCCTACGGCGGACGACGAGTACACGCCCCGCCAGCGCCGCATCATCGACGCCCGGCTCGCTAAAGGGCTGGCCGACATCAAGGCCGGCCGGGTGTCCGAAGCGTTTTCAGACCATGGGGAATTCATCGCCTCCCTGCACAAGGAAGCAGCCAAGCTCTCGGCCAGGAAGACCAAGCCCCCGGGCAAATGAAACTCCAGTGGACGTCGCGTTTTGCGCGGGCCTGCAACATAGCACCCAACGAGATCCCGGATGATGAGGCTCATTCAGCAAGCTAAGGCGGAACAGACAAGGAATCCGATGACGGCAGAGGAACTGCTGGCCGAAGATGAACGGCTCATCCGCTACGGTGCCCGGCAGGCCAAACGCCTGGGCATCAAGCCTGAGGACACGGACCGTCTCATCCATGAACACCGCAAGGCGCGCAGGGCTTAGGGTCGTTTTCGATACCAACGTCTACCCTTCCGCTTTCACTCATTCTCGCGCGACGCCTTTCCGGATTTGGCGGTACGCGCTGGAGCGGCGGTGTGTCCTGGTGGTGTCCCCGGCGATCATCGCTGAGATTGCGGGGGTGCTATGAGGCCAGCAGCGTTCTGAGACGGTCACGCCGCCCGGCCGGAGGCCGACCGAGGGTCCGCCGCGGTGCAAGGAGCTGCGCCACGTCGGACACGGCCGGAAGATCGGGAAGCGCTGGATCGCAACGAGGATCGCGGCCCGCTGGCTCGGCTGCTAAGATCACCGATGCTCAAATTGAGCCCATTGCGTCCTCGCGGCTTATGCCCAAGGCATCGTCGATCTCCGACTGTGTACGCTTCAACACTCCACACCGGGGACAGATGATGCGCCAACTGCGACTGTCAGCGTCAATCGGCTCGTAGTCAGCGAGTACCATGCATTCGGGACAGGGACCGCTCGGAGGGAAAACTGCAATGATGTTCAACTTCATGATGGGGTATTCGACGCCAGCAGACCAAACGAGCAAAAAAGTTGCCGATGCTCAAATTGAGCCACTACCGGACACGACTCGAGCTTTACATTTTGAGGGCCATTCTGCTAGTCTGGTTGTTGCGTCTTACGCACTAACCGCTCTCAGTGGGAGGCAGGGGTTCTTCTTTCTCTTATAGGAAAGCCGGGGCCCTCGCCGTCTGCACCAGTGAGGAGAAATGCCGAAAACAGGAAAGAAGTACCAGGCAGCAAAGAATCAAGTTGAAGCGCGTCCGTATACCCTCCAGGACGCGATCCCCCTCGTTCAGAAGATCAAGTTCGCGAAGTTCGACGAGACGGTGGAGGTGCACATGCGCCTCGGCGTCGATCCGAAACACGCGGACCAGCAGGTGCGCGGCACCATCATTCTGCCGAACGGGCTTGGGAAATCGAAGAAGGTGCTGGTAATCGCCTCCGGCGACAAGCAGAGGGAAGCCGAGGCCGCGGGCGCCGATATCGTCGGCGGCGACGAGATTGTCCAGCGCATCCAGTCCGAAGGCTGGGTGGATTACGACGCCGTGGTGGCCACGCCCGACATGATGCGCTCGGTGGGCAAGCTGGGCAAGATTCTGGGGCCGCGCGGCCTGATGCCCAACCCGAAAACGGGGACCGTCACCCAGGACGTCGCCAACGCGGTGCGGGAGATCAAGGCCGGCAAGGTGGAGTTCCGCGTGGACAAGACCGGTGTGGTGCACGCTCCAGTGGGCAAGACCAGCTTCAACACGGAGAAGCTTTTCGAAAACGCCAACATGCTCATCCAGGCAGTAGTGAAGGCGAAACCGGCAGTGGCCAAAGGCAAGTACGTCAAGAGCGTAACCATCTGTTCCACCATGGGGCCGGGGATTCCGCTCGACGTAAGCGTCTTCAACCTCCGGCAGGTGTAGCGCCCCGGATCCTTTCGCGGAGACAGGAACCTCATGAAGAAAAGGGAAGACAAGGACAAAGATCTGGCTCGATTGCGCGCCGAATTCGAGAAGGCGCAGAGCAGCATCTTCCTGACCGGATACGAGAAGATGACGGTCCAGCAGGATTTCGAGTTGCGCAAAGCCATTCGCGGCGCCGGCGGCCACTACCGGGTGGTGAAGAACAACCTGGCGGAGAAGGCGGCCGAGGGCACGCCCGCGGCGGACCTGATGAAGGACCTCAAGGGCATGAACTCCATGGCGTGGACCGAGCAGGATCCGGTGGCGCTGGCCAGGGCCATCACCACGTACGCCAGGACTACCCCGGCATTCACGTTCCGGGCGGGCATGGTGCAGGGGCGCGTGGTGGACATGAAGGGCGTTCAGGACCTGTCCACGATGCCCTCGAAGGAACAGTTGTACGCGAACCTTCTGTTCCTGATCAACGCGTCGGCGCAGCGTCTGGTAACGGCCATCAGTGGAGTGGGCCGGAATCTGGCGGTGGTGGTGGACCAGGGCGTCAAGGAAAACAAGTTCTCCGAGTAGCGAGTTTCGACAAGGGAGTGGATAAGGAAATGGCGGATATCAACGCGATTGCAGAACAGATTCAGGGGCTGACGCTGCTCGAGGCAGCACAGCTCGTCAAGTTACTGGAAGAGAAGCTGGGCGTTTCGGCGGCCGCGGCTGCCGTGGCGGTGGCTCCGGCGGTCGGCGCGGCCGCGGCTGCTCCGGTGGTGGAAGAGAAGACCGAGTTCAACGTCGTTCTCATGGCTGCCGGCGCGAACAAGATCAACGTCATCAAAGCGGTCCGCGAAGTCACCAGCCTCGGTTTGAAGGAAGCCAAGGATCTGGTGGATGGCGCACCGAAGCCGATCAAGGAAGGCGTCAACAAGGACGAAGCCGAGGCCATCCGGAAGAAATTCACGGATGTCGGCGCCACCGTCGAGGTGAAGTAACCCGCTGGTCCCGCCGGTGGGTGGCTGTAAGCCACTGCAGGCAGGCGACTTACGGCTGGGCGGCCGCTCGGCGAGGGAGAAAACTCCGGAACCCTCGCTGGCGTCCGCCCGCCCGAGTTTGCGCACACGCATTTGACGTGCCGATGTGCGCTTTGCTAAATTGGTACTGTTCTTGCCGGAGATTTAAGACCCGGACTCTTGCCCGTGAATTCTGGATCCTGCGTATCTGTGCAGCTCGGAGGAGTCTGCACAAAGGTTCACACTGCTCATTTTTGCCGCGTTATACGTGTGTCTTCGAGGATCCGAACGGGCAGTTGTCTCATTTCCCCCGCTCTCGTCGTTCCGCCATTTCCTGCCAGGGACATGCTGCAGGCCTCGTCCAGTCCGGCCGGGCAGTAGTGGTTGAACGGTGATGGAGTTTACTGGTGCGCGCCATTCCGGCGCAGGAGTCGAGCATGAATCAGGCAACGGGCGGCGCCCGCGAACGAGTCGATTTTTCACGCATCAAGACTTCGATCCCGATCCCGAACCTTATCGAGGTTCAGAAGAAGTCTTACGAGCGGTTTCTGCAGATGGATCTGCTTCCCGGCGAACGGGAAGATACCGGCCTGCAGAGCGTCTTTAATTCGGTCTTCCCGATATCCGATTTCCGGGGACTGAGCCAGCTCGAGTTCGTCGACTATGCGATCGGCAACTGGGAGTGCAAGTGCGGCAACCTGAAGGGGCTGCATCACCTGCGATCCACTTGCCGCAACCCCAGTTGCGGAGCCACCATCCGCACCGACCCGTTTCACGCCGGCGACGTGCTCTGTCACAAGTGCGGCACGTTCAACAAGAACATCGTCACCTTCTGCAACCGCTGCGGCGACCCGGTCAGTCTGCAGCTCAAGTATGACGTGGCCGAGTGCGAAGAGCGCGGCATGACCTACGCGGCGCCGCTGAAGGTTACCATCCGGCTGACGGTTTTCGACAAGGACCCGGAGACCGGCGTGAAGACCATCCGCGACATCAAGGAGCAGGAGGTCTTCTTCGGCGAGATTCCGCTGATGACCGATAACGGCACGTTCATCATCAACGGGACCGAGCGCGTCATCGTGTCGCAGCTTCACCGCTCGCCGGGCGTGTTCTTCGAGCGCGTGGCGGCGCAGGGATACTTCCTGGGTAAGATCATCCCCTACCGCGGAAGCTGGGTGGAGTTCGAATACGACAACAAGAACCTGCTGTACGTGCGCATCGACCGCAAGCGCAAATTCTACGGGACCGTGTTCCTGCGGGCGCTGGGGCTGAAGACCGATTCGGACATCATCCGCTCCTTCTACACCGTCAGCGACATCACCATCAAGGACAAGAAGCTGTTCTGGAAGGTGAGCGACAGCCTGCTGGGGCTGAAACTCACCAAAGCGATCGCGGCGAAGAACGGCGAGACCATTGTTCCGCAGGGCCGCAAGATCACGCGTTCGCTGTACGAGAAGATCCTGCAGGAGAAGGTGACCCAGGTGGAGATCGACGGCACCGCCGATCTGCAGGGCGCCTATGTCGCCGCCGACGTGGTGGACATGTCCACCGGCGAGGTGCTGGTGGAGGCCAACCAGGAGCTCACCAACGTCGGCAAGTTGATTGACGCCGAGATTCCCAGCTTCGAGGTCTTTTTCCCGGAACGCGATGAAGTGGGCAACGTCATCTCGGTGACTCTGAAGAAGGACGCCGTGCGCAGCCAGGCCGACGCGCTGCTGGAGATCTACCGCAAGCTGCGCCCCGGCGATCCGCCCACGGTGGACACGGCCACGCAGTTGTTCCAGGGAATGTTCTTCGACCCGCGCAAGTACGATTTCTCGCGCGTGGGCCGCATGAAGTTCAACATCAAGCTGTACGACAAAATCGATTACGCCAACGAGAAGTGGACCAGGGACCATGCCGGCAAGACCCCGCTGGACAAGCGCACGCTGGACCACGAAGACTTCATCAACACCATCAAATACCTGCTGAAGCTGCGTCGCGGACTGGGCGCCGTGGACGACATCGATCACCTGGGCAACCGCCGCGTGCGCGCGGTGGGCGAGCTGCTGGAGAACCAGTTCCGCATCGGTCTGGTGCGCATGGAGCGCGCCATCAAGGAAAAGATGTCGGTGTACCAGGAAATGTCGACGGCGATGCCGCACGACCTGGTGAACGCCAAGCCGGTGATGGCGGCGATTCGCGAGTTCTTCGGATCGAGCCAGCTCTCGCAGTTCATGGATCAGACCAACCCGCTTTCGGAGATCACGCACAAGCGGCGGCTCTCGGCTCTGGGACCGGGCGGTCTGTCGAGGGAGCGCGCGGGTTTCGAAGTGCGCGACGTGCACCCGACGCACTACGGCCGCATCTGCCCGATTGAGACGCCGGAAGGCCCGAACATCGGGCTGATCTCGTCGCTGTCGTGCTTTGCCCGCATCAATGAGTACGGCTTCATCGAAAGTCCGTACCGGCGTGTATTGAGTGGCGTGGTGGTGGACGAAGTTCGGGTGTTGAACCCCGGCGACTTGAACCACAAGGTGGGCGACGTGCTCACCCGCGCCGACGCCGACAAAGCCAATCGCGACGCGAAGGCGAAGAACAAGCAGGGGCTGGAGATCGAAGCGCACTGCGATTACTTGTCGGCATGGGAAGAGGACAAGTACATCATCGCCCAGGCCAACGTCCAGCTCGACGAAGACGGCGCGATTGTCACCGATCTGGTGAACGCGCGCAAGCAGGGCAACTTCGTGCTCATTCAACGGGACGAGGTGGAATACATGGACGTGAGCCCGAAGCAGCTTGTGTCGGTGGCGGCCAGCCTGATTCCGTTCCTTGAGAACGACGACGCCAACCGCGCGCTGATGGGATCGAACATGCAACGGCAGGCAGTGCCGCTGCTGCGGGCCGAAGCGCCGTTCGTGGGTACCGGCATGGAGCGGGTGACCGCGCGCGATTCCGGCGCGGTGGTGATCTGCAAGCGCGCCGGGGTGGTGGATTCGGTGGATTCCGAGCGCATTATCGTGCGCGTGGAAGGCGCCGGGCAGGAAGGGCAGATGTCGCGCGAAGTGGGCGCCGACATTTATCAGCTCACCAAGTTCAAGCGCTCCAATCAGAACACCTGCATCAATCAGAAGCCCATCGTGTTCCAGGGGCAGCGGGTGAAGAAGGGTCACGTGCTGGCGGACGGCCCCTGCACCCAGCTCGGCGAACTCGCTCTTGGCCGGAACGTGCTGGTGGCGTTCATGCCGTGGCGCGGGTACAACTTCGAAGACGCCATCGTGGTGAGCGAGAAGCTGGTGAAGGACGACTACTACACCTCGATTCATATCGAGGAGTTCGAGATCGAAGCTCGCGACACCAAGCTGGGGCCGGAAGAAATCACACGCGATATTCCGAATATTGCGGAGTCTTTTCTGCGAAATCTCGACGAAAGCGGCATCATTCGCGTGGGCGCCAACGTCAGACCGGGCGATATTCTGGTGGGCAAGGTCACGCCCAAGGGCGAGACGCAGCTCACCCCCGAAGAGAAGCTGCTGCGGGCCATTTTCGGCGAGAAGGCCGGCGACGTAAAGGACGCCTCGCTGTACTGCCCGCCGGGCATCGAGGGCATCGTGGTGGACGCCAAGGTGTTCTCGCGCAAGGGCGCGGAGCTCGACGAGCGCTCCAAGCAGATTCTGGAATTCCAGATCGAGCGGCTGCACCGCAACCTCGAAGACGAGAAGCGCATTCTGAGCGACGAGCGCTCCAAGCGCCTGGAGAACATCGTGGGCGGCAAGGAAGTGCTCGCCGACCTGCACGACGAAAAGACCAACAAGAAGCTGCTCAGCAAGGGCGTCCTGATTACGCGCGACCTGCTGGAGAAGCTGCGCTCGCGCGACCTCAAGCGCATGCGCATTCCCAACAAGGATCCCCGGCTCAACGAGCAGATCGACGAGATCGAGGAGATGACCTCGCGGCAAATCGCCGTGCTGGAGAAGATCACCGAAGAGAAGATCGCCAAGCTGCGCAAGGGCGACGAACTGCCGCCGGGCGTTATCAAGCTGGTGAAGTGCTACATCGCCATGAAGCGCAAGCTGTCGGTGGGCGACAAGATGGCGGGCCGGCACGGCAACAAGGGCGTGATTGCGCGCATCGTTCCGGAAGAGGACATGCCGTATCTGCCGGATGGCACTCCGGTGGAGATCGTGCTCAACCCGCTGGGCGTTCCTTCGCGTATGAACGTGGGGCAGATTCTGGAGACGCACCTGGGCTGGGCCGCCAAGGCTCTGGGCGTCAGCTTCGCCACGCCGGTGTTCGACGGCGCCACGGAGAAGGACATCAAGGCGCGGCTGACCGAGGCGGTGCTGCCGACCTCCGGAAAGATCCAGCTTTTCGACGGGCTTTCCGGCCAGGCGTTCGAGCAGCCGGTGACGGTGGGCTACATCTACATGCTGAAGCTCTCGCACCTGGTGGACGACAAGATCCACGCGCGTTCGATCGGCCCGTACTCGCTGATCACGCAGCAGCCGCTGGGCGGCAAGGCCCAGTTCGGCGGGCAGCGCTTTGGGGAGATGGAAGTGTGGGCGCTGGAAGCCTACGGCGCGGCCTACGTGCTGCAGGAGCTGCTGACGGCGAAGTCGGACGACGTCTATGGGCGCGCGAAGATCTATGAAGCGATCGTGAAGGGCGAAGCGGCGGCCGAACCGGGCGTGCCGGAATCGTTCAACGTGCTGATTCGCGAGCTGCAGTCGCTTTGTCTGGACGTGGAATTGATGAAGAAGCCACGGGAAATTGCGGACACGGCACTTGCGGCGGATTAATGGCCGCCGATGAACGCCGATAAACGCAGATATGAGAAGTTGTCTTATCGGCGTTTATCGGCGTTCATCTGTGGCTGAGACTGTTTGTTTGGGCGGACAAGAGAGTTAGAGAGGCAACCAATGTATCGATCTTCCCCGTACGACCGTGCGAATCTGATCGCGGATTTCGACTCCATCCGCATCAGTCTGGCCTCCCCGGAAAAGATCCGGAGCTGGTCTCATGGCGAGGTAACCAAGCCGGAGACCATCAACTACCGCACGTTCAAGCCGGAGCGCGACGGCCTTTTCTGCGCCCGCATCTTCGGTCCCATCGCCGACTGGGAATGCCTGTGCGGCAAGTACAAGCGGATGAAGCATCGCGGGGTCATCTGCGACAAGTGCGGCGTGGAAGTGACGCTGTCGCGGGTGCGCCGCGAGCGTCTGGGACACATCGAGCTGGCCAGCCCCTGTTCGCATGTCTGGTTCTTCAAGGGCCTGCCGAGCCGCATCGGATACCTGCTGGACATCACCCTGCGCGAGCTGGAGCGGGTGTTGTATTTCGAAGCGTTCGTGGTGGTGGACCCCGGCGAAGTGCCCTCGCTCAACCGCGGCGAAGTAATCAGCGACGAGCGGAAACGGCAACTCGATCAGGAATTCCCTGGGAAATTCGTCGCCATGATGGGCGCCGAGGGAATCAAGGAGCTGCTGAAGAAGATCGACGTCGAATCGCTCAGCCTGGAAATTCGCGAGAGGATGAAGACCGAGGCGTCGCAGCAGAAGAAGCTGAAGTACGCCAAGCGTCTGCGGGTCACCGAGTCGTTCCGCAAGTCGGGCAACAAGCCGGAGTGGATGATTCTGGACGTGATTCCGGTGATCCCGCCGGAGCTGCGCCCGCTGGTGCCGCTGGATGGCGGCCGCTTCGCCACCTCCGACCTCAACGATCTGTACCGCCGCGTCATCAACCGCAACAACCGTCTGAAGAAGCTGATGGAGCTGCACGCGCCGGACGTGATTGTCCGCAACGAGAAGCGTATGCTGCAGGAAGCGGTGGACGCGCTGTTCGACAACGGCCGCCGCGGGCGCGTGCTGCGCGGCGCCAACAACCGGCCGCTGAAATCGCTCTCGGACACGCTGAAGGGCAAGCAGGGGCGCTTCCGGCAGAACCTGCTGGGCAAGCGCGTGGATTATTCGGGCCGCTCGGTGATCGTGGTGGGGCCCGAACTGAAGCTGAACCAGTGCGGCTTGCCGAAGAAGATGGCGCTGGAGCTGTTCAAGCCGTTCATCTATCATCGGCTGGAGCAGCGCGGCCACTGCACCACCATCAAGCAGGCCAAGGAACTGGTGGAGCAGCAGGACCCGGTGGTGTGGGACATTCTCGAGGAAGTTATCCGCGACCACCCGATTCTGTTGAACCGCGCGCCCACGCTGCACCGCCTGGGCATTCAGGCCTTCGAGCCGGTGCTGGTGGAAGGCAAGGCCATCAAGCTGCATCCGCTCACCTGCACGGCGTTCAACGCCGATTTCGACGGCGACCAGATGGCCGTGCACATTCCGCTGTCGCCGGAAGCGCAGATTGAAGCCAACACGCTGATGCTGTCGTCCAACAACATCCTGTCGCCCGCGCACGGCGCGCCCATCGCGGTGCCCACGCAGGATATGGTGCTGGGCCTCTATTACCTGACCAAGGCGCGCCCGGGCACCAAGGGTGAGGGCCGCACCTTCGCCTCCACCGACGACGTTCTGATCGCCCTGGAGATGGGTGAAGTGGAAACGCTCACGCCGATCAAGCTGCGCTTCACCGGCCGGGTGATCGATCTGGTGAAGGCGTTCGACAACCAGAACGTGCTGCACACCGAGCCGATCGAATTCATCAAGCAGTACATGGAAACCACGGTGGGCCGGGTGATTTTCAACGACGTGCTGCCCGACGAGATGCCGTTCGTCAACGGCCTGCTCAAGAAGAAGGGCCTCGCGCAGCTTGTGCAGTACTGCTACCTGCGCAACGGTCTGGCCATCACGGTGCAGATGCTGGACAAGGTGAAGAACCTCGGCTTCCTGTACGCGACTCGCGCCGGCATCTCCATCGGCATCGACGACATGGTGGTTCCCACCCTGAAAGCGGTCCTGGTTAAGGACGCCGAGAAGGCGGTGATCGAAGTCCAGAGCCAGTATCAGGAAGGCGCCATCACTCAGGGCGAGCGCTACAACAAGATCATCGAAATCTGGTCGAAGGTCACCGAGCGCGTTGCCGAAGAAATGTTCAAGTCGATGGAGGAGGACGACCGGACCGGCCGCTACCTCAACCCGATTTACATCATGGCCGACTCGGGCGCGCGCGGTTCCAAGCAGCAGATCCGCCAGCTTTCGGGCATGCGCGGTCTGATGGCCAAGCCCTCGGGCGAGATCATCGAAACGCCCATCACGGCCAACTTCCGCGAAGGCCTCAACGTTCTGCAGTACTTCATCTCGACGCACGGCGCCCGCAAGGGACTGGCCGACACCGCGTTGAAGACGGCCGATTCGGGCTACCTAACGCGCCGGCTGTGCGACGTGGCGCAGGACGTGATCGTCACCGAGGTGGACTGCGGCACCATCGACGGGATCTACGTGGAGCCGATCATCGAATCGGGCGAAATCATCGAGCCGTTGCGCGACCGCATTGTCGGCCGCGTGGCGCTCGATCAGGTGTTCGACTACGACGGCAACATCATCGTCGACGCGAATCAGGAGATCACCGAAGAGCTGGCCGCGGCGATTCAGGCGGCGGGCATCGAGCGCGTCAAGATCCGCTCGGTGCTGACCTGCGAATCGCGGCGCGGGGTTTGCGTCCTCTGTTACGGCCGCAATCTGGCCACCGGACGGCTGGTGGAACGGGGCGAGGCGGTGGGCATCATCTCGGCGCAGTCGATTGGCGAGCCTGGCACGCAGCTCACCATGCGTACGTTCCACGTGGGCGGCACGGCCACGGGTTCGAGCGAACAGTCGAAGCAGGACGCCAAGTCGGACGGCTTCGTCAAGTTCCTGAGCGTGCAGACGGTGCGCAACGCGAAGGGCGAGCTGATCGCCATGAACCGCAACAGCATCCTGGCGATTGTGGACGACAAGGGCCGCGAGAAGGAACGCTATCCGGTGGTATACGGCGCGCGCATTCTGTACGAAGACGGCGCGCCGGTGAAGACCAATCAGATCCTGCTCGAATGGGACCCCTACACCTTCTCGATTCTGACCGAGGTCAGCGGTACGGTGCATTTCCGCGACCTGCACGAGGGCATCACCATCATGGAGCAGGTGGACGAGATCACCGGCATGTCGCAATGGGTGGTTACCGAATCGCCCGACGAGAAGCGCGTGCCCACGGTGGTGATCCGGCCGCAGGGCGGCGGGCGTTCCGAAGAGAAGCGTTACCTCATGCCGACGCACGCGCACCTGATGGTGACCGACGGCGACGAAGTGCACGCCGGCGACGTGATCGCGAAGATCCCGCGCGCCACCACCAAGACCAAGGACATCACCGGCGGTTTGCCGCGCGTGGTGGAGTTGTTTGAGGCGCGCAAGCCGCGCGAGACGGCGGTGATCGCCGAGATCAACGGCGCCATCAAGTTCGGCGAAATCGCCAAGGGCCATCGCAAGATCTACATCATTGGCGACGACGGCGAGCAGAAGGACTACGCGATTCCGCGCGGCATTCACATCAACGTGCAGGAAGGCGAGCGCGTGCACGCCGGCGACCCGCTGATGGACGGACCGCGCAACCCGCACGACATTCTGGCCGTGCTCGGCGAGAAGGAACTGCAGAAATACCTGGTGAACGAAATCCAGGAAGTCTACCGGTTGCAGGGCGTCAACATCAACGACAAGCACCTCGAGGTGATCGTCCGGCAGATGATGCGCTGGGTGAAGGTGGACGACATCGGCGACACCGAGTTCCTGCCGGAAGAGGTGGTGGACCGGTTCAAGTTCCGCGAGGAGAACGCGCGGGTGGTGGGCCGGCCGGCCAACGGCAAGCCGGTGCTGCTGGGCATCACCAAGGCATCGCTCTCCACCGACTCGTTCATCTCGGCCGCGTCGTTCCAGGAGACCACGCGCGTGCTCACCGAAGCCGCCATCAACGGCAAGGTGGACTACCTGCGCGGGCTCAAGGAGAACGTGATCATGGGCCGCCTGATTCCGGCGGGCACCGGGATGGAGTACTACAGGCACGTCAAGATCGCCGGCGAGGACGTGGAGGAAGAGGTGATTGCCGAAACCGAGGCAGCTCTCGCCGAGCCGCTCCCCGGCTTCGACGAGGACACGCGTGCGTTCGGCGCGAACCTTCCGGACGAGCCGCCGGAGGAGAATCTGGCGGAGTAAGTATTGCCAGCCGGTTGGAGCAATACGAGGGCGGCTTCGAAAGGGCCCGCCCTTTTTCTATTCAATGAGAGCGCGGGTTGGAAACCCGCTGCAGGATACAATCCTGCCCCACATCAGCCTACCCGTTTGGAGGCCGCGGCGTTCTTCTTTTGCACCGTGGCGCGCTTCTTCTGCGGCGCGCTCTTCCGCAGCAGCCGGTTCACGGCCCGGATCAACTGCGAGACTTCCGTCGCGCTCTTCTGCAACACCACGTCCGCGCCAGTGGTGGCCTCGTTCAAGCCCAGGGCGTTGGTGAAACCGGAAATCAGGACGATGGGGATCTCGGGGTTGTGGGCGCGCGCGCGG
Organism: Bryobacteraceae bacterium; assembly: GCA_049510065.1. Taxonomy (GTDB): domain Bacteria; phylum Acidobacteriota; class Terriglobia; order Bryobacterales; family Bryobacteraceae; genus CAWACP01. The sequence continues at coordinate 36,749 of JBEKZH010000003.1, forward strand.
CGGATGATCTCGATGCCGTCCATGTCGGGCATCCGATAGTCGGTGACCACCAGGTCGAAGGGTTCGGAGGTGAAACGCCTGATGGCCTCCCGAGCGCTGGCCACCACCGTTACCCGGTGGCCCAGTTCCCCGAGAACCTGCTTTCTGGCCAGCAGGCCCATCTCGTTGTCATCGACGATCAGAATGTGGAAGCCCGGTTCGGCGCCGCTGGGAGTTGCAGTCATGTGACGAAGATCATGACGACAGTAACAGGGAAGAAACCACAGTGTCAACGCTTCGGTATCGGATTGCAACACGGACAAATCGAGTGCTTGACTCCGCAGGCTCGTCGTAGGCGGTACATTTCCACCAGCTTCTGTTGTGGGGCGGTGGCTACTCGACTTCGCGGGGCGCTTTGTAACCCTGTCTCGCGATGATCTGATATTTGATGGGCTTCTGCTTCTCGTCCACCACCCGCAACGGCTCGTTGGTGGCCGGGTTCACCAGTTCCACCTTGATGCGGCGGAAGCTCCCGTCCCGCGCCTGATTCGTCGGGTGATAGGTGAAGGTGTACTGGTTGCGCAGCGCTTCGGAGATCGCCTGGTAGATGCCAGGGAACTCACCGTAGAAGCGCGGGAAGTAGGCCTGCCCGCCGGTCTCCTTCGAGAACGTCTTCACCTGGTTGTCCGCCTGCAGGAACTCCAACTGTTGCGGACCCGACATGCGGGAGTCGGCCATGATGCGAAGGGCCTGCATGAGACCGATGGCGAAGACCGGAACGCCGGCCTCCTGGATGCGTTTACGCGCCTTGTCGAAGGTGAGTTTGCTGAAGGTGTCGACGCCGCTGGAAAGGAGGACGATAGCCTTGCGGCCCTCGATGTTCTCCATGCGCTCCTCGGTCTCGACCAGAGCGTCAAAGAGATTCGCCTCGGACATTCCCGGCATCCGCAGCCGCTGGAGCGCTTCGTAGGTTTTGGTCCGATCGGTGGAGAAGTCCGACAGGATCTCCGGTTTCATGTCGTAGGCGATGATGGCGATGTAATCCTCTTTTTTCAATGTCTGAGCGAAGCCGTAGGAGGCGACCAGTGTCTGATACCACGTCTGACTGCCGTACCACTGGAAGGCCCCGCTGAATTCAATCAGCAGGCAGACGGTCATGGGCGCTTCGCCTTTGGCCGTGGTTTCGATCTTCTGCGGGACATTGTCCTCGAGAACACGGAAGTTGCCCGTCGGGATGTTGGGGATGAAACGGCCTTTGTTGTCCAGCACCGCCACGTCCACCGACACGGTGGTGGCGTTGCTGCGGAAGGTGGCCTCGGGGACCTCGTCCTTCTTCTTGTACTCGGAGGGGATGGTCTTCTCTTCTTCCGGCTGCGCGCCCTCGGCGCCGGTGGGCTTGCGGGGTTTGGCCACCGTGTCGGAGGAGGGCGTTTGAGGTCCTTCCTGAGCAAAGACAAGGGTAGCCAGGAAGACAGCCGCGCAGCCTGCTGCGAGAAGTACAGCTAACCTGGAGGTTCTCATGACGCTTCTGGGACTATACCAAAGACGGAGACGTATGCGGCGTCACGAACGTTTCGGCCCGGGCCTAATTCACCCACCGGTCCCGGTCGCCCTGCTTCTTCATGTACACCTGGAACTTCTTCTTGTTGCGCTGGATCTTCCACTGACGATAGCGCTCCCCCAGCGAGGGTCCGCCCACCCGGATTCGAACCCCCTTACGTTGCCGGACGGCCCGGATGAAGAGAAAGCCAAACAACAGACCGCCAAGGTGCGCGAAACTGCTGACGCCGTTGTTGGTCTGGAACGACATCATGAACGTGACCGTGCCGATGATCAGGACAAACCACTTCACCTGGACGGGAATCAGGAAACTGAACAGAATGGTTCGATTGGGGAACATCATGGCGTAGGCCAGGAGGATTCCGAAGATGGCGCCCGATGCGCCCAGGGTCACCGAATTCGGATTGCCCCAGGGCAGGAGGTAGTTCAGCGCAATGACGCACAGGCCGGCGCCGATACCACAGAAGAAGTAGAACTGCAGAAACCGGCGGGTGCCCCAGGCGGTTTCGACGTCGGCGCCGAACATCCATAGCGCCAGCATGTTCCAGATGATGTGCCCGAAGCCGCCATGGAGGAACATGTAGGTGACGGGCTGCCATACGAAGAGCAGCTTGACCACGGCCGCCGGCTGCAACTCCAGGAGTTCCCAGGGCAGGTCCAGACGGGCGACCTGCGCAAAAAAGGCCAGTATGAAAATGGTGGCGTTGGAGATGAGAAGCCACTTGACACCGTTCGGGAACCCGGGGAAATACAACACTCCTGGGGAACGGAATTTGCTGCCGTGCGCCATGGAAAAACTCGAGACCCTCTTTAACAAGAGGATAGCAGATACCTGCTCGAAGCTCGCGTTATGATGCGACTCGGCGCGGGCTCGGCGCGCGGCGCGCAGGATGAAGTTCGCGCCGACGTTCCAAGGGGCCGCCAACCTCGGATTCCGAAAGAGCTTGAGCACGCCCGACCAGGGGGTCGGGCCGCGGACGAGGGCGCCCGCCCCACCAAAGCCAGTCCGACTATCATGCGAAGGCACGAGGGCTACAGCACGCGGTCGAATTCCGATTTCAGAATTGACTGCCGATCCGGTTCTTCCGATTTCGGGAGTGGTTTGACGTTGCCGTAACGATTCAATGCGATTACCGCAACCTGCAGAACGAAGGCGATCGCGATCCACGTCTGCCAGTGAGAAAAGGCTCCGGTGGAGATGACAAACTCCTGGGTCCAGCCAGGGTCCGTTCCGAAGCGCCAAAGCGCGAGGACAAAAGCAGCAAGGACAGCAGGTTGCAGAAGCACCGATATTCCTGTCGCCAGACGCCGGATCTCGGGTTTCCTCTGCTTTACTCTGCGGCCTCGACCCAGGCGTATTCGGACGTGCATTTTCGATAGAATCTAAATCTCAGTCTACCAGGTTTGATCACTGCATCCTATATGCCACTCTGTGAACGGGGGACACACTACAGACATGTCGGACATCAGAACGGCGTTGATCGGCACGGGGTTCATGGGCAGAACGCACGCGGAGGCGATTCGCCGTCTCGGCAATGTCGAAATCGCGGCGGTGGCCAGCGTCGATGAAGCGACGGCGCGCGAGTTCGCCGGGCTGCATGGAATCCGGCGCGCCACCGGCGACTATCGGACTATTCTGGCCGACCCGGAGATCGACGCCGTCCACGTGCTCACGCCAAACGCGCTGCATCACGAGGTGGCGAAGGCCGCGCTGGAGGCGGGCAAGCACGTGGTGTGCGAAAAGCCGCTGACGGTTTCTGTAGCCGAGGCGCGGGATCTGGCCACGACGGCCGCCCACGCGAACCTCGCCAACTGCGTGGAGCACAACCTCCGCTACTACCCGCTGGTGCAGCAGGCGCGCCAGATGGTGGCACGCGGCGACCTTGGCGAGATCCTGCTCGTGCAGGGCACCTATTCGCAGGACTGGCTGCTGTACGACACCGACTGGAACTGGCGCGCCGACGCGAAACTGAACGGGCCCCTGCGGGCGATGGGCGATATCGGGTCGCACTGGATGGACATGATTCAGCACGTCACCGGATTGGGTATCACCGCGGTGTGCGCGGATCTCGCGACATTCCACGCAAAGCGAAAGAAGCCGAAGGGAGCGGTGGAGACCTTCGGTGGCAAGCTGACCGGGCGCGAGGAGTACGAGGCCATACCCGTCGACACCGACGACTACGGCGCGGTGCTGTTCAAGCTGGGCCCGCGCGCGCGCGGCGCTTTCACGGTGAGCCAGGTTTCCGCCGGACGCAAGAACCAACTTCGCTTCGAGGTCTTCGGCACGAAGAAGGGCGTGGCGTGGGATCAGGAGCGGCCCGACGAACTGTGGGTGGGCGAGCGTGGCGGCGCGAACCAGTTGCTCCTCAAAGACCCTTCGCTGCTCCATCCCGAGGCGGCCAGCTACGCCGATTATCCGGGCGGCCACGGCGAAGGCTACCCGGACACGCACAAGCAGGTGTTCCGGCGCTTCTACCGGAGAGTGGCCGATCCGTCCGCGCCGGTGGAGTATCCGACCTTCGCTGAAGGACTTCGCATCATGCAGTTGCTCGAGAAGGTTCACCAGAGCGCCCGCGAACGCGCGTGGGTGGATGTGGGTTCGGCGGAGTAGACGGCTGCGCGGCCGGCGCGCGGAGGCCTTCTGGTAGTCTGTATACAGCCAACGTATGCTGACCATCAGGAAGGTCGAGTGCTTCCTGCTTTCCTGCGCTCTTCCAGAGCCGCTGGTGCTGCCTTACTTCGGCGGAGAGCGCCGCATTCTCAAGCGGGATGCGATGCTCATCCGCGTCGAAACCGACAAGGGCATCGTCGGCTACGCGCCGGGTCCGGCCACGGAGAAAGCGAAGCGCGCCATCGAGACGGTGGTGGCGCCATTTCTGGAAGGGCGGACGCTGGCCGATCCCGACGCCCTGCGTGTGCCGTTCGTGGAGGGGCCGGGCCGCGACTGGAGCCTCCTGAAAGCGTACTGCGCGGTGGAGATCGCGCTGTTCGACGTCGTCGGCAAAGCCAAACGGCTCCCGGTCTCCGAGTTGATCGGTGGGCGCCTGCGCGACCGCATTCGCTTGTACGGGAGCGCCGGCATGTACATGCCTCCCACACAGTATGCCGAAGAGGCGCACGCCATCGCGCAGCTCGGGTTTCGCGCTTACAAGATGCGCGCGGGCATCGGCCCGGAAGACGACCTCACCACCGTCCGCCTCATGCGCGCCGCGGTGGGACCGGACTTCGACCTGATGGTGGATGCGCACGCGTGGTGGCGCATGGGCGACCGCAACTACGTCGCCAGCACCATCGACCGTCTTGCCGAAGAGCTTGCCCGGTATCACGTCGCGTGGCTGGAAGAGCCGCTGCCGCCGGAGGACCACGAGGCCTACCGGCGCCTGAAGGAACTCGATTTCGTGCCCCTCGCCGCCGGCGAACATGAGCCCACCGAACACAGCTTCATGGATCTCATCTTCACCGAGAGCGTCGATTACGTACAGATGGACGTGGTCTCGCAGGGAGGGTTCCCCACGGCGCGGCGGCTGCTCGCCGAGGTGGCTCACGCCGGATTGCGCTTCGCCTTCCACAGTTGGGGCACTGCGCTGGAAACGATCGTCGCCGCGCAGCTTGGGGTGTGCTGGCCGGACATGGTGGTGGAGTGGCTGGAGTACCCCTGCTACTCGACGCCGTCGCGGGCGGGCATGTATCCGTTTCCGCTCGCCGCCGAGATCCTGAAGGACGAAGTTGAAATCGCGGATGGCGACCTCATTGTGCCCGCCGGACCGGGCCTGGGTGTGGAAGTGGACGAACGGGTGATCGATCGGTATCCGTGGATCCCCGGGCCATGGTCGACCTGGGCGTTCGAGGGTCCGGGGCGGGTGCGCGGCTTGTTTTCCGATCCCAGCGAGAAATGGCCGGACTCATGAACCCGGCGCTGATCACGGCTGGAGTCCTGTCGGGAGCGGCGGCGGCGATGGCGTGGGCAGTGCGCGCGCCTTCGGCCACGCTACTGGCGCCGTCGTTTCATCGGGGTGTTCGAACACGCCGAGCCGTAGCCTTTACCTTCGACGACGGGCCCAGCGAATCCACTCCGCTTCTTCTCGACCTGCTGGCGAGCCACGGCGTGCGCGCCACGTTCTTTCAGTGTGGGGCGAATGTGCGCCGCCTGCCGGCGATCGCGCGCCAGGTGGCCGAAGCCGGACACTCGATCGGCAACCACAGTGCTTCCCATGTCCTGCTCTCGCTTCGCTCGGCGGAGTTCATCTTCGCGGAGATGGCGGAAGCGCAGAAGACCATCGCCGAAGCCACCGGTTGCGAACCGCGCTACTTCCGCCCGCCTTACGGAGTCCGCTGGTTCGGTATGCGGGGCGCGCAGAAGCGGCTGAGACTCACCAGTGTGTTGTGGAGTACTATTGGGAAAGACTGGAAATGGCCCGCGGATGCGGTCGCCCGGAGGCTTCTGGCCGGCGCGATGAACGGGGCGATATTCTGTCTGCATGACGGAAGAGCGCTGCAGAAGCGGCCCGATGTCGCCAATACCATCGATGCCGTGGGGCGCGTGATTCCCATGCTGCGCGACCAGGGCTTTCATTTCGAAACGGTGAACGAGATCATATGTCCGACGAGTTGAACCAGAGAATCATTAAAGTGATAGCGGATACGCAGCATATCCCGGTGGAGACCGTCAAGCTCGACAGCACCTTCGCGGAACTGAACATCGACTCGTTGGACGGAATCAACATTCTCTTCGCCCTCGAGAACGAGTTCAACATCAGTGTCCCGGACGAGGCGGCGAAGACCATTCGCTCGGTCCGGGACGCCGTCGAAGGAGTGACCAGTCTGGTGGAAGGCGGCACGGGTGGCGCGAGCTCCGAGCCGGCCCACGCGAGCTGAGATGCGTCACCGCGTTGTTGTCACCGGGCTGGGTGTGGTGTGCGCCCTGGGCCACGATACCACCTGCTTCTGGGAGAGCCTCCGTGCGGGACGCTCCGGCATTGAACCGCTGGAAGGAGTGGATCGCACGCAGTTGCGGTTCCAGAACGGCGCCGAGGTTCGGGGCTTCGATCCATCGCGTTACTTCGAGCAAAGAGATATCGACCTGCTGGACCGCTTCGCGCAGTTCTGCGTTGTTTCGGCGCGCGAAGCCGTTCGCGACGCGGGTATCGAATTCACGCCAGAATTGCGCGAGCGCACGGCCATTGTGACCGGTTCCTGTGTGGGCGGGCAGTCCACCGAAGATGAGGGCTTCGTCAACCTGTACCGGCGGAACAATCCGCGCGGTCACCCGCTGACTATCCCGCGCGTGATGAACAATGCCGGGGCCAGCCGCATCTCTCAGGAGTTCGGCATTGTGGGTCCGGCCTGGACCGTGTCCACGGCCTGCTCTTCGTCCAACCACGCCATCGGCCAGGCATTCCGGATGGTCCGCGACGGCGACGTGGAGGTGGCTGTCGCGGGCGGAAGCGAGGCCATCTTCAGCATGGGCTTTCTGAAATCCTGGGAAGCGATGCGCGTGGTGTCGCCCGATACCTGCCGGCCGTTTTCAAAGGACCGGCGTGGCCTGATTCTGGGCGAGGGCGGCGCTTGTCTGATTCTGGAAACGCTGGAGCGCGCGCGGGCGCGCGGCGCGAAAATCCACGCGGAGATGGTGGGCTTCGGCATGTCCGCGGACGCTCATCACATCACCCAGCCGTTATCCGATGGCGCGGCGCGTGCCATGCGCCTGGCGGTCGCCGACGGTGGTCTTCAGCCGGAGCAGATCGGCTACATCAATGCGCACGGCACCGGCACGATGGCTAACGACGCCACCGAGACGGCAGCGATCCGGGCCGTGTTCGGTGAGCACGCCGATAAACTCCTGGTGAGCTCCACAAAGTCCATGCACGGCCACGCACTGGGCGCGGCGGGCGCCATTGAAGCGGTGGCCACCATACTCGGGCTGGAGAATGGCCTGCTTCCGCCGACCGCGAACTACAACGAACCCGATCCCGCATGCGACCTCGATGTGATTCCCAACCAGGCGCGCGCGGCCGAGGTGGAGTACGCGCTGTCCAACTCGTTCGCCTTCGGTGGGCTGAACGCGGTGATCGCGTTGCGGCGCTGGGTGTGAAGATTATGGCCACAGATAAACACAGATAGACGCGGATAAATAAATATCCGTGTTTATCTGTGGCCAATTATCGTGGCTGATTAGTCGAAGATCACGGTCTTATTCTCATACAGAAGGATGCGGCGGTCCAGGTGCCAGCGCACCGCGCGCGAGAGCACCAGCCGCTCCACGTCGCGGCCCTTCTGCACCAGATCGTCAAGCTGGTCGCGATGCGAGATGCGCGTGACGTCCTGCTCGATGATGGGACCGTCGTCGAGAACCTCCGAAACGTAGTGCGAGGTTGCGCCAATCAGTTTCACGCCGCGCCGGTAGGCCGCCTCGTATGGCCGGGCGCCGCTGAACGCGGGCAGGAACGAATGGTGAACATTTATGATCCGGCCGGGGTAGCGCGCGACGAACTGCGGGGAAAGCACCTGCATGTAGCGCGCGAGGACGATGAGATCCACTTCGCACCGGTCCAGAATGGCCAGTTGTTCCACCTCCGCTTCCTGCTTCGCCGCCGCCGTCACCGGAATCAGGTGGAAGGGGATGCCATAGAACCCGGCCAGCGCGCGGGCGTGTTCGTGATTGCCGATCACCGCCGGGATGGTGCACGCCAGTTCGCCCGATTGCTGGCGGTGCAGCAGGTCCGCAAGACAGTGCAGATACTTCGAGACGAAGATGGCCATGCGCGGAAGCCGCCGCGAATACTCGACGCGCCATCGCAGGCCGAGGGCCGCGGCCAGCGGTTCAAAGGCCGTGTGAAAGGCCGCGTCATCGAGGGCGAAACCGTCGAGGTCCCACTCGATGCGCATGAAGAACAGGCCGGCTTCGTTGTCGCGATGCTGGTCCGCGTGCAGGATGTTCGCGCCGTGTTCGTACAGGAACGTCGAGATCTTCGCCACGAGCCCTTTGCGATCGGGCGAATCGATAAGCAGGATGGCTGAGTTCTTCACCGTACGTAACACAACATAGCAGGGTTTTGTGATACAACGGCTGCGGGACTCTTACCACCATGGTTCTTCGTCAGGAAATCGCGGACTTTCTCGGGCGGAAGCGGATTGCCGTCGTTGGCGTTTCGACGGAAGCAACCGGCTTCAGCCGCGCACTCTTCAAGGAGTTTGTAGCACGTGGGTACGATGTCATTCCGGTGAACCCAAAGGCGGAGGAAATCGAAGGGCGGCGCTGCTATGCGTCCGTTCGCGATATCGATCCGAAGCCCGAAGCTGTCCTCATCATGACTCCGGCCGAACGCACCAACGAGGTGGTGCACGAGTGCGCCGACAGCGGTGTCGATTCGGTGTGGATGTACCGAGCCGTCGGCAGCGCGGGCGCGGTGAGCGCGTCCGCCGTGGAGTTCTGCCGCGAGCATGGGATGCACGTCATCCCCGGCGAGTGTCCGTTCATGTTCTTCCCGAACGCCGGCCTCCACGCGATCCACGGGTGGTTCCATAAGATGTTCTCGCCGGCTTTGCGACAGTAGATAGCATGGCTTTTGAAGTGACCGTGCTCGGCTGTGGCGAGGCGTTCGACGAGCGCTACACGAACACGTCTCTTCTGTTGCGGGCGGAAGAGAAAACCATCCTGCTCGATTGCGGCTACAGTGCGCCCGCGCCGCTGTGGAAGGCAGTGGCCGATCCCAGCGCGCTCGACCTGATCTACATCAGCCACGCGCACGCCGATCATTGCTTCGGACTGCCCGCCGTGCTCGGCCGCATGTGGGAAGACGGCCGGAAGAAGCCGCTGGCCATCCTGAGTCAGCCTGCGCTGCTCGCGCAGATTCGCGAGTTCATGGAGGCCGGCTACCCCGGTTTGGCGGCACGCTTCCAATACCCCATCGAATATAGGGAAGCGTTGCCTGGCCGGAGCGTCGCCTGGGAAGGAATGCAGTTCGGCTTCGCGCCCACGCGCCATTCCGTGACCAACCTTGCGATCCGTGTGGAGGCCGGGGGAGGGAAGTTCTGCTACAGCGGCGACGGCCAGTTTACCGACGAAAGCCGCGCGCTGTTCGCTGGCGCGGACCTGCTGGTCCACGAAGCGTATTCATTCGACCCGTCGCCGGTTCACGGCGATTTCCCGAGCGTCATCCGCATGGCCGCCGAGCAGAGTGTCGGCCAGCTTGCGCTGGTGCACATTCAGAGGAGGGTCCGCCGCGAACAGGGCGAACGCATCCGCGCGCTCGAAGCCGTAGTGCCCGAACCGGGGGACCGGCTGGCCCTTTGTTAGCACTCTCTTGCGGGCGCTGCCAGTCGAATGACGCCGACGCCTTGACCCTGACGGATGAACTGCTTTAGAATGAAGGACAAAGGACCATCCATGGGCCGAACAACAACGCGCGCGCCGCGGAATCTGGATATCTTGTGCATGATCGTGCAGGAGTATATTCAGACCGGGGAGCCCGTGGCCTCACGGACGATCTCCCGCCATCTGAGCTCGCGGCTCAGTCCGGCGTCGGTTCGCAACATCATGGCGGACCTCTACGACGACGGTTATCTGATGCAGCCGCACACGTCGGCGGGCCGCGTCCCCACCGAAAAGGCGTTCCGCAGTTACGTGCAGACGCTGGCCCAGGGGCGGGTTCTGGCCGCGGAGCTAAGCCGCCTGCAGGGCGAACTGGGACAGGCGGGGACCGTGGAACGGCGCGTCGAATGTTCCTCGCACATGCTCATGGAGATGACGCGGGGGATTGGCATCGCCGCGGCGATTCCCACGCTGAGTCAGACGCTGGACCAGATTGAGCTGATCGCCCTTGCCGAACGCCGCGTCCTGATGGTGGTAATCACGCAGGATCGTATGGTGCGGCATCGCGTAGTGGCGCTCGAGGAAACGCTGCGCGACAGCGAGCTGGAATCCATCCGCAACTACGTCAACCGGAACTTCACCGGATGGACCCTTTCGGAGCTGCGGCGCGAGTTGAGCCAGCGCCTGGCGCACGAAAGCGCATTGTACGACGCGGTGCTGAAGCGGCTGACCACATTGTGCTCGCACGGGCTGCTGGAATTCGAGATGTCGCCGGAGGTCCACGTTGAGGGCGCGGGCAATCTGCTGGGGCTCGATCTGCACCTAACGAGGGAGAAGATGCGGGATCTGTTCCACGCCCTGGAGGAGAAGAAGCGCATTCTGGAGATGCTGGACCGGTTTCTGGAGCTGCCGCACGGCGAGATCAGCGTGCAGGTGGGACTGGGCGATGCCCACCCGATCATGCGCGAGTTGTCGCTGGTGGGCGTTGCCGTGGCCCTGCCGGGCGGCCTTTCCGCGCGGATCGCCGTGGTGGGCCCCATGCGCATGAACTACGAGAAGGCCATGTCGGCCGTCCTGCATATGGGACAGGCGTTTCAGAACACCGCTGCGTGAAACCAACCCCTTTCCCCCGAATCGTACACTGGAGTTGACCCATGGAACCGACGAAACCGAGCGCCACCGAAGACAGCGGAGATAGCGTGCAAACCAGCGATGTGGCGTCGGCTCTGGAAGCGGTGATGGCCGAACGCGACCAGCTTCTGGTGGAGCGCGCGGATCTGCAGGACCGGTTGCTGCGGCGGCAGGCCGAGTTCGAGAATTTCCGCCGGCGCGCGGAACGCGAACGCGCCGATGTGTTGGAATACGCCGCCACCGATACCGTGCGCACGCTGTTGCCGATCGCCGACGATTTCGAACGCGCCCTGAAAGTGGAGTCGGCCGACAAGGAATACGCTCGCGGGATGGAGCTGATTTACCAGCGGCTGGTGGAGGCGCTGACAAAGCTCGGCCTGGAGCCGATTGCAGCCGAGGGCCGGGCCTTCGATCCGAATGTTCACCACGCCATCGAGATGGTGGAGCGGGATGACGTGGAAGATCACACCGTGATTGGCGAGTTTCAGCGGGGATACAACTTCCGTGGCCGTCTGCTTCGGCCGGCCATGGTGAAAGTCGCGGTGAAGAAGGGGTCGTGAAGCAGGACTACTACGAGATTCTGGGCGTCAGCCGGGACTGCGACGATGGAACGCTCAAGAGCGCGTATCGCAGGCTGGCTCTGAAGTATCATCCCGATCGCAACCCGGACGACGGCAACGCCGAGGAGCACTTCAAGCAGGCGGCGGAAGCGTACGGCGTCCTGAGCGATCCGCAGAAGAGGGCGGTTTACGACCGCTACGGCCATCAGGGTCTGCAGGGGGCCGGCGGGCCCGGGTTCGATCCCTCCCAGTTCAGCGACTTCAGCGACATCATCGGAGATTTCTTCGGCTTCGGCGACCTGTTCGGCGGCGGTGGGCGTCGCCGCAACCGCGCGCAAAAGGGCGACGATCTTCGCTACGACCTGGAAATCAACCTGGAAGACACCATCAAGGGCTTCAGCGCGGACATCCAGGTGCCCCGGACCGAGGCCTGCGGCAGGTGCGGTGGCAGCGGCGCCGAGCGCAACGACGGGCTGACCCAGTGTCCTATGTGCCACGGCCGCGGTGAGGTGATTTATCAGCAGAGCTTCCTCTCCATCCGGCGCACGTGCGGGCAATGCAATGGGCGAGGACAGATCATACGAAGGCCCTGCACGCAGTGCCGCGGCGAAGGCTACATTCGCGCCGAGCGGAAGCTGAAGGTGAACATTCCGCCGGGCGTGGACACAGGTACGCGTCTCCGGTTGTCGGGCGAGGGACAGCCGGGAGCCAATGGTGGGCCACAGGGGGACCTGTACGTCTTCGTGCGCGTCAAGGAACACGCGGTGTTCCAGCGCAGCGAGGACGATCTGGTCTGCACCATTCCGGTGAACGTGGCGCAGGCGGCGCTGGGCACCGACGTGGACCTGCTCACCTTCGACGGACTGCAGACCGTGAAGATACCCGAGGGGGCGCAGAGCGGGAGCCGGATTCGGCTGAGAGGGCTGGGCGTGCCGCGCCTGCAGGGACACGGCCGGGGCGACCTGGTGGTGGTGGTGGACGTTCGCGTTCCCAGCCGTCTGACGCGCGAGCAGCGAAAGCTCTTCGAGCAGTTGCGAGAGACGCTGCCGGCCGAGAACGAACCGGCGGAGAAGGGCCTGTTCGACAAGGTCAAGGAATATTTCATGTAGTGGGCGGATTTCGGGGACGGGCAAAACGGGGACGACTACTGCGTGCGCGTTTGGTGGCTCAAACCGTACCAGTTAGTCTGTCCCCGTTTTGCGCACGGCCTGTTTTCTCCACCCATCCGCGAAACATGGCGGCGAACTCGCGCGCCGGCGATGACCGCAATTCCTCGGCGCTGTACTTCATTTTCCGCCGCCAGTTCGGGTACTCCGCAGTGGTGCCCGGCAGGTTCTGCTGTTCGGTTTCCTTGAACAGGTCTTCCTGATTCAGCAACAGCAGCATGGACGGAGTGCTCATCAGGAACCCCACGATGGCGTCGTGCAACTCCCCGGCAAGCTCCGGCAGTTCGGCGGCGTTGCGGGTCCAGTGATCCGGGAGGAGTTTCAGCCGGTGGAGCAGGTCCAGGATCTTCTGCTTTTCTCCGAGGCGCTGCGCAATGGCGCGGTGCAAGGCTTCGTCATCGGGCAACACGCCAGCTTCCCGCCGTGCCAGGATATCGCGGTTCTGCCAGAAGCCCGCCAGCGTCGGCAGGTCGTGGGTACTGGCGGAGACCAGCGCGAGCTGCGGATACTCGCCGGGCAGTTTGAACTGCCGATTCCCATCCTGCTCGAAATAGAACAGACGGTAGCTGAGAATCCCGAACCGCGCCAGCGTTTCGCGAACGTGGTCGGGCACGGTGCCGAGGTCCTCGCCTACAATGACCACGGCGTTGCGAACGCTTTCCAGCGCAAGGATGCGGATGAGGTCCTCATGGCGGTCGCGCACGTAGGTGCCGGCGCTGGCTTCCATGCCGTCGGGAATCCAGTAGAGGCGGAAGAAGCGCATGACGTGATCGATACGTAGCGCGCCCCCATGCTGGCAGGCCTTGCGGATGGAGGCGGCGAAGACGCGATAGCCGTCGCGATAGTGGGCGTCCGAATTCGGGGGAGGGAAGCCCCAGTCCTGTCCTTTTGGCGAGAAATCGTCGGGGGGCGCGCCGACGCGGCAGCCGCCCACGTAGAACTCGGGCAGCATCCACAGATCGCCGCCGAAACGGTCCGTGGCCAGCGCCAGATCGTGATACAGGCCGATGCGCATGCCCAGCGACCGAGCGTGCTCCTGGGCGGTCGCAAGTTGCGCGTCGGCGATCCACTGCACATACCGATAGAACAAGACCCTGCGCCAGTGTTTCCTCGCGAACGTCTGCGTTTCCGGGGAGCCGGGTGAACGCAGCGGTTCGGGCCAGGCGGGCCAGTTCCACACATCGGGGTTGCGACTGTGGAGGGCCTCGTCGAGCGCGGAATGGACCGCGAAGCGGTGGAGCAGGTCGCCTTCCCGGTCCGCCCAGGCCTGAAACTCGCGGGCGCGCTCGGACCCGGCGCGACGTTCCTTCAGGAACTCGCGAAAGGCCAGCTTGAGAAAGCGCAGCTTGATGCGGCTGACGCGCTCATACTGGACCTCTCCCGCCTCGCGCAGGCTGGCCAGCTCCCCCTGCACCGTTTTGGAAGCCAGCAGATGGCGCGCCCAGCACGAACGCGCGAACTCGGGGACTGCTTCGACATCAATGTAGATGAAGTTCCGATAGTAACTGCAGTTGGGCAGATACGGGCTGGTGTTGTAGGGGGCGCGGTTGGGGATCGCGTGCAGCGGGTTCAGGGCGATGAAGCTGGCGCCGAGGGCATCCACGGCCCAGGCGGTGAAGCGCATCAGATCGCTGAAATCGCCGCAGCCCCAATTGCCCGCCGAGCGCAGACCGTAGAGACTGACCCCGATACCCGCGGCTCGGAACCTCGGCCCGTCCGGGAGCGCATACGCTTTTTCCGGGCAGACGATCAGGCGCGAGACGCAACGGAGGTCATGGGCCGGGATGGCGAGCGTGATCTGGTGATAGCCGAATGGGAGGTCCGGGGGAAGCGGTATGCGGGCTTCGGCCAGCCGGGTCTGGAAAGTCCTCTCGGCGCCGTCTTCGAGTTGGATGCGGACATCGGCCGTCGCGTTGGCTGCTTCCGGGGGTATGGAGGCGGGAAGATCTGCTCCCGCTGTGATGACCACCGTTGGCGGCAACGGCTGACGGCTCTGCTGTTCCCGTCGCGTGCGAATGGCCGCTTCGATCACTTCCATGGTGGCGGTGTCCACGCCGAGCGACCGCAGAATGGCTCGGATGACTTCTTCCGTCGCGAAGTGCCGGGTGCCGAAGATGTCCCAGTAGCTCTGCTCGATGCCCCACAGCTCGGCGGCGCGCGAAAGAGCTTCTTTATAGCCTGGGGAAGGCTGCGAGGGGAGCAGAGGGGAGGCCATCAGGTCTGACTCCATTCTATCTGTGGTTCCGAGCGAAGCCGGGGCGTGCGTGGGATAATGCGGCTATGGCCGACGTTGACGCTGGGTTCGATCTGAGTCTTCCGCCGGAGTTGTTCGCTCGCGTGGACGCCGAGGGTGGCGAGGGACACGGAGAGAGCGTGCTCACCACCACGCTGGACAAAGCGGTCAACTGGGCGCGCCGGAACTCGATCTGGCCGATGAGCTTCGGTCTGGCCTGCTGCGCCATCGAGATGATGTCGATCATCGCTTCCCGCTTCGACATCTCGCGATTCGGGGCCGAGGTGATGCGCGGCTCGCCGCGACAGTCGGATCTGATGATCATCGCGGGCCGTGTCTCGAACAAGATGGCTCCGGTGATCCGCCGGCTGTACGAGCAGATGCCGGAGCCCAAGTGGGTCATTTCGATGGGCGCGTGTGCGACCTCCACCGGCGTGTTCAGCAATTACGCCCTGATCCCGGTGAACCAGGTGATTCCGGTGGACGTGTACGTTCCGGGATGCCCGCCGCGGCCAGAGCAACTGATCTACGCGATCATGCTCCTGCAAAAGAAGATCGACGGCGAGCGTGGCACCATCCGGAAGGTCCTGAACCTGGCCTGAGCAGGACCGGAAGCCGTTTTTCGCTCTTCGCACCCACATCGACTCAAACAATCGTTTGCGCTGCCGATGAGGCAGATGGAAGGGAAGGCGTGGGGCCGTCCCCGCGCCTGGTTCACCATGGATATCTCATCGGTCGATCAACAAAGGCCTCTGCCAGCAAGCGCACCGCAGCCCGTTCCGCAAGAGCAGGTCACCGAGCGCAAGCAGTTAATCCAGGCGGTCAGGGAAGTGAATAAGAGCGAGATGCTGGGCGAAAACAACGAGCTGACATTCGTCATGGATCGGAAGACGCGCAAGGCGCTGGTCCGCGTCGTGAATCGGCAGACAAACGAAGTTGTCTTCCAGATTCCTGCGGAATACGTTTTGCGAATGGCCGAAGAACTCAAACGCAATTCCTGAGCGGGGACGCCGATAAGGGAGTGGGAGACCGAATGCGGCACTACGTTTACGACAGTTATCAGGAAGCGGAAATCCTGTCAGCGAACCCACTCGGGTTGGTTCGCCTCTTGTACCGCGGAGCCATCGAGGCGATTGCGACGGCACGCCGGTGCCTGGCTGCCGGAGACATCGCGGGTCGCTCGCAGGCGATTACGAAAGCCGTGAAGATCGTCACGGAGCTGGCTTTCTCGCTCGATCATCAGAAAGGGGCCGAGCTGAGCAGGACGCTGGTCGAGCTGTACGACTATGTTCAGCGACTGCTGATCGACGCCAATTGCCGGCAGGTGGATCCGCCACTGGCTGAGGCGCAAGAGCTGATGGCCACCTTGCAGGAGGCGTGGGAGAAATGCGAATCTGCGCCCCACGCACTCTCTTCCGAACAGCAGGAGTGTGAGTACGCGCCGGTCAGTTGTGCCGGATAGGAGGAAGAAGGCGCAGCCTCAGTTCGTCTTTTCGCCGAGCATATCGTCGACAATGCTGTGAGCGATATCTTCAGCCGGAACGCGATAGGCGCCCTGCTGCACCTGCGCGCGAAGCTGCTCGATTCGCGCTGACCGTGAAACGTCGGACGCGGTGCTGGCGGAAGGGCCCGACAGCTCCACCCGATCCTCGGACGGAGCCGGGTTCTGCTCCGCACGCGCCGGGCCCTTGCGGACCTGGCTCGCATCCGGCGGCGTCACAGGATGGCTGTTGTCGATCTTCATTTTGCCTTTCCGAGGCCGCTCATCACCATTGTAGCGATCCCCAGACCGCCGCGAGCTGCCAAAGCCTGAGCGAGTTGCTCTTCGGCCAGCTCCAGGAATGTGGAGTTCGCGCCGGGGTCGTCGTCGGCTTCCTCGCTCGCCGATTCCCGCACCGAACGCAGCATCTGCCCGACAAACAGCGCCTCGAACTGCTCCGCGGCATGGCGAAGGCCGCCGGATGGGCCGGACTGCACCGAAGGGACTTGCTGGGTCTGTGCGGCGGAGTCGATCTTCATATGATCTCCAGTTCGGCTTCGATCGCGCCGGCTGCCTTCAAGGCCTGCAATACGGCGATGATGTCGCGCGGGGTAGATCCGGTAGCCACCAGCGCCCTCACCAGTTCATCCACGGTGGCGCCCGGTTTCAGACTGACGTTCTTCACCGGCTCCTGTTTGGCCGAGACGCGGGTCTGCGGCGAGACCACGGTCTCGCCTTTGGAAGCCGGCAGGGGTTGCGAGACCATCTCTGTCGTCTCAACTTCCACGGTGAGGGGACCGTGCAGGATCGTCACCGGCGAGATGGTCACGTCGCGCCCCATCACCACCGTTCCGGTACGCTCGTTCACCACCACTCGCGCGGCATGGCCGGCATCGACGGAGAGCTCCTGCAACGCCGCAATGAAGTCCACCGGATGGTTCCGGAACTTCGCCGGCACCTCCACCGTGATCAGTGCGGAGTTGTCCGCGTGGGCCACTCCAGCCTGGTCCTCTCCAAAGCGCTCGTCTATCGTCCGGGTGATGCGGGCCGCGGTGGCGTAGTCCGGGCTCCGGAGTTGGAGACGAAGGCGCTCGGAGGGCTCGACGGAAGGGGCGACCCGCTCGATGATGGCCCCATTGGGAACACGGCCGGCGGTGGGGTGATTGACGGTCTGACTGCTGCCGCGACCGCCGGCCACGAAGCCGCCTGTCACCACCGATCCCTGCGCGACGGCGTAGACCTGGTTATCCGGACCCTTGAGTGGGGTCATCACCAGGAGTCCGCCCTGGAGATTCGAGGAGTCGCCAATGGCGGCCACGGTCACGTCCAGACGCGACCCGGGCTGACCGAAGGGAGGAAGGGTTGCCGTCACGATCACCGCAGCCGTGTTCCTCACCAGGATGGCCGAAGGCTGCACCGTGACCCCCATCCGCGACAGCAGATTGGTCAGTGTCTGGGCCGAAAACACGGTCTGGCGCTTGTCTCCTGTCCCATTGAGGCCGACCACCAGCCCATAGCCCAGCAACTGGTTGTCGCGCACGCCCTCCAGATTGGCCAGATCCTTAATCTTCGTGGAGGCCTCAAGTGCGTTCACGGCGACGAGCGCCAACGCGATGATGGTGAGGCAGCTCATAGTCAGAACGGCAACAGGCCAAGTAGCAGGCGGTAAAGGATGAACGGCCGGCGTATGGAGTCGCCCACAACACCTTTGCCGTTGACACTGACTTCGAGGTTCGCGATCTGCGCCGATGTCACCGAGTTGGCGGGCGACACATCGTCGGGCCGGATGCTTCCGCGCACCAGCACGACCTGCTTTTCCCCGTTCACCGTGATCGCCTTTCGGCCCTCGATGATCAGATTGCCATTCGCCGTGACCCCGCTGACCTCGGCGCTCAGCGTCGTGCTCAGCGTGTTCTGGCGGCTGGTTGTCCCAGCACCCTGCAACTGCTGGTTGTTATTCAGGTTTGCCAGATTGGCCCACGGACCGCTGGCGCGGGTGAGTCCGGCCAGCGAAGTGATGGAATTGCTGGCGCTCGACTTTCTGGAGGTGTTCGTAGTGCCCGTCGTCACCGCCGAGGCCTGGTCGGACACGACGATGGTAATCAGGTCGTGGATCTGGCTTGCGCGCAGATCGCGAGCGAGGTCCGCCAGCCGTCCGCCGCTCGAGTAGAGCGAACCGGGCGATGGCGGAGATGTCTGCAGGGCGGGGAGTTGGACGGGCACGCCATTCGCCGGTGGCGTATTCTTCCGTTTGGTGCGGCCGGCGGCGGCGAAGGCTGCAAACAGGAGCAATGCGATCGAGACCGGCGCCCGGTAGCGGCTCACGACCTGTCTCCCCGTCCGGCGTGAATGACCGCCCGGCCCTTGCCGTCAACCACGGCGCGGAAGCTGGTGTGTGTCTGCGGATTCTTCAACACGATGGTGTCTCCCTTCCTGCCGCCGGATGTGGCCACTGCCTCCAGACTGATGCGGGCGCTGCCACTCGCTGCAGACACCCGGACCGTATCTCCGGCACGGATCTCCTGAGGCTCTTCGAGAGCCTGCGGAACGATCTCCTGACCCGCACGGATCGGTCGCCGTGCGACGCGTCCGACAACGCTCTCGACATCCCTGATAGCCACACCTGTGCGCAAAGGGAAACGTGGCAGTTCCGCGACGCGGATCTGATCCGGTTCAATCGGTTTCCCGGGCAGAATATCCGTCACAGCCATACAGAACATCGTCATCGCGCTGATCCGCACCCTGGCCCAGATCTCCATGCTTCGCCCGGTAAACATGACCCGCCCGCGCCATAGCACCGGCGCGTCGGGCTGTGAAGGCGGGGGCGCATTCAGGCTGGCAAGCTGGAAAACCAGCCGGCCTGGTGGGACTGCATACCGGGAGTAGTCGACGATCGTGATCTGTACCGGTTTGTTGGGCAAGGATTCGGTCATGGCCATCGTCAAATCCTGTTCCGTCACCTGACGAAGCGCTCGCTCAAAGCACACGCCCGCAATGGGGAGGTCTTTGTCCCCAACTCCGGTGCGCTGTGCCGCCGACATCAGGTCACGAAGCGAGAAGATGCGACGCACACCCGGCGCAGGGGTCAGTCCGAGGATGGCCTCAGGGTCCGCCGTCGCGAAGGCCTCCACCACCCGGGCCAGATCGCGCGCGCGGATTTCTTCACCGTCAAGCCGGACACAGCCGCACAACGCCGGTTCGATCGCCAGCAGAATGATCCATGCCGTCTTCATTGCGTGATATTGTTGGCCTGCTGGTACATTTCATCGGCGGCTTTCACCACTTTTGAGTTCGCCTCGTAGGCGCGCTGGGTGACAATCATGTTCACGAACTCGTCAACCACACTCACGTTCGACTGCTCGACATAACCCTGCAACAGAGTACCGAGACCCTCCTGCCCGCCGGGGATTCCTACGGTCGGTTCGCCGGACGCGTCGGTGGGCGTGAACAGGGTCTTGCCAATGCTGTTCAGTCCGGCCGGATTGGCGAAGTTGGCAAGCTGGAGCTGACCCGCCACCTGCGACGCCGTCTGTCCGGGTTGCGTGTAGCTGACCGTCCCATCGGCTGCCATGGTGATCGACTGAGCCTGGGCTGGCAGAGTGATCTGTGGCTCGACGGGATCGCCGTCACCGGTCACCAGGTTCCCATCCCGATCGAGCTGGAAATTCCCCGCGCGGGTGTACGCCAACGTGCCATCGGGTCTTCGCACCTGAAAGAAACCCTTGCCCTGGATCACGACATCCAGCGGGTTGTCCGTCGACCGGAAGTTGCCCTGGGCGAAGATGATCTCATTCGAGGACGGGCGTGTGCCGAGGCCGAGTTGCAGCCCGCTGGGTACCACAGTCTGCGAGCCGGCGGCTGCACCGGGTTGAATGAGGGTCTGATAGAGGAGATTCTGGAACTGCGTTCGCCGCATCTTGAACCCGGTGGTGTTCGCGTTCGCCAGATTGTTGGCGATATTATCCAGGTTCATCTGTTCGGCAGCCATTCCGCTGCCCGCGCTATAGAGTGCCCTGATCATGACGTGCTCCTGTTTGTGACAGCGCCATCCGCTCGCTATCCGCCTGACTTGGCGACATCCTGAATCGCTCGCTGGTTCATCTGATTGCCGAGGGACATAGCCTTCTGCAACATCTCGAACTGGCGCATCACGCTCACCAGCCGCACCGCCGTTTCCGCCGGCTGAACGTTGGCCGCCTCCACGTCGCCCTGATGGACGCGCGCGGCCGCCGGGATCGGCTTCAGATCCGATACCGAGAGTTGGAACGAGTTTTGTCCCTGCTTGCTGAGTGACTGGGGTGCGGTGAATTGCACCAGTTTCAGTTGTCCCGCGACTACGCCGCTCTGGCGAATCTCGCCGGTGGCGGAGACCTCCACTGGCTGTGCGGGGTCGAGGCGAATCGGTTTTCCGTCGGTTCCCTCCACGGGATCGCCGTCTCGCGTGGAGAGAACGCCCTGCCGGTCGATGTGAAAGTCGCCACTGCGGGTGTATTTCGCGCCGGATGGCGATTGAGCGACGAAGAATCCCTAGCCATCCAGAGCGAGGTCCAGCGGGTTTCCGGTCGGCACAATCACGCCCTGCGAGAAGTCGGTCCAGCGGCGGTCCACCACGGGCGACTGCGTCGCTGGCGGTCCGGCTGCGTCTTCCGCGGCGAGCGCATCCGCCGAGGCGTAAGTGGAATAGAACTCCCGATCCGCCTTGAAGCCGGTGGCGGAGGCGTTGGCGAGATTATTCGCCAGCATATCCAGGCTTTCCATGCGAGCTCGCATTCCGCTCGCGGCCGCTGTGGTGAGAGCATCCATCGCACCGGTGCAATCGCAATCCTCGGGCCGAAGCGCAGATGCTCGACTTCCGTTCACCAACGGTGCACCAGGTTCCCAATTGGCACGAATTATCCGACAAAACGTTTCTTTCCGGAACGCCTCGTATCATTTCCAAACGTGAAATCGTCCCCGATCGTGGCAATCCCTGCCTTTCCGAATGGCTCTGGAAGTGCCTGTCATTGGGCGTGGCTGCCGTTACACTCCCGACCTCAGCGGATACAGCTTCCCGGATTGCTCCCGGCGCCCCTACCGGGAAGGGCGGTGTTTCAACCGCGGCGCCACAGGGTGAGCCGGGAGACGGAGCGAACCAGGCCTTCCTTGCTTTACTGCTCGCCGGTCTCGGGTTGGAACCAGAGACCCAGGGAATGGCAAATGAGGTCCCGCCTGGAACAACCGGCACTGGCATGGGTCCGCGACTTCCGGAGAAGAAGGCCGGCGGACTTCCCGGCAAAGAGAAATCAAAAGAGCAGCCCAATGATGTGGCGTTTGCAGTAGCCCTGGCTGTCGCCGTGCCACCGGTCAGCCTCCCCGAGTTCACGCCGCACATTGCCCTTGATTTCCGAACGGGGGGTTGGTCCGATTCCGGAATACCTGGCGATAGCGGTACTCCTGTTTCGGCGGGAGTGTCCGGAGTGCTTCCGGAGATGGAGTCTGTTGCCGCCGCGAGCGGTCCGATTCCAACAGGAACAGAGAGTGGCACAGAGGCGGGTGGAACGGTCGCCTGGGGCAGCCCATTCCAGGAAGGTGCGCCGGGCCCGACGCGGGCACAAGGTGAGACCGCCTTTGAGGCCCGCATCCAGCTCGCCGCCTCCGATGTTCCGGATAAGCCCGTTCCGCAGACCACCGCTGGGCAGGCGGACGGCCCGGCGGCAGCCGACCCCGCACCAGGACCGCCGATCACCACCTTACTGCCTCATCCGAGCGCGGCGCAGGCGGGGAATCACAAAGACGCCGGGAACGCGGAACCGGTAAAGCCGTTACAGGAGCATGGCGTTGAGCCGTCCCACGGGAAAGTGCCGGCGACCGACGGGACAAGAGAGGACTTTGGCGGACGGGAACAACAGGGCTCGGCCAACCCGAAGAAGGAACCGGACGAGACGGCACGCGCGCCTCTCGAGAACTCGCTTCGCACCGCGGAGCCGCCGATATCCGGCGCCACGGTTTCGACCGCCGCCCCCACGAGCAGCTCCGGAGGCGTTACCGCGCCAATGTCCGAACCATCGGTGGCCACGGTCGCGCAAGACGCCGGGGCTGATATCGTGTCGGCGCCGCGTGCCGGCGTGCCGACCCGGGATATTGCCATCCAGTTGCAGAACCCAGGTGGGCCGCGCGTCGACGTGCAACTGATGGATCGCGCCGGGACGGTACACGTTGTTGTCCGGACCCAGGACGACGGCCTCGCGAAAGACCTCCGGACGAACCTGCCTGACCTCGCGCTAAAGCTGAATCAGCAGGGGATGGAAGCAGACGCCTGGAGCCCGGTCGAAATGCACAACACCTCGGGTGGGCACGAGAACCCCGGGCATACCCACGAGCAGACGGCGGGGGATTCGCACTCATCGGCGGGTGGACAGGATTCCGGAGAGAGTCGCGATGGCGATCAACCGAAGCGCCAGCGTCCAGACCCCGAGGGTGAGTTCAATCGGAATTTCAGCGGAGTTTTCACAGGAGTCACAGCATGGCAACCAACCCGGTAAGTTATGGCTCAACGGCGGCCGCGGCGGGCACGAGTCCGACCTCGGGCGCCAGTTCGAGTTCGAGCACGGATCCTGCGCAGGATCCGAATGCTACAAAAGAGGAGTTCATCAGCCTCCTCGTGGCTCAGTTGAAGAACCAGGATCCCCTGAATCCGGCCGACGGGACCCAGTTCCTCTCGCAACTGACCCAGATCAACAGCCTCGAGCAATTGCTCGGGAGCCGCCAGGACCTGGACAAGCTCTCGGGTCAGACCACGCCGACGAGCGGGTCCGGCAGCGGCGGCTCCGGCTCCTCATCGTCAGGAAGCGCAGGCACGCAGGCATCCGGCGCCGGTGGGTCACAGAACTAAGCAAGGCCGCATAGGAGGACAAGATGTTCACATCATTCTCAACCGCGCTCTCAGCTCTCAGCGCCACGTCCACGGCGATCGACGTCGTGGGGAACAACCTGGCAAACATGAACACGGATGGGTTCAAGACCAGTACGGTATCGTTTCATGACCTGGTGACGCAATCGCTGGGCGCCGGACTCGGAGAGACACAAGTGGGGTTCGGCGTCGGTGCGCCGGTGACGCTGCGGGAGTTCTCGCAGGGTGCGACCCAGACCACCAACGGGCCGCTGGACGCCGCCATTTCGGGCGACGGGTTCTTCATAGTAACGGATCCGAATGGCGCGATCGAATACACGCGCGGAGGGAACTTCAAGGTCGATCAATCCGGGGACCTGGAGACGGCCACCGGCGACAAACTTCAGGGATGGACGATAGGATCAGACGGCACTGTAGTGTCAAATGGGCCGATCAGCAACATCACCGTTCCAACCGGAACAGTAAAGGCTCCCAGGCAGAGCTCGCAATTCTCCTTCGACGTCAATCTCGACGCAACCGCGACCGCGGGCCCTCCCCCGAGTACATTCTCGACGTCGATCAAGGTTTACGATTCGCTCGGCACCGCCCATGTCCTCACTGCGACGTTCACCAAAACGGCTACGCCGGGCCTGTGGAACTACTCCATTGCTGTGCCGGACGGCGACCTGACTGCCCCCTTCACGCCGGTTACGGGAACGTTGCAGTTTGATTCGAATGGTCAGTTGACGTCGCCGGCGTCTACCGATCCGTCGCCTCAGGTTTCCATCACGGGGTTTGCGGACGGCGCCGCCGACATGACCGCTTTGAGCTGGAAGTTGTTTGACGGTTCGGTGGGACGGTTCACCCAGTTCTCGCAACCGTCCGAGACCTCCGCGCTTGCCCAGGACGGCTCCGCCGCCGCGCAACTTACCCACGTGGGAATCGCCAATGGCGGGTTCATTGTTGCCACGTACTCGGATGGCGAACAGCAGGTCGTAGGGCAACTCGCCCTGGCCACGGTAAGGAATCCGGATTCGCTGATCGCGGTGGGTGACAACAACTTCCAGGTCAGTGCACGGAGCGCGCTGCCCGCGGTGGGCGTTCCTGGCACCGGCGGACGAGGACAGGTTCTGGGCGGAGCCGTGGAATCGTCCACGGTTGACATGGCAACAGAATTCACGAATCTGATCGTGTTCCAGCGCGCCTATCAGGCGAACGCCAAAGTGGTCACCACCGTGGACCAGCTAAGCCAGGACACGATCAACCTGAAGCAGTAGCCGAGTGACATGCCCGCGCCGGAGCAGATCGCACACATGGCGGACATCCCGGTGGACGTCGAGGTCGAGCTCGATCGCAAGGTGATGACTATCGCCGAGGTACTCGACCTGAACGCCGGCAGCGTGATCCGAATGACTCGTTCGGCGGGGGAGAACATCGACATTCTCGTGGGGGGCTCTCTCATCGGCTTCGGCGAAATCGTAATTATCGAGGACGCCGTCGGGGTGAGAATCACGGATTTCTGTGGTGAGGACTAAGTGAACATGCTGATTCGATCCGCGCCACTCGCCGCGCGTCCCAGATCCTTCCGACCGACTGGCGCAGCGCGCGCCGTCGGACTCATCTGTCTGGCGCCGTCGGTGTTCGCGGCGGGCGGTTCCGCCGGCCTGAACATTCTACCATCCGGCAAGGGTGCGGGAGCGGCGGGTGCTCCGTTGCAGATCATCGTCCTGTTGACGGCGCTGGCATTGCTCCCCGCCGTGATCATGTGTGTGACCCCATTTCTGCGGATCACCGTGGTGTTGCACTTCCTTCGCCAGGCACTGGGCACTCAGTCGACGCCGTCGAACCAGGTACTCGTCGGGCTGTCCCTGTTTCTCAGCTTCCTCATCATGCAGCCCGTCGTAAATGAAGTGTACACGAGCGCCTGGAAACCGCTGGAGGAAGGAACCATGACATCCGCGCAGGCCTTCGAGCAGGGAAGTAAACCGGTGAAGAGTTTTCTCATACGGTTCGCGCGCGAGAAAGACATCCGTCTCATGCTGGAGTTGACCCATGCTCCGGCCCCCGCCCGCCCTGCCGAGCTGGGCCTCAACGTTCTGGTGCCCGCCTACATTCTCTCCGAGCTGAAAACAGGCTTCCAGATCGGCGCGATTCTCTTTCTGCCGTTCCTCATCATCGACCTCATCGTTGCGTCGGTCACCTTATCGGTGGGTATGGTGCAGCTCCCGCCCGTGATGATCTCGGCGCCGTTCAAGATACTTCTGTTTGTGCTGGTGGACGGGTGGAACCTCGTGATCGGCTCGCTGATGAGGAGTTTCTATCAATGACTGTCTCAACCGCCGTCGAGGTGTTCCGTCACGCCCTGATCACGGCATTCTGGCTGAGTCTGCCGCTGCTCGCGGTGGGCTTCATCAGCGGCATCGTGGTTAGTTTGCTGCAGATCGTTACGTCGATCCAGGACACCAGCTTTGGAGCCATTCCGAGGCTCGCGGCCTTCCTGTTTGCGATGGTTCTGGTGATGCCGTGGATGCTCATGCGACTCATTTCCTACACCATCGACTTGTTCGGAAACTTCGCCCGGTATGCACAGTGAATTGACGATCAGCTTGCCGGTGATCCAGGGAGCGCTGCTGGTCTTCACCCGCGTTGCCGGGATCTTCACGTTCCTGCCGCTGCCCGGGCTTCGGACCGCGCCCGATGTACCCCGGCTGTTTCTTTCGCTGTGTGTGACAGGAGTTCTGTTTCCGCTCTGGCCTGCGCCGCCGGCCGCTGCCCCCACCCTGGGTTTCCTGGTTACTTCGATGTTCAACGAACTTGCTTTCGGATTGACCGTCGGCGTGGCTCTGGCGTTCCTGCTGGAGGGCCTGCAAATGGCCGCGCAGATTGCGGGCCTGCAGGCCGGGTACTCCTATGCTTCGACGATTGACCCAAACACGCAGGCGGACTCGAGCGTCCTGTACGTGTTCGTACAACTGCTCTCGGCGATCTTGTTCTTCGTGATCGGTCTGGACCGGCGGGTGATCGCGATCGTCGGCGCGAGTCTGAAGTCGGCGCCGCCCGGCGCCTGGCAACTGACCGGAGCGGCCGGAGACACCGTCGCGCGGATGGGATCGGCCATGTTCACCATGGGCCTGCGACTGGCCATGCCGGTTGTTGGGTTCCTGCTCATGGTCGACGTGGGGTGTGCGATCGCGGGGCGCCTGAGCGCGCAACTGCAACTGCTCTCCATCGCCTTTCCGGCCAAGCTGCTGGCCGGGCTCGCCTTGCTGGCGCTGGTCCTGACCGCGGTCCCGCAACTGCTGGAATCCTACTCCGTCCCGGTGCTGGCGTCACTGGCGCGGCTGGTCACACGCTGATGGCCGGAGACCGCACAGAAAAACCGACACAAAGGCGCCAGGACAAGGCCCGCAAAGAGGGGCAGTTTCCGGCCAGCAGGGAGTTGCTCAACGCGCTGCAACTGCTTGTTTTTGTCTACCTGCTGACCTCGTTGGGCGATTCTCTGGTCGAGCGGCTCCGTCGCGCGTTCCGGGCCGAACTCGTGCTGGCCTTCCACAGGACGCCTCAGGTTGCCGACGCGTGCAGCCTGGCGGGAGGGATGGTGTCGCTTTTCGGGGTGCCCCTGCTGGCCTGTGGGTCGGGCCTCATGGTCGCGGTTCTTTGTGTACAGATGGCCGCCACCCGGTTCGGCTTTGCCGGCGAAAAGCTCGCCCCGGACTTCAAGCGGCTGAACCCTGTGCAGAGGCTGCGCAGCCTGCCGGGGCAGAATGTGGCGGCATTCTTCCAGGCCGTCTTCCTCATTGTCTTGTTCTCAGTGGTCGTCGCAGGCCTCGCCAGGGACAACGAAGAGATCTTCTCCAGGCTTCCGCTCATGGGGATCGAAGGCTCGTGGGCCGCTGTACGCACGGCACTGACGAGTCTGCTCTGGAAATGCGCATGGATCGCCGGGGTGATCGGCTTGCTTCAATTCGTTCGGGAGAAGCGCCGCCACATGAAGGGCCTGCGGATGAGCAAACAGGAAGTCCGCGATGAAGTGAAGGAAACCGAGGGCAATCCCCAGATCAAGGCCCGGATTCGCCGCATTCAGAGAGATCTGGCGCGCCGCCAGATGATGAAGGAAATCCCCACCGCTACCGCGGTCATCGTGAACCCGACTCACTATGCCGTGGCCATCCGTTATGACATGTCGGCCATGAGCGCGCCCAGGGTGGTGGCCAAAGGGCGGAACTACCTGGCGCGCCGGATTCGGGAGATTGCCATGAGTCATCAGGTCCCGATCGTCGAGAACCAACCGCTGGCACAGGCTTTGTACAAGCACGTGGACGTGGGCCAGGAAATCCCGGCTCACCTGTATCGGGCAGTCGCCGAAATCCTGGCGTACATCTATCGCCTCATGCAGCCTAAAGGGAGGTCCTGACCATGGCCGCAGGCCCGGCACAGATACCAGCGATCGGCGCGCAGACGTCTTCGGCGGCCAGACCGGCGGGAAAGCCTCCCCAGCGCGGGACAAGGCAAGGCGACACCGCCACGGCAGGAGCGCTCAGCGGGCTGAAGAACGCCAACTGGGCGGAGATGGCCATACCGATTGCCGTTCTGGCGATTGTCCTGGCCATGATCACGCCACTGCCTTCGTTTGTGCTCGACGTCCTGATCAGCACCAACATCACTATGTCCGTGATCGTGCTGCTGGTTGCCATGTACATCACCAAGCCCGCGGACTTCAGCATTTTCCCCACGACGCTCCTGCTGATGACGCTGTTTCGTCTGGCGCTGAATATTTCTTCAGCACGCCTGATCCTCCTGAACGGGAACTCCGGAACCTCGGCGGCGGGCGAGGTGATTCAGGCATTTGGCGCATTCGTCGTCGGCGGCAACTATATTATCGGCGTCGTGATTTTCCTCGTGCTCATCGCCATTCAGTATGTCGTGATCAACCACGGCGCGGTACGCATCTCGGAGGTCACCGCCCGCTTCACCCTGGATGCACTGCCGGGCAAACAGATGTCCATCGATTCCGACCTGAACGGGGGCCTGATCGACGAGTCCGAGGCCAGGTCGCGGCGCAAGCAGCTCGTCGCGGAAGCCGAGTTCTACGGAGCGATGGACGGAGCGTCGCGCTTCACCCAGCGGGACGCGGTGGCCAGCATCCTGATTACCGGCATCAATATCATTGCGGGTTTTCTGATTGGCGTCCTGCAGCACAACATGGAGCTTCGCCGGGCGCTCGAGACCTACACGGTTCTGACCATTGGGGACGGTCTGGTCACGGTCATCCCGGCACTCATGATTTCCATTTCGGGAGGTTTGATCGTCACCCGCACCAGTTCGGATTCCAAACTGGGCGCGGACGTACGCAATCAGATGTTCGGCAACCCGCAACCAATCCTGCTGGCTGCGGGCGTGCTGATCGCGATGGCGGCCTTCCCCGGGCTTCCCAAGATCCCGTTTCTTGTGCTCGGAGCGGGCGCCGGGGCTATTGGCTGGAGACTGCGAAAGAAGGCGGCGGCCATGGAAGCCACGCCTGCGCCGGTCGCGCCCGCGGCTCGTGACAACGTGGAAAATCTGCTGAAGGTGGAGCCGCTTGCCGTGGAAGTGGGCCTCGGGCTCATCCATCTTGTGGAGGGCGGACAGAACTCGCCGCTGCTCCGTCGCATCGGCAGCATCCGGCGCCAGCTCGCCTCCGAGCTGGGATACATCCTGCCACCGGTTCGAGTTGCCGACAATCTGTCGCTGCGTGCGCGCGAGTATGCGATTTCCATCAAAGGCGTGGAGGTCTCCCGCTTCGAGCTGCCACAAGGCGTGGAACTGGCCATTAGTCCCGGCGAGGGCGCTGCGCCGGTCAATGGCATCCCTACGCGGGAGCCTGCATTTGGCATCGCCGCGTTCTGGGTAACACCGGAGAATGCCGAAGCCGCCAGACGGGCCGGTTACACCGTGGTCGACTCCACCAGTGTTGTGGGGACGCATCTCGGGGAAGTCATCCGCCGGCACGCTTACGAACTGCTGTCGCGGCAGGATGCGAAAAAGTTCCTTGACCGGGTCGCGGAAGAGAATCCCAGGGCAATCGAGGATTTGGTTCCGAAATTGCTTCCTCTCGTAGCAGTGCATAAGGTGCTGCAGAACCTGCTGCGGGAGCGAGTTTCGATTCGGGATTCGCAGACGATTGTGGAAGCGCTGGGAGAGGCGGCCGGTATCACCAGAAACACCGTGCTGCTGACCGAGTATGTACGGCAATCCATCCGGCGATTGCTGGTGAAGCCGCAGTTGAACCCGCAGGGGGATCTGGCAGCGTGGATAGTCGATTCGCCTCTGGAACAGGCGATTGAATCGTCGGTTGAGCACGGCGAGTCTTCCAGCCACCTGAACATGTCGCCGCAGCGCATACGGGACGTTCTGGATCGTGTGGCCGGACAAGTGGGCCCGCCTGAGAATCCCGCAGTATTACTGGCCAGTTCCGGATCGCGGTATTTTCTGCGTCAGATGACGGAGGCGTCGCTCCCCAATCTGACCGTGTTCTCACATGGCGAGATTCCGGCAGGCGTGAAGGTGATTGCAGTGGGGACAGTTCGATGATCCATCGACTAACGAGGATGGGTACACGGGGATGAAGCTGAAATCGTTTTTCGCGGTCTCGGTCGAAGAGGCACTGAGTGACGCCCGCAGGGAGTTTGGGCCGGAGGCGGTCCTTGTTCAATCGCGCCGGACCTCGCCCGATGCCAGGGAGCTCGGCGAGTATGAAGTGGTCTGTGCGCTGCTCCCTGAGGACGAGGGAACATCCACACCGTCCCCGGCCAGAACGGAACGTTCCGCAAAGGAACACGGAACGAGCACCGACGTGCAGAGGCTGGCTGGAGAACTGGCCGAACTGAAGCACTGCATGCAACGGCTGCAGACGTCGATTGTCCTGGCGGGCACCGCTTCGTCGGCGCCGGGCACGCCAGTTCAGGTGCGCGAAGCGCTGGCTTTGTTGCTGGCCTCCGAGGTGGAAGCGGATCTCGCCCAGCAGATTGTGGGCGAGGCGGGCACTCACGCGGCCGGTCAGGCCTCCGATGAGGATTTCATCCCAGGAAAAGGCGTGCGATTCTCCGCTCTGGTTCATCGGCATGTGATGCGGCTTGCCGCGACCCGTGCCTCTTTCGGGGAGGAAAACGGCACAAAGCCGCGCGCTGTCGCTCTGGTGGGGCCGCCGGGAGCGGGCAAGACCAGTTGCATTGCGAAACTGGCCGCCCGCTACGCCATTGCCATGCACCGCGGCGCCCACGTGGTGGCGATGGATGAGTACCGGGTTGGGGGCAGCGAACAGCTCCGCGCCTACACCGCGATTCTGGGGGTCGGATTCGATGCGCTGACTCACGACGCGTCGCTGTCGCGCGTTATCGAGGAGCGGCGGAAGGATCTGGTTTTCGTCGATGTGCCGGGGTTCAGTTGTTCGGAGATGGATCTCGCCGCGCAGGTCGCCCGCAGGCTGCACGCCGAGGAGGTGGAAGTGCAACTCGTTCTCCCGGCATCGCTCCGAGCCGCCGATCTGCGCCGGATCTCGGAGAGCTTTGCCGTTTTCAAACCTGCCGGTCTGATCTTCACCCGGCTTGATGAGACCGAAACGTACGGTCCGTTGCTGAATGAGATTGTTCGCACCGGAAAACCCGCATCCTTCCTCTCGAACGGTCCCCGCGTACCGGACGATATCGAACCCGCAACCCGGGCCCGCATAGCCGATCTTGTCCTGTCGAGGGTTCCGGGTGGGGCGAGGGTGTCATGGGTCGCAGCTTAGGAGGGGGCGTGAATTCAGGATCGAGTCATGCGACACGCTGCTACGTGGCGTCTGCGACGAATCCCGAGGAAGAGAGAGAAAAGCTCATCCTCGAGCATCTCCCGCAGGTGCGGCTCATCGCCAGGCGGATCCACGAACGCCTGCCGGAGAACGTGAACTTCGAGGATCTGGTGTCCACCGGCATCGTTGGGTTGATCTCCGCGATTGACCGTTTCGACCCCGGTCATAACGTCAAACTCAAAACATACGCGGAGTACAAGATCCGGGGCGCCATTCTGGACAGCCTTCGTGGCCTCGACTGGGCGCCGCGGCAGCAACGCAAGCGCACCAAACAGATCGAATCCGCCATCGCCAGGATCGAACAGCGGCTGCAGCGAATGCCCGGCGAGGAGGAGATCGCCGCCGAGCTCAATCTGACCATCGATGAGTATCACGACTGGCTGGTGGACATCCGTGGCATCAATCTCGGGAGCCTGGACAGTGTTGTCGGAGAAGACGACGGACACGACCTGCTGAGGTACATCTCCGACGAGGAGGAGAACTGGCCGTCGCAAGTGGTGGAACGCGCGGAGCTGCAGAGACTGCTATCGGAGGCGATTGACCGCATGCCGGAAACCGAACGGCTGGTCCTCAGCCTGTATTATCACGAAGAGCTGACGCTCCGCGAGATTTCCAAAATCGTGCACCTGCACGAGTCGAGAGTTTCTCAATTGAAATCGCAGGCCATCCTGCGGCTGCGTTCCTGGATCGAGAAACGCTGGCCGACGCAGAAGGGAAGCTACGGTGCCGGAACCCGCTCCTGATCGCGCGCTCATCGAGGCGATCTCCTCGGCGCTGATTCAGGCCATCGAGGGAATGACCGGTGAGCGTCCGACGGTGAGCGTTGGCGCCGGAGCCGAAGGGGCCGCCGCGGCACCCGAGGACTGCGCGTGGTGGGGCCAGTCGTTCAGCTTCGCGCCAGATGCGCACGTCCATATCGGAGCTCCGGAAGTTTCGTGGAGCGAAATCGGCAACAGCGTTCTTAAGGCCGCGGGAATCGACGACGGTGATCGCGAGAGTATCCGGAGCACTTTCACCGAAATCCTCAGCCAGACCTTCGGCGGCGTGTCCCGGACTCTGTCCAGCCGTCTGGGAAAACAGGTCACCACCAGTGCGGACGAACAGCCCGGATCCGGCACATCGCCTTCCGGGCGAACGTTCGAATTGAACGTGAGCTGGGGAGAGATCGGCCCACTGCTCGTGCTGCTTTCGATGGAAACCCCGCTGCTGGCCGCTCTTGAGGCGTCCATGAATCGCGCCGACCGGTCCGAAGTTTCCATCGTGGCTCCGGAACCCCCGAGGAAACACGGCGGCGCCGGGTTGGACGAGGAAACCATCAGGCGATCCAGGAAGATGGATCTGCTGCTTGACGTGGAGCTGCCGGTGAGTATGTCCTTCGGGCGAGCTCAACTGTTTCTCAAGGACGTGATCAAACTCACCACGGGATCGATCATCGAACTGAACCGGTCGATTTCCGAGCCGGTCGATGTGATCGTGAACAACTGCGTGATCGCCCGCGGCGAGGTCGTTGTTGTCGAAGGCAACTTCGGCGTCCGCGTGCACGAGGTGGTTAGCAGACAGGAACGGCTCCGCACGCTGAAGTAATCGCCCATGCCAGAAAGTGCCATGATCTCCGTTGTGCCTCTCCTGCTTCTCGGCGCGGGTGCCGTGGCGGCGGTGGTACTCTTCTTCTCTCTTCGCAGAGAGACTGGCGAACTGCGCCGTCGCATGGCCACTTTGGAGAGCACGGCCAACGACGCCCTCGTCGAGTTTCAGAGCCGCCTGGAAGAGTTGGGCGAGCGACTACGCGTGGCCGAGGAGCGTCCGGTGGGCGTACCCGGACCGCCCCGTTCCGGCCTGAATCCCGGCAACCGGGCGCAGGCCCTGCGAATGCTGCGCCGCGGAATCGATGCGGCAACCATCGCCACCTCGCTCAACCTGCCCAGACCCGAGATCGAACTTCTGATCCGTGTTCAGGAACTGTCGGCGGCTTCCGACAGCACTACTTCCGAAACTCCTGGTGGATGAACTCCGTTGGGGGAGAACTGGGCCACGTGGAGTGGTCGTCGTCCAGCGTCGCCGTGAACGTCATCTCGCGCCGGTTCCGTACCAGCTTCAGAGAAACGCTGTGCTTTTTCCGGGCAACCCGGATGGCGGCGGAGACCTGCCCCGGTGTCGTCACCTCCTGATCGTCCACCCTGATGAGCACATCCCCCGCCTTGATGCCCGCTTTCTCCGCGGGAGAACCACCGACAACCGCTCGTATCAGTACGCCCTGCTTCACCCCGAAGAAGTCCGCCAGTTGCGGGTTCA
Organism: Bryobacteraceae bacterium; assembly: GCA_049510065.1. GTDB lineage: Bacteria > Acidobacteriota > Terriglobia > Bryobacterales > Bryobacteraceae > CAWACP01. Next base: position 70,157 of record JBEKZH010000003.1, read on the forward strand.
ACGACTCGGTCTCCACGCCGAGCATGCCGCTCCGCCACGCCGGGAAGCCTTCGGGAATATCGGGCATGTGCAACTCCGGCATCTCCAACCGCGGCATGACCATGAAACCCTCCGGTGGATACTTTCCGCGGCTGCCGATCACCGCCGTCAGCGTCTGTGGTGCGCCGCCGCGGCTGATCTGCAGGGTGGCTTTCCGGCCCGCCGGAGTCTCCCGCACCATCCTTCCGAACTGCTCCATGCCCTCCACGCGCTCGCCGTTGTACTCAAGCACCACGTCGCCCACCTTCAGCCCGGCCTTGTCGGCGGGACTGTCCGTTTCAACCCGGGTGATTTCGACGCCCTGCTCCGCGGGAAGCTTCAGCGCCTTCGCCCGCTCGGCATCCACCTCCGCTATGTTCACACCCAGGAAACTGATGCCCGCTCCGCCGGCGAACGCCATATACATGGCTCCGGTTGCCGCCGCACCCGGCCGTGCCTGCGGCTGAAAAGCGGCCAGCGGCAAGCCGGCCAGCAATCCCAACAAAACAGCGGCGCGCGGTGCGCCCAGTGCTCCCTCGAAACAAGACATCATCGCTCTCCTTTCCCCATCGTTACTGCTGCTGACGCCGCAGGTAGACTGACCCGCCCGATGCCACCACCTGCAGCACCGGACCACCCCCGTTCAACGACCCTTCCGCCATCTCCGAACTTCCTCCGGACCCACTGCGACCTGCCCGCCGGATCTCCGGAAAGTCCGAAACGATGCGGCCCGCCGCGCCGTTCCTCACGCTCTGCGCCACCACCGTGATCGCGAACGACGACGGGATTACCACCGTAATATCGCCCGAGTTCGTGCTCAGCTTCGAGTTCTCCAGCCGCTTTCCCGCCATCAGTTGGGCCACGATATCGCCCGAGCCGCTGATCGCCCGCACCGCACCGGCCACGTTCTTCAGCCGGATCGCGCCCTCGCTTGCCTGGCACTGCGTGCCGCTGGATCCGGTGATCTGAATCGCGCCGCCAGCGGTATCGGCCACTACCGGCCCCGCCGCCTGCCCCACTTCGATGACGCCACCACTCGTGCGGGCCGTGATGGAAGAATCCGCGCGCGCGATCTCGATATTGCCGCCGGCGCTCGAGGCAAACAACGGACCGTGGACATGTTGCACAAAGATCTCGCCGCCCGCGGTATCGAGCTGGGCTCGGCCGCCGATCCAGTCCACCCGAATCGCTCCCGCGCCGGTGAAGCAGCGCGCATCGCCTGCCACGCTACCGACGCGAATCTCGCCTCCACCGGTTCGCGCCGTCACCGGCCCGCGGATGCGGTCTATCTGCAAACGTCCCGCATCGCTGAATACTTCCAACGCGCCGCCAAGATCCGAGGCCTGTACTGAGCCGCCCTTCGTACGGACCTGGCAGAGCCTGAGGTCCAACGGAACCACAATTGCCACGTCCGCATCAGGCTGGCCCGCGATGCTGGCGAACGACAGTGACAGCCCCTGCGCGTCCCGGCGCTGTTCCACGCCCGCGTTCGCCAGAAGAGCCCGCGCCTGGCGTTCGTCGCCGCCCCGGACGCGCGTGGTTGCCGTCCAGGAGATCGTATCCGTTGTCCCGCCGCGAATGTTCACCGCGCCGCGCGCCGTGATGCGAACCGTCCGCACGCCTCGCACCGGTGTCACGCCCTGCTGCTGGACCACCCAGTAACGGCCCTCGCGCCGCAGATCTCCGCCGTTGGCGCACAACATCAGCGAGCCCGCGGCAGCAAACACCGCGGATGCCCACGAGCATCTCATTGCCTTCCTCTTTCCAGAATTTGGCGCGCTAGGGCTTTGACCGCGTGATGGTGTGCTCTTACGGGAGACCGCTCCCTTACGGTCACGGCTCAGTTCCGAGCCGCGCGCGTCAGCGAGCGGTTTCCAAAGCACACCGAATAATGCGGTCAAATACCTAGTACGTCTCGGCAGAGGCGTTCATGTCGTGCAGCGCGCGCTCACAACGCTGCCTGATGTAGCCGTTGTTCTCCCGGCTCAGCAGCTCCTGCAACACGCCCACCATCCGATCCTCACGGTGCTGCACCAGCAGATCCACCACCTGCGTCCGCACACCCGGATTGTTGTCCGCCAGCAGCACGCGCGTCAGCACCAGTCTGGTCTCCGGATCGGAGGCGAACTGTTTCAAGCCATCCAGAGCCTTCAGCCGGACGCCGGCGTTGGGGTCGTGCTGCAACGCGTACAGCAGAACGTTGCGGATGTCGGCCGAACCACATTGCGATTTCAACAGCTCCACGGACTGAACGCGGACGCCGGCATCGGCCGGGTCTTTCGTCGCGGTCATCAACAACCGCCGGATCGGCTCATCCTCCACCCGCCCGGTCAACGTGCGCCGGCGCGTTTCCTCGATCACGATTTGCACCTGACCCGCATCGCCCGGCTCCACATACCGTACACGCGACGCCACCGGGTCAAGGACATCCGCCATGCTCACGGAACCGCTCCGCGGAAACATCCCCGGCGGCGCGATTCGTGCGCCCAGGAAGCCGACCGCCACCAGCGCGATGGCGCCCAGGGCCGGGGCCAGCATGGGGACCGGAGCGAAGCGAATGGAGAGCATCTCGCCCAGGTGCGTCCACCAGCCCCGATGCAAACCGGCCTCCTGCTTCAGCCGCGCGCGCGACTCCAGACGCGCGCCGGTCAGCATTCCATCATGGATCCGCACGCCCGCCGCATCCAGCAGGTCGTTCATCCTTCTCTGGCAATCCACTTCCGCGCGGCACGGCTCACAGCCATCCAGATGCAGCTCCAGCCGCTCTTCCTCATCGAACCCCAACTCGCCGTAAAGATACAGCGGAAGCATTCGTGCCGCTTCGTCGCACTTCATGTGAAATCCCCCAGCGCCGCCCGCATCTTCTGGGTCGCGCGGAACAGGCAATTCTTGGCGGCCTCTTCGGTTGTCCCCAGCACCTCGCCGATGGCTTTCAGGCGCATCCCTTCGTAGTGCCTCATCTCAAACACAACACGCTCCCGCGGGGTCAGGCCGGACAGCACGTCACGGATGCGCCCGTTCAACTGGCGGCTCAACAGCTCGCGCTGCGGGTCGCCGTGCGCTCTGGCCTCCGGCACCGAATCCATGCGGTCCAGCTCGCCGTCGCCCGTGGCGATGGTGGAGGCCTCCTCCTTCCTCACCTTGCGTTTGCGCAGTACGTCGAGGCAGAGGTTCGTCACTATCCGGTACAGCCACGTGTGGAAGCTGCAGTCATATCGGAACTTGTGCAGGTTGCGATAGACGCGGAGAAAGGTCTCCTGATAGATGTCGTTGGCGTCTTCGGGCGAGCGAAGCAGATTGAGCGCCATGCGCAGGACACTCTGGTCGTACTGTCGGACCAGCTCTTCGAAGGCGCGCTCGTCGCCCCTTTGAGCCGCCCGGATCAGCGCCGATTCATCCATTCGCTGGAACTCGATCGCCGGGGCCGCCACGGCCTGCGTATTCCCTTCCAATCACTGACATAGACGAAGGTACGCGGGAAACGTCACGGCCGTTCCCATGCGTGTTACCGAGCCGCGACAGTGATGGAGCGGAATCCGGGCACGCGGCTCAATCCGCCAGCGTCAGCTCGATCTTCCGGTTGGCCGCGTCAACCTGCGTGATGCGGAAGCTGCGAATTTGCCCAACCTTCAGTTCGGAATCCGATGTCGCCGCCCCGCCGCCCTTCCAACGCGCGCTCAGCATCGCCGTCAGCGAGCCGATGTCGGCGCTCCGGGCGGCCTGCTCCGCCTTCGGCCTGGTGGCGCGGCTGTCGGCCGCACAGTCCCCGTGGACGCCTTCGCCCAGTTCCACGCGGGCCCGGCCGTTGCGAACGTCCACCACCCGGCCGCTGACCACGTCGCCTTCGTGACGCTCGGCGATGTAGTGGTCCGCGCTGGTGGGCTCCAGTTGCTTCATGCCCAGGCGGATGCGGCGCTTCGCCTTGTCCAGCTCCAGCACCATCGCCTTCACCGTCTGGCCCATCGCCAGCGCCTCTTTCGGATGATTCAGGCGCTTCTCGCGGCTGATATCGCCCACGTGGATCATGCCCTCCACGCCATCGCCCAGATCCACGAATGCGCCGAAGGCGGCCAGGCTGATCACTGGGGCTTCCACCACCGTTCCCGGGGCAAAGCGCTTCTCGGCGCTCTCCCACGGATCGCCCAGCGCCTGCTTCAGGCCCAGAGAGATGCGGTGTTCGGCGGGGTTCACGCCAAGCACCACCACCTCCACCGCTTCGCCCGGTTTCACGACGTCCGAGGGCTTCTTTACCTTCCTCGACCAGGACAGTTCGGAGACGTGGATGAGGCCGTCCACGCCGGGCATCAGTTCCACGAAGGCGCCGAAATCGGCCACGCGCGACACCGTGCCGCGGATGCGGTCGCCGCTCTTGAAGCTCTGCGCGGCCAGCGTCCACGGGTCGGGGGCGAGCTGCTTCATGCCCAGCGACACCTTGCGCGTCTCCGCATTCACCTTCAGGATCTGCACCTGCACCTGGTCGCCCGTCTTCACCACGTCGGACGGCTTGGCCACGCGCGTCCACGACATGTCGGCCACGTGCAGCAGGCCATCCACGCCCCCGATATCCACGAAAGCGCCAAACTCGGTGATGGTGCGAACCGTGCCGCTCACCACCGCGCCCTCCTTGAGATCGGAGAAAGCCTTCTGCTTGGCCAGCGCCTCGTCCTCTTCCAGCACCACGCGCCGATCCACTACAACGTCTTCATGCGCCGTATCCAGCTTGATGACTTTGCACTGGATCTCCTGGCCCACCAGCTTCTCCATGTCGGCCTGTTCGCGAGCGCCGCTGCGCGAGGCCGGCATGAACGCAGGCACGCCGACGTCCACCCGCAGACCGCCCTTCACCACCTCCGTCACCATGCCGGCGATGCGGTGGCCCTCGGCGAAGGCGGTCTCAAAAGCGCTCCAGTCGCGCGGGCGCTCCACCCTGATGGTGGACAGCAGATAGTTGCCTTCCGAATCGCGGCCGGTCACGCTCACCAGCAGCGCGTCGCCCGACTTCACCGTCAGCGCGCCGCTTGCGTCGCGAAACTGCGCAATGGGAAGAACGCCCTCCATCTTCCGTCCAATGTCCACGAACACCTGCTCGGCGGTGATGGAAACCACCCGGCCCTCCATGGCCTGGTCGTGGCCGTTCTGGCCGTGTTCACGCTCGAACTGCGAAAGAATCGAGGCAAACGAGGTGTCCTCGGCAGGCGCGACCTGACCTTCGGCTGAGGCACCGGGAAGACTGGAATTATTCATGGGACCACTGAGAGTGTGATTCTATTCTGTCACACTTGTATCATGGGCTGGCGACAATCCCTGCAGGGAATCACCATGGCCCTGGCGTGGCTGCTCTTCTCGGGTCTGATGGCCGTTCTTGGACCCAACCACACGCCCATCGCCATCTCCCTGCTGCTGGTAATTGGGGTTTTTCAGATCGTCGCCACCCTTCTCCCGTCGTTTCGTTCCACGCGCGGCCAGGTGGCTTCGTTCGCCATCACCCTGGTCCTTTGCTTCCTCCTGATGTATTACACGGGCGGGATCGGGAGCAGGTACTACCTGATGCTGCTGGTCCCGGTGATCGCGGCTGCTCCCGCATTCTCATTGCTGGGCACTCTGGCGGCCACCGCGGTTGCCTGCGGCGGGTTCTTGTCCTTTCTTGCCTTCATCAATTGGGAACACCAGGTCATCGAGCCGGAAGAAAAGCGCGAGCTGGTCTTCCGTGTGCTCATTCTGGCATTCCTGGGCTATCTGGCCAATCAGCTCGCCGAGGGGAGACGGATGGAAGCCAGAAAGGCGCAGGCGGTGGCCGACCAGCTCGCCGAAGCGAACCTGCATCTGCGGGAAGCCGAGGCCGCGGTACGGCGCAGCGAGCGGCTGGCCGCCATCGGCCAGTTGTCGGCCGGTCTCGCCCACGAACTGCGCAATCCGCTGGGTACCATCAAAGCATCCGCCGAAATGCTCACCCGCAACATCGCCTCCGAGAGCGCCATCGCCAAAGAGATGGCCGAGTTCATCTCCACCGAAGTGGACCGCACCAACACGCTGGTCACACGCTTTCTGGATTTCGCCCGGCCCCTGGCGGTGCAAGCCCAGCGTGGCGATATCACTCAGACCATCGACCGCGCGGTCCAGGAGCTCGAACGCCACAAGCCGTCGTCCGTGTCCGTATACCGGAACTACTCGCCCGACGTCGCTCCGTTCCTCTTCGATGCCGACCTGATGGAGCGGGTCTTCTATAATCTGCTGGTGAACGCCGCGCAGGCCAGTCCGCCGCAGTCGTCCATCACCGTCAAGACGCGCCAGCAGGATGACACCGTGGAGATCGCCATCATCGACCGCGGCGCCGGCATCGACCCAAAGCACCTCGAAAGCATCTTCAACCCGTTCTTCACCACCAAAAGCCAGGGCGTCGGACTCGGACTGGCCATCGTTTCCCGCATCGTCGACGAGCACGGCGGGCGCATCGCCGTCGAGAGCGAGTCCGGCTCCGGCAGCATCTTCCGCGTGTTTCTGCCTGTTTCCCCCGGAGGTGAGCGTTGAGCACTCGCATACTGATCATTGAGGACGAAGAGAAGCTCCGCCGCGTGATGGAGCTGCAACTCCGCACGGCTGGCTTCGACGTGGAGCAGGCCGGCACCGCCGAAGAGGGACTGCGTTTGGCCGACGCCGCCGACCTGATCATCACCGACCTGCGTCTGCCGGGCATCGATGGCCTGCAACTGCTCTCCACTCTGCGCGAGCGCGGACTGCAAACCCCCATCGTGGTGATGACCGCGTTCGGTTCCATCGAAACCGCCGTCGAGGCCATGAAAGCGGGAGCGGTGGACTTCCTGCCCAAGCCTTTCTCGCTCGACCATCTGATGGCCGTTGTCGGCAAGGCGCTGGAGCTGCGCACGCTGCGCGACGAGAACCGCAAGCTGCGCGAGGAGCTCGGCCACCGCTATCAGTTCGACAACATCATCGGCCGCAGTCCGGCCATGCGCGAGATTTTCGCCACCGTCGAACGCGTCGCTCCTACGCGCGCCACCGTGCTGCTGGCCGGTGAGAGCGGTGTGGGCAAGGACATGATCGCGCGCGCCATTCATCAGCACTCGCCGCGCCGCGACCACCCGTTCGTCAAAATCAACTGCACGGCGCTCCCCGAGAACCTGATGGAGAGCGAGCTGTTCGGCTACGAGAAGGGCGCCTTCACCGGCGCCAACGTCACCAAGCCCGGCAAGTTCGAACAGGCCGACACTGGCACCGTATTTCTGGACGAGATCGGCGACGTGCCCGCGACCATTCAGGTGAAGCTGCTGCGGGTGCTGCAGGAGCGCGAGTTCGAGCGCCTCGGCAGCAACAAAACGCGGCACATCGACGTGCGCGTGCTGGCGGCAACCAACGTCGACTTGCGCGCGGCTCTCGAACAGGGCACCTTCCGCGAGGACCTGTACTACCGGCTGAACGTCATGCCCATCAGCATTCCGCCGCTGCGTGAGCGCCGCGAGGACATTCCGTTCCTGGCCGAGCATTTCGTTCACAAGCTGGCGAAGGACCTCGGCAGCGTCGCCCAGGCGATCTCCGAGGAAGCCATTCAGAAGCTGATGCAGTATCACTGGCCGGGAAATGTTCGCGAGCTGGAGAACGTCATTGAGCGCAGTATGGTGCTGGCCTCCCAGCCCGTCCTGAGCGCGGCCGACATTCGCCTCGACACGGCTCCGCGCGCGCAGCGGCCGGCGTCGAATTCCGAGTACAGTCTGCCCGAAGGGATGACCCTCGACGAGTACGAACAGGCGGTCATTCGCGATGCGCTGAAGAGGGCCAATGGCAACAAGAGCCAGGCGGCGCGCATGCTCGGCCTGACGCGCAATGCACTGCGCTACCGGCTGTCGCAAATGGGCATGGAAGGGTGAGCGATGAGCGTCGCCTGGGTCCGCCGGCTCTGCCTCGCCCTGCCGCACACCACCGAATCGGTCCAGTGGGGCGAACATCTCGTGTTCAAAGTGGGCGGGCGGATCTACGCCGTGGCGGCACTGGAGCCGGCGGACGTCTGGCTCTCTTTCAAGACCGCGCCAGAGGAGTTCGTGACTCTGACGGAACTACCGGGCATCATCCAGGCGCCCTACTTTGCTCGCGCCCAGTGGGTCGCGTTGGAAACGTTTGACGCGCTGCCGGCCATGGAACTGCAGCGCCTGCTCAAACAGGCCTACGATATGATTTTCGCGAAGCTGCCGCGGAAGAAGCAGGCGGAGTTGGCATCGCCGAAGGCCAAAGCTCGCGCGCGACGAAGGTAACGCCTCACATCCCCGTCACGCTGTAACCGAGCGCCTTCGAAATCACGCTGAGCCCCGTAGTGACGTTGATGTCCGTCGTCGGGATGGAGGTCCCGGCGGCGGCGGTGGCGGTCACCGTCAGATGGCCCGGACCCAGCACCTGAACGTTGGTGACCACCACGTTGCTCGTGCCAAAGCCCACGAGCGTCTCGCCCGGCACGAAGTTCGTGTTGGTGCCGATTACGCTCACCGTCATGGAACCGCCGGCGCGGAGCGTCCCGGGACTCACCGCCAGAGAGGGCGCGCCCGATCCCGGCCATGTGTAGGTTAGTACGCCAGTGTCACCGGAGATATACAGCGAACTCTGTCCGTCCGGATCGAGCGCCTCGACATGGGACACGAATCCCGGCCGAGCCTGCGGCGGCGAGACGATTAGTTGGTGATTACTGACCACGTTCTGTACGGTCCCCGCGGCGCCGTCGAACACGATACGAGTCTGGGCGGAGAGATTCGACCCGTTCACGGCGACGGTTCCATCCGCAAGCGCCTGCACACTCGTAATCGAGGGCGGCGGACCGGACACCGCCTGGACGGCTGCTGGCAGGACATAGACGTTGTCGGCGCTCTGGACGATGAAATGCCGGGGTCCGTTGGCTCCGAAGAAACTTGCCGTCACGTCCACGGCGACGTAACCGTACGGGTTGGGAGCCGGATACTGCCGGGCGGTACGCGGCACCACCTGGAAAACCCAGCCGAGCGCATCGAAACTGATCAGGGGCTCGAACTGATTCGTATCCGGATCGAGGATGCCCGACGGCGCGGCCACAATCAGCGTCTGCCGCGGTCCTCCCTTCAGGATGGGCGGCGCACCGACCGCAACGCCGCCAGGCACGTAGCCGTAGCTCCTCACCGAGCTCACCGACATCCAGTTCCGTGGCGCCACCTGCATGTCGATGGAGCTTTGCGCCACGCCCGTCGTCACCTGGACCTGGCCCGCCAGGCGCCAGCTACTCGTGCCCGGCCAGAAGGTGGTCTGAAAGTAGCATTCCTGCGCATTCGCCGGACCGGTGCAGCCCGGAGCGACGGAGTGCACGCCATCGGCTTTGAGCGGATAAACCAGCCCCATATTCGTGTTCTCGCCGAGCAGCGCCGGCGGGAGCGACTGCGCATACACGTAATAGAAGCCCGGAGGGAGGCCGTCCATCTCGTAGGTTCCGTCCGGAAGCGTCATCGCGCCCACGGCGTCGCCAGCGGCGGGGATGGCCACCACGGCGGCCAGGTTTACCGGAGTCCCGTCGGTGAACGTAACCCGGCCGGCGATGCTGCCGTACTGGGCCGCGAAGCTCTCCACCGGATACAGCGCCGAAAGCCCGGCAATATCATCGGCGCCGAGTGGTTTTGCCTTGCTCACGCCGCTGGTCACGTAAGTGGACATGGCGGCCGACGTGGTGGTGTGTTGCAGGCCCAGGTTATGGCCGAACTCATGAACCGCGGTGGTGAAAAACAGTTCGCTCCAGGTTGCCAGGGGGACACCCTGCCCACCGTAACCGTAGGGGAGTCTCGGAAACAGAAGCTGGGATCGCACGATGGGCAGAAACGTCGCCCCGGCGCCGGGGTTCGCCGCCGTGGTCACGCCGGAGATAGCCAGCAGACCGGCCGGAATCGTATCGGAAAAGTCGACGTTGATGCCGGCATTGTTGTCCGTGCCGTCGGAGTGAAACAGGCCGCCGTACCCGATGCGGACTTCCGAGCTGGGCACCGTGTTCCACACGTCGGCAGCGGCTCGCAGCTCGCTCACGAACGTTTCATAACCGTCGCCCGGGGTCATCGCCGCGGTGTTCAGACCAGAGTCGGCGACGTAGAAGTACACGGTGTTGTTGGAAAGCGCGGCGAGGTTCCACTTCGCCGGCAGCGCCTTGCCGCTTCCGTCGAAATGAATGTAGTAGTAGTATGCCGATGCGCTGCCGCTGGCGGCGAGGAGCACCGCCGCCAGCACGAGAACCCTGGCAACCAGATGTCTCATCGTCCCTCCACAACCGCTCGCTGGACGTACTTGCGCATTTCCGCGAGCGTCATCCGCACGGGCGCGGCCGTCATTCCCGCCCCGGAACGATCCACCATCGCCTCTTTGGTTGAGGCTTGCAGGGCCTCTTCGCCGGGCGAGTTCACCACGAACAGACCCTGCGACAGACCTATGATCAGGTTCAAACCGGAAGGGCTGTGCCACAGGAAAAGCACGTACTCGTGGCCGTCCACCAGATCGGGCGTACCAGCCCACGTTTGCCTCAGGCCATCGAGCACGCCGCCCTGCACGGCCAGATCCATCACGGGCCCGCCCGTGCCTTTCCATCGGTCGCTGACGAAAACCAGGTAGTGCGTGAAAAGCTGAGAGCCGTGCCAGGCTGGCTTGCCGAGCTGTACGTGCCCACGGACGATATCCGTGGACTGCAACGCCATGTCCTTCAGGCTGAGGTGTTGCAGAGTGGCGGTTCTCGCCGGCAGACACACCAGGCCCACGAGAATCAGGAACTGCAGACGTCGCATAACACCCAGTAACGTTCCAGCAACTTTCCAGCCACAGAAACTCCTTCCCGATCAGTCACTTACATGATAGCGAAAGGGTTCACTGTATCTGAGGGACACACCCTGAGGGGCGCCCGGTCCCGCTGCCCCTGCGGCCACCCGGGCTGTAGACTGCTGATAGGCCCCTATGCGCAATGTGGTGGAAACAGCGCCCATCGAGGTGAACCAGCCTTCCGGCGCCGATCTGGAGGCGCTGCCCGATATCGCGGCCGTCTTCGTGCTCCGGGCCGGCGAGCGTTCCGCGTACGCCGCGCGCACCACCATGCTGCGCCGCAGGGTGCGCCGCGCGGTGAAACTGCTCGGTCTGGGCGGCGTGCTCACGGGTATCGAATACTGGCCGGTGGCTTCCGCACTGCAGGGCACTCTGCTGCACTACGCGGTGATGCGCCGGATCTTCCCGGACCAGTATCTGAAACTGCTTCGGCTGCGCATGCCCGCGTACGTGAAGGTGACGCTTGGCAATGCCTTTCCGCGAACGCACGTCAGCGCGCGCCTGAGCTCGAAAGCGCTGCACTACGGCCCGTTCCGTTCGCGCGCCGAAGCGGAGAACTTCGAGAGCCAGTTTCTCGATTTCTTCCAGCTTCGCCGCTGCCAGGAGGATCTGGCGCCTTCGCCTGCGCATCCCGGCTGCATCTACGGCGAAATGAACATGTGCCTGCGGCCCTGTCAGCAGGTGGTGAGCGTGGAGGAGTACCGGAGCGAGGTGCGGCGCGTGGTGGATTTTCTTTCCACCAACGGCGCTTCGCTGCTCGCTTCCGCCACGGCCGCCCGGGACCGTCTCAGCGAAGAGATGAACTTCGAGGAAGCCGCCCGCCAGCACCAGCGCTGCGAGCGGATCGACGCCGTGCTGGCTCTTCGCGGCGAACTGGTCCGCGATGTCGACCGGCTGTCCGGCGTAGTGGTGACACCTGCCTTGAGCGCCGAAGCGGTGAATCTGCACTTCGTATGGCGTGGAGCGTGGATCGGGCCCGTTCCGTTTGCCGTGGGGCATATGGGCTCATCGCTCGATCAGCGCCTGCGCGAGATCGTCGATCGCATCGAGACGCCACGCCTGAGCGTTCCGGAGAGGCAGGAGCACCTGGCGCTGCTGGCGCGATGGTATTACTCGAGCTGGCGCGAGGGAGACTGGATCGCCATCGACGACCCGGCCCGCGTCCCCTACCGCAGAATCGTGCGCGCCGTATCGAAGGTGCTGGGTGGAGGCGCCGGCAGCGCCCTCAAATAAACATCTCTTCGTCGCTGGCCACCTGATCGACGCTGGGCCGCGCGCTGCGAAGCAGATAGCCGAAAGCCGCCTGAATGCCCGCCGCGAGGCCCTGAATCTCCAGCAACGGCCGCAGCACGCCGCGGGAAACCACGTTCACGGTCTGCTGCGCCTTGTCCATGGTGTCGTCCAGCACCATCTCCACGCGGTCCATCTGGATGCGTGCCCGGCGGGTGGCGTCGGTGACCACGTCGTCCACCTTGGCCATTTGCTCCCTCGCAGACGCCACCAGTTTGCGGCTTTCATCCACGGTGGCTTTGGTGGATTCCACCAGAGCGTCCACTTTGGGAATCACGGCGTTGGCCCTCTCCACCAGAGACTCCACCTTGGGGATGGCGTCCCCGACCGCCTTCTGCATGGAGGCCACGGCCCGATACACGGCGAAGAGAATCGCCGCCTGCAGGACGATCGCAACGGCCGCGATGCCCGCAAACACGGTCTGAATCACGAAGAGATTCTGGTCCATGACGGACGGTCCCGGCGCCTCAGCTCTGTTCGCCCGCAACGGCGTCGTCGTTCGCGGCGGTCTTGTCCACCGTCTCGCGGTACGCCTGCCGGCCCGCTTCCACGGCCGCGCTCAATTGTTCGCGTTGCCGCGCCAGAGCGCTCTTGCCGCGCTCGATGGCATCGCCGGCGGTGGAACGCAACTGCTCGCTCTGCCGTTTCAGATACTCTTTGCCCTCGTCTGCCTTGTTCAGCAGTAGCTCACGGGTCTCTGAGCCGCTCTTCGGCGCAAACAGCAGGCCGACCGCGACGCCCAGCCCCAAACCGAGGAAGAAATACGGAAACTTGTTGTCGTCTTGCATATTGGTTCTCGCCTCTACAGAATAGCAGCGCGCGAAGCGGTGCGATAATTCGTGTGGGATGGCCGCCAAACGCACCCTGCTGGACGAGGCCGCGCTGATGGAGTACGCGGCGCGCCTGCTCAGCGACCGCGCGCATGCAAGCGGCGAGATGCGCGAGAAGCTTCGGCGGCGTGCGGCCCGCGCCGGCGACGTGGATACGGTGCTCGCTAACCTGCGCCGCCTGGGGTATCTGGACGACCGGCGCTTTGCCGAGAACTTCGCCACCGCGCGGCTGGAGAACGAAGGCGTGGGGCGCGCGCGCGTGCTGCGGGATCTGCGCCAGCGCCGCGTCGCCCCGCCGCTGGCCGAGGAAGCCGTGGCCCGCACCTACAAGGAGCAGGACGAGGTGGCGCTTATCGAAGCCTTCCTCGCGCGCAAGTTCCGCGGCCGCAATCTCGCCGCTCTGCTGAGCGAAGAGAAACACCTGGCCTCGGCCTGGCGCAGGCTCCGCTATGCCGGGTTCTCCTCCGGAAACTCCCTGCGCGTGCTGAAGCGCTACGCCGCCGACGAGGCGAAGCTGGACGCGCTCGAAAGCGAGCCGGAAGGCGCACCCGAAGGCGATCTGTAGTCGGACTTCCAGTCCCGGCGGTTTCGGGATCTCGCGCGCCTGTCCGATAATGGTTGTTTGTCGCCGACGTTTCCCACGCGACCGAACACCATGGAGGTGCATTGCGATTCGTTGTCTCCGGAGCCGCTGGCTTCATTGGCTCACACTTGTGCGACCGCCTGATCGCCGAAAGTCACAGCGTCGTTGCCCTGGACAACTGCAGCACTGGTTCGATTGCGAATCTGCGCCACCTCGACGGCAATCCGCATTTCGAGTTCCGCGCCTGCGATGTCACGCGGCCGTTTGAAGTGGAGGGCGGCGTCGATGGCGTTCTGCATCTTGCCTCTCTGGCCAGCCCGAAAGACTACCTCGCGCACCCCATCGAGACTCTGGAAGCGGGCGCCCAGGGCACCCAGAATATGCTCGAGCTGGCCCGGCGTCACGGCTCCAGCTTCCTGCTGACTTCCACCTCGGAGTGCTATGGCGACCCCGCGGTGCATCCTCAGGTGGAGACGTACTGGGGCAACGTGAACCCGGTGGGCCCGCGCTCCTGTTACGACGAGAGCAAGCGCTATGCGGAGGCGCTCACCATGGCCTTCCATCGCGTGCATGGCGTGAATACGCACATCGCGCGGATCTTCAATACCTATGGCCCGCGCATGCAACTGCACGACGGGCGCGTGGTTCCGGCGTTTCTCGATCAGGCGTTGCGCGGCGAGCCGATCACCGTGTTCGGCAGCGGCACGCAGACGCGCAGCTTCTGCTACATCAGCGACATGGTGGAGGGTTTGTGGCGTTTGTGCCACGCGAAGGAAGCCTGGCCCGTGAACCTGGGCAATCCGCAGGAGCTGACCATTCTGGAGTTCGCCGAGCGCATTCGCGGGCTCACCAACTCGGCCGCGCCGCTGGAGTTCCTTCCACTGCCCGAAGATGATCCGCGGCAGCGCCAGCCCGATATCACCAAGGCCCGCCGGCTGCTTGGCTGGGAACCGCGCGTGTCCCTCGACGAGGGCCTTCGCCTCACGGTGGAGTACTTCCGCCAGCATATCGAGGCCGCTTCGACCACATGAGCCGCGAGGCGTGGGACCGCGGCCCGCGTCCCAGCGACTTCCGTGCCACGATTTCGAGTTCTGCTAAGCTGAGTTTTCGCTGCTCCGCGAGAGCTGCAATGGGAAGACGGTGCGTCCCGGGGCTGCACAAGCCCACGGTCGACAAGCGCATCTCCGTGATCATCGGAGCCGGGCCGTTCCGTAGTACTGGCGTGGCGAATAGGGAGAGATCGCAGCGAGCGTCTGGCAGAGACTGGCTGCCGAATGGGACTGAAGTTGGCTGGCGACGGCCACGAAGGGCACGACATTGAGTCCGCGATACCATCTAAAATGGTGTCTCCAGGGTCCATGAAGAACGAAGACGAACCAACCTCAGACAAAGCCGTACGCGTCAACGTTGATGGCCTTGACGCGATCCTCGGCAAACGCTTCCCATGCCTCGACGATGGTTTCGTGCGAGTTGTCGACTATCTCGGAGCAGACGCTTCCATAGTTCAGGCGGCCAGAATTTCCTACGGCAGCGGAACGCGCACCGTACACGAGGACCGTGGACTGATCCGGTACCTGCTTCGACACAGGCACACCACGCCATTTGAGATGTGCGAGATCAAGCTGCACGTGCGCGTGCCGATGGATACCTGGAGGCAGTGGATCCGGCATCGCACCGCGAATGTAAACGAGTACAGCACGCGCTATTCGGTGGCGATCGACCGGACTCAGACCACGGCGCCCGACCAGTGGCGAATCCAGAGCACGCGGAACCGGCAGGGAGCCTCGGGCTTCGCGGACGCGCAGATTGGGCGCGTGCTCAGTGAGCGCGAAGAGGCTTTTCAGGCCGAGGCTCGCCGTCTTTATCAGGAGCGCATCGACGCGGGTATTGCCCGTGAGCAGGCCAGAAAGGACCTGCCGCTTTCCACCTATACCGAGGCGTACTGGAAGATTGACTTGTGGAACCTGCTCCATTTCCTCGGCCTGCGCATGGAGGAGCACGCGCAGGCGGAGATTCGGCAGTACGCGCAACTGATCGGCAACGAAATTGTGCGGGTGTGGGTGCCGTTGGTGTGGCAGGCGTTCCTCGACTACAACTTCAACAGTGTCCATCTCTCATCAATAGAGACGGATGTGCTGCGCGCATTGCTGGCGGGCGACCGCGAGGGCGCCAGTGCAATAGCGGAAGCCGCTGGCTGGCTGGCGCTTCAGCCCGGAAAAGACGTCCTGCGCGCCAACCGCGAGCGCGATGAGTTCGTCCAGAAAATGCGGGACCGATTTGGCTATGAGGTGAACTGGCGGATCGGGACCCGTTCCGCGGATTGACCGAGCGGGTGATTTTTCCTATGCGAATCGATGTGCCCATTAAACGGCTTCGCCTTGACGCCACTTTGCCCGCCTATTCTCACGGACCCGCGGAAGATGCCGGGCTCGATCTGTCTTATTGCGGCGACGACGTGCTGGTGCTGCCTCCTGGTGGCCGTCTCCTGTGTCCCACGGGGTTGGCGATCCAGCTTCCTCCCGGCTACGAAGGGCAGGTCCGGCCGCGCAGCGGCCTCGCGGCTGCGCGCGGCATCACCATTCTGAATGCGCCGGGCACCATCGACCCCGGATATCGGGGCGAGATCAAAGTGATTCTGGTGAACCTCAGCGACGCACCTCAGCAGATTGCGCCCGGCGACCGCATTGCGCAGCTTGTGGTAGCACAGTACTGCGCCGTCCAGCTCAGGGAGGTGGAGACACTGGACGGGAGCCGGCGCGAGGCCGGCGGTTTCGGAAGTACCGGCTAGCCGGCACAGGGCGGAGCCGCCCACAGTGCGACCAGGGTAAAGTCGGCGGTCCGCTCCGTTGTGCCGGCTTTTACTTAAGAGCCTTCCCCTGCGCGCGCGCTGTTCCCCTCGAACCGCAGGATTCCGGCGTTCGCGAGCACCTGTCGAAGCTGCCGCTGGATGCTGTCGACGCTTCGCATCGCCCCATGCTCGTCCGCGCAATCCAGCGCGATGAATGAGGGGTCGCAGGCGCCGAAACTGCGATACTCTGCGACGACCTGTTGCTGGAAGTGCCCGGCGACTTCGTGGATGTCGTCCCGGCCGTTCAGGTAGGAGCGCTGCTCCTGCGCGCGGCGGCTCACATTCGTGAGCACGAACTTCATGGGCACATCAAAAAAGAGATTGAGATCCGCCCTGGGGATGCGATTGCACTCGAATTCGACATGCTCCAGCCACGATGCGAATGCACGTTTCGCCTCCGGGCCCTCGATTTTCGCGGCCTGAAACGCGAGGTTGGAATAAAAATAGCGGTCCACCAGCACGAGGCTGCCCTCGTCGAGCCATTGCTGAATGTCTCGGATGGCCGAAGCGCGGTCGCCAGCGAAGAGAGAGGCGACGAGGTACGGGTGAACCTGCTCGAGAGATCCGAACTCGCCCCGCAGAAACATGGCGATGGCTTCTCCGTAGCCGCGTTCGGATACCCTCGGAAAGCTGACGTGCCGGACGGAGATGCGTTCCGCCCGCAGCCAGTCATGAAGTAACTGTGCCTGAGTGGATTTGCCGGACCCGTCAACCCCTTCCAGGGCAACAATTGCCGGACGTGCGACGACACGATCAGCCGTTTGGGTCATGGTATTCGAAAGGCGCTTCGGGACTACGCTTTTCTGTCGCCGTCGCCCATACCAGCCAAGCATATAACACCTTCCTGCCAATGCAGCCAACTTGCTGCGTGCGGCGGCGCGGCTTCGCCTATTCATGCGGTCCTTGTAGTACAGCGCTTCGAAGACCATGGCCAATAGGCATCATCGCATGGTCGCCACTCTGGTACGCTGTACGTGATCCACCGTGCAACGCTGTGTGAAATGTGAAAGCGAGGTGCCGGCGGGCGGGCGCTTCTGTCCCTCCTGCGCCACCCCGGTCTCCACCTCGCGGGACTCCGAGACGGTCGCCATGCCGTCGACTCCCCGGCCGGGTTCCCGAACCGGCCAGACCAGCGGCGCCGGCCGGCTTCTGCAATCGCAGACCGCCGACGAAGGCCGCTTCCTTCCCGGCACACTGATCGCCGAACGCTATCGCATCATCGGCCTGCTGGGGCGTGGCGGAATGGGCGAGGTGTACCGCGCCACCGACCTCACGCTTTCTCAGCCGGTGGCCCTCAAGTTCCTTCCCGAAGCCGCCGGTGCCGACCAGATGGCCCTCGCACGTTTCTACAACGAGGTACGTATCGCACGGCAGGTATCGCACCCCAACGTCTGCCGCGTTTACGACGTCGGCCAGTTGGACGGCCAGCCCTATCTCTCCATGGAGTACATCGACGGCGAGAACCTGGCCTCGCTGATCCGCCGCATCGGCCGCCTGCCTCACGACAAAGCCGTCGAGATGGGTCGTCGCCTCTGCGCGGGCCTCGCCGCCGCACACGCGCGCGGAGTGCTGCACCGCGATCTGAAACCCGCCAATGTCATGGTAGACAGCGAAGGCCAGGTGCTCATCACCGACTTCGGTCTGGCGGGCATCGCGGGCATGCTGCAGGGCGCCGAGGTTCGCAACGGCACGCCGGCATACATGGCGCCCGAACAGCTCGCCGGCCGCGAAGTAACCGTGCGCAGCGATATCTACTCGCTCGGCCTGGTCCTGTACGAAATGTTCACCGGCCGCCGCGCCTTTGAGGCGTCCACGCTGGCCGAACTGATTCGCCTGCGCGAGGAATCCCCGCCCGCCAGCCCATCCACGGTGGCGCCGGATCTGGACCCTCTGGTGGAGCGGATCATTCTGCGTTGTCTCGATCCGGACCCGCGGAATCGCCCGGCGACGGCCCTGGCGGTGGCCGCGGCCATGCCCGGTGGCGATCCACTGGCCGCCGCTCTGGAGGCCGGCGAAACTCCCTCGCCCGAACTGGTGGCAGCGTCTGGCCAGACCGAAGGGATCCGGCCGCGCAGCGCGCTGCTCTGGCTGGCGGCGACACTTCTCGGGCTCTTCACGCTGCCAATCATCGATTCACGAGCGCAACTGGTTCCCCAACTTACGCTGGACACGCCGCCGGACGCTCTCGCCGTGAAGGCGCGCGAGATTATTCAGAGATTGGGATACACCGGGAAACCGCTGGACACCGCCGACGGCTTCCAGTTCAACGACGACCTGATGAATTGGGCGGATCGCCACGGCGCCGCGCACAAATGGCTGGGGACTCCGGCGGGCCAGGCGCTGGCAGTTACGTTCTGGTACCGGCAGAGCCCCGAGTATCTGATCCCTTGGAGAATGCTCTCGACCGCGCTGCTGGTCAGGCGCTCCGATCCCGATCCCAATGTGCCTGGGATGGTTGGGGCATCCACGGATGCGCAAGGGCGGCTGCTGGCTTTCTATGCGGTGCCGCAGCAGGTGTCGTCGGCTTCGGCAACTCCGTTACACGCCGATTGGACTCCTCTCCTGACGGCCGCCGGACTGGACGCATCGAACCTGAAGCCGGCCGATCCGCAATGGACTCCGCCATACATGTCCGACGAGCGCGCGGCATGGAGCGGAACAGTGGCCGGTCATGCCGATGCTCCGCTTCGTGTGGAGGCCGCTGCGTGGCACGGCAAGCCAGTATGGTTCACGCTGGTGTATCCGTGGTCGAGACCCTACGGTTCTCCCGACGAACAGACGCCTGCGCAGAAGGCGGTCGACATTATCGGCATCTCGATTCTTGTCGCCATTCTCGTTGGGGCCGCGCTGCTGGCTCGCCGGAACTGGCGTCTCGGCCGCGTGGACCGGCGTGGCGCGCTGGTGGTGGGAGCGTCGCTGGCGGTTATTGATGTCGTCAACGGGACTCTTCTGGGAAAACACGTTCCCGCTACCGACGAGCTGATTCTCTTCCTGCGAACCACAAGCTGGTGCTTGTACGGGAGCGCACTCGTGTGGATGGCCTACCTCGCGTTAGAACCATGGGTGCGACGACAGTGGCCGCACTCGATCATCTCGTGGACGCGTCTGATGGCGGGGCGTGTTCGGGACCCGCGCGTCGGTGTGGACCTGCTGGCAGGAATCTGTTTCGGGGTTCTTTCGAAATGGATCGACGAAGTGTGTACGGCATTGGCGGTGGGCGCGGGAGGATTGCCCGACCAGACATCGTCGACCGCCCTCCTCGGTGGACGATTTGCGCTGGCGCCCTGGATGAGCGCCCTGTCGAGCTCCATTGTCACCACGCTCGGACTGTTCCTGCTCTTCTTCCTCTGCCGCCTGATCGCGCGCCGGTTCTGGCTGGCTTGCGGTCTGTTCGTGCTCATCTTCGCGGGTATCAGCGCGCTATCGAGTTCCCATCCGGCGTATGACGTACCCGACGCCGTCCTGATCTTCTCTCTCTTCACCTTCGTGATGGTGCGCTATGGCCTGGTGACTTTCGCCGCCATGTCAGTGGCAAACACGGTGCTCGGCTCTTATGCGCTGACGTGGGATTTCTCGGCGTTTTATGCAAGCAGTTCGATGCTGGCCCTGGTCTCCGTCGCGGTCATTGTCGGCGTCGCTTTTCGCTATGCTCTCGGAGGGCGCGCGATTTTCGGCGACGATGTGACGTGAAACCTACATGTACTCCGGCACTTCGATCCCCAGCACCGCCAGCGTGCGCTCCAGTTGCGCGCGGAAGTAGACGGTCATCCACAGCAGGAACGTCCGCTTCTCCGCGTCTTCTTCCTGCAAAACCGGGAACACATGGTAGAAGTTGTTGAACGCCTGCGCGAGCTGGAACGCGTACTTCGCCACGTTCGCGGGCTCGCCCGCCGCCACCGCGCGCTGAATTGAGGAATCCACCTTCGACGCGGCCACCAGCAGTTGCCACAGGTCCTCCGCGGCGAGTTGCCGCTCCATGGCCGCTTCGTCCAGCAGGGCGGGGAAGTCCGGCAGCGCCTCGCCGCGCTCTTCCAGCTTGCGCACGATGTTAGAGGCGCGCACCGCGGCGTATTGCACGTACGGGCCGGTTTCGCCCTCGAAGCTCAGCGCCTCCTGAAAATCGAAAGCGATCACCGAATTCCGCGTGTATTTCAGCATGAAGTAACGTAGCGCGCCCACGGCAATCTGCGTGGCCACGCGCCGGCGCTGTTCCGGCGGCGCTTCCCCATGGCGCGATTCCACTTCCTTCAGCGCGTTCTCAATCAGCTTGTCGATCAGGTCGTCGGCCTTCACCCCCTGGCCCTTGCGCCCGGCCACCTCCACGTACGGCCTCCGCTTGTCCTCTTCGGACAGCTCGATGCCCAGCTCGACGCACGTGCGTGGCGACAGCGCCACCATCTCGTAGGAGAAGTGCACCGAACGGTCCGCCTGCTCGTTGTAGCCGAGCGCGCGCAGGCCGGCCACCACCACGTCCTGCAGGTAGGACTGGCGCGAATCGATAACGTTATACACGCGCGCGGCATGCCCGAACTGCGGCGCGTCGCCGTCCGAAGGCTCCGTCGTCGAGCACCACACCACGTGCCCATCCGGATACGTGTGCCAGCGCTGGTAGTGGAAATCCCTGCCCAGAATGCCGAACTTCCACATCTGATAGGCGATGTCCTTGCCCACGTACGTCACCGTTCCGTTCGAGCGGACAATCACCTTGCTGTCTTCGTCTCCCGTCGCGTCCGAAAACGCGGCGCCGGGCATCACCCAGCAGCCACTGTTCTTTCCCGCGGTCTCGAAATAGATGGCCTTGCGCTCCTTCAACTGCTCGAACGCGGTGGCCCAGAACTGCAGGTGCAGAATCTCGCTCTCGCGCGGCAGCACGTCGTACTCGATGCCCAGCCGCAGCATGGTGCGCAGGTGCGCGCGCACGATGGCGTCGGCCACCACATGCGCGATCTCCGCGGTCTGGCCTTCACCGGCCTCGATTGCGTGCAGCGTCGCGTGCCGCCAGGCGAGCGCATCGGGATGGTC
Source organism: Bryobacteraceae bacterium (assembly GCA_049510065.1). Taxonomy (GTDB): domain Bacteria; phylum Acidobacteriota; class Terriglobia; order Bryobacterales; family Bryobacteraceae; genus CAWACP01. Next base: position 91,563 of record JBEKZH010000003.1, read on the forward strand.
CTTGAAGTATTGCGACGTCCGCGCGTACAGGTCCCAGCAAAGGTAGTCGAACGGCCGGTCCGGGCGGGCGATCCGTTCTTCCACCTCCGCGGCGCTCATCTTCTCCAGATGCTCGAAGCCAGCCACCACGTCGGCCACCTGCACGCCGGTGTTGTCGATGTAGTTCTGCACTTCCACGGTTTCGCCGGTAGCCCGCAGCATGCGCACGAACGTATCGCCCAACACCGCATTGCGCAGATGCCCGATGTGCGCGGCCTTGTTCGGGTTGATGTTGGTGTGCTCGACGATGACCTTGCCGCCGGTCCGTGTGTGCGCGCCGGCCTGATACTCCAGCGCCTCGCGGCCATAAACGCCCCGTTGGAGCCGGACGTTGATATAGCCGTTGCCTGCGATCTCCAGCGCGCTCACGCCCGGGATCGCCCCCACCTCGCCGACAAGCTGACTGGCGATGGCGCGCGGGGCCTGTTTCAGTTGCCGTGCAAGCTGGAACGCCACGGGCACCGCCAGCTCGCCAAACGACGACTGCCGCGGTTGTTCCAGAGAGACCGGCGTCTCCACACCATGCTTCGCGCGGACCAGCTCCGCGAATCGTTGCGCTACGCGCTGTTCAACCAGGTGAAACACTCTCTCCAGCTTAGCGTCACGGCAAAAGTGGTCGTGCAATGACTTCCATCACGGGCTTTCAGGATCGCATCCACCAGGGGCAACGCACAAATCGCGACGCAAAAATCGACGTCAGGCAATCGGGTGTATACTACCTGCGAATCAGCAGCCCTACTGGAGATCCCGGGATGGTACTCACAAAAGAAGAACTCATAGCATCGCTCCAAAATGAGGTTCGAATCCTTCTGCACCTGGCGGGCAAAATCAACCGCGCTCAACTGGACTACCGGCCGGCACCCAAACAACGGAGCACAATCGAGTTGCTCCAGTATCTGAGCGTCATGGGACCGATGGAGATCCCGTTCATCAAGGCCGGAGCGTTCGATGGGGCGGCATGGCAGGCCGCGCTTTCGGCTGCCAGTGGCGCGAACTTCGACCAGGTTCTTTCGGCGCTCGAAAAGCAGGGAAGCGACTACGCCGCACTGCTCCAGGGATGGTCCGACGACGACTTTCGCGGCGAGATCGATATGCTCAATCGGAAAGCCAGCCGCGGTTCGTTCATCGTAAACCTGGTGCTATGCGGGCACGCCGCCTATCGCACCCAATTGTTCCTTTACCTGAAGGCTTGCGGCCGCGATGAACTGAGCACGTGGAATCTCTGGGCCGGCGTGGACGCCCCCATGCCGGGCTGAGACCTTCCATCCGGATCCCGGCCCCGATCGGCCCGGACGTGGCCATCCAGCTTGCCCCCGAACGTGGGGAGAGTTCTGGCCTGAGTGCGCACGCCTTCATGTGATGTTGAGGAGTTCCGGACCACCCGCTTTGAGGAAGCTGGCATGCGTCTGGCTGCGCCGTTGTTCGGCAGTTTGGAGCAGGCGCGAATACGCGGGCAACGAGCGCAGCGATGCCAGCCACGGATCGCGGGAAAGTGCCGATCCACACAGAAACCCACTCCCGATCACGCGGGAGAGAATCTCAACGGCGCGCTCGCGCTCCTGGATTTGCGCCAGATGGCGTGCCGTGTAAAAGAGGGCCTCCGAATCTTTGAGCGTCAGGGGCTCTCCCACTTCGATCGCGCGGAGACATGCTTCAAAGTCCCCCTCGAGGTAAGCTCTGAGAGATTGCATGCTCGCCCGAACTCCGCCCGTGGCGCCTCCTGATTGCTCGCGCTCACGGAGTTGTGCCAGCGCTTTCTCGTTGTCACCCAGCATGACCAGCGCGGCACAGTCCAGGTAGAAGGCAGCCTTCCCGTAGCACTCGATCGTTTTCTGATACTCTCCCAGCAGGAAATAGGTGTGCGCGACGCTCGTGGCGACGTGGGGATCAAGGTGGCGGGCGCGATGGTGGGCAGCCACCGAAGCTTCCAATTCGTCGCAATAACGGCAGGCCTGCACGAGACCTGCAAACAGGTCCGGGTCGTTTCGCCGGAAACGCGCTCGCTCGAGCAGCCGGACCATGGCCTGCTGTGCGCAACCCTGGTCGCACTCCAGCGTGGTGTATAAGTTGTGTGCGGTGGGAAGGTCGGGATTGATGGTGAACGCCTTTTGGAACGCCCCGCCTGCACGTGCCAGGTTCGCGTCGGCGTCTTCCCCGAACTTCTCGATGAACCGGTAAACCCGCCCCAACCGCGCCCATGCCGGCGCGTACTCCGGGTCCTCCTCGAGACACTGGACATAGAGGTCGCGGGCGAGCCTCATGCTGTCCAACGCGCGGACAGTCGCAATCTGGTTGGCGCGAAGGTAATACTCATACGCCCTGGCATTGGCGGGTCTGTCGTGCCGCAGGATGTGGTGTTCCCGTTCGCTCAGCGGTATCACAAGCGACTGCGCGATCCGTTTGGATAACTCGTCCTGAAAACGGAAGAGATCCTCCATCGACGCCGTGGCAGTGTCCGACCAGATAACTGCGCCGCCGGGCGCTTCGACAAGCTGGAAGGTGAGCCGAATCCGGTCTCCGGCACGCATCAGTGACCCAGCCAGGATGGCGTCTACATCCGCCTCGATGGCGATTCGCCGCGGATCCGGTGGGCCCGTGAAGCGGGAGGCCACCAGCGTCGAACGTACGACGATGCCGTCGGCGCCCGAAAGCGAACTGCTGATCGCGTCCGGCAGGCTGTAGGCGAGAAAGTCCGTCTCCTCATCCTTCCGAAGAACGCGAAACGGCAGTGCAATCAGGCGCGTAATGGTTCGATTGGGCACCGCAGCCGCTGCGCCCGCGGATAGCGATACCGCGCTTACAGCGTCGAGCATCTCGCGAGCGGAGGCGTAGCGGTCCCGGGGGTGTTTGGCCAGCGCGCGCCGGATCACCTGGTCAAGCGCCTCGATTTCCCTTGATCCTGCCAGCAGTGGCGGGTTGTGATGCACCACCGCGAACAGGACATCGATAACGGACGCGCCATCGAACGCCCGCTTGCCAGCGAGCATCTCGTAAAGGATGCAGCCGGCCGCGAAAATGTCGCTGGCCGGGCCAGCCATCCCGCCGCTGGCTTGTTCTGGCGACATGTAATGCGGCGTGCCCAGAATCATTCCGGGAACCGTCAGGTTGGTCACCGTCGGCGCCCCATCGCCTGGGGGCGAGATGACGGCCGAGCGCGCCAGCCCGAAATCGAGCAGCTTGGCGCCGTGCGCGGTCAGGAAGACATTGGAAGGCTTCAGATCGCGGTGGACGATGCCCAGCTCGTGCAACGCCTCCAGTGCCGCGAGGACCTGGCGCGCAATCTGCACGGCGGCGGAGGTGGCCAGCGGCCCGGTCGCCAGACGGCCTGAAAGTGATTGACCCTCGAGCAGCTCCAGCACCAGGAAGATTCGCCCCGCCACGTCGCCCAGCTCATGCAGCGTGCAGATGCCGGGGTGATTCAGAGCGCCGATCATGCGCGCCTCGCGGCGCATTCGTTCCAGCGCCGGCGCATGCGCGGCCAACTCCTCGGACAGGAACTTCAAAGCCACCACCCGGCCCAGCGTCACGTCCTCGGCCTTGTACACCACCCCCATGGCTCCGCGCCCGACCTCGGCCAGGATCCGGTAGTGCGAGACTATCGCACCCGGAACCAGCAGAGGAGGTGTCTGGGCGGCCGTCTCCAGTTCGCCGATGAAGCGGTACCCCCTGCGCGGCAGCGTCTCGATGAAGCGGGGCGTGGAGGAGGCATCCGACAGCGCCTCGCGCAGGCGCTTCACGGCCGAGTTGATGCGGTGCTCGAACTCGACCACCGTGCCGTGCGGCCACAGGCGCGCCTGGATTTCCTCACGGGTGACCAGCTCGCCCGGCCGATCCAGCAGCATGGTCAGGAGGGCGAGGGACTGGTCGGGCACACGTAACCGGGTTCCGCCCTTCCGCAGTTCCTGGGAAGAGAACTCAAACGCAAACGCGCCGAACCGGACTAGCCGTACGGCCCCCGCGGCAGGCATAGAACCTTGCCTCACGCTATCACGAACGCTCGCCCGTGTGATTTCGATGAACACCTCATGGAAAGACGATGTTGGCGGCGGCGCTCGGCACGGTGTGCGGGGCGGTGCGGCAGACGCTCGGGAGAACGACCCGCCAGATGTCGTTAATTGGAGTTATTTGGTGCGGGACCCGACCGCATAATCTGCGCGGAGACGGCAAGAAATGCGCTCGGAAGACTCCGCGCAGCAATCGAAATCGGATCCCACTCAATCCGGGATGCCTCTCAGCTCTTTGGCCCGCGGCGTGCTCAAGCCCTGTCATGTCATCCGTGACAACCGACCAACTCGCGACCACCATAGAAGAGCCTCTCGCGCGACTGGTGGCTTTCGAGCCCACCACCTTTCCGGTATTGAGCGTCTACCTGAACACTCAGCCGGACCAGCACGGTCGCACGCCCGACGCGGCGCCATATCTTCATCGCGAATTCAAAGCTCTCGCCCGGACCTGGGCGCCGAGTTCCCCCGAGCGTCACAGTTTCGATCGGGACGTTGAGCGAATCGTTTCCTATGCCACTGACAAAATCGACCCCGCGGCAAACGGTGTCGCCATATTCGCGTGTTGGGGCGCGGAAGAATTCTTCGAGGCAGTCCAGTTAACCACCCCTGTCAGCGATAACCGCGTCTATGCCTACAACCAGCCTCATCTGTATCATCTGGCCCACCTCGATGAGCAATACCCGCGGTACGCCGCCGTGCTCACGGATACGAACACGGCGAGTATCTTCGTCTTCGGGCTTGGCCAGGTCGTCAGCGCGGAGGAGGTGAAAGGCAGGAAAGTTCATCACGTCAAGGTCGGTGGCTGGTCGCAGGCCCGCTACCAGCGCCGTGTCGGGAACGCGCACCAGGAGCACGCTAAAGAGGTCGTCGAACGCCTGGCTCAGATTGTCCGCGAAGACAAAGTGAGTCACATCATCCTTGCCGGGGATCAGGTTGTGATTCCGCTTCTGCAGGAACAACTGCCTCCGGAAATGGTCCCCATGGTGGAGGTAATGAAACTCGATATTCATGCTTCCGAGCAGGATGTCCTCACCGCCACTCTCAAAAAGCTACAGGAGCAGGAAGCCAGAACGGCCGCGGAAAACGTGGACCGGCTGATGCAGCAATATCGTGCGCGCGGATTGGCCGTAGCCCGGCCGCAGGAGACCCTCGAAGCCCTGGCCAACGGACAAGTCGAAGAATTGCTCATCAGCGGCGCGCTCGAAGAAAGCCATCCCCAGCCCGAGGAAGTGCAAGCCATCCTCGCGCCGGAGATCCCCGATTCAGAGGGAGGAACGGAGAGCGAAGAACCGCGGCAAGCGTCCCTGCCCGATCTGCTGGTGACGAAAGCCAGGCAAACCGGCGCAACCGTGACGTTTATTGAAGAGGCGGCTTTGCTCGAATCGGTCGGCGGTGTTGCTGCGTTCCTGCGGTGGCGCGCATGAAGATCACTGAAGCCCGCCGCGATCATATCGCCGATAAGGACTTCGCTTTCCCCACGGAACGCAAAGAACCCATCCATGACGCCGCTCACGTACGCAACGCAATCGCCCGCTTCAAGCAGGTGCAGGGGGTGACCGACGCGGAACGCGACGCCGCCTGGAAACGCATCAAATCCGCCGCGAAAAAACACAAAGTAGAGTTGAATGAGCAAGACTGGCGCGAACTGAGTTAACCGCTCGCGTGCGGCCCCACGATCACGATGACTGGTTCTACCATCGTCGCCGCTTTCACTGTACCGTCCGGCGGCAGGCGGCATGGCTGGCTGTGCTGGGGGAGGGTGTTGCGCAGTTTGGCGCGTAGGACATCCCGCTGACGTGACCGGGACTTATGGGGACTGATCCGGCTGCTTCCCGCGCCTGTTGTGCACAAGGCGGAATTGTAGGGGGTTGGGTTGGAGCAAGGCTGCGGCCTTTCGCGTGCAGATCCAGCCCACCGTTCGGCTGTCAGGCGAGCCAATGCTGAGTGACTAGAACGTCGCGCGCGAGCTCGATCTGCCTCGGGCCAAAGACTTTCTTGCGATCATTCCACGCGTGGGTCGTTTGAATCGCCTCCTCGACGGACTTCGCCCCTTCACGACTGCATACCCAGTGCACAGTTGCGAGCAATTCCATCCCGAAGGGTGTCTCGAAGCCGTGGATAAGCTGCGCCACTCGGTCGAAGCGGGCCTGCGTATCAGGCTGAGATTCGATGAATTTCGAAGCCAGCTCGGTCACACCGGGGAGAAGCTCTATAGGGCGTTCCGGATCGTCTTCCGCGTCGCCGTAGCCGACGATGAAGTATCCCTCGATAACGTTTAGCACGGGTCGGAGATTCTTCGCATACGGCCCGTACAGCCCTTTCTCGTACCGTAGTCGTAGGTTCTCGCCCGTCTCCTGCATGAAGTACATCAGCTTGTGGATCTCCAATAGTGTTACAAAGGGATCCATCACAGCCGCAAGATATCGGGACATTAGCTCGATCAGCACCGCCCGCCCAGGCGTCATGTTCGGCGCTTTTCGTTCTTTGACCATCTCTGCCGGTTCTGGAGCACCAGCTGGCTCGAAAAGCAGGACCCGCACATCAGGCAGCGATTTGAAAGCCCGGCTTATTCGCTCGCGTACGTCGTCCCAGTTGAGACCGCCAAGGCCACACCCGAGCGGCGGAACCGCGATGGATCGGATTCCGCGCTTCCCGATCTCTTCGATCAAGGCAGGGAGGCCGGCCTCAATATCCTCCATTCGGCTCTTCCCTTGCCAATGTCGCTTCGTTGGGAAGTTGATTACATAACGCGGACCGGCGAGAAGGCCCGTCTCGAACACGAGCATCTTCCCCGGCCGAACATCTTCACGCTCGCACGCGGCTTCGTACACCCTAAAGTTTTCTGGAAACGCTTTTCGGAACTGCAATGCGATTCCACGTCCCATGATGCCGACACAGTTCACAGTGTTCACGAGAGCCTCGGTATCGGCCTGCAGAATGTCGCCGTGGGTAAGCTCTATCATGGCGCCTCTCTAGTAATACCAATTCTGGACCACGACGACCTCGGGCTTGTAGGCCGCGCCGCGCAAAGCGTTTGCTACGCTCTCCGCAATGGCCTCGTCGATCACACCAACTCGCTCGACCAGGCCCCACGGGAAGGACTCCTCAACCAAGAACTCCGCCTGCTTGTGCTCCCTCACAATCAGGTCCTTCCAGTTGGTTGCGGCGATCGCATCCCAGTCGAGCTTTTCGATCTCCCCAAGGTCATTGAAGAACTGAGTATACCGGGCGCCAGCGTTGCCGTTGCTGAACGCCCAACGCCTTCCCTCAGATTCGGCCCATTCGACTACCCGCCGCAAGTCCGCCTGCAGATGCAGGATCGGGCCTTGGCCTCCCGTGTACGTCAAATCGATATGATTTCCTTTGTAGAGCAAGAAAAGCATTATCGACCGAGGGCAGAAGTAGAAGGGAACATATGCTCCGACCTTAGTTCCCGGATGGCAGTCCACTTCGATCTCTTCCATTCGGCGCCGTTTGATCTCGCTCATTCCTACGACTCTGGAGTTCAGGCGCCTCCGAATGCGCTGCGCGTCTGACCACAGAACGCCATCGACAATCTGCGGCAGATTCTCCAGGTGTGTGATGTGGTAGATCTTCGGCCTTTTCGGAACCACGGACCTTTTCATTGTAGATCAAGGCCCCTGTCAAGCCGAGGAGATCGGAGGTGCCTCACTATCTTCGGAAGCACTCCCCGACATTACTCCTGGTAAACGCCGCTCCCAGTAGCTGCCGAGCGAGCAGTCTGACTGCTCGGCCACATCGCGTCGGCGGTCGCAGATGCGGCTTCGAGCACCGCGGCCGCGGATCGGGTGCTCCGCCAGCGCGTTCCTTCGAAAACTGGTTGATGCTAACCCACCATCTTCCAGTCACTTGCCAAAACCGCCTGCGCAGAAATCTCGCGGTGAAGAGTGGTTTCATCCCCTGCTGCGGCTCCTGCCATGAACGGTTAACAACAACCCACACAGTCAAAACACCAATTACACAGCCACTTCCACGCATCGCCACCCGAAATCGCACCTGCCCCGTGCTACCGTCGGGGCGAAATGTCTACAGACGCGCAGATCTTCGCGAACCGCGGAAATGCCCAGGCCAGTACCGGCCCCCGAACCCCCGTGGGCAAATCCGTTTCCAGCGGCAACGCCACCAAACACGGCCTCTCCGCCGGCTTCCGCGTCCTCACCAACGAGAATCAGCAGGAATTCGACGAATTAATCGCCGAGTACCACCGCACCTTCGCCCCCACCACCACTTATGAGCGGTTCCTGGTCGAGGAGATGGTCCAGGCCCGCTGGCGGCTCGCCCGGGTCCGCCGTCTCGAAGCCGCCGTGTTCGAGCAACTGGTCGGCCTCGCCGGCCCTGCCGATGCCGACGCCATACTCGCCGCCGCCTTGATCGACAACGCCGCCGGTCCCTTCGTCGCCCTGCAACGCTACGCCGCGGCCGCCGAGCGATCCAACTACCGAGCCCTGAAGCAGCTCCTGGCGCTCCGCAAACTGGAGGCCCATGCCGCCTGCGATCCTGCACGACGAAACGAAGCCAATCCCGGCCTGAGCCCGGACTCCCATCCGGCGTCAGCCGACGAATCTCCGCACTCGGAAGTCACTGAAAACAATCCACCGTTCGTTGCGGAAACTCGCCGCGCGTCACACCACCGCGGCCGTGTTCGACAGCACCCCGATGCCCGGCACCCGGATGGTCACCACGTCGCCGGGGGCCAGCGCGGCCTCGCGTGGAACGATGATGCCCGTCCCGGTGAGCAGCACCGAGCCCGCCGGCACCGGGTTGCCCCTCAGCAGAAACTCCACCAGCGTGTCGAATCTCCGTTGCAGCGAGGCCGTGGACGCTTCCCCCGAAAACAGCACGCGGCCCGCGCGCTCCACCTTGCAGCTCATCCGCAGGTCGTACGGATCGGGAATCTCGTCGACGGTGGCCATCACCGGACCCAGCGCGCAGCAGCCTGTGAACGTCTTCGATTGCGTCAGGTAGAGCGGGTTGTCGCGCTCGATGTCCCACGCCGAAACGTCGTTCCCGATGGTGTAGCCGATCACCCTGCCTTTGCCGCCCAGCACGACGGCCAGCTCCGGCTCCGGCGCCGTGAAACGGGAATCGGAACGGATGCCAATGCTCTGCCCGGGCCCCACGCACACGCGCGCGGTGCCTTTGAAGAAGATCTCCGGGCGATCCCCGCGATCCACGCTGACGCGAAACCCGTCGATGTCGCCGCTCCCCTCGTAGTTGCGATCGCAGGCCCAGACTTCGCGAGGTGACAGCGGAATCACCGGCGGCGCGGCCTGCATATGGGGAGCGGCCAGACGGCCGGCCAGCGCCGCCAGCTCGACGTGTTCCTTCTCCGACCGCAGAATCAGGTCGTAAAGATTGTACTCGGGGATGGGGCGGGCCTGGTCATTCTCAAAAATGGCCGCAGTTACCGTGTTATTCCACTTCAACTGCCCCAGCCGCATCGTGTGTTCGCCTAGAATTCCACCTTCGGCGCCGTACGCGCTCCCGCGTCGGTCTGGAAGTACGCGTTGTCGGTATGGAACCCGAACAGGCCCGCCACAATATTGCGCGGGAACAACTGGATGTCCGTGTTGTACTTCTGCACCGCCTCGTTGTACTTGCGCCGTTCGATGGCGATGCGATTCTCGGTGCCCGCCAGCTCGAACTGCAGCTCCTGAAAATTCCGGTCCGACTTCAGTTGCGGGTAGTTCTCCACTATCACCAGCAGCCGGCTCAGCGCGCTGTCGAGCTGGCCATTGGCCTGGATCTTCTCCTGCGGTGTCCGCGCGCCGCCCAGCGCCGCCCGCGCGTTGGCGATGTTCGTGAACACGGTCACTTCCTGTTTGGCGTAGCCCTTTACCGTTTGCACCAGGTTGGGAATCAGATCGGCCCGGCGTTGCAGCGCCACATCCACCTGTGCCCACTGCGCTTTGACGGCCTGCTGTTCCACCACCAGCGCGTTGCGCTCGCCCATGGCCCAGCCAAACACGCCAATCAACAACACCACAATCACCGCGATCACTATCAGAGCAATCTTCATGACGTCCGCCTCTCCGTTCTATTTTGCCAGCCGATCGACATATTCTACAGCGGAATGGATCCGCGCCAGATACGCCTCGAACAACGCGCTGGGCGTGATGTCCTTCGCCTTCGCCAGTCCTTCGCGCACGTCCAGCAGTTTCTCGAAGGGTTCCGGGTCGATACCGATCTCGTGCAGATGCGAGATCACCTCGCGCTTCTTCGTGCCCGGATTGAGGCCCGCCAGCAGCATGGCATGCCGCAGCAGGATGCAGAACGTGGATACCGAGTCCAGCATCAGAGCGAGCAGCGCATCGCGATCGCTGAGCACCGCGGCGGCCTTCTGGCGCAGCCGCAGCAGCTTCGAGCGAAGATCGTGCTCCACCTGCGCGCGGTAAAACGTCCGCTCAATCCGCAAACCCGCGATCACGTCCTCGCCGTACAGCACACGCCGCTGCTCCAGCATGTCGTGGAACTCAATCGGGAACACGTCGCTGGAAGTGAGCACCTCTTCCCGCGAGAGCAACAACGGCGAGGGGTTCCCTTCGCCGCGCCACCATCGCACCACCGGCTCGGTATCGGCCAGCTCGCGCGCGGTCACTCCGGTCACCACCGACAGCACGTTCAGATCGGAGAACTTCGCGTGATGCTCGCCACTGGCGCCGGAGCCGTACAGGATCACCGCCACCAGCCGGTCCCCGAGTGCCGCGCGAGTCTTCTCCACAAGTTGAGCGAGTTTCTTTTCCATGGGTCACCAGCTACTCGAAGCGCCGCCTCCGCCGGAATCGCCACCACCGAATCCGCCAAACCCTCCGCCTCCGCCGCCACCACTGCCAAAGCCGCCGCCGCCACCCCAGCCGCCGCGGCCACCGCCACCCAGCAGGTTCCCCAGGATCATTCCAGCAAGGAGGCCGCCGCCACCGCCGCCGCGCCGCATCAGCAGCAGCAGAATCACGATGCCGATGATGATCAGGGGGAAGGGGATGCCGCGTCCGTGGCTAACCACGCGCCGAGGGGGACGTTGCACCTCGAAGTCGAGCGAAACGTGTTTGGCGGCGGCGACGCGCGAACCCATCGACTCGACGCCCTGCAATATCGCCGCGCCGTACTGGCCCTGCTGCAGCAGCGGACGCATGTCCACCGCCACGTCGCCCACGAAGCCGTCCGGCAGAATTGGCTCCAGGCCGTAGCCCACCTCAATGCGCTGCTTGCGATCCTTGATGGCCAGCAGCAGAAGCAGACCTTCGTTCTTTCCCTTCTGCCCAACGCCCCACTTCCGGAAAAGGCTGTTGGCGAAATCCTCGAGCGAAGCGCCCTCGAGCGAATCGATGGTCACCAGCGCCACCTGTACGCCAGTGGCCTGCTCGAGCTTGTAGCAGTACTGTTCCGCGGCCTGGCGCGATGGCGCATCCACCACGTGCGCGAAGTCGCTGACGTACCCCTGCGGCTTGAGCGAAGCGGGGTCCAGCGCGAACGCCGACACGGCGCCCGCAAACATCAGTACCGCACTGCGAAAAACCACTCTCTTACGCTCGTGGCTCCGTTCCGAGCCGCGCGCGTCAGCAAGCGGTCGCGACCCAGCGTTAGCAGCGGTGTTCAGCAGTCGAGTTCCTCGCGGTGAATCCGGAAGTCGCCCAGATTCCCCAGCATCGCCAGCGTGATCTTCTTCGCGTCGAAGAATTCCCGGGCGATCGCCTGCACTTCGGCGGCAGTCACCCGTTCGATGCTCTCCAGCATCTCGTCCAGGCTGAAGAATCGTTTGTAGTATAACTCCTGCCGCGCCAGATTTCCCATCCGGCTGGACGTGGATTCGAGCCCCAGCACGAAAGAGCCCTTCAGATGGTCTTTCGCCCGCCGCAATTCGTCTTCGCCCACCGGTTCGTTCTTCAGGTTGCGAAACTCTTCTACGATGAGATCCACCACCTGCCGCGCACTCTCCATGGACATCCCCGCATAGATGGCCAGGCAGCCCGCGTCGGAGAACATGCTCAGCTCCGAGAACACCGCGTAGGCCAGCCCCTTCTTCTCGCGGATATTCTGGAACAGCCGCGAGCTCATGCCCCCGCCCAGCACCGTGTTCAGCACGTAGCAGGCAAACCGCCGTTCGTCGGACATGGGCAGACAGGGAACGCCCAGGTACAGGTGCGTCTGCTCCAGCGACGTCTTGTTGCGAAACACCAGGCGCGCGTGCGCCGTGGGCGCGGTGTCGGCCTCCATGGGCGCCAGCGGCTTCATCCCGTCGAAACGCTCGCGCACCAGATCCACCACGCGTTCGTGCTCCAGGTGGCCGGCGGCGGTGATCAGGATGTTCGCCGGCGCGTAGGTGCGTTCGTAGTAATTGCGCAGCATCCCGTGCTGGAACTTCTGCACCGTGTCTTTGGTTCCGAGAATGGGCCGGCCAATCGGATGGTCCTTCCAGAAATTGCTGGAGAAGATCTCGTGCAGCAGGTACTCCGGGTTGTCCACCTCCATCTTCAGCTCTTCCAGGATGACGCCCTTTTCTTTCTCGATGTCGTCGGCGCGGAACAGCGGGTTGAGCACCAGATCCGACAGCACGTCGAAGGCGATGGGCATGTGCTGGTCCAGCACCTTGGTGTTGTAACTCACCATTTCCTTGGCGGTGAAAGCGTCCAGACCGCCGCCGATGGAATCCACCGAGCGCGCGATGTCCTCGGCCGAGCGGTGCTCCGTGCCCTTGAACACCATGTGCTCGATGAAGTGGGAAATCCCGTTCTCCTCCGCAGTCTCGCGCCGGGAACCGGTGCCAATCCAGATCCCCATGGAGACCGAGCGGACGTGGTCCATCTGTTCGGTGATCACGCGGATTCCGTTGGCCAGAGAGGTTCTCTGAATCTCACGGGGTTTCAGGGGAGCGGTTGAAAAAGCCATCGGCGCAGCTGATTTCATAGTAGCGCGACACCGGAGTGCTAAAATCGCAACGTGCTGCAACCCCTTGTGGGAATGGAACTTCCCGAGATTGAGCGGGTCCTCGGCAAGGGCCATCCGGCGTTTCGCGCCCGGCAGATTTACGACGCGCTGTACCGGCAAAAGGTGTCCAGCGTCGAAGAGATTACGAATCTTCCGAAAGCCGTGCGCCAGGAAATCGCCTCGCAGTATCGGCCCGGCGTTCCCCATGCCGCCGCCTGCTGGACCTCGACGGACGGCACCCGCCGCTATCTGCTGACGCTCGACGACGGCCGAACGGTGGAGACCGTGCTTATGCCGGAAGAGACGCGGGACACCTTCTGCATCTCCAGCCAGGTGGGCTGCCCGGTGAATTGCCGTTTCTGCCTCACCGCGCTGATGGGTCTGGAACGCAATCTCACCGCCGGCGAAATCGTCGCCCAGGTGCTGTTCCTGCTGCGCGAACACAGCCTCGACGCGTCGTCCAGCCAGGTGAACATCGTCATGATGGGCATGGGCGAGCCGCTGCTGAACCTCCCCAACGTCCTCAAAGCCACGCGCCTGCTCGCCGACCCGGCGGGCATGGGGATCTCCCCGCGCCGCATCACCATTTCCACCTCCGGCATCACTCCGAAGATCGCCGAGCTCGGCCGCGAGCCGGTGCGCCCGAAGCTGGCCATTTCTCTGAACGCTTCCACCGAGGAACAGCGCCGCGAGCTGATGCCCATCACCCGCAAGTATCATCTGCGCGATCTGCTGGAGGCCTGCCGCGCCTATCCTTTGCGCCCCTGGGAGCGGCTGACGTTCGAATACGTGCTGCTGGGCGGCGTCAACGACAGCGATGCCGACGCGTCGCGCGTGGTCCGCCTGCTGGCCCATCTCAAGGCCAAGGTGAACCTGATCGCGCTGAATCCGGGACCGGGCATCCCTTACAAAACGCCGGACCCAGAGCGCGTGCACGCGTTCCAGGGGATCGTCCGCCGGGCCGTCCCCTGCTTCATCCGCAAGCCCCGCGGCCGCGACATCTTCGCCGCGTGCGGCCAGTTGAAGCGGATGGAGGAGGGCGCGCCCGCCGTCACTGCTTCTGCCAGCGGCCGGGCATCTGCGGAAGGTAGTACCAGCCAGACGTCGATTGTTCGTTTTCCTGCACGGTGAGATACGCCCAACTGCCCGAGACTTTCTCGACCCGCGCCGACCAGGTCATCGAGTTGGGAACGGTCCACGTTGTGAATCGCCACGTCGAGCCTGGGACGAACTCATCCGGTATCGACGGCTCGTTCACCACATAGACCGGGAACGGATAGCCGGGTCCGACCTGCGCGACCTGCTGAGGGAAAGGAGCGTTACGTTGCGCGCCGTATACCGCCAGGATGGCGACAAGCGCGGCGCCGATGATGAGCAGCACCCTCGGGCGAGGGAACCGGGAATTTGGTAGATTCATGTCAGATGGACGCTGCCGGAGACGAAAACATGCACCGAAAATATGCAACGCAACCTGATGCCGGCGGCGTCAATCTAAACTGCAGGGCAGGTTACTTATGCGCAAAACAATCGCGATGCCGGTTTTGTTGGTAATAACATGGCTGTTGGCGGCAACCGGGGCGCTCGCCCAGAGTCGCGGCGGCCACGGCGGTGGCGGCGGAAGCCATGGTGGCGGTGGTCATGTCAGTGGCATGAGCCATGGCTACTCGGGCGGCGGAGCCCACTATGGTGGCGGTGGTGGCGGCTACGCCCGCGGAGGCGGCTATCGCGGTGGCGGTGGCGGCTACTATCGCGGCGGCGGCGGCGGTTACTATCGCGGCGGGAACAGAGGATGGTATGGCGGCGGGCGGGGCGGCTACGGTTACGGCCCCGGCTACTACGGCTACTACGATTACTCGTATGATCCGTACGCCTACTATGATCCCTACGCGTATTCTTATGACTACGGGTATGCGGACCCCTACTACTACGCACCCTACGGCTACGGGCCTTCGGTGGTGATCACGGCTCCCTACTATCGCGGCAGTTATCGTGGATACTACGGCGGCGGCCGCGGCCGCGCCTACGTGGGTGGCGGCTACCGCCATTTTGGCGGACGCCGTTGAGCAACTGTCCGCGTGTGGGGCAGGTTGATAACCTGCGGCCGATTGTCAATCGGCCCGCCGCCACCGCCGCGCAGGATTCCATCCTGCCCCACCTCGGAGCCCGAAATCGCTGCGGCTTGCGGTGATTCTCAGGGGTAGTAGTAAATTAGCGCGTCACGGCTGCCGGACCCATGTCTGCGAGCGCCCAAACAGCGAGAAGCCGATGAACCCGCGCACCATCAGCTTTCGCCCCTGATCCTCCATCCAGAACTTGCAGCGATAGACTGTGCCGTTATCCGGATCGAGGATGTCGCCCCCGGTGTACACGTCGCCGTTCTTCCGCATACGGCGCATCACCACCATCCCAACCACTGGTTTGTTCCTGCGCTCGTCCTTGCAGAGATCGCAAACGTCCTTCGCCTTTGCAGGGTCGAGCGTGAATTCCACGCGGCCGAAGAACGCACCGTTCTCCTGGTAGACGCGGACCAGTCCCTTCGGCTTGCCGGTCTTGTCGTCGGTGGTCTTCCAGAGACCCTCCGGGCTGAGATCCGCCGCGCACAAGGACACCGCGGACAAGAGAACCGCCGCCACCACCCAGAGGTGCTGAACGCGTCTGCTGTTCTTTTGACTCAAAAGCCTGACTCCTCTGTTACAAACGTTCAGCCTTCTACTATACTGGGTGAAACCCTTCCTGGAAAAGGTGAACGCCCGTGTTGGCGGGTTTACTATGCCAGACCACCTTATTAATGGCCTCAAACAACTCCATACCTTCAGGACTGCCTCAGGCGATCTCTTCGACGGCTTCTTCTCCCCCGGCAAGAAATGGTCGTTCCCCAAGGAAAACCTGATCGACGCGCGCGCGCGGCGCGTTTTCGAGCTGATGGGCCGCGCCTGCGAGGCCGGCGTGTACCCATACCAGCTCGCTCTGGAAGGCCGGTCGGGTCCCTGGGTGCAGGCGGAGGGGCGGGAGATGATGATGCTCTCCTCCTACGACTACCTCGGACTCATCGGAGATCCCCGCATCGACGATTGCGCCGTGGAGGCCGTCCGCAAGTACGGCACGGGGACCGGCGGCGTACGCATGCTCACCGGCACCATCGACCTGCACCACCTGATGGAGCGCGAACTCGCGGATTTCAAGGGGACCGCCGAGGCCATCACCTTCAGCTCGGGATACCTGGCGAACCTTGCGGTGGTTGCGGCGCTGCTCTCGCCGCAGGATCGGGTGATTCTCGATTCCCTGTCGCACCGCAGCCTGGTGGACGCCTGCCGGCTGGCCGGTGTGCCGCTGCAGCGTTTTCAGCACAACGACCCCGGCTCTCTGAAGCAGGAGCTGGAATCCGGGCCGCCCGCCAACCGCACGCTCATTGTCGCCGACGGTGTGTTCTCCATGGACGGCGACATCTGCCGGCTGCCGGAGCTGGTGGAGCTGAAGCGGCAGTTCCATTGCTACCTCATGGTGGACGAGTCGCACGCAACGGGCGTGCTGGGGGAGAACGGCCGCGGCACCGATGAACATTTCGGAATCGACACTGCGGAGGTGGACATCTGGACCGGCTCCCTGGCCAAGGCCATCCCGTCCAACGGTGGTTTTGCCTGCGTGTCCCAGGAGCTGGCCATCTATTTTCAGCATGCCGCCGCGCCGTTCATCTTTTCGGCGGCGCTTTGTCCGGCTGCCGTCGCCGCGGTTCGCGAGACCCTGGCCATTCTGTGCAAAGAGCCCGAGCGCGTCACCAGGTTGCGCGAGAATGCGGACTTCCTGCGAGAAGGGTTGCGCGAGCTCGGCTATGACACCGGCACGTCCCAGACCCCCATCATCCCCGTGATCTTTCACGACGAGGCGGTCACCGCGCTCTTCTCCGGGCGCCTGCGCGAGCTGGGCATTCTGGCCACGCCGGTGATGTTCCCCGCGGTGCCGCAGGGAGCCGCCCGGCTGCGCCTGTGCGTGACCGCGGCGCACTCGAGACACGACCTCGAGTTTGCGCTCGAAGCGTTCAAGGGGATGAGGGAATAAGCGTCCTGGTCACCGGCGCGACTGGCTTCCTGGGTGGTCGGCTCGCGCAGTTGCTGGCCTCACGCGGCGCTGCGGTTCGGGTTCTGGTTCGCGCTGGCGGGGATTTGCGCCACCTCGCGGAGTCGCCGGTCGAGATTGTTCACGGCAGCCTGAGCGACCCCGAATCCCTGGCCGTTGCCGCTCGTGGGGTCACTCACATCTACCACTGCGCCGCATGTTCCACCGACTGGGCGCCGTGGCGCGTATACTACGACGCCAATGTGACCGGCGTGCGCAACCTGCTGGCGGCGGCGATCGAGGCCGGCGGCGTCCGGCGCTTCCTCCACGTCAGTTCCACGGATGTCTACGGCTATCCGCGCCATCCCTGCGACGAATCGGGGCCGCTCACCGACGCCGGCCTGCCGTACAACCGGACCAAATGCCAGGGCGAGGAGCTGGTGCGCGAGGCATCCGCCGCGGGCCTTCCGGTGACCACAATCCGCCCCGCCACGATTTACGGGCCGCGCAGCAAAGCGTTCACCGCGGACATCGCCAAACTGATTCGCCAGGGTCTCATGGCCGTGCTGGATGGCGGCCGGTCGCCGGGAGGATTCTGCTACGTGGACAACGCCGCCGAGGCGCTGATCGCGGCCGCCCACGCCCAGGAGACCGTGGGGCGCACGTACAACATCGCCGATGGAACCGGAGCGACCTGGAGAACCTATGTCGACCGGCTGGCTGACGGACTCGGGCGGCGCAGGCCGTGGATCGACATCCCTTCCGCCATCGCCTTCCCGCTGGCTTACACCATGGAAGCGGCGCACCGGCATCTGCCCATCCCGGGCCGGCCTCTGCTCACCCGGCACGCCGTGCGCCTGCTCTCGCGCAATCAGGAGTTCCCCAGCGAGAGTGCGCGGCGCGACTTCGGCTTTCGGCCGCAGGTCTCCTTCGAAGAGGGCATGGTGCGCACGCTTGCCTGGCTCTTGCGCTGATATTATGGGTGGGCTTGCCTCAGAAGAGCCTCCTCCCTCCCGCGGCCATTGACGAACGTTCATCCACGGCGGCGCTCCGCGCGATCGCCACACTAGAGGCGACCAAGGGCGTCCTGGTGGTGCTCATTGCCGGCGGTCTGCTGACGCTGCTGCACCGGGATGTTCCCGCCACCGTCGAACATGTGCTGGCGCACCTGCATATCCACGCCGACAGGCGGATCGGCCACGCCCTGATCGACGCGTTCTCCCACGTCACGGACGGGCGGCTGTGGACCATCGCCGGCGCCTGCCTGCTCTACGCCGCCGCGCGTTTCACCGAGTCGTATGGCTTGTGGAACCGGCGCGTCTGGGCGGAGTGGTTCGCGCTGCTCTCCGGCGCTCTCTACCTTCCGTGGGAGATTCTGCGGGTGCTCGAACGCGGCAGCCTGCTGCACTGGGCCATCTTCCTGGTGAATCTGGCCATCGTGCTGTACATGCTGTACGTCCGGGTCGCGGCGTTCCAGGCGGCCCGGTTGGGCGGCATCAGCCGGTGAGATATGGCGGAGGAAGAGGGATTCGAACCCCCGAACGAGTCACCCCGTTAACGGTTTTCAAGACCGCCGGTTTCAACCACTCACCCATTCCTCCAACTCGAATCGTAGCGGGTTCGGCGAACGGCGTGCAACCTCAGGTAGTGTCTGGAATCTGCGTTCACGACGATCCGCGTCACTCCTGCCATGGAAGCGGGAATCACGGATCACGCGCGGGAATTGGCGGAACTGCTGGCGTGAACCGTCGATCCTGAGGCGGTACAATCAGGGTGGAGGGGGTTACATCCGTGCTCAATGAATTCCAAACCAAGCGCGTATGGGAAAACATGCTTGCTGCTGAAGCGCGCTCTCTCTACTTCGCTGACCTCGCGTCCCGTTACACCCGTCACAAACAATGGATCACAGGAGCTTCTTTTTTCCTTGCTTCCGGAGCGGCTGCCAGCCTGGTTGGCAAGCTTCCGCAATCGGTTCCTTTGGTCCTGTCAGGCGTGGTTGCACTGACCAGCGCATACTCGATGGCCGTGGGACTGGATCGGAAAGTCGGGACTATGGCAAAGCTCCATTCCGCATGGAGTCAAATCGCAGTGGAGTATGACCGTCTCTGGAATCACACCGACGATCCTGATGCCGAAGCACAATTGGACCGCATAATCCGGCAAGAGAAAGAACCATCGGAGTTGGCCAGCACAGAAGCGCCCAACGATCAGAAGCTATTGGGAAAGTGGCAGGACCACGTGTTCAGCATGTACCGCCCGACGGAGCAGCATGGCTAGACCTCTTGTCGAAAAGGCGTGGCCTCCGATGCCGAAGCCCGCGCCTCCGACCCCGCCCCCACCATCCCCTAAGCCTCCTCCACCGCCGCCACCCAGGAATCCGTAGGGCAACCATCAACGCACTTTTCAGACGGCGCCACGCAACCTCACAGGATGTTCACGGCGCGCGCGGCCAGCAGCGCGATGGTGGCCAGCGAAATCACCGACTGCACCATCATCATGCCTTTGGCCCAGCGCGAGAGCACCGGCACGTCGGTGGGTGAGAACGCCGTGCTGGTGTTGAAGGCGAGGAACAGGTAGTCCACAAAGCCCGGACGCCAGTTTCCAAAACCGGCGTGGCGCCGCTCCGCCTCGTCCATGGTCATCTGCGGAAACAGAAACGCGCCGTGCGTGTGACCGGGCCGGGTGAACCGCGCGTGCGGTCCGCCGCCGTCCAACCGCCAGTACCACGAGGCGAATACCAGAATGTTGCTGGCCCAGAGAACGGCCGCGGACAGCAGCAGCTTCGACGGAGACTCGCGATGCTGGGTCATGGCCAGGACCAGCTCGCACACCGAGTAGACCAGGAAAACCGTCACCACGCCCAGCAGAACGTACGCGAACTTCTGATTGAGCCCGTGTCGGCCGAGCCGGTGCGTCAGGATCACCGGAACAAGGAGCACCGCCACGATCGCCAGCAGGAGCCAGAACGGGCCTGCGCTGAGCGGCTCGGGCAGGATCATGTTCAGGAGCCCGACAGCGGCCACCGCGACTGCGCCGGGCCAGCGCGGCTGGGGCCCCGCATCCTCTCTGTTGGCGGCGTTCATTGCGGCGTTCATTGTAGCCTGGCCAGCCGATGGCCGGCCTCCTCCAGCGTCTGGCGCCGTTTGCAGAAGCAGAAGCGGATGAGCCGGCTGCCGCGTTCGGGCTGGTCGAAGAAACTCGATCCGGGCACGGCCGCCACACCGACGTCTTCCAGCAGATGCAGTGCAAAGCTCACATCGTCCTTGTAGCCGAATGCGGAAATGTCGCACATGATGTAATAGGCGCCCCGCGGGCGATAGCAGCGGAAGCCGGCACGCTCCAGCGCGCCCAGCAGCAGGCCGCGGCGCTCGCCGTATTCCGCCGCCAAACGTTCATAATAGCTGTCCGCCATGTTCATGGCCACGATGCCCGCCTGCTGCAGGGGAGCGGCCGCGCCCACGGTCAGAAAGTCGTGCACCTTGCGCACGCCGTCGCTGAGATCCGCCGGACCCAGCACCCAGCCGGTACGCCAGCCGGTCACCGACCATGTCTTGCTCATGCTGTTCACGAGGAGCGTGCGCTCGCGCATGCCGGGCAGCGTGGCGATGGGGATGTGGCGCGCGCCCGTCGTACAGAATGTGCTCGTAGATTTCGTCGGTGATGGCCAGCGCGTCGAATTCATGGCACAGCGCGGCGATGGTCTCCAGCTCCTCGCGCGTGAACACCTTGCCGGTGGGGTTGTTGGGCGTGTTCAGAATGATGGCCCTGGTGCGCGGCGAGAAGGCGCGGCGGAGTTCGGCGGGGTCGAAGGTCCAGTCGGGCGGGTGCAGGGTCACGAGATGAGTCTTGGCGCCGCACAGCAGCGCGTCGGGGCGGTAGTTCTCGTAGAACGGCTCGAACAGGACGATCTCGTCGCCGGGATTGACCACAGACAGCAGCGACGCAATCATGCCCTCGGTGGACCCGCAGCAGACGGTGACCTCGCGCTCCGGATCGTAGTGGAGCCCGTACCAGCGCCGGTATTTCGCGGCGATGGCCTCGCGAAACGGCCGCGCGCCCCAGGTGATGGCGTACTGATTGACGTCGTCGTTGATGGCATCGCAGGCCGCCCGCTTGATCTCCTCGGGGGCGCTGAAGTCGGGGAATCCCTGGGCCAGGTTGACGGCGTTGTGCCGCAGGGCGAGCCGGGTCATCTCGCGGATCACGGATTCGGTGAATCGGGCGGTGCGCTGGCTGCGGAACCGTTGCCGGGAGGTTTCCACATTCATCCCTCCCATTGTTGTCGGTTCCGAACGCGCCATGCTAGTATGAACGTACCGACGTTATCCACTCAGGGGACGTAGTTCAGTTGGTTAGAACGCCGGCCTGTCACGTCGGAGGTCGCGGGTTCGAGCCCCGTCGTCCCCGCCATTTCTTTCCAAACTGCTGGAAGATTCCGAAGCGGCTTTCTTCTCGTTGGAGACGCGGAGGCTGTGTCAGACACTCCCATCTGTGGCGTCTTCACAAAGACCGAGACTACAATTCCTGCATTCCAGCGATGCGATGAGCGCGGTGAAGCTCGAAGCATTCCGCCGCCTTTCGACTGACGCGATACGATCCTCGCTTCATCCGGTCCAGCCAGGCTCACTGAAGGTCCGGCCGGACGGGGCAGTCCTCGATGGTCATCACCGGCTATCCATTCTCCTCGAACGCGGCGAGGACATTCATGGGCTTCCACGAGAGATAATGGAAAGCGAATCATGACGCCTGACCTCTTCCGGATACCGGGTCCCTGGCGCGGGCGGCTGGCGGTGGTTGCTCGGCCAAGGGGAGGGGACTGGCTTGAGGACGAGGCGAGCGGCTGGCGGCGGGCCGGTATCGACGTCATCGTCTCTCTGTTGGAAGACGATGAAGCGGCCCAACTGGATTTGCATGACGAAGCCAAAGCCGCAGAAGCAAATGGCATCCGTTTCATCTCATTCCCGATCCCGGATCGTGGGGTGCCGGCTTCGGTTTCGGAGGCTGTCTCGCTGATTGCTGCCATCTCCGATGCGCTGGAAGCAGGAAAGAACGTGGCAGTGCACTGCCGCCAGGGCCTGGGCCGCTCAGGTCTTATTGCAGCGGGAGTTCTTGCTGGCTCGGGGCTGAATCCCGAGCGGGCAATCGAAGTCGTCAGCTCTGCCCGCGGCCAGACCGTTCCAGAGACGCCTGACCAGCGTTTGTGGGTCCAACGATTGCCTTCTGGACCGTCGGTTGTGACGCGCTGACACAACCTCAGACAATGGCTTCCGTCGTAAACCGGCCGTTCACCGTGCGCCAGATGCCGCGTGGGTTGTCATTGCGTAGTTCGGGCGGCAGCGCCGCGTCCGGCAGATTCTGGTAACACACCGGCCGCAGGAAGCGCAGGATCGCCGCGGTGCCCACCGAGGTGAATTTCGCGTCGGCGGTGGCCGGCCAGGGACCGCCGTGGTGCATCGCCGGGCTCACCTCCACGCCGGTCGGAAGCCCGTTGAAAATCAGCCTTCCCGCCTTCGTCTCCAGAACCGAGATCAGATCGCGATGCCTCGCCAGGTCGCCGGACGTTCCGTACACCGTGGCCGTGAGCGTGCCTTCCAGCGCGCTGGCAACGCGTAACAGGTTGGCATCCGAGCGGCAGCGCACCACCAGCGATGCAGGCCCGAAGATCTCCGCCCTGAGCTGATGGTTGTCGAGCCACGTCGCCGCGTCGGTTTCGAACAGCGTGGGGGTCGCCTCGGTGCGCGTGGGGTCGGGCGTCTGCGCTGCACGGGTCCGCTGTACGCCGGGAATCGCGGCCGCGCGCCCGGCCGCTTCGTCATAGCCGGTCAGGATGCCCGGATACAGCATGGTCCCGGGAGCGGCCCCCTGAAACAGCCCGGCCAGCTTCTCGCGAAGCGCGTTGAACGCGTCGCTGTCGTTTCCGATGATCAGCCCGGGGCATGTGCAGAATTGCCCCACGCCGAGATTGACAGAATTGAAAAGCCCCTGCGCCAGCGCGTCCGGCTGTTCCAGCGCGCCGGGCAGGATGAAGACCGGATTGACGCTGCCCATTTCGACGAAGGCGGGAATCGGGTCGGGACGCCCGGACGCCGCGTCGAAGATGGCCCGGCCGGCACGCGACGACCCGGTGAACGCCACGGCCTTCGTCTCCGGGTGACGCACCAGCGCAATCGAGGTGGCCGGGTCCGCGGAGTGCAGCATGGAGAAGACCCCTTCCGGCAAGCCGGCTTTGTGGACCGCGCGGGCAACGGCGCCCGCCACCAGTTCCGACGTACCCGGATGCGCCGGGTGAGCCTTCACCACAACCGGGTTTCGCGCGGCCAGGGCCGACGCGGTATCGCCTCCGGCCACCGAGAACGCCAGGGGAAAGTTGCTGGCGGCGAAGACCACCACCGGCCCGATCGGGATCAGCATGCGGCGCAGATCGGGCCGCGGCACGGGCTTGCGATCCGGCAATGCCGTGTCGATACGGGCGTCCACGAAAGACCCTTCCTTCACCAGAGCGGCGAACAGGCGAAGCTGATTCGTGGTGCGCGCGCGCTCGCCGGTGAGCCGGTCTTTGGTGAGTCCCGATTCCGCCGCGGCCCGGTCGATGAGCGGTTCGCCCAGCGCGAGGATCTCTTCGGCGATCGCCTCCAGCAAGCCACTCACCGTCTCCGCGTTGCTGGCGCGAAACGCGGGGAAGGCCTCGGCCGCCAGCTTCAGCGACTGTTCGATCTCCTCGCCGGTCGCTTCGAAGAACGCCGGGTCGAGCGTCTTTCCCTGTCGCGGATCGAACGCGGAAAACGTCTTCCGGCCGCGCGCCGACAGCGTTGCCCCAATCTGATTCTTACCGTGAAGTTCCATGATTCAGTCGCCACAGTAGCACACCAGGTGAGGGTTTTCCTTTCCAGGCATTGTGGCGCCGGAGTACAATCGCCTTGAAACCTCTCCCCCGGGTTTGCGTCGGATGTTTGTCATGCCTGAACAGTGCGGCCAATGGCGCTACCTTTGTTCCGAGCTGGTCCGCGTTGACTACGAAGCCACTCCGGGGACCATCCAGCAACTGGACGCCAACCTCGAAGAGATTTCGCCGACGGCCGCCGTCCTGCTGCTGGACACCAGTGTTCAGCGGGGCCGCACGGTGTCGTTCCGGGTGCAGAACCACCGGCTGCGCGGCGTGGTGGATTCCTGGGTCTATGAGCCGCCGCTCGGCTACTTCGTATCGGTCAGCTTTTCGGACGGATACCGATGGTGCGAAGAGCATTTCCAGCCGGCGCATCTTCTGAAGCTGGCTCGACCCGCGCGCGCGAAAGGTCAGGACGCTTAGCGACCCGCGCCGATTCCGAACCTCCGCGATACGAAGTACACCGGCACCCCCACAACCACAAGGATCAGTCCCGGCCAGGTGTAGTTCGGCTTGTAGAGCAGTAAGAGAACTTCGATGACGCCCGCCACCACGATGTAGAGCAGCGGCAGCACGGGATAGCCGAATGCCCGATACGGCCGCGGCAGATTCGGCTGTGTGCGCCGCAACACAAACAGGCCCGCGATGGTGAGCATGTAGAACAGCAGCACGGCGAAGATCACGTAGTCGAGCAGATCGCTGTAGGTGCCGGTGAGCGTTAACAGACAGGCCCAGACGCACTGCACGATCAGCGAAACCACCGGCGTGTGATGCACCGGGTCCAGCCGCGCCACCGGGCGAAAGAAGAGGCCGTCCAGCGCCATGGCGTAATAGACGCGCGCGCCCGCCAGGATCATGCCGTTGAGACATCCGAACGTGGAGACCATGATGGCCGCCGCCATCACCTTCACCGCCACCGGGCCCAGAATGCCCGAGGCAACCGCGGTGGCCACGCGATCCTCCGGCGCGGCGGCGATGCTGGCCAGCGGCAGCACGCTCAGGTACACGAAGTTGCAAGCAAGGTATAGCAGCGAGACCACGCCCACGCCGAGAGCCAGCGAGAGGGGCAGGTCTCGTTTCGGATTGCGGATCTCTCCCGCCGTGAAGGTGACGTTGTTCCACGCGTCGGAAGAGAACAGCGCGCCCACCATGGCCACGCCGACAAGGCGAATGGTAGTCATGGTCCAATCGGCATTTCGCCAGAATCCAGCGAAATTATCGTGAATAGCCGCGGGATTTCGCCCAAATAGAACACCCAGCCCCACCAGACCCAGCAGCGCGCCGATCTTGGCGATGGTGAATACGTTCTGCACCACAGCGCCGGTGCGCACCCCGCGAGTATTTACCGCCGTCAGCAGCACCAGTACGGCGATGGCCAGCAACTGCTGCGTGGTGAGGCCCAGCTTGCCGGAACCAATCAGGTAACTGTGCGCGGAGACGGCCGGAAAGAACACGCCGGTGAACTTGGCGAACGCGATGGCCACCGCGGCGATGGTGCCCGTCTGGATCACCGTGAACAACGTCCAGCCATAGAGGAACCCGCTGAGCGGCCCAAACGCTTCCCTCAGGTAGACGTACTGGCCGCCCGCGTGAGGCATGGCCGCGGCCAGCTCGCCGTAGCTCAACGCGGCGACGATGGTGAGCGCCGCCGTGATCACCCAGGTCATGATGAGCAGGCCCGGCGACTGCACCTGGCGCGCGATGTCCGCGGAGACGATGAAGATTCCCGAGCCGATCATGGAGCCCATGACGAGCGTCGTGGAATCGAGCAGGCCCAGGCCCTTTACGAGACCCGTGCCGGACTGCCGGTCAGTTGTAGCCATTCTTCCGTCCGTTTTCCGATGTCGGCGGCGCATGAGCACTCCGTCAACAGATCTCCGATCACCGCCACCGAATCGGCCCCGGCGTCGAAGGCCGCGAGCGCGTTCCGGCGAGTGATTCCTCCGATGGCCACCAGTGGCTTCGCACTGAGCGGGCGGAGTCGTCGCAGCCCGTCCAGCCCCACGGCGGAATCGGGGTCTTCTTTCGTCGTTGTGCCGAACAAAGGTCCCAGCGCGAGGTAGTCCACGGGCTCGCACGCCGCGGCCCGAAGCTGAGCTTCATGGTGTGTCGAGAACCCGATGAGCGCGTCGCCGCCCAGCAGCCGTCGCGCGTCGGACGGGGACAGATCGTCCTGGCCGATGTGCAGGCCGGCGCGCAACATCATGGCGACATCCGCGCGATCGTTCACGATGAACGGCGCATCCGCCGCGCGACACAGCTCCGCGATCCGCCGGGCCGCGTCGAACACCGCTCGCGAAAAATGTTCCTTGTGGCGAAACTGCAGGATGCGGACGCCGCCGTCGAGGATGGCCCGCGCCGCTTCGACGGGATCGACGGGCACACTGGCCAGCAGCGCAGTGTCCAGAACAGGGTAGAAAGGAGGAATGCGCAATCCGTCTATGATAGCTCCCTCTCCTCGATTCCAAACAACTCGCGGTACTTCGAGGGCAGGGAAGCGGGACGGAAGTCGCGGCCGAGAAACATGTGGCGCGTGTGCCCGGAAGCGATGAGTTCTTCCCGCACGTACATCTCGTAGGAGAACTCCACCGCGCGACGGCTGGCTGTGGAGACCCGGGTCCGCACGGTCACCTCATCGTCGTAGCGCGCCGGACGACGGTAGCGGCATTGCGCGTCGATCACCGCCAGCAGAATGCCGTCCTGCTCCTCCATGTCGCGATAGCGAAAGCCGATGGCCCGGCAATACTCCACGCGCCCCAGCTCCATCCAGATGAAGTAGTTCGCGTAATACACCACCCCCATCTGGTCCGTCTCCGCGTAACGGACGCGCAGGGACGTCTCATTGATTTGCATTCAGCTATCAGGATGGCACGCGGGAGAAGACGAGCGCGGCTTATACTTCGCCACGACGGCGGCGGATCAACCAGGGTTCGATCGCGCCGGGATTCTCGAGGATCTCGCCTTCCAGGTCCTCGAACTGGCTGTCGATTACAACACGCTCGATCGCCGCGCCCAGCGACTGGTCGCCGGTTTCTTCGCGCTTCTGCTCGATCAGAGCCAGGATGGCTTCGCAAAGCTCCAACCGCTGTTTCGTGTTGCTCATCGCGCTTCCCTCCTGCTCGTTTAGACGCAAATTGCCCGCGGGAGTTCCGGAAAACATTTCACGCCGCCGCCGTAGTACATCAGCGCTGGCTGTCCAGGCCGAACTTCGGCTGCTTCGCGGAGCCATCCACCCGGATGCGCAGAAACGTGCCGGCGCCGTTCTTCGCAAACAGCGGATCCACCGGTTTCAGGGCCCAGTGCTTCCAGCCGGTCATCGTCTCGGAGACCTTCGCGGTCAGCTTCAGCGTGCCGTGGAAATCGAGCGTGTCCTTGCCCATGTCGTAGACGCCGGCCAGCGCCACTTTGGCGCCCGGCACCCCGAACGACAATTTGCGAAAGGTCATCGCCTGGTTCTCGAGATGGAAAGCGCCAGCCATGATCGAGACCACCTGGTCGATCTCCTGGTTCCCCGGCTGGCCCTGCCCGCGGCGGCTGAGCTGGTCGAGCTGTTCCTGAATGTGCGATTTGAGAAAGCGCGCGTCGCGGACCTGGAACGTGCCGTCCAGCACCAGCTTGTCTTTCACCTTTCCCGACAGCGGCGGAATGGAGATTTTGCTTTTCAGCGTGAGGCGGCCTTCCAGAAACGGCGGCTGTTTGGTGGCCAGGCGAAGCAGGTCGCGCATGTCGCCATCCGCCATGGTGACCTGCAGGTCGATGCTGCGGCGGGTCTGCTCTTCGTGGCGGATCACCGTGCCCGTGGTGGTGAAGGCCGTCTTCCCCAGCCTGGCGTGCACCGGCTGCAGAACGGTGTTGCCGTTGGTGCCATCCACAAGAGCTTCGAAGTTCGTCACCAGCGGCACCCGGTTGCCGGCCATCTTCAAACGGAAGTCCGGAACCGAGGCTTCGCCGGTGGCGTGAACGGCGCCCAGGCTGCCGTCGAAGCGGCCCGTCGACGACAGGATTCCGGCAATGCCGTTGAACACGCCGAGGTCCGCCTTGCTGAAGGTGTAACTACCGTTGAGCGGCGTGTCGCCAGGATCGCCGGTCTGCCACGGACCGAAGGCGCCCTGGCTGCGCACCTGGCCAGGCGGCCTGGGAATAGTCAGCGTCGCATCGTAATTCATCGGTGCGCCGGCGCCCACCGAGG
The DNA here is from genome assembly GCA_049510065.1 of Bryobacteraceae bacterium. Classification (GTDB taxonomy): domain Bacteria; phylum Acidobacteriota; class Terriglobia; order Bryobacterales; family Bryobacteraceae; genus CAWACP01. The sequence continues at coordinate 119,677 of JBEKZH010000003.1, forward strand.
TCAGCCGCAGGCTCGCGATCTGGAACCGCAGCGGCTTCCTGGTCTTGTCGCGCGGAAGCAGCACCAGCACCGCGCCGGTGATCTTCACGTCCTCGATGAGCACGCTCGACCCCGCCGCAGGGCTCCCGCCGCTCGTCGTGCCTGACTGGGCCGCGACGGTGACGGGGCGGTCCTGCTTCGGGGGAACGTTGATTTCGAGCCCCTCAATGGAAACGCGGTCCACCGTTTTGCGATCTTCCGTCAGCGCCTGCAAATCCATTTCGAAGCTGAACCTGCGCATGGAGAATAGCGGCGGCAAGTCCTCCCGGCCGCTGAAGCGCATGGTCAGCCCTGCGCCATTCACGCGCAACTTCGCTCCGTGTTGCCGCTTCAGGAGCAAGCCCAGCGTCGACATCTTTGGCAGATGGACGTGCAGGGAAGCCAGTTGCACATCGCAGTGGAAGCGATCGCGCAGGTAGCGGACGGCCTGATCGCGCACCATGGGCTCGAAGCGTTTTGCCAGGATCGCCGCGGCCACGAACAGCGCGACGACAGCGGCCAGTGCGAACAGCGCGATGCCAATCAGCCAGCGTTTCCTGCGCCGGGTCATCTGGCTGTATGCTAGCAGCAACCAGACCATGACGGAGACCACCTGCCAGGACTTTCCCGCGCGCGTGCTTTCGAACGGCCAGGTGGAAGCCACCATCCTCACCGTCGGCGCGTCGCTGGTCAGCATTGTTTTTGCTGACGATACCGCCCGCATGAACCCGCTGTGGGACCCGCAGCGCATCGCCGCGGGCCGGCCTCATCCGTTCGGAAAGACGCCTGGCTTCGGCCACTTCGTCTGCGTCGACGGTTTTGGACCGGCCTCCCACGAAGAACAGCGGGCCGGGCTCCCCATGCACGGCGAGGCGCACCGCGAGACCTATGAAGTCCGCGAGCGGACAACCGGCACCCTGACGCTGGCCGCGAAGCTCCCGCTGGTCCAGGAAGCGTTCACGCGCACGTACCGTCTTGTGGATGGCGAGAACGTCGTCTACGTTGAGAGCGAACTGGAGAATCTGATGGCGTTCGACCGGCCGGTGCACTGGGCCGAGCACGCCACTATCGGCGCGCCGTATCTGGAGCGCGGCACAACCGTGGTGGACATGCCCGCCGTTCGCGCGAAGACCAGAGCGTGGGAACCCGGCGATGACCTGCCGCACCGCCTCGCTTCGTTTCAGGATTTCGCGTGGCCGCTGGCGCCCGGTGTCGATGGAGGCCCGATAGACGTGCGCGCCGCCGGGCCCCATCCCTCCGGCGACCACACCACCTGCCTGATGGACCCTGCCCGGCCGCTGGCCTTTGTGACGTTCCTGCATCCGGTCCGCCGCCTCTTGCTCGGCTATCTCTTCCGGCGCGAGGAATTCCCGTGGGTGCAGAACTGGGAGTACTATCCAGCGGACGATCAGCTCGCCCGCGGGCTCGAGTTTTCCACCATGCCCTTCGACGTGCCGCGCCGCGAAGCCGTCCGGATGAACGCGATGTTCGACACGCCCACCTACCGCTGGCTGCCCGCACGGTCCACCATCACCACGCGGTTCCTGCTGTTCTGGACGCGCACGCCCGCGGGCTTCACGAAGATCACGGATGTCCAACTCGCCGGCGGCATCATTACGGTGCACGACGCCTCAGGCGCGACTCTGGAGATGGCCGCCTCCCTGGGACTCTGAGCGCTATTCGTAGCGGATGGCCAGCATGGGGTCCACGCGCGCCGCGCGCAGCGCCGGAATGAGCCCCGCCAGCAGGGCCGCCAGCGCGAGCGCGACGATGGACACAGCAATGGCCAGTGGATCGCGCGCACTCACGCCGAACAATTGCGATTGCACCAGGCGCGACACCGCGAACCACGCCGGCAGGGCCACCGCGACGCCAATGGCGCCCAGCACAACCACGTCCCGCATCACCATGCGAATGACATCGGCCGACAGCGCGCCGAGAGCGATGCGAATGCCGATCTCCCGCGTGCGCCGCGTAACCGACCACGCCACCACACCATAAAGACCAACGCAGGCCAGCAGCGTGGCGGTGGCCGCGAAGGCGCACGACAGCATGGCGATCAGGCGGCTCAGAAACACTGATTGATCCACCTGCTCGCGCATGGTCAGCAGATCCGTCACCGGGAGGTTCGCATCCAGGCGCTGCACCACGCGCCGCACCGGGCCGGCCAGAGCCAGCGGATCCGCGGCGGTGCGCACGTAATAGGCCAGGAAGGCACTGTCTCCCTCCTGATCCGTGGCGAAATACACGAACGGCTTCGGTTTTTCGCGCAGGCGGTCGTACTTGGCGTTTTTCGCCACCCCGACGATCTCCGTGTCCGGCCTGGTTTCCTGCCCTCCTCTTTGCCCACGCCCGAGGTGCAGCCCGATGGGATTGCGGTCACCGAAGTAGCGCTTCGCCGCGGTTTCATTGATCACCGCAACCGGCGGCGATCCGGACCGGTCGCTTTCGGCGAACTCGCGCCCAGCGAGCAATGGAATGCCCATCGTGGCGAAATAGCGCGTGCCGACGGCGTTGAAACTCACCGTCATGTTCTCGCCCTCCGATGGATGGTAGCCCTCCATCACCATGCCCGACATCGCCTGGGCGCCCGCCACCAGCGGCATGCGCGCCATGGAGACATCGATCGTGCCGGGTAGCGCGCCGATCTCCCGTTGCAGCCGGTCGCCGAAATCGCGCGCCCGCTCGGACGAATAGCCCAGCAGAGACGGGTCCACGCTGAAGGTCAGCACGTGTTCCACACGGAACCCCGGATTCAACTGGTGGAGGTTGTACATGCTCTGGGCGAACAGAGCCGCGCCGGCCAGCAGCACCACGGAAACGGCCATCTGAACCGAAACCAGCGCCTTGCGAAGGCGCACGTGCCCCCCGCCCGACACCGTGCTCGCCTCCGCCTTGAGCGCGGGTGCCAGATCGGGTCGGCTGGCGCGCAACGCGGGCGCAAGTCCGAACAGCAGGCCCGTGACAATGGCCACCGCGAAGGTGAAGCCGAGCATCCGCGCGTCCGGCGCCACGCCCAGACCCTGCAGAAACATCGCCGGCAGGAAATGCAGAATCAGGCGGCCTGTACCGGAGGCCACCGCGACGCCGAGCGCGCCTCCCGCAAACGACAGCAGCACGCTCTCCGCCAGCGTCTGACGCACGATGTGCCACCGGGTGGCGCCCAGCGAAAGCCGGATGGCGATCTCCCGTTCCCGCGCGGCGGCGCGCGCCAGCAGCAGGCTGGCGACGTTGGCGCAGGCGATCAGCAGCACCAGCCCGGTCATCACCAGCAGAACCTGCAGTGGCCTGGTGGCCAGTTCGCGCACGCCCGAAATCCCCGTAGGCGATGGCGCCAGTTTCAACCGCTTGGCCAGGTACTCGGCGCGGAAGCGCGGCGCGGAGATGGGCAGCGAAGCCAGACCGTCCTGGAGCAACGCATGCCAGGTCACGTTCATGGCGGTCTCCGCCCGCTCGCGCGGAACACCGGGCTTGAGACGTCCGAAGATGTTCAACCAGTACGCGTGCGAGTTCGCGAGTTCGTCCCACGTCGGCGTCATCGCTTTCTTCATGGCCATGGGCGCGAAGACGTCCGGCGCCTCGCCCATGGCCACCGATCGGAACCCGCGCGCGGCCACACCCACGATGGTCATCGGCTGGCCGTTGCAGGTCACCGTCTGGTTCAGCACCGCGGTGCTGCCGCCAAAGCGGCGCATCCAGTAGCCGTAGCTGAGCATGGCCACGGGATGCGCACCGGGTGCGCGGTCGTCTTCGGCGGTCAGCGAGCGGCCCAAGGCGGGCTGCACGCCCAGCACCCGGAAATAGTTGCCGCTCACCAACTCTCCGGCCGCCTGCTCGGTCTGGCCGCCCTGGGAGACGCTCAGGGTGAAGGGGAAGCGGGCGATGACCCCGTCCAGCACCGTGCCTTCGTCGCGCAGCCTGCGGTAGTCCGGATACGAGAAGCTGACATCGGGGCCATAGTTCGTGTTGACGAATCCGGCCAGCGGTCCCGGCGATTCAAATGACACGAGCTGTTCCGGGTGCGCCACCGGCAGGGCGCGCAGCAGCACCTGGTCCATGAGCGTGAAGATGGCGGAGTTGGCGCCAATGCCGATGGCCAGCGATAACAGCGCCACCAGCGCGATAACCGGGTTCTTCCGCAGGGAGCGAAGAGCGAAGCGAGCGTCGTCCAGGAGAGATCGCATACCTCTGCCACAGACGTGCAGGAGAGGAAAGGGTGAGGCGATCTACTTCTTCCGCAAGTGCGGCGGGCGCAGCATGCGCTCGGCGGCGCCGCTGACAAACCGGCGGGGAGCGAGGCGCTGCAGGTAGACCTGCCATCGATTCCACGCACCATGAATCACCAGGCGCTTCCCCGAGTCCAGCGCGCGCAGCGCGGCTTCCACCACCGACGCGGCCGGCACTCTGCCTTCGAGCCTTTCTTCCGGCACACCCGCCACCGCAAAGAACTCCGATTTGGTTGGCCCCGGACACAGCGCGGACACGCGAATGCCATGGCGCGCCACTTCCTCCGCCAGCGCCTCGGCAAACAGCAGGTCGAACGCTTTGCTGGCGCCGTAGACCGCAATGTACGGGGTCGGCTGAAAGGCCGCGGTGGAAGCCGTTATCACGATTTCACCGCTGTGGCGCGCCGCCATCGCCGGCAGGTACAGATGAGTGAGGTGGACCACGGCCGCGCAGTTCAACCGCACCATGTCGAGTTGCCGCCCGAGGTCGCTGGTGCGAAACTCGCCATAGCCGCCCACGCCGGCGTTGTTCACCAGAAGCTCCACCGCGATGCCCCTGGCTTCGGTGAAGGCGTGCACGATCACCGGTCCGCTCGGCTCGCTCAGGTCCGCGCAACAAACCTCGACGGAAATGTTGTGGAGGCCGGAGAGCCGCGCCGCGATCTGCTCCAGCCGCTCCACCCGCCGCGCCGTGATCGCCAGATTCATGCCCAGCGAGGCCAGCTTCTCAGCAAAAGCCAGCCCGATTCCCGCGCTCGCGCCGGTAACCAGCGCCCACTTCCCTTGTCGTTGATTCACACTTATATTGAACAATGAAAGCAATGCGATCCGTGCACCTCGAAAACGGCGTCGTGTCCGTTCGCGCCGCGCCTCGTCCGAAGCGCCCCGAAGGGTTCGCGCTGATCCGTCTTCTGCTGGGAGGCATCTGCAACACCGACCTCGAACTCCAGCGCGGCTACTACGGCTTTCGCGGCGTGCCCGGACACGAGTTCGTGGGTGAAGTGGCGGAGGCGGATACGCCCGCGCTCCTCGGCCAGCGCGTGGTGGGCGAGATCAACCTCGCCTGCGGCCACTGCGAATGGTGCGCGCGCGGTCTCGGCCGCCACTGCCCGCGCCGCACCGTGCTCGGCATTGTGAAGCACCCCGGCGCTTTTCGCGAATTCCTGACGCTGCCCGAAGCGAATCTGCACGCGGTCCCCGCGGACCTGCCCACCGAGCGCGCCGTCTTCACCGAGCCGCTTGCCGCCGCCTGCGAGATCCTCGACCAGGTGGAGATTCCGCGGGGTGGGGAGGTGGCCGTCCTGGGCGACGGCAAGCTCGGCCTGCTGATTGCGCAGACGCTGCAGGCGCACGGCGCGCGCGTGCACCATTTCGGACGCCATCGCGAGAAGTTGCGGATCTCGCGAGCGGCGGGAGTCACCACGGAGATTGCGGGCAAGCGCCTTCCCGTGGCCGCCTGGGAATGGACGGTGGACGCGACCGGATCCGCCGAAGGCTTGCGCCAGGCAGCGGCCATGACACGGCCGCGCGGCACGCTGATCATGAAGTCGACGGTGCACGGTCTGGTCTCGCTGGACACGGCCCCGCTGATTGTGAACGAAATCACTCTGGTGGGCTCGCGTTGTGGCCGCTTCGAACCGGCTCTGAAGCTGCTGCGCTCCGGCAAAGTGAACGTGGAGGACATGATCTCCGGCGAGTACCCTCTCTCGCAAGCCCCCGCGGCATTCGCCCGCGCCGCCGAAAAAGGCGTCATGAAAGTGCTGCTGCGCGCGGAAAACTGAAAAAAGGCCCGGGGGGCAATTGCTCGCCCACCGGGCCTGAGGGAAGAAGCTCAACCTGGTCGAAAACCCTTTGCCTCGCGATCAGCGATGGCCGCTGCCGCCGCTGTGACCGCCACCTCCGCCGGAGCTGTGACCGCCGCCGCCGCCACCACCCGAGCTGCGACCGCCGCCACCGCCGCCACCGCCACCACCGCCACCACCTCTCCCCTGATATGAGGGAGCGGGTGCGCTGCTGCCGTGATACGACGGAGCCGGCGCTGGATGGTAAGCCGGGGCCGGCGCGTTGTATCCGCCGCCACTGGGGTATCCACGATAACCGCCGCCGGTTGACTGCCGCTCGTGCACAATCTGCGGAGCGATATGAACCGGTTGGCCACCGTAGTAACCGCCCGAGGAAGCCGATCCGCCCGAACCGCGGGCCGCCGGCGTCTCGAAACGATGCCAGGTCTCAGCCGGTCGATTTGTGGAAGGCGCCGAAGGTCGCAATGCTTCCGAGCCGGCTCGCTGTGCCGGTGGTTCGCCAACCCGGCGCCATCCACTCGCGCCCGTGCCGGCATGCTGCGTGTTCTGCTGCATCCCGCGCTGTTGTTGCGCGAACGGAACCCGATCCACGCGCGAGGACTGCATATGACTGAAGAACTGTTGCCGGCCCTGGGTGAAGCCAGTGGCGCGCGTGGTACGGTCCGACATCCGCAGGCTCTCTCGCCCCGGCGTCAGCGGCACCTGTCCACGCACCAGCCCGGCGGCGCGCAGGTCGCCCGCCGTCACCCGCAGGTTGTTTCCGTTGAACCCGCGCCGTCCGAACTCACCCGCGCCCACCGCGGTGACGCCGTTCATCACACGGGCATTGCGAAACGAATTGACAATGTTGATGTTGTTGACAACCGTCATGCCGCCACGGCCGCCATAGAACCCACGTCCCCACCACGGATAAAAGGCCTCATGTGGACCGAGCGGAACCCAGCCGACATTGCCGAATCCGAAGCCCACGCCAAAGCCCGACCGTGGACCGAAGCCGAAGAAGGCCACCAGAGCCGGACGCCACTCGTAATGCTCGTAACGCGATCCCGGATACCAGCACCAGCCGCCTCTGCCCATGTACCAGCGGCCCCAGTGATAGGGCGCCCAGCCCCACGGATCGTAGCTGACCCAGGTCCAGCCATACCAGTCTTCCCAGACCCAGCGGCCGTAGCGATACGGCGCCCAGCCCGGCGCAACCGTCGGCTGCCAGACTTCACCATAATCCGGGTCCTCCGTCCACGTGCCGTACCCTTCCATGGACTCGGTACCGTAGACCTCGGGATTGACGTACTTGCGCTGCGCCGACTGCGCGCGCTCGATGCGCTGGTCGCATTCCTGATTCCAGCGGTCCCACTCGTCGAAGCCGATCGCCGCCGTGGTCTGAAACTCGGGATCCGCGGCCTGCCCGCGCACCAGCATGGTCTCGCCCTCGTGAATCGTTTCCGAACCCTGCGGCGTGAAGATCTCCGCCTGTCCGCTGCGCACCGTAATCTGCGAGGTGCCATCCTCGCCAACCGTCACGCGGAAAGCGCCTGGTCCACCGGGGCGAACGCCGATGCTGGGAGTATCCACCTCCGCCTGCACGTTGGAGTTGCCCATCACGGTGAGAGTGATGGTGCCGGAGGCCACCTGCACCTGAAAACGGCCTTGTTCGATGCCCGCGAAATGCACTTCCGAGTTCGGCGCGATGCGCAGGTAATTCGCGGCGTCGAACTGGATTTCGGCGCGGGACGACGGCCCGGTGCGCACCGCGTCCTTTGACATCAGCGGCGCGTTGGTGGCAGCCGCCGTCACCTCGCCCGAGTCTCCCCGGCGCACGGACACGTCTCCCTGCATGATGCTGATGCGGGCAACGCCGCGACTGGGATCGTCACTGTCATTCGCCCGGACTACCCCGGTGAGGGTTGACAGAATCAAGATACTGAACAGGATTCGTTTCATACTGCACCGTCCACTGACGCTGCGAGGAGTGCACGGTAGATGCCAACAGGAACGGTACGTCGAATCAACCAGTTACATTCCGGCCGCCCACGGTTCCGCTGGTGCTTTTCGGCCAGGTGGCTGCCTTCGAGCGGCTCCGGCCAGCCAGGCGCGCGGATGCTAGACTACAAGGTTGTTCATTGGCTGTTCTTGTGGGGCGGCCTTTCAGGCTGCCGCCGGCTTTCAGCCGGCGTTCGCACGAGTCCTATGAATACTGTGGGGACCAATCCGGCCGGCTCGGCATCGCTGGGCGATCTGCATTCTACCATCGGCACGCGCCACCCCTCGTTCTGGCGGCGCGCGTTCGCCTTCTCCGGTCCCGCCTTTCTGGTGAGCGTGGGATACATGGACCCGGGCAACTGGGCCACCGATCTGGAAGGCGGCGCACGGTTCGGATACCGGCTGCTGTGGGTTCTGGTTCTTTCGAACCTGATGGCCATCCTGCTGCAGACCATGAGCGCGCGGCTGGGCATTGTCTGGCAACGGGATCTGGCGCAGGCCTGCCGCGAGACCTATCCGCGGCCCATTTCGCTCACGCTGTGGGTTTTCTGCGAAATCGCCATCGCCGCCTGCGATCTGGCCGAGGTGCTGGGCACCGCCATCGGCCTGCAGTTGTTGTTTCACATTCCGCTGCTGATTGGCGTCGCGCTCACCGCCGCCGATACCCTGCTGCTGCTCTGGTTCACCAACCGGGGCGTGCGTCTGGTGGAGGCTTTCGTACTCTCGCTGATCACGGTGATCGCCGGCTGTTTCCTGGTGGAGATCCTGTGGGCAAAGCCCGCCGTGGGAGAGCTGATGAACGGCGTCATCCCACGTTTGAACGGGCAGTCGTTGTACATCGCCATTGCCATCCTTGGCGCGACGGTGATGCCCCACAACATGTACCTGCACTCCGCGCTGGTGCAGACCCGGCTTATCGGCCGGACGGAAGTGGAGAAGCGTACCGCCTGCCGCTTCAACCTGATTGACTCGGTGGTGGCGATGAACGGCGCGATGCTGGTGAACATCGCCATCCTGGCCATGGCCGCGGCGGTCTTCTTCACCCAGCACCGGATCGTCACGGAAATCAAACAGGCCTACGAGCTGCTGACGCCGATGATGGGCACGGCGGCGGCCAGCGTCATCTTCGCGGTGGCGCTGTTATGCTCGGGCCAGTCCTCGACACTCACCGGAACCATGGCCGGCCAGGTGGTGATGGAGGGCTTTCTCAACTTCCGCGTGCGGCTGTGGCTGCGGCGGCTCATTACGCGCATGCTCGCCGTGATCCCCGCGGCCATTGTGATTTACACGGCGGGAGAACAGGCCACGTATAAGCTCATGATTCTCAGCCAGGTGATTCTCAGCCTGCAGTTGCCCTTCGCCATCGTGCCGCTGCTGCACTTCACCAACGACCGCAAGCGGATGGGCCCATTCGCGAACCCTGCCTGGGTGAAACTGCTGGCGTGGTTCACCGCGACGCTGGTCGTCGGGCTGAACGTGTGGCTGGTGCAGCAAACTCTCGAGGACTGGCTGGCCAACGCCGGAACGCGCCGTGGTCTGGTGGAATGGCTGCTGGTGCCGGTGCTCGCCGCCGTCTCGATCCTGTTGCTGTGGGTGATCCTGGAACCGTGGCTGCCCGCAGGCCTGCGGCGAAAAGGGCGGGCCGCTTTTGTGGTGCCGCACGGCGTGGCCGAGGACCTGCCCTCGCCCGCGTACACGAAGATCCTGGTTCCGCTGGATCACACGCCGCTGGACCGTGCCGCCATCGCGCACGCCGTGGCCATGGCCCGGGCACGCCGGGGACGAATCTACCTGCTGCACGTGGAGGAAGACGTCACCAGCCAGATGTACGGGCAGGAGGCTTCCACGGCGGAAGTGGAGGAAGGCAGACGCTATCTGGCGGATATCGCCGCGCTGATCGCTCACGAAGACGTCACCGTGGAACTGGTCGTGCGTCATTCCCAGAATCCAAAAACGGAGATCGTCCGCTACGCCCGGGAGCTCCTGCCGGACCTGATCGTGATGGGGGCCCACGGGCATAAGGGCCTCAAAGACATCATCTTCGGGACTACAATTAATGCAGTACGTCACAATCTGCGGGTTCCCCTGCTGATTGTCCGCGCCGAACGCTGACACTGAGGTGTCGCACTTCAGGTGCGAGTATTGCCGCCGGCAAGTGACTTTACATAAGGAGAATAGAGGAGAATAGAACTATGTGCAAACAGAACCAGTGGCTGAAGATACTCTGGACGGTTGGGCTCCTCGTGGCGCTGTGGGCGCCGGCGAACGCCCAAACCACATCGTACGTTCTTCCGCAGCTTGCCTATGGTGGAGGGTGGTACTCGGCGTTGTATTTCACCAATCAGAACGACAAGGCCGCTGCTTCGTTTGCCGTCTACTTCGTCAATGACACGGGAACGCCGTTATCCGTGCCGGTGGCGGGCGTATCTGTAACCTCGACGGTGGTCAATGTGCCCGCCCTCGGCACCGCCATTATCGAGGCGCCGAACGTGTCGGGCCTGAGTCAGGGATACGCGACCTTCTTCCTGCCGAGCGGCGTAGTGGGCTATGGAGTATTCCGGCAGACCGTGGCCGGGCGCCCCGATCAGGAAGCCGTCGTGCCGTTTGCGAGCACCGCGTCTACGGCGAACACGCTCGTATGGGACGAGACCAGTTTCGTAACGGCCGTATCGATGGTGAACCCGAGCCCGATCGACACGGTCGTCACCATTACGGTGCTGGATGAGCAGGGAAACACGCTCGGGACATCCCTGGTCCCGCTGCCGGCCTACAACAAGGCCGTGTCAACCCTGAGGACCTTTCCGGGTCTCGGCAACATCGTTGGCCATCGGGGTTCGGCGCAGTTCACGGTATCGAGCGGCAACGTGTCCGTACTGGGGTTGCGTTTTGGCGGCTCAGCGTTCACCTCTATCCCGGTGACAACCGACGCACCGTCGGCCGATCCGCCTTTCGATGCAATGTTCATTAACTCGCAGTTCCTCCCGAACCAGACTGGGGCGATGGAACTCCTGAATTTCACCATCATCCCGACCAACGGCAACACCACATTCACTGCCACATTTCCACAGGGCGCCACGCTGGTGAACGGAACAGCCACGACCCAGGACCAGCAGGTGACCTTGACGTTCAACAAGCTGCAGGCTACTCCGAATGCCTGGTTTGCTGGTTCCTTTGCGGTGCTTCCGGTAGTTTCCAGCGCTTCAATGATCCTGACCGTAACGCAGGTGTCGACCGATTCGGCCACCGGCGTGACCGTGGGCAACGTGAGCGGTTTCCTGAACGTGACCGGCACAGGTGTCGCCGGAGGGCAGCTTACCCTTGCCGGTCCGATATTCGGCACTTTTGTGGAGCCCGGCCTGCCAAAATAAGCGACTGTACGACGTAGCCTGCTAGCGCAGGGTCAGGTCGAGGCTGTGCATTTCGCCGGTCGCCACGTTGACGTCTCTGGCGACACTCCGGCCGTCCCGCACGATCTCGACGTGATAGGTACCCGCCGCCAGATTCAGGACCGCGGGTGTCTTCTGGCGCAGCTCCTTGCCGTTCAGAAGAATGGCGGCCCCCGGAGGGTTCGAGCTCACGGTCAGAGTGCCGGTGGCCTTGTCGAGGCCCAGAAACAGGTCGGATTGCTGCGGCGTGGCGAAGATGCGCCGCCCGGTCTGATAGCCGGCGGCGTCGGCGCGCAGCGTGTGGCGCCCGGAGAGAAGCTGCAGCATGCAGGGCGAGGTGCAGGATGATGCCGGATTATCGTCCACCACTACGCGCGCGCCGGCCGGGTCCGTGACGATCTGAACGGTGGTCTCCGCTATGCGTGTGGGCGGTGGCGCCGGTTCGGTTTCAGTGGGGTGCCGGGGCTCATCCGTCTGCGGGGACGCGTCCGGCGGTGGCGCGGTGGGTTGTCCGGCCGGGCTCGGTTTCACGGCGGTGCTGGTAGCAGGTTCCTGCACGGGAGGCGCCGCGACCTGCCCGGCGCGCGTGTCCGCCGGCGGATTCATGAGGAACCGTTGCGCCGCGATGAGCGCCAGTCCCACAATCGCGATGCCCACCAGCGCCCAGACCAGATTGCGAATCAGCGGATGGCGCGGCGGGACTTGCGGTCTGCCTGCGGCGGGCGGCGAGGTCACGGGCACAAGAGGCCGTACCGATGTGCCGGCCATGGTGGGCATGCTGTCCATTGCGCCACGGGCCATCGGGGCCCAGTCGGGCTTCGCGCTGCAGGCCTTGACCAGGGCGTCCACGAACTCGGTGCATTCGCCATAGCGTTCGGCCGGGTCCTTTGCCAGCGCCTTGCGGAGGACGGTGTCCACCTGCGGGGCGAGCGTCGGATTGAGGCGCGCGAGCGGGGCCGGTTCCTCGCGCACGATCCGGTAGAGCAGCGTGGGCAGATGATCGGCGGCGAAGGGCTTCTCGCCGGTGAAGATCTCATAGGCGACCACCGCCAGCGAGAACTGGTCGGCGCGGCCGTCCACCGAACGCCCTTCCACCTGTTCCGGCGACATGTAGTTCGGCGTGCCCATCATGGTTCCGCTCAGCGTCACCTGCTGCGAGGCGACGCGGGCCACGCCGAAATCGGTGATCTTGGCGATGTCGCTATCGTGCACCATGATGTTGGCGGGTTTGATGTCGCGGTGAACGATGCCTTTGCGGTGGGCGTAGTCGAGGGCGCCGGCGGTCTGCCGCAACAAACTCAGCAGCGTTTCTCGCGCGGGCGGCTCGCGCGCGCCGAGCAACTTCTCCAGCGTGGGCCCGTTGACGTACTCCATGAAGATGTACGCCATTCCGTCCTCTTCCGCGATGTCGTAAATGGTGACGATGTTGGGATGAGAAAGGACGCCGGCCGACTGCGCTTCGCGAAACAGCCGGTCGTGCATGCGCTGGCGCTCGGTCTCGTCAGTGAGGTCCGACAGGCGGATGGACTTGATGGCCACCACGCGCCCGATGGCCGGGTCCTGCGCCTTGTACACGATGCCCATGGCGCCGCGGCCGAGTTCCTCGGCGATCTGGTAACGGCCGACCTGTCGCACGCTGGCCACGCTATCCTAGCGTAACGCGCTGCAGGGGGCCGGCGGCCTTTCCAGTCTTTCTTTCGCCGGCCGGTAGCAGTATGCTTGGGATGCAACAGGGAGGTTCCGCTCATGCGTCCCGGCAAGCGTGTTTTCGAACGAGCCATTCTGGGCGGGCTCATTGCCACCCTGGTTCTTACCGTCATCATGTATCTGGCGCCTCATGCCGGTTTGCCCAACATTGACATGGCCGCCGACATCGGCTCGCGCCTGGTGAGCCATCCGGCGGTGGTATTCAGCGCGGGCTGGTGGATGGGCCTCGCGATCTTTCTGTTCATGGGGGCCGTCGTGTCGCCCATTGTTTTCGTCTATGCGCGGCCCGCGCTGCTGGGAACCGCGTGGCAGCGGGGGGCCGAGTGGGGGGTAATCGTGTGGGTGTTCGCCGGCACCGGCGTGATGGTGATGATGGGCGTGGGGTTCAACGAGGCGCATTTTCTGCATCCGGTGACCAGCGTTTTCTCCAGCCTGGCCGGCCACATCGTATACGGCGCCGTGCTGGGCGCGATCGCGCGCGGCTCATGATGGCCGGTGGTGGCCTCATCGTCCCTCGCGGCGTGGTAGAATCTCGAATCCGGGTTACAGGCAAACATGATTGTTCCGACGACGCACGAGATTGTACTGCTCCTCACAATCCTGACAATGATTTGTTGGGGATCCTGGGCCAACACGTACAAGCTGGCCGGGAAGTGGAGGTTCGAGCTCTATTACTACGACTACTCATTCGGAGTGCTGCTGGTGGCTGTTATCGCCGCCTTCACGCTCGGCTCCTTGGGCAACGAGCTGTCCTTTTCGGACAATTTCCTGATTGCCGGCAAGCTGAAAACGGCCGGAGGATTCGCTTCCGGGCTTGTTCTCAATCTGGCCGGTATCCTTCTGCTGGCGGCGGTTTCGGTGGCCGGGATGTCCGTCGCGTTCCCGTTGAGTTTTGGCATGGCTCTGGTGGTGAGCGTGGTGTGGAACGCCGTTACCAACCATCAGGGGAATACGGCCATGTGGATCTGCGGCGTGGTGCTGGTGGCGATCGCCGTTGTGCTGGATGCGGCGGCCTGGGCGCTGGACGCTCCGAGGCGCAAGCCGGCGTTCGCGGAGACTCCACCGCCCGCCGGACGCGGCATGCCGAAGATCCGACACGCGCGTCCCACCGGGACAAAAGGGAATCTGTTGAGCCTGGCCAGCGGTCTGCTGCTGGGAGCGTTCCTTCCGCTGGCATCGTGGACCCAGACCGGCGATAACGGGCTCGGGCCGTACAGCCTCATGGTCCTGCTGAGCGCGGGCGTGTTCGTGTCCACCTTCGTCTACAACATCTACTTCCTGAACCTGCCCGTGCAGGGCCCTGCGCTGGGGATGTTGGACTACTTCCGCGGCACGAAGAAACAGCATGTGCTTGGCCTGATTGGTGGCGCGGTGTGGTGCGTGGGCACGCTGGTGTACCTGGTGGTGGAGAGCGTTCCCAGGCACGTTCAGCCCGGCCCGGCGGGCTACGGTCTGCTTCAGGCGGCGCCGCTATTGGGCGCGCTGTGGGGTCTGCTCGCATGGAAGGAATTTCAGAACGCCGGGCCGGGAGTCAAACGCCTGGTGGCGGCGATGCTGCTGTTCTTTGTGGGCGGGGTGGTTTTGGTGAGCTGGGCGATGTAGTAGGGGGAGTACAGGGGAGTAAAAGGACGAGAGTCCGGCGCCGCCCGGGGCACTTTCGTTGCGTGGATGGCGCCGCGGTCTCCATAGCAGCCAATATCGCCGAAGGGTTCCGACGGAGCGGCCAGGCAGACCGGGGCTTTGACCGCGTGATGGTGTGCTCTTACGGGAGACCGCTCCCTTACGGTCACGGCTCAGTTCCGAGCCGCGCGCGTCAGCAAGCGGTTTCCATAGCACACCGAATAATGCGCGCAAAGACCCAGGCGCGAATGCTCAACATCGCGCAGGGGTCGCTGGAAGAATGCCGTTACTATCCGGTATTGGCTGAAGACCTGAACTACGCGAGCACGGAAGAGGTGAGACACCTTCTGGAACACACCAGCCGGTTGTTGAACCGATACGCCGCTGCCGTTACCGAGCGAATCCGACGAACGCGGTAAGCCCTCACTCCTTTTACTCCTTCAACTCCCTCTACTCCAGCTCCTTTTCCACGTCCGCCCGCACCTTCTCCAACGCTTCTTTTGGCCCGCTGCCCTGTGCCAGCGCGGCATTGCCGCCCCCGCGCCCGCCATGCCTTGCCAGGGCCGCCTTCAGCACGTTACCGGCGTGGATGCCGCTGTCGGCTGAGGTTGCCAGCAGGATGCCGGACGGATCCTCGGTCATAGCGATAAAGCAGGAGGCCTGGCCGGCGACGAAACTCAGAGCCAGCGCGCGAATCTCGTCGGTAAAGGCGGGCACGGTGCGGCTGGCGACGCGGCGGCCGGAGGGCCGTGGAGGAGTGTCTCGCCACAACTCGCGTCCCTCGGTTCTGGCCAGTTCGGCGGCCAGACGGGTGCGGGTCTTCTCGGCGCTCTGCAGACGTTCCTGTTGCGCGGCGACGAGCAGGGGCGCCTCGTCCAGCGGACACGACAAGGCTCGTGATACTGCCGCCAGCGCCTCGAAATCGCCGCGCGCACGGAGAACGGCGCGCATGCCACACAGGAACTCCACGCGCACGATGCCGCGGATACGGTCGAGCCTGCGAATCAGAATGGGGCCGATTTCGCCGGTGGCGCGCACGTGGGTGCCGCCACAGGCGCTGCGATCGAGATCGGCGATGCTCACAATGCGGAGTTCGCCGGCACGATCCGCCGGTTTGCGCAGACCGAGGTCGCCGGCCGCCTCGCGGAACGCCACGGTCACCGGGCGGTTCTCCAGCACAAGTTCGTTGGCGCGCTTTTCGACCGCGCGGACGTCATCCGCGGTAAGCGCGTCGCGCTGGATGTCTATGGTGCAGGTTTCGGCGCCGAGGTGGAAGCTGACGGTGGGCGCGTCGAGCAGTTGGATGAACACGGCCGACAGCAGGTGCTGGCCGGTGTGCTGGCGCATGTGATCGAAGCGGCGCGCCTGGTCGACGACGCCTTCCACTTCCACCTGGGTTACGGGCGAGGCGGTTACGTGAGCGATGCGCTCGCCTTCATCGATCACGTCGACGACGGGCGCGCCGCCCAGGGTGCCGGTGTCGAAGGGTTGTCCGCCGGAGGTAGGGTAGAACGCGGTGCGATCCAGATACACGCGGGTGAGTTCCGGGTTCGCATCCACTACGCGAGCCCGGAACCGGGTGAGATAGCTGTCGTGATAGTAAAGCCGGTCGGTCACTGAATGGCGATAAGAACGTCGTCGCTATTGGTGGTGACGTCATCACCGTTCTTGATAAACATGCGGATCGCGTCTCCCCTGGCCACGTTTGCCGGGATCTGCACATTCACCTGATACAGACCGACGTAAGTTGGCGAGGCCCCTGCGTACTGCGCGGGAGTGCAGACCGGGACATCGATCCCGAACGAGCGGAAGCACACGTTGTAATTGGGGATCACCTTCGGTAGAGGGTCTGCGGGTGCGGCCGCGCCTGTCACCAGCGGAGGAGAAGTCTGGCCCATGCCGACCGCGAAGAACTCGAGGACGTCGCCGACCTTCGCCCGACGGATGTTGGGGATGGGGTACACCGGCGGCAACGGGAATTCGATCACAGGAAGGTCGGCGAACATGAATCCGATGCCGTATTGCTGCCAATCGGCCGGGCACACGTTCTGATAGGTACAGCCGAACTGAAGAATCCGCGGTGCGCGAGCGGCCGTCGGCACGGTTCCGATGGGGCTCGGGATGCCGTTGCGCACCACCTGGATTTGCGCGTCCGGCCCAACCGCCAGCTCGAACGGAATCTGAATGTTGATCTGACTGTAGCTGGCGTAGAAGATGGGCGCGGCCGTGCCGTTCACCAGCACCTGGGTGTTTCCGGTGCCCACCTGAGTGGGAAGCGGCGGCGCGGCGGTGACGTTGATTGGATCGCCCTCCAGCATGTCGGTGCCATAAACGGCCACGATATCGCCGGGCGAAATCCTCTGTCCGGGCAGGAAGTTGGCAATGTTCAAAATGCGCGGGCAGGCGATGGTCGGGCCCGGGCCGGCGCCGCTCACGTCCACTTCCACGTTGAACACCGTGGGGCCGTTGGCGGCGTTGCTGTCGACGGTGACGGTTCCCGTATGCGGACCACTCGCAAGGCCCGTGGGGTCCACGGCAATGCCGATCACCACGTAGCCCGTTTGCGGAACGACATACGGCACGCTCAGCCAGGTGCCAGTGTCCACGGCCACTTTCGTATCGGCGACGGTCAGCGTGCCCTGGCCCACATTGGCGAGCCGGACGTTCTGGGTTTGTTTCGCATTGGCGCCGGTCGGTGTCGAAGAGCTGAACGTGAGCGACGTCGTCGTACCGGGGTCCACAATCGGAGCGGTGGTGACATTAAACACCACTGGAATGGTCTTGTTGTCCGGCGCGAACGTGGAACCCGTAAAGGTGACGGTGCCGTTATACGCATTGGCAGTCAGGCTCTGCGCATTCGCTTTGACCGCCCAGGCAACGGCAAATGGAAAGCTGCCCTGACCGGTGAGACCAACCGAGAGCCAGGCGGGGGATTGCGTTGGTGCCGGTGGTAAACGAAGCGCTCGCCGAACCGCCCGGTGGCGCGTAGAACGTCAACGAATCGGGAACGGTGCCGCCGATATTCACGGTCACGGTGATGGTCTGAGGCACGTCGATGGCGTTTGGATCGGTGAGCGTGAGAATGCCGGTGTAAGAGCCTCGTGCCAGCGTGGATGTGCCCAGCGTGATGGCTATCTGGGCGCATGTAGCACCCGTGCATCCGCTATGCGTCGCCTGGTACGCGCCCGTAAGCCACGCGGCGGACGACGTCACGCTGAGGTTGAGAGTGCCATCGCCAATATTGGAAACGGGCACGACCTGCGGGGAGCCGTTGGTACCCGCAACAATGCTGTAGGGCCCCAACGCCGCGCTGGCGAGGAGGAGTCTCGGGGCCGCGCTCAGGCAGGCGGCGGAGATCAGCATAACAATTCCGTAACGAAGCATCTGTCTCATTGTCATTTGCAAAAATCCAGTGTTGAACGCGACCGATTATTACGAACGGAAGGACGGGCCTATGACGGTCCAAGCAGCCTCACGACCATCTTCATAACTGCATGATGGCACGATTGGAGAGGGAAGGGCAACGGCCGAATCCGCCGCAACGGCTGTGTCGATTGGATACAGGTGGTCGCGAACGGGAGGATTATTCCTGGTCGATGGTAACCAGGACATCCCCCGCCGCCGCCGCCATCTTGCGCATCACCGGACACCCGAGCGAGCGGGCTGGCCACCCGCCGCGCGTCGCCGACTCCTCGGCCCCGGTACTACGGGTACACTTGCGTGCTTCGGCGCCCTCCGCGCTTCCATTTTCGACCCAGCCTGCGAATGGCGCACGACGGCGGCCGCCCGCGTGTGATTCCAGCAGCCGTCCTACATGACTGGTGCACCCTCGGGCGTGCAAGCTGACGGGATCGTGGGTTGCTGAACGATGATGTTGACGTTTCGCAATATTGCGAATAGACTGGTGCGCAGGACAAGTGCTACCTCCGGTTGGAGCGGTTGCGCGATAGGGGCCACGAACTGCGGCGGCCCGAAGCCGACTTCCTGCGCGACGGAATCTACGAACTGCGGGTCAGTCTTCGAGGAGTCCATTACCGGATCCTGTTCTTCTTCCACGGGACGGTTGCGGCGGTGGTCTCGCACGGCCTTGTGAAAGAGCGGGCGGTCCCGCCGAGAGAGATCGATCGCGCAGCAGGACACAAGAAGCGGTTCGAGGCGAATCCGCTCGGGCACACTTACCGGGAGGCTTGACATGGCTAAGCGAACGAAACCCGTCATCGACGCACTGGAGATCATTCACCGCCGGTTCTATGCAGGCAAGCCGGCCCGGCTAAAGAACCTTGAGGAGGCGCGAGCGAACGAGGAGATCGCCCGCAAGATCCACGAGCTGAGGACCGCGACGAGCCTCACCCAAACTCAGCTTGCCGGGCTCATTGGCACCACGGCATCGGTCATCTGCCGCCTTGAGGACCCCGACTACGAAGGCCACTCCCTGGCAATGTTGCGCAGGATCGCCGGCGCCTTGCATCAGCGGGTCGAGATCCGCTTTGTTCCAATTCGGCGGTCGGCATAGTGCTGAACTGGCTCCCCAGGTAGGACTCGAACCCGCAACGGCTCGTCCGACCAAAGCCGCAAGTCGGCTGCCAGCCACGGCCGGGCTCCCGTGATACCCTCAATGAAAGCGGAAGACTCCTTGAAGCGCAATGTTCAAAGTGCCGACGCACCCGCCGAAGGGATCAAGGATTCGCTTCGGCAGCGCGGCGTCCGTCTCACGCGCCAGCGCCAGATTCTGCTGGAACTGATCGACCAGTCCGGCGACCACCTGGACGCCGAGCAGCTCTTCCTGCTGGCCCGGCAGCGCGACCCGAAGATGAATCGCGTCACCGTGTACCGCACGCTCAAGATGCTCAAGAACGGCGGCCTGGTGGATGAGCTGGACCTCATGCATCACGCCGGCGATCAGCACTATTACGAGACGCGCATGAAGGGCGAGCACGCGCACGTGATCTGTCTGCGCTGCGGGCGGATCGAAGAATTCTACGGGGAGCCGTTGCAGAGGCTGCGCCGGCAGATCGAATCCCACTTCGGCTTCCAGATCCTGATCGCCCGCACGGAAGTGGGCGGCTACTGCTCGCACTGCCAGGTGTTGCGCACGCACGAAGTGACGGAGGCCGCCGGCGAAAACCTCCCCGACACAGGCAGAAGCGCCCGGAGGCACTGATGCCAGGCGGGCTGCGGGCGGACGAGCCTGAGCGAACCGCCGGGCTGGTCGTCGTGAACCCCTCGGGCACGCGTACGCGCGTGGCCATCGAACCGCTTCCGTTTCTGATTGGCCGGCAGAGCGACAATCACCTGGTGTTGCGCGACAATCGCGCCTCGCGCCTGCACGCGCGCATCACCGCCGAGGGGGGCTGCTGGTATGTGGAGGACCTGAACAGCCGCCACGGCGTGTACGTGAACGGCCAGCGTGTGGAGAAGCAGCGGCTGTCCACTTCGGATCGAATCGAGTTCGGGTTCGCGGATTCGTACAAGCTGATCTTCAGCCTGGAGGAAGACGAGCTGGAGCGGCTTCTGGAGCAGATCTCGGCGCCGGCACTGCCAGCGGTGGCCGGGTCGGGGGGGTTGGGGAAACTGCGCGCGCTGGTGGAAGTGGCCCGGGCGCTGCAGACTTCCTTGTCCATCGACGATGTGCTGACGTCCGTGGTGGACGCGGCCATGGCCATCACCGCCACCGAGCGCGGATTCCTGCTGCTGCGCGACAAGGGCGACCTGAGGGTGAGCGTGGCGCGCGACCGTTTCGGCGCTCCCCTCAGCGACAGCGACCTGCAGGTGCCCACGTCGGTGATCCACCGCGCTCTGAGCACGCGCCGCGAGTTGCTCACCATGAACTTCGACCCGCTGGAACAGCAGGGCGTTCGGCCCTCCATGTCGGTGTCCGATCTGGAGCTGCGCAGCGTGGTGTGCGTGCCTCTGCTGCGGGTGCGCGCGGGCTCGGTGCAGGAGACCATGCTGGCCTCGTTGAGCGACACCGTGGGGCTGCTGTACATGGACTCGCGGCAGGCTCACGCCGACCTCTCCGGCGGCAATCGCGAACTGCTGCAGACGCTCGCGCTGGAGGCCTCCACGATTCTCGAGAACGCGCGGCTTCTGGAGGAAGAGCGCGAAAAGCAGCGCATGGAGGAGGAGCTCAACGTCGCTCGAAAGATCCAGAACGACCTGCTGCCGCGCGAGTTGCCCAGCAGCGGCTGGTTCCGTGCCGCCGGCTCGTCCATCCCTTCGCGCGAGGTGGGTGGAGACTACTACGACCTGCGTCAGACCGCTCCCGATACCTGGACCACCGTGGTGGCGGACGTCTCCGGCAAGGGGGTCAGTTCGGCATTGCTGGCGGCGTTGTTGCAGGGCGCGTTTCTGCTGGGCGGCGAGGCCACGCTGCCCATTGAGCACATGATGTCGCGCATGAATCACTTCCTGAACGCCCGCACCATGGGAGAGAAATACGCCACGGCGTTCTACTGCACGCTGCAGAAGGACGGCACGCTGCGCTGGGTCAATGCCGGACATCCGCGGCCGTACCTGATTCGGCGGAATGGCGAGCTGGCGCGGCTGGCCAGCACCGGACTACCCATGGGGATGCTCGACGACGCCACCTACGAAGCGCTGGAGGAGCGGCTGGGGCCGGGCGACCGCGTGGTGCTGTTCAGCGACGGGCTTTCCGAGGCCGAGAACGCCGAGGGCGAGTTCTTCGACAAGGCCGGGCTGCCGCTGGTGATCGGCGAGCATCTGGGGTCGGGCTGCGAGGAACTGCGCAGCGCACTGGAGCGGGCGGTGGTGGAGTTTGTCGCATCGCCTCTGCCCGCTGACGATGTGACCATCGTGGTGATCGAATACGCGGGCTGACCGCCCACAACTCACAGACCAGGTCTTTGACCGCATTATTCGGTGTGCTTTGGAGACCGCTTGCTGACGCGCACGGCTCGGAACCGAGCCGTGACCGTAAGGGAGCGGTCTCCCGTAAGAGCACACCATCACGCGGTCAAAGCCCTGGAGTCTGCGCCACCTTTTATCAGAAGCTTGCCAGCACACGGTGGCACAGGCTTCAGCCTGTGGTTGGGTCAATAGACCGGAGCCTCGCCCGGCGGCCGGGTCTTCCAGCGGCGGTGGATCCAGAGCCACTGGCCGGGGTTGCGGCGGATCACCGCTTCCAGAACCGCGTGCAGATGCTGGGTGTCTTCACGGGCGTCGCCGGTGATTTCCAGCGGCGGAAAAAAGCGCAGGACGTAGCGGGCTTCTCCGGGTTCCCACACCGCAAACCCGGGAATCACCGCGGCCCCGCTGCGCGCGGCGATCTTCGCCAGGCCGACATTGGCACACGCGGGCACGCCGAAGAAATCCACGAACACGCCTTCGGCGAGCGACGTGTTCTGGTCCATCAGAATGCCCACGGCCTGGTTGGCGGCCAGCGCGCGCAGAATGCCCCGGGCCGCGTCCTGCTTCTGGATGAGCTTGTTGCCGGAGAACTGGCGGCGCGTCTCCACCAGATTGTCGGCGGCGCGGTTGTCCAGCGGACGAACCACCACGTGCATCGGCTCGGTGAGCAGGGCGTGGGCAAAGGCGCTCAGCTCCCAGTTGCCGAAGTGCGCGGTGGCGAAGAGCACGCCGCGGCCACGGCGCTTCGCCTCCTGGAAATGCTCCAGACCTTCGTAACGGATCCAGCTTCCGATGTTGTCGTGATTGAGCCGGGGGAAGCGTGCGAACGTCACCACCAGGCGCGCGATGGACGCGAAGACGCCGCCGATGATGGCTTCGCGATCGCGTTCCGGATAGCCCGCCAGCTCGAGGTTCCGTCGCGCCACACGGCGCAGGCGGGGCAGCAGCAGGTCGAGCAGCCACGTATAGAATCGCGCGATGCCGAAGGAAAGCCGCCGCGGTCCCCATGCGAGCGTGAACAGCGCGAGTCTGGCGACAAGGTATTGGATGCAACCAGTGTAGGAGAAACGCTACCCTGTGGTACAGGTCCCCGAGGAGGCGTGACCAAACTATGCCCTGCCTGCTACTGGCGATTGTCCTGCTCTCGCCGCGAATCGTTCTGGCGCTGCTGTTCTTCTTCAGCGACTATCTGGCCCGCGCGTTTCACCACCATCTGCTGATGCTGCTGCTGGGCTTCCTCTTCCTGCCCATCACCACGCTCGTGTATGCCTGGGAGGTAAACAGTCACAGGCCGCTGGAGGGGATCAATCTGGTGTTCCTCATCATCGCGGTGATTGTCGATATCGGCGCCCATGGCGGCGGAGCCTCGCGGAAGTGGCGCAGCAACAACTGACGCCGGCCCGCATGCGGCAGCTCGTCGAAGAGCTGCACACGCTGGAGGAGAAGCTGCGCGCGGGCGGCGGTCCGAAGAAGATCGAGAAGCAGCATCGGGATGGGAAGCTCACCGCGCGCGAGCGGATCGCCGCGCTGGTCGACGCGGGTTCGATGTTCCTGGAGATCGGCCTGCTCATCGCTTACGATCGCTACGATGGGCAGGCGCCGGGCGCCGGCGTGGTTACGGGCCTCGCGAAAATCGAAGGCCGGCCTGCGGTGATCGTGGCCAACGACGCAACGGTGAAGGCGGGCGCATGGTGGCCGGAGACCATCACCAAGATTCTGCGCGCGCAGGAGATCGCCATGCGCAACCGGCTGCCCATCGTGTATCTGGTGGATTCCGCTGGTGTGAACCTGCCGCTGCAGGATGGAATCTTTCCGGGTCAGTACGGGGCCGCGCGCATCTTCTACTACAATTCGCTGATGCGGCGGATTCTCCACGTGCCGCAGATTGCCGCGGTGATGGGCCCGTGCATCGCCGGCGGCGCCTACCTGCCCGCGCTGAGCGACGTGATTGTGATGGTGGACGGCGTCAGCTTCATGGGACTGGGCGGGCCGAATCTGGTGAAGGGCGCGGTGGGGCAGGTGGTGGATGCGGAGACGCTGGGCGGGGCGCGCATGCACACCACGGTGAGCGGCGTCGCGCACTATATGGCGCGGGACGACCGGCATTGTCTGAGCCTGATTCGTCAGAAGTTTCGCGAGCAGCCCTCGCCAGCCGGTGCGGCGCCGGTGGGAACGCCGCCTACGAAACCGGCCGAAGCATTGTACGATCTGCTGCCGGCCGACCACCGCCTGCCATACGACATGGACGAGGTGGTGCGGTGCATCGTGGATGGCGACGACTTCCTGGAATTCCAGCCCGAGTATGCGCCGGAGATGCTGTGCGCCGGGTGCCGTCTGGCAGGCCGTCCGGTCGCGCTGATCGCCAACCGGCGCGGGTTTTTGAAGTCGGCCGGAGGGCCGCGCATCGGCGGCATTGTGTACACAGAATCGGCGCGTAAAGTGGCGTATTTCGTGGAGAACGCGAACCGCGGTGGCATTCCGCTGGTCTATTTTCAGGACGTCTCCGGGTTCATGGTGGGCGTGGAAGCGGAGAGCGAGGCCATCATCCGCGCCGGCGCCGAGATGGTGGAGACCATGGCCTGCGCCACCGTACCGAAGATCGTGCTGACGATGAATCACGCCAGCGGCGCCGGATACTACGCCATGGCCGGCCAGGGCTTCGATCCGAACTTCACTTTTGGATGGCCGACGGCGCGCATCGGGGTGATGGAAGGCGAATCGGCCGTGCAGGCGATTCACGGCTCCGAGCTGGAAAGGTTGAAACTGGCCGGCGAGCTGGCGCCCGACGAACTGCAGCAGAGCATGGACAAGACCAGAGCCGATTACGAGCGCTGGCTCGATGCCCGCTACGCCGCCGCGCGTGGCCATTTGGACGCCCTGATCGATCCGCTGGAGACGCGGCGCGTGCTGGCCTTCGCACTGGAGGCTTCTCGAAAATCGGTGACGTACACCTCATTTCCAAATTGCTCATGATTCGCATCGCCAATGGACAGGGGTTCTGGGGTGACTGGCTGGAGGCGCCGGTGCGCCTGGTGGAGCAGGGCCCCATCGACTACCTGATGCTCGACTACCTGGCTGAGGTCACCATGTCGATTCTGCAGAAGCAGAAGGCGGCCGACCCGGCGCTCGGATACGCGCGCGATTTCCCGCCGTTGATCGCGCGCATCGCGAAGCTGGTGCGGGAGCGGCACGTGCGCGTGCTGGCCAATGCGGGCGGCGTGAATCCGGTGGCCTGCGCGAAGGAGGTCCGGCGACTGGCGCCCGCGCTCAAAGTGGCGGTTGTCCTGGGCGACGACATCCTCGATTCGCTGGATGAGCTGCTGGCGGCCGGCCACGAGATGCGCAATATGGACACCGGCGAGCCGCTCTCCACCATTCGCGAGGAGATCCAGAGCGCCAACGCGTACCTCGGGGCGTTTCCTATCGCGCGGGCGCTGGCCACTGGCGCGGACATCGTGATCACCGGCCGTTGCACCGACAGCGCGCTCGCGGTCGCGCCCATGATTCACGAGTTCGGGTGGAGGGAAGCCGACTACAACCTGCTCGCCGCGGGCACCATCGCCGGCCATGTGATCGAATGCGGCGCGCAATCCACCGGCGGCAACTGCCAGGTGGACTGGCCAACCATCCCCGACATGGCCAACATCGGCTTCCCGATTCTGGAGGTGGAAGCGGACGGCACGTTCACCGTGACGAAGCATCGGGGGACGGGCGGGCGCGTCACGGCCGCCGTGGTGAAGGAGCAGTTGCTGTACGAGATTGGCGACCCGCGCCAGTACATCATGGCCGATTGCGTGGCCGACTTCACCACCATCCGCCTCACCGACGAGGGCCACGACCGCGTCCGCTTCACCGGCATTCGCGGTGGGCCGAGGCCGCCAACGCTGAAGGTGTCGCTCAGCTATCACTACGGCTGGAAGGCCGTGGGCACGCTGGTGTTCACGTGGCCGCAGGCGCTGGAGAAGGCGCGGGCGGCCGATCGCATTGTGCGCACGCACCTCGAGCAGCTCGGCCTGCGGTTCGAGAAGATCCATACGGAGTACTTCGGGGTGAATGCGTGCCTGGGTGCGGCGGCGCCGCCTGTCGCCGACCCGGCGGAAGTGGAGCTGCGTATCGGCGTGCGCGGCGCCGACCGCAAGGCCGTGGACCGGTTCACGCGCGAGCTCATCCCGCTGGTGCTCAACGGTCCCCCTGGCGCGACGGGCTATGGCGACGGCCGTCCGAAGCTCCGCGAAATCGTAGCCTACTGGCCGGCGCTGATTCCGCGCGAGGCGATTCGGACGCGCGTGGAGGTGGTGGAGTGAAGGTCCCGCTCTCGCGCCTGGCGCACACGCGTTCGGGCGACAAAGGCGATCTTTCGAACATCGGTGTGATCGCGCGCGACGAAAAGTACTATTCCATTCTGGTCCGCGAACTGACGCCGGAGCGCGTGAAGGCGCACTTTGGCGAGCTGGTGAAGGGCCGCGTGGAGCGGTTCGAGCTGGCGAATCTGGGCGCACTCAACTTCCTGCTGCGCGAGGCCCTGGACGGCGGCGGCACCATTTCGCTGCGAACCGATGCCCAGGGCAAGACGTTCGGCGCGGCGCTGCTAGCGCTGGAGATCGAAGTGGACGCGGGGGAACTTTGATTCGCTCGCTCACGTTCTGGATCTTCGCAGGCATGGTGGCGGGCGTGGCGCTGGGCCTGGCTGCGCCGGGCTTTGCGGGGACGGTGGCGGTGTCGCTGGTGGGGACGGCGTTCCTGCGGTTGATCCGGTCCATTGTAGCGCCGCTGATTTTCGGCACGCTGGTGGCGGGAATCGCCGGCGCGGGCAGCGTGCGGGCCATGGGCCGAATCGGCCTGAAGGCGCTGGTGTACTTCGAGGCGGTGACCACGCTGGCGCTGCTGATTGGGCTGGCGGCGGCGAACATTGTGCGGCCGGGCGAGGGTGTGCATTTCAGCAGGACTGCGGCGGAGACGGCGTTGCCCGCGGCGAAGCCGGACGCCAGCACCATGGTGGAGCACACGGTGCCGGCCAGCATCATCGACGCGATGGCCAGGGGTGAGGTGCTGGAGATTGTGGTGTTCGCGTTCCTGTTCGGCGCGGCGTGCGCGTCGGTTGGCGCGAAGGCGAAGCCGGTGGTGGAGTTCTGCGCCGCGCTTGCGGAGGTGATGTTTCGTTACACGAAGTACGTGATGTACGCGGCGCCGGTGGGTGTTGCCGCAGCCATGGCGTACACGGTGGGCAGCAAAGGCGCCGCGGTGTTGTGGAATCTGGGCCAGCTCATCCTGACGCTGTATGGCGCGCTGGTGGTGTTTGTGGTGGTGGTGCTGGGCGCGGTGTTGCTGACGGCGCGCATCCCCGTGCGGCGATTTGTGGCGGCAGTGCGGGAGCCGTTCCTGATTGCGTTCTCCACCGCCACCAGCGAAGCCGCGCTACCGGCGGCGCTGGAGAACATGGAAGCGTTCGGCGTGCCCCGGCACATTGTCGCGTTCGTAATCCCGACCGGCTATAGCTTCAACCTGGATGGCAGCACGATGTATCTGTCGCTCGCGGCGCTGTTCGTTGCGCAGGCGGCGGGCGTGCATATGCCGCTCGGGCAACAATTGCTGATGGTGCTCACGCTGATGCTGACGAGCAAAGGAGTGGCCGGCGTTCGGGGTGCGGCGATCGTGATCCTGGGCGGCACGCTCGGTTCATTCGGGCTCCCGCTGGAGGGCGTGGCGGTCCTGCTGGGCGTGGACACGCTGATGGATATGGCGCGGACGTCAGTGAACGTACTTGGCAATTGCCTGGCGTCCGCGGTGGTGGCCCGTTGGGAGGGCGTCGATTTCAGGCTGTCGCTACGCTGGCCAGATCCTCAATCGCGTCTTTAATATTCGAGCGGGCGTCCTCGACGGAACGGTCTTTCAGGTCGGTGAGCGCCTGGCTGACGTGAATCAAAGCGGATTCGATGCCGGGTATCCGGAGCATCCGGATGCTGCCGAACTGATCGCGCTGGCGCACGAAGCGCTTCGCCACCAGTTCCTGTTCGCACACATGGAGTTCCTGAATGAGCTCCCTGGTTGGAATCTCATCGCCGGCAGTCCTTTGTAACCGCGAGGCTGCCGCCGACAAGCTCGTTTCCAGTAATGAAGTATCCATGACTTCAGTGTAGCGCCAACGGCGGGTCAGCGGCCCAGATCGATGCCGAATTTCTTGAGCTCTTCGGCATAGTACCGGCGGTGCAGCAGATCCCACTCTTCGCTGCCTTCGGGGATTTCGCGCTTTTGCGAGCGAATGCGCGTGCGCGCGGTGCGATCCACCTTGTCCTCCACCTGAAGAATCTCGGTCATGGCCTTGACAATCTCGAGGCGGGCGTCGTTGGGATCCCTCTTCACGCGGACGTCGCGCGACTTGCGCAGGGCGGTGACCAGCTTGTGCGACATGTCGTTGACCTTGTCGCGGGAGAGCTTCATGGCGTCGCCGGAATCGCGGCCGGACGCGCGGATCACTTTGCGCTGGGCGATCAGGGTGTTCTTGATGCGCCGGAACATCTCCTGGTAGCTGACGTTCTCCTGGCGCATGTAGTCCTCGTACTGGCTGAGCAGGTCGCGGACCTCGTCGTTGAGGCGGTCCTCGACGGCCAGCTCCTCCCCGACGACGGCGGCGATGAGATCGGCGGTGCCCTGAGGACTGCTGGTATCGATGATCTTAGGGCTCAACCGGCGGACGATCTGGCGCGAGAGATAACCTATGAATTCGCGGGCTAGAAGCATTCTTCAGGCGTCAGGCTTGCGGAACACGCGATGGCGCTGGCGCAAAACTCAGTGTAGTGCCGCGCGGCGGCGCGCGTCAAACTTGCAGAGCATTTGAGGAGGCCTCCCGAGCCGCTCGATTAACCCTCACGGCGAAGAGTCCGCTTGTAACCCGCAACGGCGTGGGACCGGTGGTGCACCGGCAAACATTCGTCACTCGCAACTTTGCGCAGAGTAACCCGGGTGCCCCACGCCTCGTGATCCGCCTCTCCGACGACTGAGCAACGGACTCTTGCTGGGAGCGTAGCACGGGGGGCGGGACGGACGGCCAGGGAGGGCGCTGCAAGTCCAGCAAATCAAAGGAAATCGAGTTGGTGATTTTTGGTCACCGGGTATGTGACCGTGGCGCCTTCCACCAGGGCGAACGGCGTGATCCTGTGCGATGTGGTGCGGGTTCGGGTCTGAATGTCTTCCACAGGGATGCCGCGGGCGGTGAGGGCGTCGGCCACCAGCGAGCGATGGCAGCGCCATGGAACGGCTTCGGCGCACATGATGGCGGTGCGGTGGCGGGTGGCGAGGCCGATCAGTTCGGCGAGGCTCGCGGCGAACTCGGGGGTCTGCATGTAGTCGGCGAAGCCGCGGAAAGACGCGTTGCGCCAGGCCGTGTTGATGGAATCGCGGCGGGCGTGACGCAGGCCGCCGAGGCCGGTCAGGTGCAGGTATTCGATGCCGGCCGCGGGCAGCGTGCGGGCGAGCTCGTCGCGGTTGAACTGCG
Source organism: Bryobacteraceae bacterium (assembly GCA_049510065.1). Taxonomy (GTDB): domain Bacteria; phylum Acidobacteriota; class Terriglobia; order Bryobacterales; family Bryobacteraceae; genus CAWACP01. The sequence goes on from JBEKZH010000003.1 coordinate 148,775, forward strand.
GGTTGTGGCGCGATTTGGGGATGGTGCGGATGTCCGCCAGCAGGCCGACGCCGTGGGCTTCGAGCATGCCGATGAATTCGTCGATGGGGTGCGTGGAGTGGCCGATGGTGAAGATGGTGGGCGGGGCGGCGGGCATGGTTCATTGATGAGGATAGCGCCGAGCGTGGATCGTATACTGGAGAGCAGGCGGAGAAGATGGCAACGGCAAAAGAGGAAGTGCGACGGCTGCTTGAATCGCTCCCTGACGACGCAAGCCTTGAGGATGTTCAGTATTCCATCTACGTTCGTGAGCGGATTGAGCGAGGCCGGCGGGAAGCGGATGACGGCAAGTTGACTGAGCAGGACGAAATCGAGAGCCGGATGCGCCGGTGGCTCGCCGAATAGCGTGGACCGAATCGGCGTGGCAGGAACTGGACTGCGCCGCGAGTTTCATCGCGCGCGATTCGCCGCGCTACGCCGCTGCTCTCGTGGCCGAGGCACGATCTGCCGCAAGATCTTTACGGACGTTCCCGAGACGTGGGAGTATTGTCCCTGAAATCTCGGACGAAGCGGTCCGGGAACTGTTCGTCAAGAGTTATCGCCTGATCTACGAAATCCGGGATGGAGGCGTGATCATTCTCGCTTTTCTCCATGGCGCTCGTCGGTTTCCGTCTGAGTTGTTGTAGCCCGCTGCCGCTGCGACCCCTCCGGAATGTCCGTATCACGCCGCGTGGGGTGCGATTGAGATCCGGCTGCTTTGGGGTCGGGAACATTCGCGCCATTCGGTTGGTCTAATGGACAGTGAAGTTTACTCGACGAACGCTGTTCTTCCTGGCGATTCTGGCTGCGGCTCTATTGGCCGTTGGGTTCACTGCTTACGACCGGGTTTGGATGGCATCCTCAATCGCCATCCCGAAACCGCGCACGCCGCAGGCACAAATATCGGAGCCACCACTCGTGGATACTCGGCCACGTGACATACCTTGCCCTTCTGCCGTTGAGCAAGCTTCGCGGCCGATTCGAACGACGTTATGCACCGTGGTGAGCCGCCCTCAGGAATTCGCATGCGAGCGTATACGGCTTCGCGCGTCCTTACTGACTGATTGTATGCATAACGCGATCCTGATCGATCGCGGATGCGAGCGTGGTATCGTTCCAACGAACGGCCCTCCTAATCGTGCCGTCGATGCTTTCTTTGATGATGCATGCGCGGGGGTGCCCATCGATCTTGATTCGAAGAGAACGGCCACCTTTACCGGTCGATTTCGGTCGTGTTTACAGAACCAATCGACTTGTTACGCTCTGGAAATCGAGAACATCGAAAACATCACGATCGTGCGATCGGCGGGCGCCAGAGCCAGTCACGCGGAGGATGCCTTGAGAACGCCGAGACTGTTCGGTGACCCCAGGCCGCCGCTGCCTGAGCCGCCTCCGATCAATGCACCGCCGGGTCCGATCCCGAATATTCCCGAAGTGTTTCAGCCGACCACGCCACCGCCTGCGCCCCCGCCGCAAGGGACACATTAGTTCGCGAGCGTGCACCTCGGCAAGGCCGCTAACCCGCTCCACTGTTATCCTGAGTGAAAGAAGCATGACTCATCCTGGCGGGCCCACGCCTGTCCACGAAGTGGTGGAGGCGGAAGGGCACCTTATCGACTCCCACATCATGGAGCAGATCTTCGACACGGTGGTCGAGTACGACGGCCGCTTCGAGGTGGAACACTTCAGCATCGGGCGGACCAACAGCGAGCCGTCGCGCCTGCGCCTGCGGGTGGAGACGCCCAGCGCGGAGCAGATGAGTATTCTGCTGGCGCAACTGGTGGGCCTCGGGTGTTCACCTGTCGACTCCGGCGACGCCGAGCTGCGCTCCGTGGAGCGCGACCGCTGCGCCCCGGAAGACTTCTACTCCACCACCAACCACCGCACGCTGGTGCGCGTCGCGGGGAAATGGGTGGAGGCCGCGAGCCAGCGCATGGACGCGATGATAGTGATTCAGGATGGGGCGGCTTCCTGCCGGCGGTTGCGCGATCTGCTCGCGGGGGACCGTGTGGTGGTGGGCATGCGCGGCATCCGCGTGGTTCCCGAGTCGAAGGAGCGCGACCGGCTCGCGTTCGCGTTCATGAGCAACGGCATCTCCTCCGAACGACAGGTGGAGACGGCGGTGCGGCAGACCGCGGCGCTGCTGCGGCAGACGCGCGAGGCCGGGCTGAAGGTAGTGGTGGTGGCCGGTCCGGTGGCCGTGCACACGGGGGGCGTGGAGCCGCTATCCGCGCTCATCCGCACGGGCTGGGTGAGCGCTTTGCTGAGCGGCAACGCGCTGGGCGTGCACGATATCGAGGCGGCGCTGCTGGGGACGTCGCTGGGCGTGCGCCAGACCGATGGGCGCCAGGAAGAGCACGGGCACCGCAATCACATGCGGGCCATCAACGCCATCAACCACGCCGGCGGCATTCGCGGCGCGGTGGAAGCGGGGCGGCTCACCAAAGGGATCATGTACGAGTGCGTGCGCGCGGGCGTGCCGTTCGTGCTGGCCGGCAGCCTGCGCGACGACGGTCCGCTGCCCGAGACCATCACCGACATGAACCAGGCGCAGGACGCGTATGCCGCCCTGTTGCGCGGCGCCGGCGTGGTGCTGTGCCTCGGGTCCATGCTGCACTCGATCGCGGTGGGCAACATGCTTCCAAGCTGGGTCAAGATTGTGTGTGTGGACATCAACCCGGCGGTGGCGACGAAGGTGAGCGATCGGGGCACTGGCCAGGCGGTGGGCGTGGTGACCGACGTCGGGTTGTTCCTCGATTTATTGGCGAAGGAGCTCGCGCGATGAAGCGACAGTACACCGACGAGCACGCCGCGGCGGGCGTGAACGCGCCGCTGCCGGAGATCGAGACGTGGCCCAACCAGTATCCGGGCTACGAGATTGAGATCGACATGCCGGAGTTCACTTCGGTCTGCCCGAAGACCGGATTGCCCGATTCCGGCCGGATTATCCTCCGCTACATCCCGGACAAGGAATGTTTGGAGCTGAAGTCGCTCAAGATGTACATGGTGGCTTATCGCAACCTGGGCATTTTTCAGGAGAACGTGGTGAACCGTTTCCTGGAAGATGTGGTGAAGGCGTGCCACCCGGTGTGGGCCGTCGTGACCGGCGAATTCACGCCGCGCGGCGGGATTTCCACGCGCATCACCGCGAGCTGGACTCGCGAGGACGACGGCAAGGCGAAACGACGCGATGGCCGACGAAAGCGCTGACGAGCTGAGCATCCTGATCCGCGAGATTCAGGATCGCGTGCGCGCGCGCCATCCCAACGGCGCCGGCGCGGCGGGAGGGGAGATCCCACTGGCGGACCTGATGCCGCTGCTGCATGCGCGCGATGCGGCCGAGGCGAAGGTGGCCAGCATCGGGAGCGTCAATCCCCGGCCGCCCGGCCTGAAGAATTCCGTCGCGCAGTTCCTCAAGCGGCTGGTGGCGCGCGCGCTCGACTGGCACGTGCGCGAGCAGGTGGAGTTCAACCGCGCCGTCATCGCCTGCGTACAGGCCACGATGGAGGCGCTCACGGCGCAGAATCGCGCGCTCGCGCTGGCCGTGGCCGAGCAGAATCGCGCGCTCGCGCTGGTGGCATCCGAACAGAACCGCGCGCTCGCGCAAGCCGTGGCGCAGTTTTCGGAACAGGACAACCGTCTGCAGGAGCTGGTCAACGTGCTGGGAGATGAGAATCTCCGCCGCTCTTCCGAGATCACGGCACTGGCCGCGGAGACCGCCAGCCTGCAGGAACTTCGCGCCACGGCGGTGAGGCTGGAGGACGAGGCCCGTCAGTTGCGCGACATCCGCGCGCACTGGGCGCACTGGCGGCAGGAGTGGGAAGCGAAGCTGTCGCATAACGAGATCGTGTTCCTGCGGAATCTGGCCGAATCGCACTCCGCGTTCCAGCACCGCGTGACCCTGCTCGAAGAGGCTTATCGCGACCTGGTGAAGACGCAGCACTCGGATTTCGGCAACGCGCTGTCCGTTACCACACTCGATATTCAGAAGCGGCTCTGGGACGACCTGCTGAAGATGCGCGCCGAGTACGACGCGATCATCCATCGCGAGTTGCGGACGCTTCGCCAGCGCGTATTTCCCGTCGCGGCGAGTTCTGTGCCGGTCAGGGAGGAGGCGCCATCCGCTCCCGGAATCGACTGGCTGGCGTTCTCCGAGCGTTTCCGGGGAAGCGAGGATCACGTCCGCGCCAAACAGCGGATGTACGCCGAGCGTTTTGCCGGTTGCCGGAACGTGCTGGATCTGGGGTGCGGGCGGGGCGAGTTGCTGGAGGTTTTGAACGAGGCGGGGATTCCGGCCCGGGGCATCGATGCGAACGCCGAATGCATCGCTCTGTGCAAGGGCAAAGAGCTTCACGCCGAGGCGGCCGACCTGTTCGCGTTTCTGGCCAACGCCGGCGAGCAGTTCGACGGCATCGTCTCCGCGCAAGTGGTGGAGCACCTGCCGCCGTTGCGGCTGCCCGAGCTGGTGCGGCTGGCGAGCGAACGGCTGAGCCCCGGCGGTCTGCTGGCTATCGAGACTCCGAACCCGGAATGCCTGGCGATACTCGCGACGCATTTCTGGCTCGATCCCACGCACACGCGCCCGGTTCCGCCCGCGCTGCTTTCGTTCTGGATGGAAGAGGCCGGGTTCGGTGGGATTGAGGTGGTGCCGCTGAATCCGGCGTCCGAGAGCATTCCCGCGCTGACCAGCCTGCCGGAAGACGTTCGCGCCGCGCTGTTTGGCGGCATGGACTACGCGATCTTCGGGCGGAAGCTGCCGTTATAATGGCAGCGGCATGGACCCGCAACTGATCGGTCCGTACATTGTCTCGCAGGTCGCTGCGGTGGTGTACGTCCTTGCGGCGTGGCGCTGGCCGCGCGCCACCCGTTACGTCACCGGTGTCGGGTTCCTCTTCGCCGGAGCGTTCAACGTCTGGACTGTGTCCACTGCGCCGGGGACGTACGTGACAGGCTTCGGCCCCCACGCCATTCCGCTGTATCGCGAGTTCATCTACGGCGCCTTCGCGCGGCACACGGCGGCGTTCATTCTGCTCATCGCCACCGGGCAGATCGCCGTGGGCGTGCTGGCCTTCGCGCCACTGCCCTGGCGAAGGTTGAGTTACGCGGGCGCCATCGTCTTCCTGCTGGCCATCACGCCGCTGGGGATTGGCGCCGGAGCTCCCGCCACACTGATCTTCGCTCTTGGGATCGCGCTGCTGTTCCGGGAACGGCGGGTCCTGTGACCACCTGGAAGCTGACTCTGGAATACGACGGATCGCGCTACAGCGGCTGGCAGGAACAGACGAACGCGCGCACGGTGATGGGCGAGCTGCGCCGGGCCGTGGAAGAGAGCCTGGGTGTGGGAGTGGAACTGCAGGGGGCCGGACGCACCGATGCCGGCGTGCACGCGCTGGCCCAGGTGGCGCACATGCGCGCGCCGGTGAAACGGCCGAAGCCGCCAGAAACGCTGCGGCGCGATATCAACGGCCGGCTGCCCGCCGATATGGTGGTGCTCGCGCTGGAGCCGGCGCCGGCGCGCTTCCACGCCCGCCACGACGCCGTCTCGCGCACGTACATGTATCAGATCTCCACGCGCAAGACCGCGTTCGCAAAGCGGTACGTCTGGTGGGTGAAGGAGGAGCTGGACGTCGCGCGCATGTCCGAGGCGGCGGAAACGCTGATGGGCCGCCACGATTTCGTCTGCTTCCGCGCGCAGGACCCGTCGAAGCCCGGCGAATCCACCGTGGTTGCCGTCGAAAACGCCGGCATCGAAACGCACGGCCACATGGTAGTGTTCCGCATCGAGGCCTCGCATTTTCTGTGGAGAATGGTGCGGCGAATTGTCGGCGTGCTGGTCCGGCTGGGCCGCGGCGAGATCACGCCGGACGAATTCCGCCAGTTGCTGGAGGGGCGCGCGGAACCGAGGCTTGACGTGGCCGCCTGGACCGCTCCGGCTTCGGGCTTGTTTCTGGAAGAAGTGCGGTACAAGTAGAAGTTGGCACGGGCACGGTTTCTCGCCAAAACAGGAAAGCGCGCTGTTGTTTCGGGCCGGCGCGGCTGCGCGGGGCTGCTGGTGCGCCGTATTCTGCTGGCTCTGCTTGCCGGCGTCCTGGCCGGATACCTGTTCTGCTGCCTGGTGCTGGTAATGTTGCGCTGGATGCATCCCTGGACCACCTGCGTGCAGACCGAGCGGCGCGTGGAGGCGCTGCTTCATCACGCGCCCTATCACAAGCGCTACGAACCGGTGCCGCTCAGCCGCATCTCCCTGAACCTGCAGCACGCCGTGATCGCCGCCGAAGACGGCCGCTTCTATCAGCACCACGGCATCGACTGGGAGGCCGTCGACAAAGTGGTCCAGGAGGATCTGGAAGAGGGGCGCGTGGGGCGCGGCGGGTCCACCATCACGCAGCAACTGGTGAAGAACCTGTTCGCCACCACAGCGCGCTCGTGGCTGCGGAAGGTTTTCGAGTTCAGCCTCGCGCCGGTGGCCGAGCTGATCCTCGGCAAGCAGCGCATTCTGGATCTTTACCTGAACGTGATCGAATGGGGTCCGGGAATCTACGGCGCCGAGGCGGCTGCCGAGACTTATTTCCACACCTCCGCCGCGCGGCTCACTCGCGAACAGTCGGCGCATCTGGCCGCCATCATCCCCAACCCGCGCCGCCGCAAGGTGAGCCGCATGAACGACTACAGCGCGGCCATCCTGGTGCGCATGCACCAGATGGGCTGGTAGGCTCAGACGGCGCCGAGCGCTTCCCTGATCCGGCGGAGGTGTTCGCGGCGATGGAGAGAGCGCCTCAGGACGCGCTCGAAGCCGCCGGCGTTGATCTGATCGATCAGCTCGCTGCTGAGCCGCTCCACCTGCGCGTCGATTTCCTCCGCGCTCTCGAGGGCGATGCGCGCGGCTTCGCGGCCTGGGACGGCTCGCGAGATTTCGCGTGCGGCTTCGTTTATGGAGTCAACGGCCGGCGGAGCGAGACGTACCGCCTCGAAGCCGGAACGCTGCCATTCGCGGACCCGGCGGAGGACCAGGCGGTCCCAGAACGCGAGATGGCAGAGGACGGTGGAGACGGTCCAGCCGTTGCCCAGATCGCGCGCAAAACCCTCGTCGCTGAGGCTCGCGGTCAGCGCTTGCAACTCGTGACGAGATGCCTGGTTTTCCCGAACAAAGTCGCTGGCCATTGGTCATCGCACCGGCTGTAATCGCGCAGCCTCGGATTGCGCCTGTGCTCGGAAGGCTTCGAGGTCGCACTCCGTCCACAGCACGGTTTCCCAGCCGGTCAGGGTGCCCGAGCACCACAGCACCACGACGCGCAGCTTCTCGCCCTCGCGGCGCAGCATCCAGCGGTACTCTCCGCCACCTTCCTGCCAGAAGCACTCGCCGGAGCCTTCGCGCGCGGCGTCGTCGATCGCGGCAACCAGATGCGTGGCCGCGTCCGGATCGGAGGCGGTCACCGTGACAGGGGCCGCTCCGTCGTCCACCATGCAGATGAGCCGTTCGAACTCATCCACACGGAGCGAGATCTTCATATGGCCATTCTATTACTGGCGGATGACCAGTTGGTTTTCGGGCCGGTTTAGGGGGATGGTGAGCGAGCCCAGGTCGCCGGAAGCCGAATCGCGCACGACCACACGCAATGATGCGGCGCCGGCCTTTGGCGCGAGTGAATGACGGTACTCGAAGCCGCTCTTCAGCATGGTTTCATACGTTTCCTTCCTCAGTTGCAGGCCGAGCGTCTGATCGAGGCGCTCCAGTTGCTCGCCATATTCGCCGCGCTGCATCATAACGACCTCGATCTTTCCTTTCCAACGGTCGCGCTCGAGTTGCAGGTCCAGCGCGGCGATGCCCACGCTCAGCTTCAGCTCGCAGCGTCCGGAGCCAGGTGTCAACTCCGCTGTAACTGGGATGCCAATCGCGTTGATGGGGCTCAGCAGCGCGTCCTGGAGCCGGGTCCTGGAATCTCCGGATGAGCGCGCATCGAAGAAGCCTTGACGATAGCGCAGCCGCGCGCCGGAATGGCCCACCAGCCTCACTTGAATCTCGTGGTATTTGCCGTCGTGACTCAGGCCCTGGGGATAGAACCCGAGCCGGTAGGAGCCGCGCGGGTCGTCGATTGCAGTCCGAATGGCGCCCGCGATGTCGTTAGCGTTGAGGAAGGCGCGACCACCGGTGCGGCTGGAGAGTTCCAACATGGTCGATTGGTTCGCATGGATCTGGAGCGTGTGCGTCTGCGAGACGGATTTGGCGAATTCGAAACTGAACGTGCGTGCGCCGTCAGAACCCCTGGGCGGCATCGCCATCACATCCGCGAAAGCGGTCTGCAGGCCGGGAGCATCGACGGAATAAATGGCCACGTTGGCGTCGTTGAAGGCCCGCACTGCTTCCAACAACTGGTTGCTGCAGTTGCTCGAACTGCCCATGTCGAAACGGACCAGCGGGAATCCGGCGGAAACCCAGATGAGACTCTTTCGGCCGGGCAAACTGGCCAGGTGTTTCGCAACCGCGGAGAGCACCCGCAAGGAACCGGCCGTGCAGCCGCTGGAGGCGCCGCCGGCCGGGTAGCGCTGAGAGCTGGAGTCGGAGCCATTCAGCCAACTCGTTTGAGGGATATCGATGGCCGCCTGCCGGGAACCGGCGATCGCAGGGTCGGGGTTGAGTTTGCCCCGATCGGAACCGAGACGCTTTGCCAGGCTGGCGGAATCGCGCGTGAGGTCATGCAGGACGGTGAAGGAATCCCCGGACATACTGTAGATGGCGGCCAACTCGCCAGGAGGAAGCTGCCGAAGGAACTTCAGGATCTCCTGGGATGCGTAGGCCAGGTCCTGCCATTGGGTGTTGATCCTGTCGACGAGAATCACGATGAAGTTGTTTGGCGCGATGCTGTCTTCCTCCCGATTCGAGAAGACACGCCGGGCGACCGTTGGAACGGTACGCGTGCTCGCCGACGACGGCGTGTTGGATCGCCCGGCTGCACTCTCCGTCACGAACACCCGGAGGTCCTGCGGCTTTCCGTTGTCACAGATCTCGAAATCCTCTTTCTTCAGGCCCATGACCGGCTCGCCGCGTTTGTCGCGGACGATGACCGGGACTTCCACGAGCTGCGTCGTCGCGCGTATGGTGAGAGCAGGGCCGGCGGGTTTCAGGACCGATGGCGGCGCTGGCGGCTCCTCCGGCGTCTGAACTGCCTCGTCTGAAGGCTGAAGCTCCAGCCAGGGATCCGGCTCGTTCCAGAGGGGAGGCTCGGGCTGACCCACGTTACCAGCGTCCGGCGTTTCGCTCGCCAGAAGCCTCGACTCGGCTCCGAACTTGTGATAGCGGATGAAGTGGATATCATTCAGGTAGTGAACGGTCCCGTGACCCAGCACCGGGTTCCGGAAGTTCATGTCCGACAGTGTCACGCTCCGGATGGGGCACAGATACTGCCGGGGACCGATCTGCACCGGCCCATAGTCGACCACGGTGTCGACTCTTCGGGTGGGGAAGCCGTGCGGAAAGCCGTCGGCCTGCCTGGTGATCCGCAGGATCGCGCCCGAAGCAGCTTCGATGAACAACTCGCCGCGGTATGCGGCCCAGACAACTTCGGGCTCAATTTGGTTGTTCGGTCCTTTCGGGGGAGCGCAACACCAGGAGACGCGATAGCGCGAATGGGCTGCATCCACCGAGTACCGGAACACCCCGACGAGCGTGCCATGCAACGTCTCCCAGTGGTCCCAGGAGATCTGTGGCGCAGCGTCGCCGATGAACAGCGCTCCAATGATGCTGCCAAACTCGCCGAAGCTTGTTAGTCCCAGCGCCGACTGTTGGTCGCCGCCGCTGTCGGGACTGGCACTGGTCTGGTCAACATACGATTCCACTCCGTGGCTGAACGACAACTGTCCCACGAACATGTTTCTGAGATGCAGCCCGGCCCAAACCTCGGGGCGGATACGAGCAAGATCCGGCTGATCGTCGAAACGACGGGTGATTCGCGTGCAGAGGAAGTCCGGCAGAGCGGCGACATAGCGGCCCGTCTGCTCGGCAGCTCGTGCCAGGGTTTCCTTCTGTTGGGCAGCGGAAGGCGCCGCGGCGGTCGCCCGTTCCGCCACGGGTGGATACAGGAAGGCGCTCGCCTCCGCAAGAATCTCGAGCACATCCCTCGTGCGCGGACCTGCGGCTTGAGCCACCAGTCTGGCGAGCGTGCTGTCGGTGATGCGCTCGGTCAAATCGACAGCCGCAAGGTGGCGCGCAATCTGCGCATCGGTGTGGCCGCTCGCCCGAGCGGATGTGACGATCGTTTCTATCTCGCTAACGCTTGCGTCCTTCCCGTCGAGCGATGGGCCTGCCGCACAGATTAACAAGGCGGCGATTCTGGCAAGCTTCATGCCGTCACTCCACCGGGCGTCGGGGCAGCCAAGAGCTGTGCGCCGGCAACATCCCATTTCCACGTCCAGTGGGCCTGATGGCGCGAAACCCTTTCCGCATTCCCTGTACCCACCCGAACGCGCTGCTACTCTCCAGCGCGCCCTTTCTGGTGTTCCGTCATCGCAGACCGAATCGCCGCCCGAAGCTGCTCCAAGGAACCGAAACCTACTTTTCGGACGCCATTGATGAATACTGTGGGCGTGGCGTCTACATGGTAGGTGTCTGCGAGCGTTTCGTCGCGTGCCAGGGCCCGCTCAGCGCTGTGATCCGCCATACAACGTTGATATTGGTCAAGCCTGAACTCGGCACTCTTCGTCGCAAACTCGCTGATCGATGCATTCAGCGTTGCATCGGTGAGAGTGGCCTGCCTGGAAAACAAGAAATCGTGAAGCTTCCAAAACACCTCGCTTCCCTGAAAGCTGGCGCAGATGCCTGCGAGAGCCGCCGGACGGGCCCGAGGGGATCTGAGCCGTGGCGATTAACCGGCGGCGGTGTTCCATTCAACGCGAGGCGATTATATCACAACGGTCTTCCCAATACAATGGTTGGTTTTCGAATAATCATGCGGATACTGTATTGTGTATTGCGTGTATGTAAGAATACGCAGCGTTATCGACGCCCGGATGTTATTTTGTGTTGTCTTTACCGTGCTGGCGCGACAAAGTGCCACTGGCGCGAAGCCCCATGGCTCGGCCGCGCACATACTGAAGAGTGCCTTCCCGTATCGCCGTTCGCCGTTGCCGCGGCACCGACCTGCGCGGCGTGCTGGCCATCGAACGGGCGTCCTTCGCGGCCGATGCGTGGCCCCGCGAGTTTTTCGTCGAGCTGCTCGAGAAGTGCCCGCGGTTGTTCCTGCTGGGGATCGTGGACGGGCGGGTGGCGGGCTACATTGCGGCCGTGGTGAGGGGCGAGGCGGCCGAGCTGGTGTCCGTTGCCGTCTACCCGCGCTATCGCGGCCGTGGCGTGGCTGGCGCGCTGATACGCCGCGTGCTGGCGCTGTTGCGAAGGGACGCCATTGGGCAGTGCTGGCTCACGGTGCGCCCCGGCAATCGCAGCGCGATCCGCTTGTACCTGGCCTTCGGGTTCACTCGCACGCGGCGCGTGAGAGACTACTACGGCCGGGGCAGGGACGGCGTGCGCATGCGGGTCCGGTTGTAGAGACGCTACTTCACCAGGACGCTGGTATTCGCGGTGAGGGTCTCGCCTTTGGCGCTCTTCGCGGTCAGCGTGTACGACGTGGTGCGCCGCGGCTGCACGTCAATGCATCGGCTGAGCGCGGGTTTCCATGGTCCCAGACCCGGTTCGATGACCACCGATGCCGCGTTGGAGACGCCGTAGCAAAGGCTCACGTGGGTGCCGCGATGGATCGCCGCGGGGCTGGCGTAGAAGGCCAGGATGGTGAGCTTGTCGCCGCCCAGCTTGTCCAGAAGCTCGCGGTTGAATCGGGCCTTCTGCCGCCCGGCTTCCCGGTCGGCCGCGCGGTTCTGATCGTACCTTGTCAGGAGCACCCAACCGGTCCAGAGCAGTGCCATGGCCAGGGCGGCGCTGATCCACGGCAGCAACGGCCGCAACAGGGTGGCGAGCCGGGATTCGCGGTCGTCATTCGGCACAAAGCCATTATCGTGTTTCGCGGGGGCGGCGGCGCACATCCTTTAGATATGGAACGTTTTCTCGATGGGAAGGTAGTCGTAGTAACCGGCGGGACAAAGGGAATTGGCCGCGCCATCGCCACGGCGGTGCTGGAGGCGGGCGCGAGTGTGGGGATTTGTGGACGCAACCGGGGCGAGGTGGATCGGGCTGCGGCCGATCTGGGGAACCGTGCGCCAGCCAACACCAGGGTGGTGGGAACAGTTTGTGACATTACACAGCCAGATCAGGTTCGATCTCTGTTCGAAGTTGTCGATAAGGAACTCGACGGGATTGATGTGCTGGTGAACAACGCCGGGGTCGGCGTTTTCGGCACGGCGGCTGATTTGAGCATCGAGCAATGGCGGCAGACCATGGATACCAACCTCTCGGGCGCCTTCTACTGTTCGCGGGAAGCCCTGCAACGCTTCCGCGCCAGGGGGTCGGGATACATCATTAACATCTCCAGTCTGGCGGGGAAGAACCCGTTCGCCGGAGGTGCGGCGTACAACGCGTCGAAGTTCGGGCTCAATGGCTTCAGCGAGGCGATGATGCTGGATCATCGGCATGACAACGTGCGTGTCAGCTACATCATGCCGGGCAGCGTGGATACCGCATTTGGCGGGAACAGTAATCCAGGCGACTGGAAAATTGCACCTTCCGATATTGCGGAGATTGTGTTGGGTTTGTTGAGAATGCCCGCGCGCACGCTGGTGAGCCGGGTGGAGGTCAGACCCTCGAAGCCGAAGAAGTAACGGAGTGACCGCGTCGTCAGGAACTGGCACGCAAGTTGCACATGGAACTTGCGGAGCCTTGAGAAAGAGGCCGAACATGGTGAAAACGAACATCCCCCTGGATCCGACGAGAACGGGGCGCGAGGCGGAGAGCCTGGAAGGCAGTCTGCAGAAGCTCATCGTCGGCCAGGACGACGCGATTCAACAGATCGTGAACATATACCAGATGCACCTGACCGGAATGAGTGCTCCCGGGCGGCCGATAGGAAACTTTCTGTTCCTCGGACCAACCGGTTCCGGCAAGACGCGCATTGTGGAGGCGACCGCGGAATGCCTGATGAAGAACCCGCGCGCGGTCATCAAGATCGACTGTGGAGAATTCCAGCACAGCCACGAGATCGCCAAGCTGATTGGCTCGCCCCCGGGATATCTCGGTCACCGCGAAACGCACCCGTTGCTCAGCCAGGAAGTGCTCAACCAGCATCACACCGATCAGATGAAGCTCAGCTTCGTGCTGTTCGACGAGATTGAGAAGGCTAGCGACTCGCTCTGGAACCTGCTGCTGGGAATTCTGGACAAGGCCACGCTGACTTTGGGAGACAACCGCAAGGTGGACTTCTCCCAGGCGATGATCTTCATGACCAGCAATCTGGGCGCGGTGGAGATGAGCGCTCTGATGAATCCCAAAGTGGGATTCGGCGCCGCGGAAACGGCGCGCCGAACCACTGCCGGCGAGTTCGACGAGAAGCTCACCGACAAACTGAAGAAGAGCAGCGTGGAAGCGGCCCGGCGCAAGTTTACGCCCGAGTTTATCAACCGTCTCGACAAGATTGTGACCTTCCGGCCGCTGGGTACCGAGGAGTTGCGGCGCATCCTGGACATTGAATTGAACCTGGTGCAACAGCGTGTGTTCAGCACCAATCCGGAGCGCGCGTTCATCTTCAAGATCACCGAGGCGGGCAAGGGCTATCTGCTGGATGAGGGTACCGATCTGAAGTACGGCGCCCGGCATCTGAAGCGCGCCATCGAGCGCCTGGTGGTACAGCCCATGTCCAATCTGATCGCCACCGACCAGGTGCGCGGCGGAGACTGGGTCAAGGTGGATTTCGACTCCGATCAGCGCTGCATGACGTTCACCAGGGAAGCCGAGGGATTGCCGGTGGCCGCGATGGCCGATCTGATGGAGCAGCCGATGTCGGCACCCAGCTTCACCATGACGGCCGGCGCGGCGTACGAACCGGCTCGGGTGGTCAACGCAAAGTCCACCCGGCGCAGCTGAGGGTTGTGGGGCAGCCAATCCTGGCTGCAGCCGCCTTTGAGGCGGCCTCGCTCCGGCTGGAGCTCGCCGGAAAGTGAAAAATAGTCGCTGGCCAACGCGTCCCGACGGGGGAGTCGCCTTTCATGGCGTCTCCTGCTGAACAAGGGTGCCGGG
>JBEKZH010000030.1:0-55297 GCA_049510065.1 Bryobacteraceae bacterium
GGCAGTGCCATCCACCAGCTTATAGCTGATCCGACGGGCTTCGCGCCAGGTCTCTTAAAACATTTTAATGATTTTCTGTTTCTGAGGCCCACCGCTCTCAAAAAGTTAAGTGCCATTGGGCAGGATTGCCTGCCCCACTTCGGAAGCCGGTACGGCGCACCGGTTGGCCCTCTGGGTCACTGACCTGCCGGCGCCCGATCCGCGATGGCGCCCACCCGGCCCAGATCCAGAATCATGTCGCCTTCGTCGTCGATGTGGAAGGCCGGGGCGAAGCGGGCGTTCCAGACGATCTCGTCGAAGCGGTAGGAGTAGCGCGAATTGACGGTCTGGCTGAAGGTGTCGTCGAAGCCTTTGATCAGGATCAGCAGCTCCGCCTGCAGGCGCTCGAGGTCGGCGGCGGTCTTGCCGAACAAGGGGCTGCTTTCGTCGATGGGATGGACGATGGTCCAGGTGAGCGGGAAGAAGATGACGCCCTTGCGTTCCAGGACCAGGACGTCATAACGCCGCTGGGGAACCCCGTTTCGCGGCTCAACGGTCATGAGCAGGACCCGCGCCTCCAGCTCCATCAGGGTGTTCCGGCGCTCGTTGACGATGCGGAACTGCAGGCTGGTCCCGTTCTGATACGGTGCGATCAGCGCATTGGGGCTGAAAGCGATTCGCGCGGACGGACGCGACACCCGCGCCAGCAGCAGGCCGGTACCGATGGCGAACGCCATCAGACCGATGAGAGCTTCCGTGCTGGCGACAAAGTTCGCCAACACGCCGTGAGGCACCATGCCGCCGTAGCCGACGGTGGTGAGCGTCTGCGCGCTGAAGAAGAAGTCGTCAAGAAAGCGCTGCGCCGTGCTGGCCGCGCTGACCCCCGTCACCTCGCTGGGATCGAGCTTGAAGTAGATCAGGGCGAAGCTGGTGTTCACCACCAGCCAGGCCACGCTCAGGACCGTGGCAAAGCCGGTCCACGACATGTTCACCAGGCCGAGCCACGGGTGGAACGCGCGCCAGGAGGTTCCGCGACGGCGCACGTTGAACGTGCCATCTTTGTTAATGGCGCGGCGAAGCGGGTTGCTGAATTGTTGGGTGAGACCGGGATCGAAAGACGGCTGCTCCATATCTGAGGATGGTAGCAGTCGGAGTAGCGTGCGAGATCAGGCTGCCGCTGCGACGGCTTCGCCACGGTGACAGGCCCGGCGGACCGTGCGGCACACTTCACTACTGTCGAACGGCTTCAGGAGCATGTCGTAGGCGCCCAGATTCAGCACTTCCGCCCAAAGGCGCTCATCTGCGTTTCGGGAAACCACCACGACGGGGGGATGACTCCTCTGTCCCTCCGCCTCGCGAAAAACATCCTTCCAACTACCATCCGGAAGATCTTTCTCGCAAAGGATGAGATCAGGTACACTCTCATGCATTAGTGTGGTGGCTTCCCGAAAGGACGAAGCCCCATGGATGGTCCAGTCGCCGACACTGAGGATAGCTAGCAGAGATTGGCAGTCTTCCTTGTCTGGGTCAACTGCCAGGAGGGTAATTCTTTCCGAGAAGAGTTGAGAAGCGGGTAGTTTTTGCATGGTGGGAACCCGGGGATCGTCAGTGGCGACACTGGAAGTGCTTGAATACATAAAGCATCCAATAGGGCTTGGAACTCTTTGGAAACTACATCAGTGCAAGTTGAGCGCCATATGAGTACGATACGTTCCATGCCTGGCGGCTGGATTGACCAGGCGGACCTCCCGAAGGGACCGAATGGCCGCAACCTGTGCCGCTGGTGCAATCTGGAAGTACCCGCGGGCCGGCGCACCTTCTGTTCCGACTGGTGCGTGGAGGAATGGAAGCTGCGCAGCGATCCGGGGCATCTGCGGGAGAGGACGTTCGAGCGGGACAAGGGTATCTGCGCGCTGTGCGGGCTGGACTGCGTTGCCGAATTCCACCACTTACGCCGGCTTCGCGGGGCGGCGCGGCTGCGTGCGTTCGCCGGGTATGGGATTCGGCCGGGCAGCCGGAGCAGCCTGTGGGACGCCGATCATATTGTGCCGGTGGTGGAAGGCGGCGGCGAGTGCGATCTCGCCAATATTCGCACGCTCTGCCTCAAGTG
Source organism: Bryobacteraceae bacterium (assembly GCA_049510065.1). Lineage (GTDB taxonomy): Bacteria > Acidobacteriota > Terriglobia > Bryobacterales > Bryobacteraceae > CAWACP01. The sequence continues at coordinate 2,090 of JBEKZH010000030.1, forward strand.
CCACCGGAAGCAGACCGCCGACCTGCGCGCGCGACGGTGCGGCGAGCGACCGGCTGGACCCGCTGAAAGCGGGTCCGCAGGCTGAAAGCCTGCCCCACGTCGGAACCAGGAGCCGGAGTCTGGTAAAAAACTACCGGGCCGGGGCTCTGAGGTAACGGCTGGCGAACGTCAGGAACGCGGGCCAGTTCGGGCCGGTGGTGTGCCCGCCGCTGTGCTGGCGGAAAGCCACGTCGCCGTCAATCAGCGCGGTCTCCATCGGGGGCATTTCGGTGGTCCCCAGGTCTTTCCTGCCGAGGAGCCTGTAGACCGGTCCGGCATTGGCGGCGGCCAGGAACATCCCCGTGGCGTCCACCCATGCGTCACCCGCTTTGGGTGATCCGCTACTGATAAAGACGGGGCGCGGAGCGCAGAGCGCAATCAGCTCGTGCGCGTCCACGGGCAGATCGTTCGCGGTGAGCGGGCCGGCGTACTTGAGGAAGTTACCGGCCATCCAGTGGTATTCGCCTGTCCCGGCGACGTTCTCCACCAGCTCGCCGAAGTTGCGGCGGTGCAGTTTGGCGCCGCCTTCGCCGGAGGAACCGACAAAGGCGATAGCGAAACGCTGGTCGTAGGCCATGGTGACGACGGCGGCCTTGCCATAGCGCGAGAGCCCTTCAATGCCCACCTGCTTCGCGTCCACGGATTTGCCGGTCTCGAAATAGTCCAGGACGCGGCTGGCGCCCCAGGCCCACGCACGCAACGCCCCCCAGTCGTCCAGCTTCCTGGGCTGGCCCTTGTTGACCAGGCCGATGATGCCCTGGGTCAGGCCAGCGCCGTTGTCGGCTTGCACGCTGGTAGGAATCAGGATGGCATAGCCCCAGCCTTTGGCGAGAATCTGCTGTTGCCAGGTGGGCCCGGGGCCGCCCGGTTCGCCGGCGGCGGGAGCGGGCGGCTTGATTCCACGCGCGGCCATCTGTTCGCGAAAGCGGCGCATGAAGGCCGGGTCGAAACCGAATTCCAGGATCACCGGCACGGGGCCGCTGGCGTTGGCCGGAGTGGTCAGCGTTAACTGGATGTCCACGGTGATGAGCGGGTACGAAGAGTTGTCCACGTGGCCCACGAGCTGTTTCGTGATCACCGGAACGTCGCCGTTCGTTTCTTTGGTGGTGCTGGTCACTTCCCAGTGCACCTCCGGCGTGTCTGCCGGGACGCGGCCATAGACTTCGCTATCGAAGTCCTCCACGATTTCGGGGCGACGCCGATCCCACCACATCTGGGCCGTTGTCACCTTCTTCCCGTTCTTCAGGGTCAGCGGGTCCGGCAGGTTCGGGTAGGGGTTGGCCCTGGACTCATCGTAGTTGACGGCATTCGGCGCCTGCGGGTGGTTCGGATCCGCGCCGGGCCGCAGCGTCTTGATGTGCAGAAGATCCATGATGCGCTGGTGGTCTTGTTCGGCGGTCAACTGCACCGGAGCGGGCGGGCCGGCCGCCGCCGTCAGCAGTAGAAGGAAGGTAGGCAGGTTCATCTCAATATCCAGTCGCCTTGCTGTCGGCGCCGCGTCCGTCCACTGCGCCCTGCAGCCAGCCATCGGAGACGACGATGGCATCCACCAGCGCCGAGTCCCCGTGCGGATCCACTGTGTGTCCAAACTGCTCGAGAATGCGGACCGTGTCCGGCGAGACGCCCGGTTCTACTTCGAGCTTGTCGGGGCGCCACTGATGATGGACGCGAGGCCAGTCGACGGCATCCTGCACGTTCATGCCGAAGTCGAGCACGTTCACCATCACCTGCAGCACGTTGCTGATGATGTGCGCTCCGCCGGGCGCTCCCAGCACCATGAACAGCCGGCCGTCCCGCGCCAGGATGGTGGGCGTCATGCAGGAGAGCGGACGCTTGCCGGGCTGAATGGCATTCGCTTCGCCCTGCACGAGGCCGAACATGTTCGGGGCGCCAGGCTTTGCCGCGAAGTCGTCCATCTCGTTGTTGAGCAGGAAGCCGGCGCCGGGAACCGTCACGCCGCTGCCGTATGCTCCGTTCAGAGTGTAGGTGACTGCCACCGCGTTTCCGTCGGCATCGACGATGTTGTAGTGTGTGGTCTGGTTGCTCTCGAAGCGGCGCAGGTCGGCGGTCTCCGGCGCCAGGCCGTCGCTGGGGGAGGCGTGGCCAGGCTGGATGCTGGCGCGCCGCCAGGCGAGGTAACGCGGGTTCAGGAGGGCCTGCGTGGGGACCTCGAAGAAATCCGGATCGCCCAGCCAGGCGCTGCGGTCCGCGTAGGCGCGGCGCATGCACTCGGCGAGGTAGTGGTAGGTTGCCGCCGAGCCCACCCCGGTCTTCTCGTAACCCGAGCCTTCGAGCATGCCCAGCATCTGCAGAATGGCGATGCCACCCGAGCTGGGCGGTGGCGCAGTGAGGATGTCGTAGCCCTTGTAGCGGCCCGTGAGCGGCTTCCGCTCCACGGCCTGGTAACGCTTCAGATCTTCCAGCGTGATGAGGGCGCCGTTCTCGCGCATCGCATCGGCAATCCGCTGCGCGGTCTCGCCTTCATAGAATCCGGCTGCCCCGCGATCGCGGATGCGCTCCAGAGTCGCGGCCAGATCGCGCTGGATCAGGCGATCGCCCGGCTGGTACATCGCACCGCCGTTGAGGAAGACGCGCTTCGATTCGGGAAACTGCTCCAGCCGCTTGCGGTTCCTCTCCAGCGAGCGGGCCATGCGCCAGGAAACGGGGACGCCGTCGCGCGCGAGCCGGATCGCGGGGTCCACCAGAGCGGCCCAGCCGGCGCGGCCGAACTTCCGATGCACATACTCGAAGCCGCGCACCGTGCCCGGCACGCCCACGGCCCGGTAGCCCACGATGCTGTCGGGCGTGGGTTTCCCGGTGGAATCTAGGTACATGTCGTGGGTGGCGGCGAGCGGCGCGGCCTCGCGGAAATCGATGAACGCGGTGCGGCCGTCGGCCATGCGGATGAGCATGAATCCACCGCCGCCGATGTTGCCCGCGTAGGGAAACGTGACCGCGAGAGCGAAACCGGTGGCGATGGCGGCGTCCACGGCATTGCCACCCGCCTGGAGCGCGGCGACACCGGCATCGGCGGCAAGAGGCTCCTGGGCCGTCGCCATGGCGTGCCGAGTGCGTACCGGCTCGCGAGCCGAAGCGTTCAGTGCCAGCAGGGAGGCGAGCAGCAGGAAAGACCGGCGTTTCATTGATCCTTCGATCTTACCGCCCGGACTTCGCCGGCTGGTTTGTGTGAGGTGGGCCTCTGGGCGTGGTTAAGACATGCGTATTACCCGGACGACGCCGTTTCTATTGAAGCTCCTCGAACTGTGTGATTCGCATCTCGCGATCCGGAAAGACAGCGCGGATCTCCAACTTCCCTCCGAGCGCTTCCACATACCCGGCCAGCGTGCTGAGGTAAATGTCAGTGCGGTGCTCGATCTTGGATACTTCACCCTGATTCACGCCCAACGCGTCGGCGAGTCTGGACTGCGTCATTCGGCGCGCTTTCCGGACTTCTTCCAGCGGCATTGACGCCAGACTCTGGCGCACGCGGCTGGCGATCTTCTGTTGCCGCGCAGCCGGCATTGCGTTGACCAATTCACGAAACTTACGAGTTGGCATTAGAGTCTTCCCTCCTTCTTCAGCTCGTCCAGGTGCCGATCGTAAAGCCGATCCGCCACCGGGATGAACTTCTCATACCAGCGGTCATCGCCGGTTTTGTCTCCGCCCAAAAGAAGAATAGCCGTGCGCAGAGGGTCGAACGCATATAGTGTCCGCAAGGGCTTTCCCGTGCTCTCGGTCCGCAACTCGCGCATGTGGCGGTGACGTGAAGCGTTCAACTTCGAACTGTACGGGAAGCCCAGGGCGGGTCCGAGTTCGGCAAGCAGGCCGACACAGTGAGCGATATCATCCTGTTGGTCTTCCGTGAGGGCGTCCCACCAGGCAGCGAACTCTTCAGTGAACTCGACTTCCCACGCCAAACGCCAGTATGCCATATACAGAATATTCTGTCTACGGCATTGTTGGAAGGCCAGTGCCGTGTGATGTAGCTCGCTCGTGGCGCGGCGATGCGGGCGGAATCGATGTCCATTCGATGAAGCCTGAAACGGCCGCCGCCGGGCGATAAGATAGAAGTATCAGTGTAACCGTCCAACCTGCCGGACTCGCGTTGCTGGATGGCGCGAGGCAACGAATCACCGTGCCTGCCGCGTTCACGCGCCGGCGGGCCGCGGGCTCCCTCGATAACCGCCAACTCCCCGCGCTCACCGGCGTGCGCTTCCTGCTGGCCATCTGGGTGGTGTTTCACCATCTGACCGGAAGGCACATGATGCTGGAGAACTGGGCGGCGTCTCTGCCGAACTCGCTCCATGAGGTCATTCGCGGCGGCTACCTGGCCGTGGGCACGTTTTTCGTGTTGTCCGGGTTTGTGCTGGCCCGGAGCTACGGGCCGATCGCGTGGAACCGGAAGAACCTGATCCGCTACGGCGTGGGCCGCTTCGCGCGCGTGTATCCCGCATACCTGCTCAGCCTGCTGATTGTGACGCCGTTCATTGTGACGTTCCTGTCGAATCCCGCGCGGCCGTCCACGGCGGAGAAGGCGTCGGTGCTCACCAGCTACGTTTTCGTGCTGCAGGGCTGGGCGGAGCGCGCCACGGTGCATTGGAATACGCCGGCCTGGTCGCTGTCGTGCGAGTTCTTTTTTTACCTGTGCTTCCCGCTGCTTGCTTTCTTCCTGCGGAAGAAGAGCGGGATCACCATGGCGACGGCGCTGGTGGCGGCGGTGGCCTTGCCCCTGCTGCTGGCGCGGCTGGGCGTGCCGGATTACTGGAAGCCGCTCACGCACATGGCCGATTTTCTGCTGGGGATTGGCGCGGCCGGAGTGTACGAGCGAGTGTCCCGATCGGGGTCACGGATGGCGCGGCGCGGATGGTGGCTGTACGGGCCGGCGGCAGCGAGCGGCGCTATCCTGGTTGCCTTCCCCGAGCTGGTGACCGGTTGGACAACGCTGACCGCCGCGCTTCGGCCCATGAACGCGGCGCTGGTGATCGGACTCGGCCTGGGCGGAGGTCTGCCCGTCCGTCTGCTTTCCACGCGCATCGCCTCCACGCTGGGGAACGCGAGCTACTCGCTGTACATTCTGCATGTGCCGCTGCTGTGGTGGTTCAGCCGCTATTGGTGGCGCCCGGCGGGCCTGATGGTGGCGTTCTCCGTCGCGGTCTATCTGATTGGCGTGGTGATTGTGTCGACAGCGGTGTTCAGGTTTGTGGAAGGGCCGGCGAATCGCCGGATCCGCGAATGGGTGGGCACGCGATTGCACTGAAGTGAGAGATTCAGGAGAGACGATGATGAAACACCAAGGAGTGATTCTCGGGTTTGCCATGATGTTGACGGCTTCCCTGATGGCCGCCGACCGGGTGCCCACCGATGCGGGCATGGTGGAAGGCACGGCCAGCGCCGATGCGAAGATCCGCGTCTTCAAAGGGATTCCCTACGCTGCGCCGCCGGTGGGCGCGTTGCGCTGGAAGGCCCCCCAGCCGGTGGCGAAGTGGGCCGATATCCGGAAAACGGTGGAGTTCGCGCCCCGCTGCACACAGGGCCGTATTTACGACGACATGGTTTTCCGCGACAAGGGCGGGAGCGAGGACTGCCTGTATCTCAACGTCTGGGCGCCGGTGACGTCCGTGGAGGCGCACCTGCCGGTGATGGTGTGGATCCACGGTGGCGGATTCATTGCGGGAGCTTCTTCGGAACCGCGCCAGGATGGCGAGAACCTCGCCAGGAAAGGCGTCGTGGTGGTCACGCTGAACTACCGCCTCGGCGTGTTCGGCTTCCTGGCCCACCCCGAGCTCACCAGGGAGTCCGATCATAACGCGTCCGGGAACTATGGACTTCTCGACCAGGTGGCGGCGCTCGGCTGGGTCCACCGCAACATCGCGCTTTTCGGTGGCGATCCCGGCAGCATCACGATCTTCGGCGAGTCGGCCGGCTCGCTGTCGGTGAGCGCGCTGATGGCCACACCGCTGGCGGAAGGCCTGTTCCAGCGGGCCATTGGCGAGAGCGGCGCTTTCTTCGGCGACACGCTTTCCACCCGGCCGCTGGCCGTGGCGGAATTTGAAGGCGTCGCGTTTGGGAAGTCACTGGGCGCCGGGTCCATTACCAGGCTGCGGGCAAAAACGGAGGACGAGATCCTGCAGGCTTCCTTGAAGCCGCATGCCTTCCGCTTCTCGCCGGATATCGACGGCTACTTTCTGCCGTCGCCTGTTTCCTCCATCTTCGAGAACGGGAAGCAGAGTTCCGTTCCGCTGCTGGCCGGATGGAACGCCGATGAGGGCGGCTACCAGGGGATCTTCGAGAAAGATAATCCAACGCCGGAGAACTTCGTGAAACGGGTGCGCGCGCTGTATGGCGGCAAGGCCGATGCCGTGCTGAAGCTGTATCCGGCGGCAACCGGCGATGAAGCGAAACGGTCCGCGGCGGATCTCGCCGGAGACCGCTTCATCGCATTTGGCACGTGGAAGTGGATCGAGATGCACGCGGCCACGGGAGGATCGCAGGTGTTCCGTTACGAATTCGACCAGGCGCCGCCGATGCCGGTGGGAGACAAGGGCGAGTCGCGGGGCGCGTACCATTCGGCGGAAATCGAGTTCGTGTTCGGCGCGCTGCCGTCGAAGAACCTTCCCTGGGGGCCGGAGGATACGAAGCTCTCCGATCTGATGTCGACGTATTGGAGCAATTTCGCCAAGACCGGCGATCCCAATGGCGAGGGCCTTCCCAAGTGGCCCGCCTACAACGCCGACAGCCACTTTCAGGTGATGCACCTCAGCGGGAACTCCGCTGCCGCTCCGGACGCGCATCGAGCGCGGTACGAGTTCCTCGATTCACGGTAGCCGTCCGGCGGCGGCTTCACTTCAGCCGCGCCGCGCTGGCGCGAAAAGGGCGAACACCGCGCCCTGCGGATCGGCAATCACGGACATGCGTCCCACGCCCTCCATGCTCATCGGGGGCACGATGGGCCGGGCGCCGAGTTCGGTCGCTTTGGCGGCGCTGGCATCGCAATCGGCAACCTCGAAATAGAGTAGCCAGTGCGGCGGGGCGTTGGGGGCGCGATGCTCCGCCGGCGGGACGCCGCCGATGAAGCTGTCTCCGTTTTTGATGTGCAGATAACCGGAGGGATCCTTCTCGCCCGCCTCCAGTTTCCATCCGAGCAGGCCGGAGTAGAAGGCGCTGGCCGCGGCCACGTCGCCGGTGTTCAGATCGGCCCAACAGAAGGCGCCGTGGACATTGGAGATGCCGATTCCGGTGTGCTTGAGGGGCTGCCATGCATGGAAGACAGCGCCGGAGGGGTCCTGGAGGATGGCCATGCGGCCCGCGTCGAAGACGTCGAAAGCGGGAGCGAGCACCTTCCCGCCGAGTTCGGATGCGCGGGCCGCGGCAACATCGGCGCTTTCGACGGCGATGTACAGGTTCCAGTGCGGAGGCGCGCCGTGTTCCCGTTCATCCTTACGCATGGTGTAGCCGGCGGCAACGTCGCGATCCTCCAGCCGGAAGATCGTATAGAACTCGCCCGGACCCATGGGAGAGTCGTTGGCGGCCCAGCCGAACAGCGAGGTGTAGAAAGCTTTAGCGGCGCTCTGATTGGTGGTAGCCAGTTCCATCCAGCAGAAGGAACCCGGGACAGTCTTGTCGATGTTAGCCATTGCGGCAGTATACACCGAACGATGTTTGAGCTGAGTGACAGGAACTGAACTGGCTGAAGTGGCTACTCGGGAACCGGCGCGGCACCAGTTTCCGCAACGGCGTTTGCTTCGGGATCGACTACGTTTTCGCCGTCAACAACAACATCCACGGGCTCGGCGTCGGAGATTCCCGGGGGTGGGGGATTCAGCTTGCGGCCTTGCCGGCGCGCGAGCTTCTCCGCACGTTTCTCTTTCCGCTGTTGTTCTTTCTGACGCTTCTGAAATGTGGTTGATCCACGACCCGCCATCGTCACCTCTTCAAGAGTGCCTGCTTCAGATTACCGCCCTCCGGCGCGAGTGGGCCGGGTGTGACCCGGCCCGATTCGTTTGCGCTACCAGCGGGATCCGCCGCCGCCGCCGCGACCGCCCCTGCCGCCGCCGCCACCACCGCCACGATGGCCGCCGCCACCGCCGCCCTGGGGCTTCGGACGCGCCTCGTTTACGTTCATGGCGCGGCCGTTCAACTCCGTGCCGTTCAGGCTGTTGATGGCCGTCGCGGCCTCAGCGCTGTTGGTCATCTCGACGAAAGCGAAGCCGCGCGGCTGGCCGGTGTCACGATCGGTTACGATGCTGACGCGCTCGATAGCGCCGAATGCCTGGAAGGCGGCCCGGAGGTCGTCCTCGGTGGTCTGGTAGCTTAGGTTTCCAACGAAAATATTCGTCATTGTTTGCTCCTTTGGGAGAGATCATTTGTCGATGTCGGACGACGCGAGGAACCGGACCCGAAGGAGCGGAACTGAGGCGGCCAGAAAAGCGACCGGACGAACCCGGCCGCGAGCAGCGACCTTTTTAGTATATCAGCCCGGACGCCGTACCGGCGGGGTATCGCGGTGGGCGCGGTGGCCGGGCCGTGACCACAGAAGCGACGGCTCAACCCGCCACTCCATTCACGGTAAGTACAGTACTTTCGTACTAGTCTCCCGGAAGGATCTGATATGCTTGAAACCGGCTGGTGCGATGCTGTATTTGTAAGACAGCATACATATCAACAGGAAGCGCCGACCACCGTAGAACTGCCGCCGCAGTCGGCAACGCCTGTTTAGCTTAGTACGGGCTAAGAGGTTTCTGTCGGTGTTTCTGAGGATTACCTCAACTTGATTCCGTACTGGTACTTCAATAGAATCAAAGCCGGGGATGGTCGATACGGATAGTATGAACGAGAGCATTGCGACAATTCAGCCTGATGAAAGCCGGGTTGTGGATACCCGGAAACCCGTAATCCGCATCCTGATCGCGGATGATCATCCAATCGTTCGCGACGGTCTTCGCAAGCTGCTCTCGCTCGAAGACGACTTCGAAGTCGTCGGGGAAGCGAATGACGGCCGCGAAGTGCTCGACATGATCTCCGAGGTGGAGCCGGATGTTCTGCTTCTGGATCTGCGCATGCCGAACCTGGACGGTTTGTCCACTCTGCAGGCCATGCAGCAGACTGGCAAGCGCACCAGGGTCATCATCCTCACGGCTTCCGAGGACAAGAACGAATTCGTGCAGGCGATGAAGCTGGGCTGCTCGGGCATCGTGCTGAAGCAGACCGCGCCGGAACTCATCGTCAAGAGCATCCGCAAGGTGAACGCGGGTGAGATCTGGCTGGATTCGCACACCACCGCCGCGGTAATGCGGCAATTCGCCACCGCCACCGAGGCGGCCGGAGGAAACGGCTCGGGCAAGTCACGCGAGCGTTCGCCGCTGAGCACGCGGGAGCGGGAAATCGTGCAACTGGTGGCGCAGGGCTACAAGAACAAGGAAATGGCCGAGAAGATGTTTATCAGCGAGCAGACGGTGAAGAACCATCTGCACAACATCTTCGACAAACTGGGCGTCTCCGACCGGCTGGAGCTGGCGCTCTACGCCATTCACAAAGGTCTGCACCTGAACCCGGACCGCCCGTAAGGCCGGAAAGAACCCGACGCCCTTCTATACTCAAAGCAGATGTTGTGTCTGCTCGTGGCCGCCCTCATGGCCGAAGGCGTGACTGCTTCCTCCGCAAACGTCGTGATCACGGCGCCCGTGGCGAACCTGTATTCGCGCGCGAGCGCCGATGCCGATGTTGTCTCCCAGGCCATCCATGGCGCCAACGCTCAGATTGTGGGGCGCCGCGGCGTCTGGATGCGCATCCGAACCGCCGATGCGTACACGGGCTGGGTGGCAGCCTCGGCGGTGTTGCGGCGTCCGGCTTACGCACGGACCGGGGAGTTCGTCGAGGTGGAGTCGCTGTTCGCGAACTTGTACCGCGAGGCGGACGTCACGAAGCACCGGCCCCTGCTCACGGTCCCATTTGAGGCGCGCCTGGAAGTGCCGCAGGTTCGCGAGGAGGATCCACGGTGGCTCCGCGTGCGGCTGCCCGGCGGCCGGAAAGCCTGGATACAGCGGGGCGACGTGACATTCGATCCGAAGCCGCGGACGGTGGCCGAGGTGGTCGAGTTCAGCCGCCGTTTTCTGGGATTGCCGTACCTGTGGGGCGGGACTTCCACGTATGGCTACGATTGTTCCGGCTTCACCCAGATGCTGTGCCGGCGCCGCGGCGTCGTCATTCCACGCGATGCCAGCCAGCAGGCCGCCTGGACAGGCATGGTCCCGGTGGCGCGCGACCAGCTCCGGCCCGGCGATCTGCTTTACTTCGGTTCGAGTGCGGACAAGATTACGCATACGGGCATGTACCTCGGCAACGGTGAGTTCATTGACGCCACGCCGTGGCAGCGGCCGGTGGTGCAGATCGGCCGCCTGGATGACCAGCACTGGGCTCCGCTCCTGGTGGCCGCTCGCCATATCCAATAAACTATGAGTATGAGCGCGGGCACGCAGATCTCCGTTGCCGAGTACCTCGGGACAAGCTTCCCGGATGGCGACCGCGAATACGTGGACGGCGAGGTGCTCGAACGCAATATGGGCGAAATCGAACACGGCAACCTGCAGGGGCGTCTCTATCTGTTTCTGATGACGCACTACACCGGAATCTGGGCGGCGCCGGAAACACGCATTCAGGTGAGGCCGTCGCGCTTCCGCGTTCCGGACGTCGTAGTCGTGGCCGGCCCGATGCCGTCCGGGCGCGTGATCACGGAGCCGCCACTGCTCGCAATTGAGGTTCTCTCGCGTGACGACCGGGCCGATGAGGTTCAGGAGAAGATTGACGACTACCTGAACTTCGGCATTCGCTTTGTCTGGGTGGTGAACCCGCGCACACGCCAGGGCTACGTTCATACGGCCGAAGGGAGCCGTCCGGCAAGAGACGGCATCCTTCGTACGAGCGACCCGGCCCTCGAAGTCCCGCTCGCCGGGTTGTTCGAGAGCGCATGAACCGCCGCGACCTTTTCCGCGCCGCAGCCACAGCCGCAGTGGTTCCCGCCGTCGCGGGCGCGAGCGAAGCGGGGTTCGAAACCGAGATCGTTCGCCTGAAACTCCGGCACACCTGGACCACGGTGATGTCGTCGAGCGAGTATCGCGACGTCCTCTACGTGCGCTACACGCGCGATGGCGTCACCGGGCACGGCGAAGGCGCTCCCATCGTCCGCTACAAGGAAGACGCAAAGGCCGCTCAGGCCGCCCTCGAATCGGTGCGTCCGCTGGTGGTGAATTCCGATCCGTGGGAGTTCGAGAAGTTGATGGCGCGCATCTTCCGCGACGTGCCCGGCGCGAACGCGGCGAAAGCGGCCCTCGATATCGCGCTGATGGACTGGGCCGCGCAGAAGCTCGGCGTGCCGCTCTACCGCTGGTTCGGCCTCGATCCGAAGGACGCTCCCGTCACCACGTTCTCCATCGGCATCGACAACCCCGCGGTGACGCGCGACAAGGTTCGCGAGGCCGCGCCCTACGCGGTGCTGAAAATCAAGGTGGGGCTGGATACCGACGAGGCCACCATCGCCGCCGTGCGCAGCGTAACCGACAAGCCGTTGCGCGTGGATGCCAACGAAGGCTGGACTGACAAGGAGACGGCGTTGCGCAGGATCGAATGGCTGGCCAAGCAGGGCGTCGAGTTCGTGGAGCAACCGATGCCCGCCGACAGGCTGGACGATATCCACTGGATTCACCAGCGAACACCCGTGCCGCTGATCGCGGACGAATCCGTGCTGCACCCGACCGATATTCCGAGACTGCAAGGCGTGTTCGACGGCATCAACGTAAAGCTGGATAAATGCGGCGGAATTATGGAGGCGTATCGCGAAATCCAGATCGCGAAAGCCCTGGGCATGAAGACCATGCTTGGCTGCATGATCTCCAGCTCCTGCACGGTGACGGCGGCGGCGCATCTCTCGCCGCTGGTGGATTACGCCGACCTGGACGGGAACCTGCTGATCGCCAACGACCCGTGGCGCGGCGTCACCGTCGAGCACGGGAAGCTGGTGCTGGCCGACCGGCCGGGCCTGGGGCTGCTGCCGGCGGCGTAGGCGCTACTCCGTAGAGCCGGCGGTACACATCGGCATTCCGCAGCACGCTCTGCACATAGTTGCGCGTCTCCGCGATAGGGATACTCTCCACGAACTCGGCCGGCTCGTTGAACTGCGCCCGGCCCAGCCACTGGGTCACTCGGCCCTTGCCGGCGTTGTAGGAGGCCAGCGTCTCCTCCCAGTGTCCCTGCAACTGGTCCAGAAGCAATCGCAGATAAAACGTCCCGAGGCGCAGGTTCACTTCGGGCGCGTAGAGCATGGCCGTGCGAAAGCCCCGCAGATTCATTTTGCGGCTGAGCTGGCGGCCGGTCCCGGGGAGGATCTGCGTCAGGCCGTACGCCTTCGAATGAGAAACGGCGCGGGGGTTGAACTCGGACTCCTGCCGGATCAGCGCCGCCACCAGATACGGGTCAAGCGCGCTCAGCCGGGCATTCTGCTCCAGCGCTTCGCGGAACGGGATGGGGAACGCGAGCTTCCAGAGCCGCTCGGTGGCGCCGTTGAACGGCAACTCCAGATAGTCGAGCGCGTAGTGCTTGATGAAGCGAATGCCGAGGTCGGGCGTCTGCCGGTGGTCGGCCAGTTCGGCCAGAGCCAGCGCGATCACCTGCGGCTGCGCACTATTCCGTCCAGCGAAGCGCAATTCGCCTTCGGCGAGATCGTAGAGCCCGGCCAGGGCGAGCAGTCGCGCCCGGTCCAGACGCACCTGCGTCGCCGGGTTGGCGGTGAGGTCGGCCTTCGCGCGGCGGTCCGGCAAATGGAGCGTGGCGAGCTGAGCAACAACGGCCGCGGACCGGGCGGCCGATGCCACACCGCCTTCCCGCAGGCGCTGGCGGGCGAGCTCGGTGTAGTACTGATTCGGATAGAGCGTGTCGATTTCTTCGTAATATACGCGAGCCGAAGCGAAATCACGGCCGTTTTGCGCAATTCGTCCGAGGAAATAGAGCGCGGCGGGCGCTTTCTCCGAATTGGGGTACCGGCGCAGATGATCGAGCAACGCGTCGCGCGCGGCCGAGCGCGAGTCCAGGTAGTTCTGCCAGACGTATTTCCAGTGGCAGCCCGGCGCCTGGGCATCCTCCGGAAAAGACTCGAAGCAGGCGCGATATATCGGCTGCGACGCGGCGGGCTGACGATCCATGGCGTAGCGGCTGGCCGCCGCGAGCAACGCCTGCAGACGCCAGTTGGACTTCCCGTGCCAGCGTTCCAGGCGCGCCAGCGCATCCTGCGCCTCCGCCTGGCGGCCTGCCCGGAAGGCGCTGACCACCACGTAGTAGAGGCGCTCGGCGTCGGCCTCGGGCGCGGTCAGTTGCAGGGAGCGCAGATAATCGCAGGCGCTCGCATCCCGCCGCAGATAGCGGATGCCCCCGAGCATCACACGCGCGCTTTCCTGGTCGTCGTGGGTCATGCGGGGGAGTGATGCCTGCAGCGCACTCGCCGCGCGCGCGTACTCGCGGCCGTCCATCAGCTTCCGGCCTCGCGCCAGCAGCAGCTCCGAGCTCTCCTTCGGATACGCGGGCGAGCCACGCAGCCGGACCAGGGCGGCTTCGGCGCTCGGCGCTTCGGCCGAGAGCGGGTATTCGTACCAGACCCACTGATAGCGGCCCGCTGCCTCGGCGGTTTTGCCTGCGGCCTCCAAAGCCTGCGCACGCGCCAGCTCGGCCGAAGCGTCGGGAATAGCCGGCCGGTGTACTGCAATCACCTCGATCGCCCGGTCCGGCTGATGCAGATCGAGCAGGCACCTGGCCGCAAGCAGGGCGGCCTTCCCCGCGAGCGGCGACTCCGGCGATGTCTTCCACACGGCCTCGAGAAGCGGCAGCGACTCTGCGGGTCGCTTCAGCCCGTAGAGCGCCGTGGCGCGCAGGTACGCCGCGTAATCGCCCAGCAACGGAAGCCGAGCGCCGGCCCCATCCAGGTGCTTTGCGGCGTCGGCAAACAGACCCTGGTCTACTTCCACGGCGCCCAGCGCGAGAAGCGCCAAAGCGCCTTCCCGGTCCTTCGGATGCGCGTTGGCGAAGTGAACGACAGCGGCGCGGGTGCCCGGCGAGGGCCGCTTTCGATAAGCGTCGGCGATGGTCTCGAAAGGCTCCGCGCGCAGAAGGACACTCCCGGCGGCGACGATGGCGAAGGCAAGAGCCAGAGGCCCTGCCACGCGCCTACGCCAGCGGTCCAGGATAACTCCGCCCAAGCAGCTCCGCTTCATCGTTAGCCAGGGTGCGAACAAGCTCCAGATGAAAGTAATCGACCATAGTCGGCGTCGCCGTTAGATAATCCCGCTGGAACAGCTCGCGTGCGTTGTCGATTTCCGTCTTCAGGGCGCCGTAGAGGTCGCGCCGGGCGCGGCCCTCCTTCACGGCATCGGACTTGTACAGCCGCATCTCCGCCACCTGCACGCGCGCAAACCGCTGCGCTTTGAGGTGCAGCTCCTGATCCTGGCGGCTGAGCTCGAACCACGCACCGATGCCGGCTCCGGTCCGCTCCCCGGCGGAAATGCGCACGAGCTGGGCTTGAGAAGTCGCGCGGCCGGAGAGGCTGTCGAGCACGGTGCCGGCGATCCCGGCCAGCAACTCGAGAGCGCTGGTCTCCATCGGACTGGCCGAATCCGCGTACAGGATGGCCAGAACGCGCTCGCGCGTGGCGATGGGGAAAAGATGGAAGCGCAGGCCGGGCTCTTCGCCGAACACGCCAGCCAGAGCGTCCGACAACTCGCCGCGCGTGCGCAGGGCCACCATGGCATCGGATGTGGCGACGACGGACGCGAAAGCGGGCGCGTCCGAGAACGGCACGTCGGCCATTTCGGCCGGCCTCGGCATGCCGCGCACGGCTTCCAGATGCAGATTCAGGCCATTCAGCGTGAACAGCGCGGCGCGGTCGCAGAACGATTCGGTGGCATCCAGCACGGCGGAGGCCCACTGCGCATCGCTTTCAAACATGCGCAGCCGGCGCATGGACTGGTTCAGTTTTTCCGCAAAGTCCTGGCGCACGGTGACGCGTGCGTCCGCGAGCGCGGCCGCCACGTGCTCAGTGACCGAAGCGCGATACTGCTCCTCCAGGCGCGCCTGCAGTTCGCGGAACCGCTCCTCGAAGATCCACGCGATGCGCTCGGGCCAGCCGGCGGCGAGCTGTTCCTGCAGTTGCTCGACGTGAATCTGCCAGGCGGCCACCATCTGTTCGCGCGCGGTGTTGCGGAGGTCGGCGAGGGTTTCCCGCAGCGGTCCGATGCTGGCTGGTTGAAGATCGGCCATGTGCACTCAAAACGTGATCAGTCTCAATTGTACCAGGCGTGCGGCCGGCTGCCGCGCCGATATTAGCCACTGATGAACACAGATGAACACGGATTGTCGCCCTATTTCGCTTCCGCCAGGCTGCGCTCCAGTTCCGCCATGCGCTGCCGGATGGCGGGCACGTCCTCCGCCTTCGGGGCCAGCAGCACGTAGGTAGTGAAGTGGTCCAGCGCGCCGCGGACATCGCTCTTGTCGGCGAGCAGCTTGCCCAGCAGCGATTCCGCAGCCGGAAACTCGTGGGCCTTGTCCAGGTCGATGGCCCGGCGGACGGTCTTCTCGGCCACGTCCGGATGTTTCAACTCGTGGTTGGCCACGGCGTAGTAGTAATAAACCCCAGGAAACTCGACGGGGTTCAGTTGCATGGCGCGATCGCCGAGGGCCACCGCGTCCTCCATCCTCTTCTCAGAAACGGCCAGACGAATTAACTGCAGGTAGGGGCGGAGGTACTTCGAGTCGGCCTGAAGCGCGTGTTCGCAGGCAGCGGCCGCCTCTCTGGGTTTGGATTGCTGCTCCAGCACCTCACCAAGCCGGCTCCACGCTTGCGCGTATTCCGGGTAGAGCGCGACGGCGCGCTCGAATTGCTTCTGCGCAGCGGGAAGCTTGCCATCCCCCATCGCCGCGATGCCCTTGCTGTAGGCTTTCGCGGCCTCTTTGGGAACGTGGAGAGCGGTCATGGAAATGGTGGAACCTTCGGGGTCGCCGATCTGCTTCAGCACGATCACCGCGCCGTCGTGCAGCGTCACGGTGGTCTTCCGGTAACCCTTCAGCCAGATGGTGACCTGGCATTTGTCATCCGGCGGGCGGGTCCGGGGATCGGACCCGGGCTCGGCAAACAACGGAACGATGTAAGTGACGATCCCGTTCGCGAAGGCGTCCACAATATGGCAGGGAGGCAGATCCAGGCCGGCAGGCGGCGCAATGAAGAGCGGCGTCGAGGGAAGGGAGGCGCCATTCTCCAGCGCGAGCTTCGCATGATACTGCTGGTTTTGCGCGAGACAGGCGGTGGCCGCCGCCAGCGCGCAACCAATCGCCACCGTTCGTGTCATGGCATGCTCATCGTAACTCATGCGGGCGGCGAGCGGAGTATCCTGAGTCTTCCGGCAACCATGAGCGAACGCCTACCGTACCTGGCCACGCGCGCGGCCATCCCGTATGCGGGCATTGGCAAGCTGCCCGTCGCCGTCGTGCTGGACAATGTCCGCAGCCTGTACAACGTGGGCGCCTTCTTTCGCACCATGGACGCGGCCGCCTGCGAGAAGCTGATCCTGTGCGGCATCACCGGCTGTCCACCAAAACGCGCCATTACCAAGACCGCGCTCGGCGCCGAAGAAACCGTTTCCTGGAGCAGGAGCATCGACGCTCTGGAGGCCGTCGCCGAGTTGCGCAGTCTGCGCTATGAGGTTGCGGCCATCGAGACCAGTGTCCGCGCGGTGGACCTGTATGACTGGAAGCCCGCTTTCCCGGTCTGCCTGGTTTTCGGCCACGAAGTGGACGGCGTCCGGCCCGCGCTGTTGGAGCGGTGTGACACACACGTCCGCATTCCCATGCTCGGCCGCAAGCACTCGCTCAACGTGGCCACGGCCGGCGGCGTGGTGATTTTCGAGCTGCTGCGGAAGTACCGCCGGCTGGCGGGATGCTGAAGAGAGGCTCTCACAGGCTGAAGCCTGTGCCACCATGTGCTACCAGGTTACTGATAACAGGTGGCACGGACTTTAGTCTGTGGTCCGAAGGAGAGACATCCAAGCCTTTCTTCAGCGGCCGCCTGGTACTTACTTGTGGAAGTGACCGTCATTGAATTCTGAAAACCCGCTTGCTCACGCGCGCGGCTCAGCAAGGACTTCCGAGCCGCGACGGTGACGGAGCGGTTGCCGCTAACTTTCGCAAGTAGACACTAGCGGAGTCGTAGAATGGCGTGCTCGCCCGCGGGCCCCGTCCACTCGAGCTCCAGCGACTTGATCTTCTTCGCTTTGATGTCGGATGCGAAGAATACGCAGCCCTTCGTGGGCCGGTCGGAGGAGGTGTCGGGCAGCGCCACGAGGGAGAGCTGGTGGTCGGGCTCATCATCCGGGTTCGAGGTCGCGACCTGTCCGGGGACCTGGCCACGGGAATCGCCGGGGAAACGGCCGACCGGGCGCGGGACGTTGTTAATCCCTATGCCACCGACGCTGGCGCCCGCCGTCAACCCGGTCGACTCTCTCCAGTCCGGATACTTCAGGGAAGCCGCCACCATACCCGGGGGCTGCGCAAGCAGAGGGATCCTGCCGCCGTTCAGCCTCAGCGTGAACTGACCGGCCGACACCTTCACGAAGACGCCGGGTTTGGGGAACACCCCGACATCCACCACGAGGTAGCTCTTCGCGAAGTAGTAGCCGCGCGCAGACGGGATACTGTGCATCAGGAACTCGGCGCCGAGTTCCATCTGGCCGGCGCTTGCGCTTACCGGGTAGTCGGCGGCCTTCTGACGGTCTGCCGGCGCGCTCTGGCCCACGACAAGAGACGCGCAGGCGACCACCATCAACAGAGGCCTCACAAGCCGAGTGTACCGCCGCTTCACGCTACATTAGTTCCATGCAGATTCCCATCTATCAGGTGGACGCCTTCTCCGGCCGTGCGTTCGCCGGCAACCCGGCGGCTGTCTGCCCGCTGGAATCCTGGCTCGCCGATGAGCGGATGCAGTCCATCGCCGCCGAGAACAATCTCGCGGAGACCGCGTTCTTCGTGCCCGAGGGCGACGGCTACCGGCTGCGCTGGTTCACGCCCGTCACTGAGGTGGATCTCTGCGGCCATGCCACGCTGGCATCGGCGTTCGTCGTCTTTCGTCATCTGGCGCCGCAGCTCGAACGCGTCCTGTTCCGGACCCGCTCCGGTGAACTGATCGTCTCGCGCAGCGGAGAACGGCTGACCATGGACTTCCCTTCCCGGCCCCCGGTTGCCGTCGAAGCCCACCCGCAGCTCATCCCCGCGCTGGGGCTGCAGCCGAAAGAAGTTCTGGCCGCACGCGATTACATGCTGGTGTACGAAACCGAAGAGCAGGTGCGCGCACTGAAGCCGGACATGGCCAGGCTGACCGAAGTGGACCGCTTCGCCGTCATCGTGACCGCCCCGGGCCGCGATTGCGATTTCGTGTCGCGCTTCTTCGCTCCCGCGCACGGCGTGCCGGAGGACCCGGTTACCGGCTCGGCCCATTGCACGCTGATCCCGTACTGGTCGCGGCGCCTGGGAAAGAAGCAGTTGTTTGCCCGCCAGGTTTCTCCGCGCGGCGGCGAGTTGTGGTGCGAAGACCTCGGCGAGCGTGTCCACATTTCCGGGCAGGCGGTGGAGTTTCTCAGCGGGACGATTACCTTGTAGCGGCGTCCGCCTGGCAGGCCAGCCGCGTTCAGCGGATGAGCAGCCCCGTGTGCGCGGTGTCCGGCATGCGGCTATGCCGCAGATCGTCCGCCCAGCCCGCGACCACACGGTAGGGAGCCCACCTCACCCCGCGGCGCGCGTTTTCCACAATCGGGCAATGGCGCCAGTCCCACAGCGGCTCCGGCGAATGGAACCCGAGCGGAAAACAGAACGCTCCAATGAACTGCGCCCCCACGGAAAAGACGAGCGTCGCCGCAAAGGCCCCTTTGAGCAGGCGATGGCGCGCTACCCAGCCGAGCGCCGCCGAAAGAAGCAGGATCAGGCAAGGCAGTACGTCCGCCAATACGCGCGGGCCATAGCAATCGCCGCCCCACCAACTGGGCCAGCAGGCGCAGAGCGCCACGTGCGACACGGTGAACAGCAGCGCGATGGGCCACAGTACCCGCCCCGGCGTGCTGCCGTCCCGCAAACAGAAGTACACGCCAGCCAGCGCGAACAGCAGCACTGGGGAGTAGACAAACAAGCCGTGGGAAGGACTCACGGTGAGCCCCGCCAGACCGGACCAGAAGGCGCCATTGAAGGGCTGCGCGTACCCGCCGCGCAGGTTTCCGAACAGACGCAGGTTGTAGAATGCCAGCGAGCCTCCGATGAGCGCTCCGAACCCGGCGTATGAGGCCAGCAGCAACGGGCGCCGTGCCCGCCACGACAACACCGCCAGCGAGGCCGCGAAGAAGAGCAGGTCGGTGGGGCGCATGGCGCAGCTGAGGGCCGCGAACAGCCCGGCTCCCGCGGCAGCCCGCCAACGGCTCCGATCTTCCAGAAACCTTGCCAGGCAAAGCAGGCTCGCAACAATCGTCAACTGGCTCGCCCCGTGCTGCCAGAGCGCCTGGCTGGAGCTGCTCCACGTGTTGGTGGCGAAGGCGTACACGGCGGCCAGCAACAGCGCGCGCCGTTCACTCAGGAACCGGCGCAGCAGCAGAAACAGGCAGGCAACCGAAGCCGCTGCGATCGCCGAAGCCATCAGCTTCTCCAGAATGCGCGCCACCAGCACCTCGGCTAGTGCGGGCCATGTCCGCGCGCCCGGGACCAGCGCCAGCGGCGCATAAAGTGGCGTCAGGAGCAGGGACTGCACCACCGGGTAGCTGGAATAATAGTGGCCGTCCTTCGCGTGCAGGAAATACGTCTGGCCGCCGTAAGCCTGCTTGAGCAGGGGCTGGCAGGCGTCGAAGTCGGCGCGCCCGTGCAACACCAGCTCCAGGGGCAGGAGGGCCGCCGTCACGCTGTCGCCCGAGGGACTCGGCCGGAAATTCAGGTTGTACAGCAGCAGGGCGCCCAGAAACAGTGTCAGCGCCGGACGTGAAGTCAAGAGTCCTCCCCAGTGCGGGGACTGTGCGTCATGCAGGAATCCCATTATATCCGCTGCAGACCTGCGCCTTCCGCGATCACCTGGCAGCGGCGTTTTCCAGGACCGCAATCGTCTCCCGGGCGGTTCGCTCCCATGTGAACTGCCGGGCGTGCGCGCGCGCTGCCGCGGTATCCGGCGGCGCGTCCAACAAACGCAGCATGGCTTCCCGGATGGCCGCTTCGTCGGTGGCATCGAACATGGTCACGTGACCGCCGGTAGTCTCGCGAAAGGGCGGGATGCTGGAACACGCCACCGGCACGCCCGCGGCCATGGCTTCGAGTACCGGCATGCCGAAGCCCTCGAACGTCGACGGCTGAATCACCGCCCAGGCAGTGCGCAACAGCTCGCGAATCTCTTCCCGCGGTACCCACCCGGTAATCCGCGCGTGCTCGCTCACTCCCAGCGATGCGATCAGCGCTTCGAGCTGTTTCGCGTGGAATCCGCGCAGGCCGGCAATCACCAGATGGAAATCGGTGCGGCCCAGACCCGCGTACGCGCGCACCAGACGGTCCAGATTCTTGTGCGGATGCAGCGTCGACAGGCACAGGAGGAAGCGCTTCGGCTCGCGCCGTTCGGCGAGCGCGAACAGCTCCGGCTCCACGCCGAGGTGGATCACCGTCGAATCCACGCCATAGTATCGCCGCAGATCGTCGCTCGTGGCCGCGGAGTCGGCAATCAGCGCCTGGGAGCGATGCGCGGCGCCCCACAGCAGGAATTGCCAGGCCGGCAGATCGAACCAGCGGAAGTACTCCGGATGTCGCTTGTGTTGCAGGTCGTGAAACACCGTAACGTTCGGACACGGGCACAACAGCGGGCAGGTGAAGCCCGGGTTGAACAGGACATCCAGATGCCGGCGAGCGGCCACCACGGGAAGCGCCAGTTGTTCCCACAAAATGCGCGCCGGACGAACGGCGGCTCGCAGGCGCTGCGGCGCGTGCACGAAGTTGGGCGCTCTCGGCACAAGGTCGGCACCAGTCTCGCGATTGGTGAAGACTACCCAGGTATTGGCGCGATCCCCCGCGGCGGCGGCGTTCAGCAGATTGCGCAGGTAGATCTCCGTGCCGCCCACCCCGCCGGGGATGAGATACAGCGCGTTCACCCCGATGCGGAGCGACATTACGGTTTGCCAGCGGCCTGCTCCGCCTGCGTAAGCATGCCGCGAAGCCGGGCATTCGCCGGTTCGATGGCCAGACCTCGGCGAAATTCGGCGGCCGCGCGTGCCAGGTCGCCCTGTCTGAAGTAGACCATGCCGCGGTACTCGTAGATCAGCTCGAACTGCGGGTCGATCTTCTCCGCGGTGTCCAGCGCCGCGAGCGCGTCGGCATACCGGCTGGCCCTTCCATCCACCATGGCGATCTGCGTGTAGACATGGGCGCTTCGTTCCAGCGTCGCGGCCGACTGCAGTTTCGCGAGGGCCTCGCCGGTACGGCCCGCGTAGGCCAGCGCGATGCCCCAGTCCACCAGCAAATCGTATTTCGGCGGCTCGATCCGCGCCGCTTTTTCGTAAGCCTCGGCCGATTCGCCGAACTGGCCCATGTCATAGTACGCGTGGGCGAGTTGGAACTGCGGCCGGACCTTGTCCGGCGACTTGCCGGCGGAGTCCCGCCACATGGCGATCTTGTCGCCCCAGAGTTGGTTGCGCTGCCATGCGGCCCACGCTTCCGCGACAACGATGAGCGCCAGTGTGACCACCAGAACGCGGTGCGTGGCGCGCCATCGCCGCAGCAACTCCAGCACGACGAAGACCAGCCCGATGAACGGAAGGTAGAGCCGGCGTTCCACCAGCGGATCGAGGATGGGCACGAAGGACGACGTCGGCGCAATCAGGATCAGGAATGCAAACCAGCCGTAACTCGCCAGCGGCACACGGCGCCGGTACAGCCAGGCGGCTGCCGTTGCCATCGCCAGAGCCAGCAGGCCGAACACCGCGCCGTGGTCGGTGAGCGTGCGCGAAATCGCAAAATCGTAGTCAATATTCTGGTGAATCGGAAGAATGAACTTGCCGATGTAAACCCAGATCGCGCGGCACTCGGTGAGAGAATACTGAGTCCAGGTCAGGCCCTTCATGTGGAACCCCGCCGAAGTGGAGTTGCGCAGTATGGCGACCACCGAGAGTCCGCTGGCCACCGCCAGCGCCGCCACCGGAATGTACAGCCGCCAGTTGCGTCCGATGCCGCGCACCGAGAAGCCGGGATTCCAGTAATAGTCCGTGAGAAGGAGCAGGGCGGGCAAAACCAGGGTGTGCTCTTTCGTAAGGCAGGCGGCGGCAAATATCGCCAGTACGGCCAGGCTCCGGCCCCACGAGATGGCTTCCCGGCGGCGCCACAGGAAAACGCCAAACGCGAGATAGACGAAGAAGACGCTGAGTGTTTCCGAACGGCTGGCTACGTAGGAGACCGACTCGGTCTGCAGCGGATGAAAAAGAAACAGCGCTGCGCCGAATGCCGCCAGCGCACGCCGGCGCCAGAGGTCCATGTGCAGTTTCGAGAGAATCCGGCTGGCGATGGCAAATACGAGCCAGCCGTTGAGAATGTGCAGGACGACATTCACCACGTGATAGGTGAATGGATTGTGCTGGCTCAATTGAAAGTTGAGCCAGAAACTGAGCATCAACAGGAATCGGACATTGAGCAACCACATCCGCAGAGGCATGTCATCCCAGCCAGGGCGCATGTAGGGGAGGTAGGAGTCGTCCAGCAGAAAGGGGCCATTCAGCGCGGGGCCGTAGACTTCAAAGACAGCCGCGGTGACGATCAGAAACGCCAGCAGCCAGAGCCAGCGCTTCGGGCGCTCGGGACGGTCGGCCACGGTGGCCAATGCCGTCCTGCCCGCGCCACCGGGTCCGACGCGCCGCGCCCGCGTGGGTTTCGGCGCCGTTTTCGTCTCGCGTTTAGTGCCCTTCATGCAAGGCCCGAAGCTGGAATTCCAGAATTGCCACCCGTTGCGTCAGCGCGATGTTCGCATCCTTGAGGCCGGAGATCACCACCGAGAACCGGTAGAACACCACCAGAAAAACGCAGAACGCCAGCATCACCAGCGCCAGCGGACCGTAGCTCAGGCCGAGCAGGACAGCCAGCCATTCCAGCAGAGCCCGCGAACGCGAAAGCACCAGCAGCGCCGTAGCGGCCCCCAACCAGCTCACCGAGTATTCCACGCGGATGTGCGACCGGCGGACCGACATCAACACCAGCACAATGAGCCCAAGGCTCAGCAGCGTCATTACACTTAACAGGCGATCCATGGCAACCTTCGGCGACGGCGGCGGATCACGCCTTCCTCAGACGGAACCTGCGCCGCCCCTCAAATTTCAGGATATTCACGAACACGCCCAGCAGAACGTGCACGATGTAGTAAAGCGACTTCAGCGTCGTGATGGTGCTTCGGCCGTGGCGCCGTGGACGCATGCGGCAGGGCACCTCCACGAAGCGAAACCGCCGGCGCTGCAGCACCACCAGGGCCTCGATCTCAGGGTACTCGAGCGGAAAGCTCCGGCTGAAGACGCCCAGCGCCTCGCGGTTCACGCCCACGAAACCCGAAGTCGGATCGTGCACGGCCTTCCCCAGAATAGGGCGCAGCAGCAGGCGGAAGATGGTGATGCCCACGGCGCGGGGGGCGCTCGTCTGCCCATTCCCGTTGCGCTCGCAAAAACGCGATCCGATCACCATCTGGTATCCGGTGGTGCGCAGCGCCTCCAGGATTCGGGGAACGTCCAAGGCATCATGCTGGCCGTCGCCATCCACTCGAATCACGTACTCGAAGCCGAGCTCGAAGGCCAGCTTGTAGCCGGCCTGCACACAACCGCCGAGCCCCAGATGCGTGGGCAACGAGAGCACGTCGGCCCCAGCGGCCAGCGCGACGCTGCGGGTGGCGTCTTCGGAGCTGTCGTCCGCTACCAGGATGGCGGCGCCGGGCATCACCGCGCGCACTTCCTGGATCACCGCACCCACAGACGCTTCCTCGTTGAGGGCCGGAATGAGAATCAGGACGCCGCCGGCCTTCTGTGCATCGGTCACAGGCGGGCCACCTGCCGTGGACTGATGGAGAAACGGCGCAGGAGCCGCGCGTACTGTTTCGGCGTAAGGCGCGCGCCCTTGCGGATGCGGTGGCGCTCCCGGCAGAGCGCGCGCAGTTCGCCCAGCATGGCCAGCCAGGCGCGAAAGACGTAACCCGGCAACTTCGCCGCGCTTCCCCCGGACCGGGTGAACTCCGCCGCGGCGCCGCGTCCGCGCCATAACCACCAGACGTGCCAGAAATAGCGCGCCAGCGCGTAGAGCGGCGCCAGCAACAGCAGGGCGAAGGGAAAGTTCTTCACCAGCAGGAACAGGCGATTCCGTTCCACGTAGAACGCTTTCGTCGCCGAGGCGCGGCCGGCCGTGCGCGAATAGGCGTGTTCGACGACGGCGGAGGGAACATACAGGCACTCCCAGCCCTTCCAGCGCGCGCGCAACCCCAGATCCGTGTCCTCGCAATACAAATAGAAAGATGGGTCGAAGAGGCCGGCTTCGTCCAGCATCTCGCGCCGGTAGAGCGCGGCGCAGCCACTGGGCAGCAGAACCTCCTGCTTGCGCGAGTAGCGCTCCGGCGGTTCGCCATGCCCGCGCTGCCGGCTGCTGCCATCGCCGCACACCAGCATGCCCGCGCTGTCCAGCATACCTGTCGCGCCCAGCCGAATCTGCGGCGCCACCATGCCCACATCGGGCCGGCCCTCCAGCGCGTGGAGCATCGCCTCCAGCCAGCCCGGATCGGCCACGGCGTCGTCATTCAGCACCGCGACGAACGGCGTGGAGCTGGCGCGAATGCCCTGGTTCACCGCCGCTCCAAAGCCGACGTTGTCCACGTTGTCGATGAAGGTGACATTGCGGCCCTCCAGAGCTTTTCGGGCGAGCTTCGTCCCGCTGTTATCGACAACCGTCGTGTCAAAATCGCGGAACGTCTGAGCGTTGAGCGACGCGATACACGCCGCCAGCGGCTCACCGGCCGCCAGCGTGGGCACAATGACGGTGATCTCAGAGTTCGGCAAGCTTCGATTCTAACGGGTTTGCGAGGGGAATTGAATGGGGTGGGCCGGGGGCTACTTCCCCTGCTGCTTCCCTTGCCACTCGCCCCTGTTCTCATACCACTTCAAAACGCCGTCGCCGATGCACACGATGTCGGGCGCGCCGTCGCCGTTCAGGTCCGTGATGGCGCATCCAGCCGCGGGCATCTTGTCGTCCAGAACCGACTTCGCCCACGCCCTGCCGTCGAACGCGTACAGGCACACGTTGTGCGTCCCGCGCGCGCCGGCGATGATCTCATCCACGCCGTCGCCGTTCAAATCCACGGTGGCGATGGTATGCGCGTCCTGCAGTTCCGCGTCGATGACCTCGCGCGTCCAACCGGCTTTCCCCTCGCGGTAGACCACCACCTGATTGCCATGCCAGGGCTCGATCGCCGCCAGAAACCGCTCTTTCTTTATCTGGCCCGGCACCACGTCGCTCGACCCGCCCTTCGGCCACGGCGCCGGATCGCCCTTGCCGATCACCGTCCGCTGCCACTTCCCATCGGTCCCCAGCGCGCGCAGGGCGATTCCGGAGAAGCCCGCGGTGAGGATCTGGCTGCGACCGTTGTGGAGCCAGTCCACGATGGTGAGCCCGTGCAGGATGCCCTCTTCGTCCTCGTCGATCAGGCGACGTTTCCACTCGCCGGGCTTGTAGTAGACCAGCGGAACGTGATCGCGATAGTCGGGCGCGATGGCGTTCGGCCCCACCAGCGGCGCGTCGATGAACACCTTCTTCCCGCTGCCGTCGATGTCGGCCCAGCGAATGCGGTGCGATGTGGGCAGTTCGTCGACCTTATAGACGGTCCACGGCGCGGTCACGTCCCCGCCGCTTTTCAGCATGGAGATGGTGCCGCGGCTCTTGTGCGGGTCCATGTCGAAGCCGTGCGCCAGAATCAGCTCGGGCTTGCCGTCGTGGTCGTAGTCCCACGGACTCAGGTTGATCATGCTGGCGAAGTTTGACGCGATCACGTGGCGCTGCCAGCCGGGATTTTCGAACCAGACCAGGTCCGTCATCCCCTGGGCCACCGCGATCAGATCCATGGCGCCATCGCGATTCAGGTCGGCAGTGACCACCTGATAGCCACTCGGAACGTCGCGCGTGATGAGGTGCTCGCGAAAGTGCGGAAGGGGGCGTTCGCGCGAGGCCGCTTGAAGCAGCACGGCCAGCGCGACAGCCGCCACCAGGCCGATTGCCGCTCGCCAGGACATTCGCATCACCTCAGCGATTCTACTTCAGGAAGCCCGACGCCGTCTCCTTGCCGAAATCGTACACTGCGTACTCCACCTCCGGAAACGACAGCGTCTGCGCCAGCCGCACCGTTTCCAGCGCGGAGTTGCCCGCCAGCACCATCACGGCGCGGTGCGGGTTCAGCGGGTTGGTTGCCGCCAGCGCGAGCGCCTCGCGTTCGGAAGCGTGCTGCGCGCCGACGATGCGAAACACCGCGCCGGAATAATCCAGCTTGAGCCGCTTCGCCAGGTGCGCCAAGGCCGAGTTGGTCTCGGGACGCCCCACAAAGATCACGTAGTGCGACCGCAGGTCATCTTCGCTCAGCTCGAAGTCTTTGCGCACGGGCGGCTCGCTCTCGTACCACTCCGTGAGGCGCCCCCGCAGTTGCTCGGCGGCGTAACGATTGGCCCCGGCGTCCAGCACAGTCCCGTAGACGATGATGGTGTGGCCAATGGCCGACGCCATCCCGTGATACTGCGACAGCAGATACGCCGCGCCACCCAGATCGCCGGGCAGACCCGGCGACTGCAGCCACGACTCGATGAACCCGCGCTCCCGCGATCCGGCAGCCTCGATGAATTGCGCGGTGCTGACGGCCTTCGTGGTGTTGGCGGCGAAGAAGCGGGTCATCAGGTCCAGGAACTTGTCGTCGCCCATCTCGCGGCGCAGCGCGTCCAGCAGCAGCGCGCCACGGTTCCGGGCCATGCGGTAGCGCTGCCTCTCATCGGGTTCGGCGAGAGACGCATTGCGGAACGCGGCGCGGCGCTGATCCAGCGTGCGCTCGAGATCGTCGGTCTGGAGATCCTCATGGTACGCGGCCGAGCCGGCGGTGAGCCAGTTGTCCGCATCGCTTGCCGGAAGAATCCAGCCCTTCCACAAACGGTCCTCATAGGAAACCGGCGTGGGCTTCAGCACAGCCGGCTGGGCCGCGTCGTCCTTCCTGGCGGTGGCCTCGCTCAACGAGGCAGGCGGCTCGGTCGAGATCACACGGTAGCCCGACGAGTAAATGCCGTCGTTCTTCGGAAACTCATCCTTCTGTTCCGCCGTGGGCACCCATTCGCGCTGGTTCGACTTTCCGAAGACGGCCCACGCCATCAGGTGCGCAGCCATGTCTGCCGTCACCACTTTTGCATCCACCGACCACGCCGTCACCAGCGGCGGCGTGCAGAACGCCGTGAATGCGAACTGCTCGTCGATTCGGCCTTTGTACTCCCGATACAGCCGCTGCCAGGTAAGGTCGCGCACCTCCGGCACGTACGGCAGGTGCTGCGGAGCGCCATCGGGATCGGGCGCGTACTCAAGGCGCACGCTCAGATCCTTGGCGTTGTTGTCGCCCCAGTAAAAGCCCTCCGTGCCGCCGAACCATTCGCCGCGCGAGCTGCGCCACAGCTTCGCGCGATACGTGCCCAGCTCGTACATGGCAATCTCGTTCGTCTTCGCGTCGCCGATCAGCCATTCGTTCGTATAGAGGCCGTCGTTGTGCGCACCGAGAACCTCCACCACCTTGTCGATGCTGTCGCCGTACTGAATCGCTTTGCGCGCGCGGCAGGCGATGGGCGTTCCATTGACGTTGTAGGGGCTCTGGCGGATGGTAGTCTCGGTGAGCACCACGCCGGCGTCGTTCTGATACCAGTCCGTGCCGCTCTGGATGCCGCCCGGGAAACTCTGCATCAGCACGCGGTGACCGTCGCGGGGCTTCACGTCCAGCATGATGTTGGTCTGTTCGGCGAGCGTGAGCGGCCACATCAGGATGTGCCCAATCACCATGCGCCCGTCGCGCGTGGCCGGGCCGGTGGCGGCGAATGCGCTGCAATGGTCGGAAGCGGTATAAGAGGGCGGTTTCAGATGCAGCCCTTCGAGACCGTTGGGCGTCACTGTCATCGCCTCATGGATGTCGTCCAGTTCCGTGATCGTGTTCGTGGCCACGATGTCCGTCAGGTCGATCTTGCGGCCGTCCCACTTCGCGCCGGCATCGGCCGCGCCGTCGGCAATGCCGCGCATCTCTTCCAGCATCTCCCGGTCGAAACCGCGCTGGAACAGCGCCTTCGCCATGGTCCGGCCGGTCTCCCAGGCGCGCTCTTTCGATTTCGGATCGAGGCGCGCGGCCGAGCGGTCCATGTATTCGACGATCTCGCGCGAGAGCAGATGGCCATGCTGATACCCGCGCTCGTAGGGCGCGCCCTCGATGTGCAGGTAGATCCAGCCGCCGACAGGATACCGGTACGCCGGCCCGAACGTGCGCACGGCTTCGCTGGCCGGCCACTCGCCCTCGGAGGAAACCTCTTCGATGGCCACTCCGGCGAACCAGGCCTTGCCGCTGAACGCGCCGTCGTTTCCCGCGGTGAGCTGGATGGCGTCGTGCTCGCGCGTGGCGACGAAACGGAGGCGCAGACGCGTCCAGTCCACGCTGCCTCCCACCGATTCCGAATGCACGTCGAAGGGCATGGACGCCATGGCGAGCGCGGCGCCACTGGCGATGGGGGACCGGTCGAGATCGCGCACGCGCAACGACTGCGTGCGCACCCAGCCGCTCAGCTCGTAATGTTTGCCGATGGTGAGCGCAACCGGCGCCGAGCGCACGCAGGCGTCGCCCGAGTCGTTGCCGTCGAGGCGCAGGGAGACTGCATCGCCATGGCGCACGGCCGGGTCAGCCACGGCCGAGCCGCGCACCGCCGTCCAGCCCGACCCCGCCGGATCGAACGAACCGGCGAAGCACCAGGCGGAAAAAACCAAAAAGGAGACAGCGTTGCGCATGCGTACCCCGGACTGCTCAGGATAGCATCGCCCCGTACAAGCTCGCGCTTGCCGGACCCATGAGAACTATGGTGCGTCAGTGCACTTTCCAGGCGATGCCAAGCAGCACATCGATCTGGTTCTGTGTCGACTGGAAGGACTCATGAGCCAACACGTTGATAGCGGCGTTGCCCCACCGGGTGTAGCGGACCTCGGGAGAAAGACGCAGCGAGTGGATCCCCATCTGCACGCCACCACCCACCACCAGGCCGTGGCTGGTGTTCCAGTTCGTACCGGTGTGATCGGAATAGCTGGTGCACGCGCCGGTCACCGTATTACACGTCCGGCCGTTGAAATCGATGCCGCCGCTGATCATTCGCGGAGCATAGCCGGCCGCAATGTACGGTTTCACGACCGGAAAGGCGAGTCGGTACTTGAGCAGAATCGGGAATTCCCAGGAGTTCGCTCGCTCGCGCTCAGATGAGGGCTCGACGTAGTTGCTGGAGGCGAAGAAGCCCTCCCGGCGATAGAGCGCATCCACCTCCACGCCCAGGCCAAGTGGAAGCTGCAGCTCGATCATAGGGCCGGCAACGTATCGTTTCGACTCGGATGTGGCATTCCCGGTAATGTCATCGGTGATCCGGACACCGCCCTTCACGCCCAGCAGCAGGGACTGCCCGTAGCAGGCACAAGCACTTAGAAAAAAAATCGAAAACCACGAGATCCGCATACCCGGATGTATAGCAAGCCGGGGGCCACGCTCTAACGGGTCTTCGCTCTCCCGGACAGTTCCGCGCGGCGGAAGCAGTCCATCGTGTGGTCGTTCACCATGCCCACCGCCTGCATGAAGGCGTAACAGATGGTGCTTCCCACGAAACCAAACCCGCGCCCGATCAGCTCGCGGCTCATGGCGTCGGACTCGGCCGTGTGCGCGGGGACGTTGGCGGCCCTGGCCCAGCGATTCTGCTTTGGCTTGCCTCCGACGAACCGCCAGATGAACGTATCGAAGCTTCCGAACTCATCGCGCACCTTGAGGTACGCCTGCGCATTGGCGACGGCGCTCGAAACCTTCAGGCGGTTTCGCACGATGCCTTCGTTCGCCAGCAGCTCAGCAATCTTCTCCGGCCCGTAGTGCGCCACAAGCTCCGCGTCGAAATCGTCGAAGGCCTTGCGGTAATTCTCGCGCTTGCGCAGAATGGTGGACCAGCTCAGGCCCGCCTGCGCCCCTTCGAGAATCAGAAACTCGAACAATAGCCGATCATCGTGAACGGGAACGCCCCATTCGGTGTCGTGATAGTCGACGTCCAGTTCCTGCCGTGCCCAGGAGCAGCGCCGAATCATCTTCCGATTAATCCCCGATAATCTTCACCAGCGCGCGTTTGCGCCGACGGCCGTCGAACTCGCCGTAGAAGATCTGTTCCCACGGGCCGAAGTCGAGCTTGCCACCCGAAACGGCCACCACCACCTCGCGGCCCATGATCTGGCGCTTCATGTGGGCGTCGGCGTTGTCCTCACCGGTGCGGTTGTGCAGGTACTTCGAGACGGGCTCGTGGGGCGCCAGTTGCTCCAGCCAGCGATCGTAGTCCTGGTGCAAACCGGATTCGTCGTCGTTGATGAAAACCGAGGCCGTGATGTGCATCGCGTTCACCAGCACAAGGCCTTCGCGGACGCCACTCTCGCGCAGGCATTCTTCCACCTGCGGCGTAATATTGACGAACGCCCGCCGGGAAGGGATGTCAAACCAGAGTTCTTTTCGATAACTCTTCATGAATCGGATCTCCTATTTGACGACGAGCACGCTGCAGGGAGCGAGCCGCGCCAGATTCTGCGACGTGCCGCCCCAGATCCGGTCGTACAACCGCGAGTGCCCCATGAAACCGACAACCAGCAGGTCGCAGCCGTTCTCCCGCGCAAAGTCCACAATGCTCTTCACCTCGTGTCCGCGCACCACCGTACATTGTAGTTCGATGTTCCGCTTTACCGCTTTGGCCCAAGCGTACGCCGCGACTTTCCCAAAATAAGAGTCCTCCTCCTCCTTTTCCTCTTCGATTTCGTCGATTGTCTCGGCGTGTTTCGGCAGGGCCTCCTCCACGCTGATCATGTGCAGCCGCGCCCCGAGCGCGGAGGCCAGCTCGATGGCCGCGTCCAGCGCTCTCAGCGCGCCATCGGAGCCGTCATTCGCGATCAGAATGTGGCGATACATCGGCTTTCCCCGTTCCCCGCTGCACTCGGATGACATCGGCATCGGAAACCGCGATCATTCCGGTGTTCATCATGCTCTCCACGACGGGCGCCAGTTGCGCGATTTTCTCCTCCGAGTCCACTACCACGACGACGATCGGCCGATCGCTCCCGCCCACGTGATGGCGGTGGATGCCGCCCGTTTCGCCATAGCCCTCCACGCCTCGCAATACCGTGGCGCCGGCCATCTTCATGTCGCGGCACTTCTGGACGATCGCCTCATACAAGGGCGCTCCCTGGTACCGGTCGTCCTCGTGAAAATGGAGGCGAAGGATTTTAGCCGGGCTGCTTGCTGGCATTGGCTTCCTCCGCAATGGGCTTGCTCCGGACCAGCCGGGTCATTTCGACGTCGGAGATTACGATCAGTCCGTCCTCGAGCATTTCCTCGACAACCACGGCGGCTTCGGCAATCCTGGCCGCACTGTCCACGACTGAGATCATGACCGGCATGTCACGCGAGAGATGAAGAAAGCTCTGCTTGTGCGTGTGGCCCTTGGCGCCGTAGCCGAGGATGCCACGGTACACCGTCGCTCCGGAGATGTCCATCATGCGCAGCCGTTTTACGATGGCGTCGAAGAGCGGCTCCTCTTTCCACCGGTCCGCTTCGCCAAGAAACACGCGCATCATCTTCGCGGGCCCGGTGCGCCGTTCGTGCGGCTGCTTCGGCTCCGGCCTCTTGTCCTTCTTCGCCATCTTGACTACGTTCGTGTCCTGCACTTCGATGAGGCCGTCCGTCACCATTTCGTACAGAGTGGGCAGCAGCTCGTCCACCTTTTCGGCGCTCTCCACGAACTCCACGATGATGGGAAGATGTTGCGCCAGCACCTCGATTTTGGGCGTGTGCATCATCCGGTGGCTCCCGAATCCGGCCATGGCGCGGGTTGCGGTGGCACCGGCAACGCCTTTGTGCAGGAGGAACGTGAGAATGGATTCGTACAGCGTCTCGAAATGATGCTGTGTGTCCTCGTTAAGGTAAATGGTTACCTTCTTCGCGGGACCCCTTGATAGCATGCCATGCTCCTTTCCGCTAATTCATATGCTCTCACCGCGCCTGGGCGGAAGGCGCCGCTCCCGCTCTCCCCGGCAGCAGGTGCCGCGGCATGAAGAACGCGTTCGCAATCGCCGTCGGAATCACCGCGCTGCCAATCACCGCCGCCACCAGAAACGAATACTGCGACTGCGTGATGATGTGGTGGTTCAGCCCGAACAGGGCGGATATGGTTCCGAAGGTGAGCCCTGTCGACATCATGAGTGAATAATACAGCCCCGCGTGTCCCTGGTACTGGAACGCGCGCACTACCGGCACCAGGCCCACCAGCTTCGTGATCATCTTGGCGAAGAACAGGACGACGAAGATCATGGGTGCGGCCAGCAGGGCGGGGACGGAAACAAACGATCCCGCGCGGATGAAATAGAAAGGCGTAAGCAGGCCGAACGTGACGGTCCGCAAGCGTCTGATCAGTTCATGATCTTTGCCCACCGTGCCCGCCAGCACCATCCCGATAATATACGCGGGCAGCACGGCTTCGCTTCCGGACCACGCCGCGATCCCGCCCATGCCGAACAGAACGAACAACAGGTATTTCGCCTCCAGTTCCGACACGCGGCCGCCATACCGGCGGAAAAACCACGGGGTGGCGAACGGCAGTATGCTGAACACCGCGATGCTGATGACGATGAACGCCACCGTCCGGAGCGTGAACGGCGAGAAGATCAGACCGAGCGCGATCACCGTACCCAGATCGTTCACAAAGCACGCGGCAAGAATCGCCTTCCCGAACTCCGTCCGGTTGAAGCCCAGTTCCAGCATCACGGCGTAGACGACGGCCACCGACGTCGTCGAGAGCGCCACGCCGCACAGCCAGCTCGGCATCCACGTCCAGCCGAGTACAAAATGCGCGATGAGGGCAGCTCCGAAGAAAGGGAAGAAGAAGCCGACCAGGCCGACAACCAGCGCTTCCTTCCATTTGGTGCGGAAGATGCCGGGGTCAAGTTCCGCGCCGGCGAGGAAAGTGAGTACGATCGCGCCCGTCCCCGCCAGGAAACCGATCCACGGCGCCTTCGCGCCCAGCGCCTCGCTCCCGGCCGCCGCGCCAATCACCAACTGCGCCACCGTGCCCACGACAATCTCGGAAAGCGCCGTCGATACGCGAAACCAGTTCCCAAGCAGAACGGCCACCAGTGCCAGCAGAATCCAGAGCGCCGCGAGAAACCAGGTCTGTTCCATGTCGTTTTCAGCTATTCGCCCAGCGACGTCTCCAGCTCTTCCAGCCGCTGCAAATCGGAGCGAAGTGCAGGGGCATCCGATCCGGCCCGTGCCAGTAGGTTCTCGATCGTGGCCATCAACTCGTCCAGCCTCGCCGCCGCCTGCCTCTCAATCCCCCGCAGGGCGGCGTTGATGTTCTCCTCCCATTGTGAAGTCAATCGCGAAAGATTCTTGAACACCTCGTAAGGAATCCTGCGCTGCAACAGATGCCGTCTGATCAGGCCCTGGAAGAGCCACATGGGAATCAGAAAACCCAGCAGTTCCCAGTTCCGGTCGAAGACCTTGCCCACGTTGATGTCCGGCGTCCGCGGCTCCTCGGCTTCCATCTCGATTTCGGTCATGCGTAACGGGACACCAAACGCCGCAGTGGTCCGTTCGGACAGTCGTGCGCGGAAATCCTGAACGGATCGCGCGATCTGTCTCTTCACCCTGTCCACGTGCTCGGCAAAGGCTAGCCGGTTTGCCGCCGAGAGCAGGCCCAGCCTGTTCGTCAACGACCGTGCGAGCCACCGGTCGAAGCAGTCAATGACGTGCGCAAGGCTGCGGGTCCAGTGCGGGTATTCGGTGCGCAGCGCATCGGCGAGTTCGCGCGCAATCGGGGCCTCATGCGGCTCGAACCGTTTCGTGACCATATCGCGGGTCGCACCCGCCGCATGGCGGGCGATCAGCCGCAGTTGCGTCCGGAACTCGTCGAGCGACGCCCGCTCGCCGAGCACGATTGTCCTGAGCGCATCGCGCTCGCTGTCCAGCGCCTCCGCTGACTTGAGCGCCAGCGAGAGGTAATCCCGGCACTCGCGCAGAAGCGCCCCGGTCTTGTGCCGTACAATGGCCTCGCGCTGCTCGTTGAACCTGCCCAGGACATCCCGCACCAGCACCTGTTCGATGTCTGCTCGGGCGCTTTCATACCCAGGCCGCACGGAGTACGGGTACACCGGCGGCGGTTCCTCGAAGCTCTTGCGCAACTGCTCGTCCACGAATGCGCGCACTTCGCGCTGTTCGGAGCCGCTGAGGACATCCACTTTCGTCAGCAGCACGGTCACGCGAGGCGTAAACTCGTACAGCTTGCGGATGAGCGCGATGTCCTGCTGAGACAGCGGTGGATCGACGGCCGTGGCAACCAGGGCAAGGCCGACGTTCGGCAGCCAGTTCAGCGACGCCTCGGTGTTGTGGGTGAAGACGCTGTCGAGCCCCGGCGTGTCCACGAAGCGGACGCCATCGTACTTCTCCAAAGAGGGCAGCTCGACCAGAACCACAGCGACCTGCTTCACGTTCTCCGGGTTTTCCGCTTCGGTCACCCACCAGCGAATGGAGTCGACCGGCGCCTCCTCTTCGCGGCCATCCAAATAGCGAACGGTGGCCCTCTCGGTTGCGCCATAACCGATCTCGGTGACCACCGACGTGACCGGGATGACGCCAGTCGGAATCAAATCCCGTCCGATGAGATCATTCAGGAAGCTGCTCTTGCCCGCCTTGAAGCGCCCGAACACCGCGATTCGCAGGATACGTTCGCGCGAAAGCGTGCGGCAGGTTTCCAGTAGCGGAAGTATCGACGTGATACGGTACTTCGCCGCGAGCTCCCCGACAGGATCGAAGGCGTCAGCCATAACCGGCCCCTATCTACTAAGTTGTTCCGGGATCACTGAGAGGAGGGAAACACAAACTCCCACAGTGAACCTACTGTAGGAGTCATTGGCCGGCGGAACCGGCAAATTAGCGAACTCCACCGCTACATACAGCATACCCGATCCCTGTAGTAACCGTTGACGAGAAGATCCAATCTACGCATAATCACTGCAGGCCAGCGTCATTCACGTTTCGGGAGGCGCCATGTCGGGTTTCCAGCCAGCTACGTTGCTGCGCGTGCACATCTGTGAGCGGGATCGTTACCAGGGTAAGCCGCTTCTCGAATGCATCCTGCAAAAGTGCCGCGAGTTTCACGTCGCGAAAGCCACGGCCGTGCGTGGGCTGGAGGGCTTTGGCGCGGCGTCCGAGATCCATCGCGCGCGACCGCTCGTGCATAACCTTCCTGTGGTCATCACCATCATCGACACTCCCGAGAAAATCGACCGCCTCATTCCGGAGATGGAACAGATGATGGACGCGGGCGTGATTGCCACGTCTCGGGTCGAAGCCATCGTGGTGAACCGTCAGGCGCAGGTCCAGCACGCGTCCTGATCATCCCAGCGTTCGGACGAGCGAATCGATGCGGACCAGTTCGAACTTGATGTGGCCGCTCGCCGTCATGTATTCGGGCCGGGACCCCAGCCTGCACATCTCGACAATCTGTCCGCCGTTGCCTTTCGCGCATTCCAGAACGCTCTCGCAAAAATCGCCCGGCTCCGTGGCAGACAGGCCGTAGTGCTTCGCGGCGGTATCGAACAGCTCCCGGGCTTCAGCGTCGCTGAGCGGACCGAGCTGGATCGTTTTTCGGGAATCCCAGAACAAACGGCCGAGCGCGCCCAGCGAGAACGCATCTCTGGCCGACGCGATGATGGACATTCCGGGGACGAAGTAGAGTCGCTGGAAGAACCGATAGAAAGGGTGACTCGCTCCAGCGATACCGTCGAGGATGACCCGCGCCGGCTGACGTTCGAGAGCGGTCCACAGAATA
This sequence comes from Bryobacteraceae bacterium, assembly GCA_049510065.1. Classification (GTDB taxonomy): domain Bacteria; phylum Acidobacteriota; class Terriglobia; order Bryobacterales; family Bryobacteraceae; genus CAWACP01. Next base: position 38,332 of record JBEKZH010000030.1, read on the forward strand.
CCCTTCAAGCGCACGCTTGTCTGGGGTGGCGTGTTCGGCACAAGGGCGTCTGCCAGACTGCTCAGCAACAGGTGAAAACTCGGCTGCCAGGGAAGAAAGACGGTTCCAGGAACCTCGTCCGCACACGCCCGCAGCAGGCAACTCTTGCCAGCGCCCGCGCACCCCAGCACCAGCAGAGACTCGCCGCTGCGCAACGCGGTTTCAATCCGCTCTCGTTCCTCACGCCGGCCGATGAGCGGAAGGCCGGCGGGCGAACCAGTGTCGATAGCAACCTCAATGAGCGAATGCGCCCCGCCCGGCGAACCGCGCCTGGGCTCCCAGCCGCTCCTCAATCCGCAGGAACTGATTGAACTTGGCCACGCGCTCGCTTCGGCACCCCGAGCCCGTCTTGATGTGTCCGGCCCCGGTGGCCACCGTGAGATCCGCGATGAAGGTGTCCTCGGTCTCGCCGGAACGGTGCGAAACAAAACACCGGTAATTGTTCCGGCCGGCCAGCGCCATGGTATCCAGCGTCTCGGAAACACTGCCAATCTGGTTCAGCTTGATCAGAACGGCGTTCGCGATTCCTTTTTCGATCCCCTCCTGCAGGATGCGCGGATTGGTGCAGAAGATATCGTCGCCGACCAGTTCGATCCTGCCGCCCAGCGCCACGGTCAGATCGCGCCAGCCGTCCCAGTCGTTTTCCCCCATGCCATCCTCCAGAAGGACGATGGGGTACTGCTTCACCCACGATTCCCAGATCCGAATCAGCTCAGCCGGCTTGATCGCCTTCCTCGTCGACTTGAAAAAGACGTACTTGCCGTCGTCCCACATCTCGCTCGCGGCGGGATCGAGGCAGATGGAGATGTCCTCGCCGGGCTTGTAGCCGGCCTTCGCGATCCCTTCCAGGATCAACTCCACGGCTTCGTCATTGGACTTCAGGTCGGGGGCGAATCCGCCCTCGTCGCCTACCGCGGTGCTGTATCCCTTGCCGTGCAGCACTTTCTTCAGGGCATGAAACGTCTCCATTCCCATGCGGATGGCTTCTTCAAAGCACGGCGCTTTGTGCGGCGCGATCATGAACTCCTGGAAATCCACCGTGTTGTCCGCATGCTTGCCGCCGTTGAGCACATTCAGGCAGGGCACTGGCAGGGTGCACGCATTCACGCCGCCCAGATAACGATAGAGCGGCATACCGTGAGCCGTGGCCGCGGCCCGCGCGACGGCCATCGAGACGGCCAGAATCGCATTCGCGCCCAGCTTCCCTTTGTTGGGCGTCCCGTCGGCGTCCAGCAGCGCCTGATCGATGGCTCGTTGGTCCGTCGCATCCCTGCCGATGATGGCCTTCGCCAGATCGGCTTTGATATTCTCCGCCGCCTTCCTGACTCCCTTGCCGCCGTACCTGTGCGGATCTCCGTCCCGCAGTTCGACGGCCTCCTTTTCGCCGGTGGAAGCGCCCGAAGGGACCGCGGCTATGCCGATGTCGCCTCCGGACAGCTCGACTTCTGCCTCAACGGTGGGATTCCCGCGGGAATCCAGAATCTGACGTCCGGTTACGCGAACGATCTCAGTCATGATTGCTCCTCGTTTAAGACACGGCTCATCACCGCGCGGCCGTCGTGGCATTTGACGAATGACGAATGTGTGGCGCTGGGAAGGACCGGACGGCCTCAGCACTCCTGCAGCGACACACAGCAGGAGTCATTGGCCGCACGGAGCGGCGGTTCTGGCGGACTCCACCGCCGAAATCGATCCAAGTCCAACATACACCCATCGTCGGCACAAGACAAAGGCAAGCGAGCCAGGACCTGGCATTACCTGACCGAATGATAGGATTGAAGCCTTGAAAATGAGCCGATCCAAAGCCCTCAACACGCCGCTTCGCGTCGGCCTGGTGTGTCTGGCCCTCGCATCCGTTTGCCGATTGGCGACAGAGAGGTTCTCCGGGAACTTTCTCCACGCGACCACGGGGATGCTGTACGGCGTCTCCGCAAGTTGCCTGCTGCTCGGCCTGATTCGCAGAAATCGCCGCCGGTCCTGCGCACAACAGTGAGGCGAATCATTGGCGGGGCCGAGCCCGAGGACGAACCCGAGCGGTCTCCGGTTTCGCGGCTATGGCCGGCTGATCGAACACGGTGATCACTGGCAGGGCGTTCCCTTCGTCGTCAAAGAAGCCTCTGCTGCGAAGAGACCCGCGAACAGCGGGCTCCCACCAGAAGACGCCGGCGCCCCGGTGGTGGGGGGTGCTGAGGACAGCCTCGTTAACCGCCTTCAGGAACTCCCTCTGCCCTTCGGGAGTTTCCGGCCAGGGAGGCTGTTTGTCCCGATACTCGGCCGGCCGCCAGTTGTATGCCGCCTCTACAATAACGATGTCCCTCTGGTACGTGTCGGCCATGAAAGCAAGATTATCGCGCAGATTCGCCAGGCTGCCCTGCCACCACGGATAGTAGGACTGGCCAATTACGTCGAACGATACGCGCGCCGCGATCAACCTGTCAAAAAACATACGGGTAGTATCTTTGTCGCCTGCCCGATCGATGTGAATCATGATCTTCGGCGGCTTCCCCTCCGGGCTTCCGGCGTTGATGCCGGCGATGGCCGCCTTCAGCAGGTCGATGAAGTTACTCCAGTGGCCCGGCAACCTTCCGTCGGGCCATAACATTCCACCCGTGATTTCGTTGCCCGGCTGTACCATGTCCGGCATCACGCCGGCCCCGCGGAGCGCGATGATTGTATCCCGCGAATAAGTGAAAACCGCCTTCACGAGTTCCTCGTGAGACTTACTGGCCCATGCTTTAGGGATGGTCTGGTGCGCGGGATCGGCCCATGTGTCGGAGTAGTGGAAATCCAGCAGGAATCGGAAACCGAGTTGCTTCGCCTGTCTGGCCAGGGCGATGGTGTACTCCAAATTGTTCGGCAGGTCCGACGGAGTATGAAAGAGGCGCAGACGCACCCAGTTGTAGCCGTGCTCCCGGAAGATCTGCAGCCCGGGCTTGCATTTACCGCCGTCCTTGAACTGAACTCCTTCGTCTTCCACCTGTCTCAGGAACGACAGATCGGCGCCGATCGCGTAGTCAGACGATGCGGTGGCGCTGCGGGGGCAAGACACAATGCCCCCAACCACCATGGCTACAACCGCCACACCTCTTGTTGTCATGTTGCGGCCACTCCGCTTGTACTACTACACCGGAGAATCTTCGCAGCCCGCGACGATTCGATGTGGGGCAGGCTCTCAGCCTGCGGCGGGTCCCCGACCCGCCTGCCCCCTGGTTGCGGCTCCGCTGCTTTGTGGGGCAGCTTGTTAAGCTGCGGCCGATTGTCAATCGGCCCACCGCCGCGCTTGCACCCGAAGGGCGGCGGTAATCAACCGCCGCGCAGGATCCCATCCTGCCCCACAGGGAATGGTCCAAATCAGAAGTAGAACTTCAACTCCAACTGGACAATACGATGGCCGAACTTATTGGTCATGATGCCGGCCGTCGTCACATTGGTCGCCGCCGCGCCGAACGCATCGTACATCAGCCGCAGCGCAGGATCGTTGGATGTAGACCCGCTGCTCGTGAACCCCCACAGCGGATGATTCAGGAAGTTGAAAGCCTCCGCGCGGAATTGGAGCTTGCGCGACTCGCCCATCTGAAAGTTCTTGAAAAGGGATAAGTCGCTGTTGTTGTACCAGGGACCGTGGATGTACGGGATCACATAGTTGCCGTTATTCCCCGGCGTCGGCGATTGGAAGCACGCGGGATTAAAGATCTGTTGCGGACCGAGGTTACTCGTCGGATTGCACACCAGCACCGGCACCGCAGTCTCGTCCGGAGTGCCGACAATGTACCGCCCACCGAGTTGATGGACCCCACCAAGATCACCCGTGCCCATCATGCTGATGGCCAGGCCGCCGGGGAAACTGGGTCCCACCACAAACACCGGAGCGCCGCTGTCGAACTCCGTATTCCCGCTCACCTGCCATCCGTCCAGCAGGATATTCCCGCCTGGGTGGTTGCCCAGATACTTCTTGCTGAAGGCCGGCAGGGCAATATTGTAAGCGAGCTTGACGGACTGGCTGCGATCCCAGGGTAGCGGACCGTAAGTGCGAGACATGTCGAAGGAGTCCGCCGAGTTATTCCCCAGCGCCTTGCTGAAGGTGTAAGACAACCAGTAGTTGACGGCGCCCTTCGTGCGCGAGGCACTTACCTGCAGCGAGTTGTAGTTAGACCGCAGCGTGTGCGCCGCCGGATAAATACCGGCGATGTTCTGATACTGGCGGTGGGGCTGATCCATCCAACTCCCCGGCCAATCCTGCCCGGTCTCCGATCCTTGCGGCACGGGATTGATGTCCGGCCAGCCAACCAGGTTCTTACTCGTGTTACCCACATAAGCGAGATTCAGCAGGGTGCTGGTGGGCAACTGGCGCTGTACGGCGAAACTGTACGAGTAAGTGTGTGGCATGGTGCTCTCGTTCGCCATGGCTACGTTGGGCCAGGGCGCTGAAGCGGCGGGCACGGTGGAGCTGAGTTGCGAAAGATAGATGCCCGGCCACGGCGAAATATAGTTCAGCGTTTGCAGGGGCGGATTCTGGACCAGCTTGAACCCGGCCGAAATCCCTTCGTCCCGGAAGTAGTTCGTGCCAAATCCTCCCCGAAGAACCGTCTTACCCGAACCTGTCAGGTCGTACGCGAAGCCAACCGACGGCGCGGGCTGGAAACTCACAGGCTTGTAGCCGGATAGCGAAACGCTGGGGTCGTTGGCGTGTGTCTGGATCCCGGTGTACGAAGAAATCGGAGCCGAGGCCACGTATTTCGCAGGATTGAAGATCGCAATATCGCCCTGCGTGTTGTACCACCAGCCAATGTGATCCATGCGAATGCCGTAGTTCAGGGTGAGCCGCCGCCCGACCTTCCATGTATCCAGCAGGTAGAAGTCATACTCGTTGGCCCTGAAATCGAGCAGAAGGCCCTGGGTTCCCTGCGTGAACATGGAGACGTGTCCCATCACCAGGTCGGCATAACCGTTGCCGGTCAGGGAATTCCAGGACGCCAGCGTGATGCCGCCCTGATCGATATAGTTGTTGTCCCCGGTTCGCTGTTGCCAGGTTTCATGACTCATGTAGAAGCCGGCCTTGATCAGATGCGTCCCCCACGCCTTGGAGACGTCTTCGGACAGCGTGTACGTCCACTTCGGCGTGTCCTGGTTGGGTACCACGCCACCTTCGTTATAGATGTCGCCGACGCCGGGATCGCCGCCCACGTTGGGGATGATATCCAGCCCGTTGTTATAGACGCCATAGTAGGGGTATCCCAGTTTGGATGCCGAGACTTTGTCGGGCGTGGAGAGGTGAGCGCCGTAGAACAGGTTATTGGCGGTGAACGTCAGTTGATTCGTCACGGTGGGCGAGAACGTGTGCGTGAGGTTCAGAGCCAGTGAGTGCGAATGGTCGGTGGTCACCACGCCGCCTGGGTAAGGAATCTGCGGCCATTGTTGCCAGAGACCGTAGGGGAAAGGAACACTCTCGCCCTCGTGGTTGTAACGAGCGGAAAAGTGGGTATTATCCGTCAGATTGTAGTCGATCTTCACTAACTGCTGATCGCGAGGCTGCGGGTTGACTATGTCGCTGAGGTAGTTGTAACCGCCGCTGGACGCCGGGTTGGCGTTTGGCAGAGGATAGACATTCATCAGAACGCTGCCGCCGGGATCGATCGCCGATGGGTTGATGACGCCCTGCCCGGAGCAGTAACTCGGAAGGCTGGCCCCCTGGCATACCGGCGTGCTGATGATGCTGGGAAGCAGAGTCTGCATGTAGGCAGTGTCGCTGAAGTCGCCTTTGCGCATCGCCGCGGTGGGTACCACGGCCCGATGGACGCCCAGATCCACAGCCTGGCGCATCCATTCGAAACCCGTGAAGAAGAACAGCTTGTCGCGCTGCTTGTTGAAATTCGTGCCGGGGAGTAGCACCGGACCGCCCACATTGAAGCCCGGATACTGGAATCTGCTGGCGGGCTTGGCAAGGCCATAACGATTGTTCTGCCAGTCGTTCGCGTTCATGCTGCTGTCGCGAACGTTGTAGTAACCGGTGCCGTGGAAGTCCTTGCCTCCTGACTTGGTCACCGTCTCCATCACAATAGGGCCGTTTGGATTCTCCGCCGAATAGTTGGAAGTCTCTACCTTGACCTCCTGGACCATCTCGACGTTCGGCGTCACCATGGCGCCGCCGTTAAACCCATGGTCAATGACATTGCCTCCGTCACTGACAATGGCCATCTGGTCGAACCGGGTCCCGTTCACGGTGTAGGCGCCCGCTCCCGCGTTGAACGCGGCCACCTCGCCGTTGTACTGTCCGTTCCAACCACCGCTGTTCTGCGCGCCGGGAATAATCTTCAACAGCTCGACGGCATTGCGGCCCACGATGGCCAGCTCGTCCACCTGCTTGTTGCCCAGCGTATACGACGTCTCTCCGGAACTGACCGGAACAACAGGAGTCTCCGCGGTCACTTCGACGGCGGTTCCCGTGCTGGCCAGCTTGAGAACGATCCCCTTCAAATCAACCTGATCGTTGACGTGAAGCACGAAGCCCTTCTGCAGGAAAGCCGTGAAGCCACTGGATTCCACTTTGACGTCATACGTTCCCGGCGGAATCCCCACGAACGAGAAAAAACCGCTGGTATCGGCAACCGTTGCCCGCGATGTGCCGGTGGTTTCCAGAGCTAATTGCACATTCGCGCTGGGCACGACGGCGCCCGAAGGATCGTACACGGTTCCGGTAACCGTGCAGGTTCCACTGCCTTGCGCGAAGCCCGGAGCCGCCAGCACCAGACCGAGTGCCAGTAGCCGGACGAACGAAATCATAGAGCTGTGTTTGGCTGACGATGCCATACTAACCTCCCTGAAGCAACGAAGCTTTTCGCATTGACCCTTGCCGGCGGCAGAGCCGAAGCTCGCCCGACGAGATGCAACATTCTGCCGCGTGATCTGAGGCGATGATAGAACTCGTCGGAGGATTGGGGTTCCGACCAAAGTCAGAGTGACGGATTAAAGTTTGTTAATTAATGTGCACGATGCCACGCTGGAGAGCGGCGACCACTGCCTGGGTGCGATCGCTTACGCCCAGCCGGCTCAGGATCATGGTCACGTGGCACTTGACCGTGCCTTCCGTGATCCCCAGCGCGGAAGCGATCTCCTTGTTGTTCCTGCCCTGGGCGATGAGCGCCAGCACCTCATGCTCGCGCGGGCTCAGCTCGGAATTGGGGGCGCGAGCCTCCAGCCGGCGCGCCACCGGCGGTGGCAGGACACGGTTGCCGGCGTGCACCCGCCGCAGCGCGTCGACGAGCGCTTCCGGGGACATCCCCTTCACCAGATACCCCTGCGCGCCGGCCTCCAGCGCCTGGTGCACATCCTCATCGCCCTCGTACGTGGTAAGCACCACGAACCGGGCCCGCGGATTCTCCTTGCGGATCGCCCGGATCGCCTCTACGCCGCTCATCCCGGGCAGACGCAGGTCCATCAGGGTTACATGAGGCTTGTGACGGCGATACAGTTCCACCGCCTCTTCGCCGGTTCCCACCTGGGCGACCACCGCCATGTCCGGCTGGTCGTTCACAATCGCCGCCACCCCGAGGCGCATCATGGGATGATCGTCGACAATCAGGACGGTGATCCGCTCAGGCATGTTCCCGCACCTTCTCCCGGGTCCTCGCTCTGACCAGGACCGTCATCTCAACCCGCGTTCCCTGCCCGGGACTGCTCTCGATCGCAAGGGTGCCTTCGAGATACTCAATTCGCTCGCGCATCCCCACAACTCCGTAGTGGCCGTCGGGAGACCCATCGGCGGCGCCCGTGTCGAACCCGCAGCCGTCGTCTGCAATCGCGATGTGCAGTTTCCTCCGCTCAAACCCGAGCTGGATGCGAATGGCGCTCGGACGGCCGTGCCGCACGGCGTTGCCCAGAGCTTCGCGGACCACCAGAAGCAGATGATGCTCGGTCTCCTGGTCCACCATGACGGGCGTGCCGGTGGATTCACAAGCGATGGGGATTCCGGCCTGGTCGCCAATCTGCCGGGCGATCTCGGAGAGCCGCAGGCCGATGCCTCCCGGCGGCGCCGCTTTCTGCCGCAGGTTCCAGACGGCCCTCCGAGACTCCTCGATGGTGGTTCGCACCAGGTCCCGGGCGTGTTCGAGGAGTTCCTGCTTCATCTCCGGAGTGGAGTTCCGGAGACTCAGCGACGCCTCCAATAGCACCGACGCGCCGGTACACCCCTGGATGAGCGTATCGTGCATTTCGCGCGCCAGCCGGCCCCGCTCTTCCAGCACCGCCGTGAACTTCTCGTGTGCCTGCCGCATGCGCAGCCCGTGCACGCCCCACGCGGCAGCCAGCAGAGACGCGAGGCACAGCAGGAAGAACCAGGCCGCCTGGTAGAAATGGGGCCGCCAGGCGACCGCAAGCGACGCTTCGGAAGTGTCCCGTGGACTGTTCATGTCAAAGGCGAGGACGCGAAAGCGGTAGTGGCCCGGCGGGATGTTCGTGTAGGCGGCGACGCGGGGCCCCAGTGTCTCGGTCCACTCGCGATCGAATCCTTCCAGCCGGTACTTGAAACGGACTCGCTCCTGAGATCGCAGGCGAATCGCGCCATAGTGGATCTCCAGCTTGCCGTCGCCAGGGGCCAGCTCCACGTTGCCGGACGTCGGCGCGTCGCGCCCGTCGGCCACCACCCGGTAGAGGAAAGCCGCGGGCGGGCTCACCGGCCCACCGGGGTCGGCGTCAATCCGCACCGGGCCCCGGGTGCTCGGAAACCAGATTTCGCCCCGCGCAGTGATGCTGCCGGCGGGTTGCACGCCACCGTACATCTGCGTTGTCTCGAGCCCATCCGAGGTGCCGTATAACTTGACCGCGGGGCGGTACGAAGAGTCCTGCGCAACCAGGTCCAGGTCGCGGCGGCTCACCGAAGAGATGCCGTTCGGACCGCTCATCCAGAGACTGCCGCGGGGGTCCTCCAGAACCTGGTAGATGCTGTTGCTGGCCAGGCCCTGGGCGGTGGTGAAGACCGCCAGTTTCCCCGCCTTCCAGCGAAACAGTCCGCTGCCGCGCGTGCCGAACCAGAGCCCGCCTTCCGCATCCTGGTGGATGGCCCACACTTTCTCGTTGCGCAAACGTTCGGTGACGGCATCGTGCATGAACTGGCCGGCGCGCAACCGGCTGAGGCCACGGTCCTTGCCCACCCAGAGATCGCCGTCGCGGTCCACCAGAAGGGCGCGGATGCTCTCGTGCGCCTCATAGTAGGTGATGCCCTGGGGACGCCAACGGCAGTAGTCGCCGTCGGTCCCGATCCAGATGCTGCCGTCGCGGTCCTCGGCGAACGCGCGGATGTACCCCTGTGTATTGGCAATCTGCGACGGCCGGCCAGCGCCCCAGCGAAACACGCCCTGGCCTTCGGTGCCGATCCAGAGCACTCCGGAGCTGTCGCGGAAGACGTTGCGAACACGGGCCCCCGACAGCGGCGCCGGAAAGCGATGCAGGACGGCCCGCGGACCGGTAAACCGATAGAGATTGGTGCCCGCTACCCAGAGCGCGCCGTCACGGTCCTCATAGATGGTGCCGAAGTCGGCATCGGCGGCGTCGGGCAGAGGGAAGGTGCTCACCGCCGTCCGGCTCAGGCGCAGCAATCCGGCCTGCGTGCCCACCCACAGATTTTGTTCGCTGTCCTCGAAGCTGGAGAGGACGGTGTTGCTGGGCAGCGCGGTGGGCGCGGTGAATCGAGTGTACTTGCCGTCGCGGTAGCGGATCAGGCCCTCGCCGATGGTTCCAATCCACAGCGTTCCATCGGGATCCTCGCGCAGGCTCCGCACGGTGCTGTGGATGGCCGCCACGCGAGTGAATGTGCCGCCGGGCGGCATTCGCTGCAGTCCGCTGACAGTGCCCACCCAGAGCGTTCCATCGCGCGTGTCGAGGATGGACTTGACGTTGTCGGACAAACCACCGGGGAGGCGGAACTCGGTTGCATGGCCATCGCGCAGCGCGAAGAAGTGGAAGCCGCCTACCCAGAGCCGGCCGTCACGATCCTGGTGGACGGCGTGGACCGAGCTGAAAGGCACACCCGCGCGGCCGTCGATGCGGGCCACGGTATCGTTGCGCACGCGAAAAAGCCCGTCGTCGGTCCCCACCCAGACGTCGTGCGAGGCGTCCTCGTAGACGGCGCGCACGTAACCGTTAGTCAGGCCGTCCGGGGCGGACCAGGACCGGAAGACGCCGTTTTTGTACCGCACCAGGCCGCCTCCCTCGGCGCCAATCCAGAGGCTGCCATCGTGCGCCGCGACCAGGCAGAAAATGCTGTTCTCGTGGAACGCGCGCGTGTTCTCGCGATCGAACACGACGAATTGCGCACCGTCGAAGCGGACCAGGCCGCCGGTGGTGCCAATCCACAGGAAGTGGTCGGGCGTCTGCGCGAAAGCCTGGACAGTCTCTTCCGGGAGGCCGTCCTCGGCATGCCAGATTCGGCGGGCATAGCCTTCCAGCGGCCGTTCCGGGGACAAGGCCAGCGCGGGAGCCGCCAGCAAAGCCGCGGCGGCACAGAAGACCGGCCAGATTGGACGTCTCACCTCAGGGACCTGTGTGGATATTGTATCGATGAAGCGGAGTGGTGGAGGCGGCGGGAGTCGAACCCGCGTCCGAAAAAGCCCGCCGTGAAAAGACTACGTGCGTGTCCGGTTCGTGGTTGTCGGCTGCCACCTCGAGAACCGGCGAAGTGAGCGGCAGCTTAGCCCGATTGTCGTCAGCCTGCTGCTCCGAGCAGAAGCCCTCGGCCCAAGCCTGTGAAATGACGCCCGTAGATGGAGTACAGGCCCCCCACCCGGGGCGGCTACCTAATTAATTAGGCGGCGTAAGCAAACTGCTGATTATTGGCAGTTGTTGTTTTCCGATCGTTTTACGGGAGCTCGGAACCCGGCACGCCTTCCCACAACGATTCAATCCCGTCGAATCCGTTGCGCCCCCTTTCAACCAATTCGATGATAGCACCATGTAGAATGCGGACAACGGACTTCTCATGAGAAAGACCATCGCTTTTCTGCTGCTGGCGGCCACCGTCGCGTGGGCCGATCCGCCGGCCATCATTGCACTTCCCAATCCGGATACGAAAGGGGGCATGCCGCTGATGCAGGCCCTGAGCGCGCGCAGGAGCGGGCGGGAGTTCAGCGATCGGAAACTGTCCGTCGAGACTCTCGCGAACCTGCTGTGGGCCGCCGACGGCGTGAACCGCCCGGACGGAAAACGAACCGCGCCTTCCGCCATGAACTGGCAGACCATCGACATCTACGCCGTGTTGCCGGATGGAGCGTACCTGTATAACGCGAAGGAGCGCCGCCTGGAACTGGTAGCCGCCGGCGATCTGCGCGCGGCGACGGGCGTGCAGGCGTTCGTGGCGCAGGCGCCGCTCGACCTGGTGTACGTGGCGGATTATGCCAGGATGCCTGGCACGCCGGACTCGGACAGGATATCTTTTGCGGGCGCCGAGACAGGCTTCATCGGACAGAACGTGTATCTGTACTGCGCCTCGGAAGGACTCTCCACCGTGATCCGCGCCATGGTAAACCGGGATGTACTCGCGAAGGCGCTGAAACTGCGGCCGGATCAGAGGATCACGCTCTCGCAGACGGTCGGGTACCCGAAGCGCGGTGGCGTGGAGAAATAGTGCGGACTACGAAGCTGCTTATCGCGGCGCTGGTGATCGCCGCCGGCGTCGCACTGGCGCAGACCAACAACCTGGGCATCTTCACCGACGAAGGCAGCGTCGGACAAACGCCGCCCGGATGCAAGGCGCGCTACGATCCGGCCAGTGGCGTATACCGCATCACCGGAGGCGGCGCCAATATCTGGAATGCCGCCGACGCGTTCTACTTCGTCTGGAAGAAGGTCTCCGGCGATGTAACTCTGACGGCCGACGTGCAGTTCGCCGGAACCAGCGCCGCACAGCATCGAAAAGCAGTGCTGATGATCCGGCAAAGCCTCGACCCCGCATCGGCATATGTGGATGCGGTATCCCACGGGAATGGACTTACGTCGTTGCAGTTTCGCGGTACGGCGGGAGCGCCGACGTATCAGATCATCACCCAGGTGGACCAGCCGGCGCGCGTACGCATCGTCAGGCAGGGGAGCCGGTACACGATGTACTCCGGCAAGCCCGGCGAGGAGCTGAAGGCGTCCGGCCCGGTCGAGTTCATCACTCTGCAGGACCCCGTGTATGTCGGCCTCGGAGTCTGTTCACACGTAGCGACTACGCTGGAAACCGCGGTGTTCTCCAACGTACAACTCGAACCGAAATAGGAGAAACCATGTCGTGGGCGAGAACATTGCTGGCGGTGCTGGTCGCCCTGCCCGTTTCCATACTGGCCGTGCGTGCCATCAGCCTCGAGCTCCCCGATTTCTTCAACCCCTGTGTTGGCTGGGGCGGTGCGAGCCCCGAGTCTTCCTGCGTGCAGCACACCTCCCTTTCCGAAACGAAGATGCAGGCGGCGGTTCGGACGGCGGCCTTCCCCGGTGTGATCGTGCTGGCGGCGGTTCTCGGAATCTGGGGAGTGGCTCGCTCCCATCGAAAGATGACGCTGATCGGAGCTTGCCTGATGCTTCTGGAAGCGCCTCTCCTTGCGATGACGATTTGGCCGGTGCCGTTATTGGTATTGGCGGGCGGTGGGTTCCTTTGGCTGGCTCAGCCGGCCGCGGCGGCCCAGTTACGGCGCTCCACAATCATGCCCGGCTCGTAGCCAGTCCCGGTGGCGAGGCGCTTGCGTTCGCGCTTCGCCGCCCACAGCATCAGCGGCCCGACAATGGCCGAGGCGATGCGCGCATCCAGACCCGATTCCCGGAAAATATCCGCGCGCAGTTCGCGGATGCGGCGGCTCACCGCTTCATTCGTATTGCGCAGCCGGCGTTCCATGGCCCACAGCATGCCCGTGTAGGCGTGGCGCACGCTGGAAAGCTCGCGCGCGAAGCGCTCCCGCACGCGCAGGTCGGGGGAGCTGCGGTACCGTTTCCAGCCCTCGAAGGTGGTGCGGCAGATGCGGAACAAGCTGGGCCCGTTCAGTTCGAAGTCGCGCAGGAAGGCCAGGTCGAGGTACCGTTTGGAAGCTTCGCGCGAGATCGCCGCGTGCTCGAAGTTGAAACGGTCCTGACCGTGAATATCGGCCAGGTCCACGTCGAGCAGACGTCCTTCGGACTGGATCTGCTGGTACAGCGGCGTGCCGGGCACGGGCGTGTACAGCATGAACTGATGAAAGTCGGTATCGTGCGAGATCGCGTAGTCGATCTCCTCGCGGATGTTCTCGGGCGTGTGATGTTCGAGGCCGATGATGGTGGAGCCGAGCAGCTTGATGCCGTGCTCGCGCAACTCGCGGGTGAGTGAAACCGTGTCGGCGCCCTGCAGCTTGGTGTAGTCCGACTGCGGCGATTCCAGTCCCAGCCAGAGCCAGGAAACACCCAGTTGCACCAGCTCGTCCATGGTGTACTTGCGAATCGCGTTGGCCGAGGAGAAGACGTACAGGTCCCAGCTCTTCCCGCCCTTGCGCATGCGATCGAGCAACTGCAACGCGCGTTTGCGCTGCAGCAGGAAGTTCTCGTCCATGATGAAAAACGAGTGTACCTTCAGCCGTTCCTCCTGGCCGCACATGACGTCGTACAGCTCGTCGCCGGTCTCGAAGAAGTTGTGGAACTTCCCCTTGCCGCCGAAGAAGGACGACGTGGTGCAGAAGTTGCAGCCCATGGGGCAGCCCACCGACGGGATCACCGTGGCGGCCGGGTTGCGGAACCGGCCCGGAATCTGCATGCCCATGATGCGATGCCCGAAGCCGGAGACGATGTCCGGATGCTTCACGGGCTGGTCCGGATCCTGACCGAAGTAGCGGCGCATCCAGGAGATGCCTTCGCCCTTCACGACGTGGTCGGCGTCGATCGTGCTCTCGATGTCCGGGATGGCGGCGACGTGACCTCCCACGACGATCACCGAATCGGGCGAGAGTTCCCGCACCATGCGGCACATCTCGCGCACTTTGCCGACGTTGACGATGATGGACGAAATGCCGACAACGTCGTAGTGGCGCGACTTCAGCTCGGCGGCGAACTGCTCTCGCGTGGGAAAATCCAGCAGCGTCGATGGGTTGGCGAGGTTCTGCTGGATCATCATGAGCCCCCAGGAGCGGTGGAACATGCGAATGGAGAACTCGCCCTGCATGCGCGTGACCTGATTGTGATACAGCTCCATGGGGTTGATGGAGCGGCTGCCGAACTCGTCGTTCTGGGCATAGGGGCCGAAGACGCTGGTGAACAGAACGCGAGCGTTCGGGCCGGTGGGATGGGACTGCATTTGAGTGCTCGGCCAGCCCCAAATTATCACGCGTGTGGCGCGCGCCAATGTCATAGTTTGGTAATAATTCTCGTTTGGCAATAACTCCGGTGGTTGCGTGGGGCGCCTGCGCGTCCAATTCGCGGACGGGCACGGTCCTTCAGATGCGATCCACCGCCAGAAACTGCTCGAAGCGGCCCCCCGGCATCACGTAGATGTTAAGCAGCACGCTCTTCTTCTCGAACTGCGCATCGTAGGTGCGATGCGTCATCCCGCCGCGGAGCCGTTCGGTGCGCTTCGTCACCGCTTGCAGTTTTCCCAGTGGCGCGAGCGAAGCCTGGTAATCCTGCAGCGCAACGTCGGTGAAGTACGAATTGGCGTTACTGGTGAACAGCGCTCTGTCGATGTGCCCCTGCTGCAACCCTTCCAGCACCTCGCGCACGCGGCGCAGCTCGCCTTCGGGCGCCGGCGCCGGCGCGGGACCGGCCGCGAAAACCAGTCGCGCGATCTGATCCGCCAGCGGTCCACTGAGACTCACCCCATCCTGATTCGACAGCACCGCCACCGCCACGCCCTTGCCCGGGAACAGCTCGTTCTTCGCCAGAAAACCGGAGACCTCGCCGCCGTGCGAAATCTCCGCGACACCGTCGAGCGCGCCAATGGAAAGTCCCAGCGCGTAGTGCGTGGGCTTGCCGTCTTTCAGCTTCACCGCCCGCGTAAACACGGCCCAGGACTGCTGGGAAAGGATGCGCTTCTCCAGAAACGCGATATCCCAGCGCGCCAGGTCCGTAGGCGTCATGCACAGCTCGCCGGCCGCGAACATCCAGCCCAGGCCCTCGCGCAGTGCGGGTCGCGGAGGTCCCATGGCATTGCGCGTGTAGGCCGTCGCGTCGTCCGCATTCGGCGCGGCGAAGCAGTCCCCGGCGCTGGTCATGCCCAGCGGGCGAAAGATCCTGTTCTCAAGGAATGCGACCAGCGGCTGCCCGGCGACCTTTTCCAGGATCTCCCCGGCCACCACGTAATTCGTGTTGCTGTACTGCCAGCGCGTGCCCGGCTCGAAGTCCAGCCGCTTCCCCGCCCAGGCCTTCAGGATGGCCTGCGGGGTGGTGGGCCTGGTCCACTCCGGAATCATGTAGTCCTGCGGCGCGTAGTCCTCATAACCGGAGGTGTGCGAGAGCAATTCGCGGATGGTGATTTCCCCGGCGCGCGTCAATTGCGCAAAGTACTTCGCCACCTTGTCGTCCAGCGACAGCTTCCCCTGTTCTTCGAGCAGCAGCAGAGCCGCGGCGGTGAACTGCTTGCTGACGGACCCGATCGCGTACCGCGTGGTCGCATCGGCCGCTTTGTCCTTGGCGAGGTCCGCCTTGCCGAACGCCTTCGCGTACACGAGCTGTTTGTTCTGCACCACGGCGACGGAGACGCTGGGAGCTCCGCTGGCCGCCAGAGCGGAGGAGATCTTCTCGTCGAGTCTGCCGCCAAGCGCCGGGTCGGGCGCCTGGGCACGCAGACAAACGGCCAGCAGGAAGAACGGAATAGAAGAACGCCAGGTCATAAGAGCCCATGCTAAAGCATGTGGTTTTACTTGTGCGCAACGGGCGTGGCCAGGTGGCGCCTGGATCAGTCCGACAATGAAACCGCGGTAGTCTCACCGGGCTGGATCGTTTCCAGCGCCCTCAAGATCGCATTCACAAGTGGGACGCTGTTGGTGAGGTATTCCGTGATCCACCGTCAGCAGGACGTCGTATCCGGCGGCCTCGGCCGCCCGCAGCAACTCTCCATTCTTCCTGCCTTTCAGGCCTGCCCACTGAGCCGTGTGCGCCTCATGACCGGAAAAGCTGTGCCGGAAATCGAGCGGCAGGCACTCACCGGCAGAATCTTCATGCGATTCTGGCGAGCAGGGAATCCTTCGCTTCCTCAAGCGACTGGACCGCCATCTCACGCGTGACGGTGGGAAACTGCCGCAGGAACTCGCCCAGAGAATGGCCGCCCTCAAGGTAGTCAATCAGATTCTTGAACGGAACACGCGTCCCACGAAAACAGGGCATTCCGTTCATGATATCGGGATCGATCGCGATTGCTGGTTCTGCCATCGTCGCTTTCATTGTAGCGTCCAGCGGCAGACGCTACAGCTGGCTCTGTTGGACGAGGGCGCGGGTCGGGCGCCTGGGCACGGACGTGGGCCTGGTTGAGAGACAATGGAGGCGTGGCACAAGCGATCACGAGAGATCCGGAGACGATGCACGGTGTTCCCGTGTTCCGAGGGACGCGCGTGCCTGTCCAGACACTGTTCGATTACCTGGAGGGCGGCGACACACTGGAAGATTTCCTGGCCGGATTCCCGACAGTTCCCCGCGCTCTGGCATTGGAAGCGCTGGAACAAGCCAGGCAACTGTTGCTCGCGCGCGGTTGATGCGGCTTCTGATTGACGAGTGCGTTGACGAGCGCCTGCGGTTTCTGTTTCCAGACCACGACTGCCAAACAGCCCGATTCGCCAACCTCGCAGGACTGAAGAACCGCTACCTCCTGAAGGCTGCCGAGGTTGCCTAGTCTACTTTCTGGCGCAAAAGTCATTTTTGCGAAAAACGTGCCCAGAGCGGACTGATGGCGCTGGTCAGACGAACGCGAAAAGGCCCACCGGCATAACCGGTGGGCGGTGACGAAGGAGTTGGT
>JBEKZH010000031.1:0-53728 GCA_049510065.1 Bryobacteraceae bacterium
GGCAGTGCCATCCACCAGCTTATAGCTGATCCGACGGGCTTCGCGCCAGGTCTCTTAAAACATTTTAATGATTTTCTGTTTCTGAGGCCCACCGCTCTCAAAAAGTTAAGTGCCATTGGGCGCCAGGGCAGGCGCCCACGCCGGCTTTCAGGCTGCGGCCGATCTTCAATCGGCCCATACTGTATGCTCGAATCATGGCCGTGCAATCCGATTCCGTAACCGTCTATCGTTCCATGGACCCCAGCGCGGAGGAAGATTGCCGCGCCATATTCAACACTCTCACCAGCGCGGGGGTGCCGGCCGTGCTCCTGGACGACAAGACCAGAGGCGTACCCGAAGGCGTCTGGGAGGTGCAAGTGGCCGCTGCCGACGCCGAGCGCGCCGACCAGATTGTCGCCGCCAACCCGCCGCCTGGCGCTGACGTGGATCCCTCGCACGAGCTGGACCTCGTACCGATCTATCAGAGCGGAACTCCCCTTGTGGGCGCGATAGAAGTGATGGGGATCAAAGCGCTTCTGGAGGCGAACGGCATCATGGCCGTCAGCACTGGCGATTCCGTTCAGCCGGAGCTCCCCTTCACTCTGAGCGTGCCGCGCGATCAGGTGGACCAGGCGAAACAGCTCATCGCCGAAGCCCAGGCAACCGGACCGGCCGACGCCGACGCCGGGGAAGCCGAAACCGATTCTGAGCCGCGACCGTAACGGAGCGGTCTTCGTTCACCTCCGCTTTATAGCCGTTCACTCCCCGCACGGCGCGCCACGG
Source organism: Bryobacteraceae bacterium (assembly GCA_049510065.1). Classification (GTDB taxonomy): domain Bacteria; phylum Acidobacteriota; class Terriglobia; order Bryobacterales; family Bryobacteraceae; genus CAWACP01. The sequence continues at coordinate 763 of JBEKZH010000031.1, forward strand.
GCCCAAAACGATACGACGCCGGGCCGAGTGTGCTTAAATGGTTGAAATCGCTTATGCCTGACGCGGCCCTTAAAATCCGCCGTGACATAAGTGCGCTGAAGCGGCGGCTGCGGGAACTCAAGCTCATCCTCAGGGGAGCGCTGTCCCCCCGCCACCCCGTCATGGCGCACATCATCCCGATTCGACGCTGCAACCTGGCCTGCGCCTACTGCAACGAGTACGACGACCACTCCAAACCGGTCCCAAAGGAAGTGATGTTCCGCCGTCTCGACCGCCTGGGCGAGCTGGGCACCACCATCGTCACCTTCAGCGGCGGCGAACCTTTGTTGCACCCGGAGCTCGACCAGTTGATCGCACGCGTGCGCAGGAACGGTGCGCTGGCCTGCCTGATCACCAACGGCTACCTGCTCACGGCCGAGCGCGTCCAGCGGCTCAACCGGGCGGGTCTCGACCATATGCAGATCAGCATCGACAACGTCATGCCCGACGAGGTCTCGAAAAAGAGCCTCAAGGTGCTGGACAGGAAGCTGCAGATCCTCGCCGAACACGCGCTGTTTCACGTCAACATCAACTCCGTTCTGGGCGGCGGAATCAAGAATCCCGAGGACGCGCTGGTGGTGGGCCACCGGGCGCTGGAGCTGGGTTTCAGCTCCACGGTGGGCATCATCCACGACGGCGGCGGGCAACTGAAGCCGCTGGGAGAGCCGGAGCGGAGGGTGTTCACGGCGATGCGCGGTCTGGAGAAGTCGAACTTCGCGCAGATCAACTATTTCCAGGACAAGATCGCGCGCGGCGAGTCGAGTAACTGGAAATGCCGCGCCGGCGGCCGTTACCTCTACATCTGCGAGGACGGCCTGGTGCACTACTGTTCCCAGCAACGCGGCTATCCGGCCCGCCCGCTGCTCGAATACACGTTCGCGGACATCCGGCGGCACTATCTGACGAAGAAAAGCTGCGCGCCCTACTGCACGGTTTCCTGCGTGCACCAGATCTCGTATTTCGATTTCTTCCGCGATCCGCAGACCCTCGACGATGGCGCCGTGGAACACGTCGCGCCCAGCCACGGCCTGGTGCAGATCGAGTAGTGTCGGGCACACAGACTAAAGTCCGTGCCACCTTTTGTCAGAAGCTGATCAGCACATGGTGGCACAGGCTTTAGCCTGTGAGGAAGGCGGCCATCGGAGTTGAAAGCCCCATCCTCCCTGTGTCACAATCAACCGATTCATTGTTACTCGACGGCAAACTGAGCGAACTCCCGCGCCTGGCCGCGGAGACCGCGCGTTTCTGCCGCGAACACGCCCTGGGCGACGAGGTCGAATTCCATCTCAACCTCGTGCTCGAGGAATTGTTCGCCAACGCCATCCGCCACGGGGGCTGCGAAGGAATGCGCGATGCCGCCCGCGTGCAACTGGAAATGCTGGCCAGTGGCGTGGCCATCGAGTTCGCCGACCGCGGCGCCCCCTTCGACCCAACCGCGGCGCCTGCGCCGGATCTGCATGCGCCGCTCGAAACGCGGCAAATCGGCGGCCTGGGTATCCACCTGGTGCGTCAGATCGTGCGAGACTTGCGATACGAACGCGTGGATGGCTGGAACCGCCTCACCATGCGGCGGCCGTCCGAGGAAGAGGAAAGCTGAGGCCAACATGATTCAACTCACCGAAGAGACGCGCGCAGGCTGGCGAGTGGTCACCGTGAGTGGCCGCGCCGACGCCGAAGCCGCCGACGCGCTCGAGGCCGCGCTGCGATCGGCCGTGGAAGCGCACGCCCGCGTGGCCGCCGATTTCGCATCGCTCGGTTACATTTCCAGCGCCGGCCTGCGCGCCGTGCTGCAAGCCGCCCGCGCCGCCCAAATCCGCGGCTCCGAGTTCGCCGTCTGCGGCCTGAGCGCGCCCGTGCGCAAGGTTTTCGACATGAGCGGCCTCCATCACGTGCTGCGCATTCACGGAGAACTGCCTTGCTGACCATGCTCGAAGAAGTGGTCCTGCTGGCGGTGGACGAAACTTCCGGCGGTCTGCGCTCCACGCGCGAATTCGGCACCGCCTACGCTCTGGTCGGCGCCGTGTTCTTCGACCTCGCCCTCGCCCGCCGGATCGATACCGATGCCGAGGCCATTCACATTCTCGATCGCAGCCCCACCGGCAGCGCCACCCTCGATCGCGTTCTGGCCGCCATGGCCCGGCGCGGCGATCTCACTTCGGTGCGCCAGTGGATCGATGAGATCTTTAACCGCCGCGACGACCTCGAAGGCGAAGCCCTCGCCTCCCTCATCCGCCAGGGCATCCTGCGGCACGAAAAATCGAAGCGCCTGTGGATCGTCGATGTCGAGCGTTTCCCCATGGTCGACAACCGCCCGCAGCAGGACGTCCGATTGCGCCTCGCCGAAGCCATCCTCTCCGACACCATTCCCGATACGCGCGACATCATGCTGGTCAGCATCGCCGAGCCCTGCGGCCTGCTCGGCCACGTGCTCACCGCCGCTCAGCTCGCCAGCCGCCGCCCGCGCATTCAGACGCTGTGCAACCTGGAAACCATCAGCCGCAAAGTGGCCAGCGCCATCGCCGGCCTGGACGCCACGCTGCACCACAGCATCCCGAAAATGGTGTGAGCCGAGCTGCAGGTGTGGCTCTGCTGTGATTTTGGTTCTGCCCTTTGGTTGCGGCCCTGCTGCTTTGTACTACTACTCCGGAGAATCTTCGCAGCCCGCGACGATTCGATGTGGGGCAGGCTCTCAGCCTGCGGCGGCCTCTCAGGCCGCTCCGCCTCTTCGTCGCGGCTCTGCCGCTCTGCGGGGCAGGATGGCATCCTGCGGCCGATTGTCAATCGGCCATGCCCGGGGATCTCCAGGTCCAACGCACTGCGGTATCACGTGAAGGGCGAAGGTCGGGAACCTGATCCACCTGCCGGCCGGTCTTCACTTCTCGGACATCCACATCGCGCGACGGCCATTTTCCGCACGGCATCTCAAGTTCCGGAGGGCAACGATGCGGACCAGAATGAGATGGCCGCATTTCTACGGGCGGCGCTTGATACGGCCAAGCGATGCCAACAGTGGATTCGACGATTCTCGAACCGGATGAGACCCCTTCATGCCACGTCCTGAGCGTTATGATTGCATTCGAGGAACTGGTTATGAATGAAATGCCGCGACGAAGAATTGTGGTCGTTTTAGGCTCGGGCTTTTCGGCGGGTCTTACGAGTGGGGATCGTCCCGTAATCGGGAATCGGCCAATGCCTACTCTGGCGGGGCTTGCAGAAGCCATGCTAACGCACCTGCGTAACGTAAGTAATGTCGCTGAAGGACTCCCGTTCTCGAAGGACGTCGTCGATGAAACCCGGAACGTGCTCGAGCACAATCAGAATCTTGGTAGTGGGTCTATTTGAAATCAGCATCTCTTGACGGTCCCTCCCGTTTCGTGCCACGCTTGAGGTATGCCAAAGCGGACACGCACAGTCGAAAAACTTGACACGGTTCAAAACGCCCGTCGCGTTTTCATGCAAGCCACTGAGACCACGGAACTTACCATTGTTCAACAAGTCATGCGTGAGATGGGAGCCAAGGGCGGGAGAATCGGCGGCAAGCGCAGGCTCGAAACCATGACCGACGAACAGCGCAAGCGGAGTGCCCGGAAGGCTGCCAAGGCCCGCTGGGCGAAAGTGAAGAAAACGGCCTGACACTAGGCCGTTCATCACTTTTCTCTTGACTATGCGAAAGCGCTTGCGTATACTTGAGTCATGGCAAACGTAATCAGCACGGCCAAGAAGATCGCCGTGATTTCGGCGCTGGTCGAGGGCTGCTCTGTCCGCTCCACCGTCCGCCTGACGGGTGTCTCTAAGGGCGCTGTCCTTCGTCTGCTGGCGAGCGTCGGCAAAGCCTGCGCTGATTACCAGAACGCCACCATTCGCAGCATCCCGGCCAAGCGCGTACAGATCGATGAAATCTGGAGCTTCTGCTACGCGAAACAGAAGAACGTGACGAACAAGATGCTGGACGAGGTGGGCTTCGCCGGAGACGTCTGGACCTTCACTGCGATTGACGCGGAGACGAAGCTGGTTATCAGTTGGGCCGTTGGCAGGAGGGACGCGGGGTGTGCGACGGACTTCCTTCAGGACGTAGCGAGCCGGTTGTCGAATCGAATCCAGTTGACCACGGACGGTCACAAGATGTACCTCACGGCGGTCCCCGATGCATTCGGGAATCAGATCGACTACGCGCAACTGGTAAAGGTGTACGGCAACGATCCTGAGGGACAGAAGCGCTACAGCCCCGCGCAGTGTCTGGGGACCGAACGAATCGAAGTCATTGGTAACCCGGATCGGGACCACATCTCGACCAGCTACGTGGAGAGACAGAACCTCAACATGAGAATGAACATGCGCCGCTTCACTCGCTTGACGAATGCGTTCAGCAAGAAACTCGACAATCACGTCGCGATGATTGCGCTGTTTCACATGCACTACAACTTCTGCCGCATTCACCAGACCTTGCGGGTTACTCCAGCGATGGAAGCGGGCTTGAGTCAACATGTCTGGTCGATTCAGGAGATTGTTGCTCTCCCTGTGTCCACTCTCTCCATGGCTGCTTAACGTCATTGGCGCTCGCCTGCATGAATGCTTGATGGGTACTTAAAGATCCGCGATATCTTATAGGGGAATGGAGCGGTTCCGGGATTGATAAGCGTGCCATTGTCGTCCGCAATAAACACAGCGTTCTTCAGTACAATCAGTCCTTTTATGACAATATCCCCGGGCGTCCGGTATATCATTTGAAACACCGGGACGCCCGCTTCGTTTACGACTTCAAATGCTCCACGGTCGGCGTTACGGTCCCATCCTGAACGACGCACTACGAATGTCCCACGCTTTACTTCAACCGGTGGCGATGACGGTCCAGCATACAGCGCCACATCTGTATACACTTTGTTGCCGATGAGATAAGGGGTGATTGTGTCACCGTAGATGCTGAATGCCACACCATGCTTTTTCTTTCGTAACTCGCTCAGCGGAATGGAAGTATGTATGCCTCCTATAGAAAGCGACACCGTATCTATGTGTTCCTTGAAACCGGGGTAAATCAAGCCTTCCGATTCGGGCATTGGCGGTGGTTGACGCTCAGCGGTTTTTTGCTCGGAGGTTTGCACGGGCGCGGGATTTGATCCCTGCTTCTTTAATGCTTCTTCTAAATCTGCTTTCGTGAGCAGTGGCACGTTATTAGGATTCTTCTGTGCCATATCTTTAGGGTGCTCCCGAGCGTACTGTGTCGAAACCCCAAGTGACCCCAACACTAAAATACCTAAGCCACATACTAAGAGTAGCCCCCACCTTACCGATGCGTGCCATCGGTGTGGTACATCCCATCTAACGAATGCCCAGACAAATACGACCAGCATCACGATGTAACCTATCAACGATGGAGCCCAAGGCACAGTTAGGACTCCATTGGCCTGTAAGAAATAAACCAATACGGTGGCCAGCCCAAATATGACAGTAAGGAACAGTGCCGTATCGTATCGTTTGGGCTTATCGGATTCCTGAGATTCCTTGGGCTTCGTGCTAACTGGGAATGACTGTTCTTCCAAGACTTGGTTGAGGGGAGATGCCGCCGTGCGTTCACTGCTAGCCACTGCCTTATCTCGCCCGGACTGCACCCTTCTGCGTTGTGCCTCGCCGGACCCAACGCGCTTCTTTCCCATGTTCCCACCCTATCACATGCGAAACCGCATCGGCAGATGGCTAGCGAAACCGCACGGGCAGAAGCACAGAACAGGCGAACTGCCAACCCCCTTACTATTTCAAATAGACCCACTACCAGAATCTTAGGGAAGAACAGCGTTTCGACTTCGAACAACTCCTATCACTAGTGGCAATCAAGTCGAGCCTTGCATCCGCTACCGATTTGCAGCGCTCGAATCCCCAGCGAATGAACCAAGTTCTCCAGTGCCTCATCTATTTCATTCCGTCTCTGTTCGCGGAGCATCTCGCAATTGACGGCAAGCTTGTCAAGAATCGAAATGTCTTCTATGCGGTCAAGGACGCATCTAGGGTCAAAGCAATCCAGAACGCCATCAGAGATCTGGTAGATGGCTATGAAGTGACAATCATTAGCTTCAACTATGACGGTCTGATCGAAGCCTTCTTGGATTGTGACCTAGGTGTAGCCAGTCAAGGAAGGCCACTGGTGTTTCGCTATTTCCCAGAGATTTCGCACGGTTTCCGGATGATGATGCCGGAGCACGTTTTTGTTCGCCCCGATATGCGGGATCTCTCAAAACATGCGAACCTTCCGCGTGTCCTAAAACCCCACGGTTCAATGCACTTTTACCGTGTGCGGGAGGAGATGCGGAATCTTACAAACGCACCCTACCTCGTCGCACTGCATCCGAGATTTGATCTCGGCTTTGATCCCAAAACGATGGTTCGTGACATCGGTGAGATCGACTTCTGGCAGTACGCTTATCCGATTCCCTTTATTATTCCGCCGATGCTAAACAAGGATACCTTTCTTTCACTTGACTACTCAAAGGTCATATTTGGACAAGCACAGGAAGCCCTCGTACGCGCGGATTCGGTTGTCGTGCTTGGGTTCAGCATCCCCCGATCTGACCTTCACGTGAATGCCCTCTTCGAGTACGTCGCTCAGGAACGTACCAAGATGCCGAGAATCGGTTTGATCTATAGGAGAGATTGTAGTGACCAGACGCTTGCGAATTGGACGAGGGTCTTCGGCAACTCAGCTGTCCATGAGATCGAAACTCGCGGAATGGCAACACAGAGTGTTGAGTCCATCGAACGCGGCTGGCACTCCATACTTGATTTCGTTGCGGAAGATTTCGCCTGAAGGCCTCGCTAAAGGGGCTCTTTCGGGTTTTTAGCTCCGTCCGCCCGGTCTAATCCCACGGCCTTTGAGGCGGCCCGCTTCCAGCCGCCTGTTCTTCGCGAGAATAGGAAGGATGGCGGAATACAGGCATAGCGCGCACGCGGTCCACGATCTGAAGTATCACCTGATCTGGTGTACGGAGTACCGGCACAAAGGATTGCGCGGGAGGATCGCGGAGCGTGCGCGCGATCTGATCCGACAGATCTGCCAGGCCCGCGAGGTGGTGATTGTGCGAGGCGCGGTGTCGCCGGACCACATTCGCGTGCTGGTAGCGGCGCCGCCGATTCTGGCGCCGGCGAAACTGGCGCAGTACATCAAAGGACGGTCGTCCCGACATCTGCAAGCGGAATTCCCCGAGTTGCGAAAGCAGTACTGGGGGCAGCACATGTGGGCGCGGGGTTATTTCTGCGCGACGGTGGGCGCGGTGGACGAGGCAACGATCAAGGCCTATATCGAGAACCAGAAGTGGGACGAAGACGACGATGCATTTAAGATCACCGCGCCCACCAAGCCTTGAGCCGGCTCTCAGCCGGAACCCGCTTCAGGCGGCTTCAGCCGCACCCGCGACTTTCAGTCGCAAAAGGATTCTACCGGCTTTCAGCCGGTAGTCATCAATGGGAGGCCGGGGCATGAAGGAATAGGACGCATAGGCTCCGCTCCTGCCCGGGTGCCGGCCGAGCGTTGCGGATCCCCTGGAACTCGGTCGGTCTTGCTGCAACGCTTCGCATTTCGGATTGCCCACGATCGAGTGCGCCCGACCACGCATCTGAAGCCGGGCGTCCGACGCACCAGTAACCGCCCCTTCCCCACCACCCCGGTGACAACAACCCACACCCACCAAACCACCACATTAACAACCACTTCCACGCATCGCCCCCCGGAAACCCCGCCCGCCCATGCTACCGTCAGGGCGCAATGTCAACCGAATCACAGATCCTGGCGAACCGCAGAAATGCCCTCGCCAGCACCGGCCCGCGCACCGCGCAAGGCAAGTCCATTTCCAGCGGCAACGCCATCAAACACGGCCTCTCCGCCGGCTTCCGCGTCCTCACCAACGAGAATCAGGAGGAATTCGACGAATTAATCGCTGAGTACCACCGCACCTTCGCGCCCGCCAACACCCACGAGCAGTTCCTGGTAGAGGAAATGGTCCAGGCCCGCTGGCGTCTTGCCCGCGTCCGCCGTCTCGAAGCCGCCGTGATCGAACAGACGGTCGGCCTCGCCGACCCTGCCGATGCAGACACCATACTCGCCGCCGCGCTGATCGACAACGCCGCCGGGCCCTTCCTCGCCCTGCAGCGCTACGCCGCGGCCATCGAGCGAACCGGCTTTCGAGCCCTGCAACAGCTCCTGGCGCTCCGCAAACTGGCCGCCCAGGCCGCCCGCGATGCTGCACAACGAAACGAACCCAATTCCGCCTCGCCCGGCAGCTCACGCCACTCCGGCGCAACGCAGCCAACTCATAGAAACGAGTTGGGAAACGGTGAATCTTCCGGGCCGGATCGCGACCCAGCCGGAGGTTGTCCCCAGGAGGCGCCGCAGGCGGCGTAGCAAATCAAACCCATCACAAACAGTTGTCTTATCCGTGTTAATCCGTGTTTATCTGTGGCTAATTCGCCGTATCCCGGTCGGCCGTGTACATCCGGTAGAACATAATCATCACCGACCACAGAAACACCATGCACGAGCCAATCCAGAACAGGAACCCGGCGGTCTGCTGGTCGTCCTCCGGCGTCAGGTGATAGCCGTTCTGCAGCGCCTCCAGGATGTGGAGCGGGTCCTTCGGCGCCAGATAGCTGCCGTATGGGCCGGGTTGCATGGTGGCCAGGCGCAAGCCCAGCACGGACGCCACCACCGCCATGGCGAAAAGGTAGATGACCGCAGGTGGCACCGGCTTCAGCCGGGTCTGCCGCGCCGGACTATACAAGGGCAGGTACAAGAGCACGCCTCCCAGCACCCACGAAGCCGCCTGCAGCGCTTCCACGCGCGGGTCCCGAAGCGCCGCGTTGTACAGTGAAGGCACGTACCACGCGCCCAGAGACAACGCGCCGGCAATCCAGGCGACGGCCGCGGGCACGCGAAGTCGCCCAGCCACCGACGGCGGAAGACCGAGCACAAGGAAGAATGGCGCAACCAGATTCAGCAGCAGGTGTTTCACTACATGGGCGGAAGCGAGGTAGACTGTCGCGAACAATTCGAGTGGCGACGCAAACACGGCTGCGACCGTCAGCGCGGACGCGGCGAACCAGATAACCGTGCGCATGCTGTGTTCATCTATAACAGACCACCGTGCCTGACGTCCTGATTCTCGGGTGTGGCTTCACCGGCCGGCGGGTGGCGGAGCGCCTGCTCGCACGCGACTGCACGATGCGCTGCACCACCCGAGCTTCGCTGAATCTGGAGACGCCCGGCGCGCTTTCCACACTCCGCAGTATGGTGACGCCCGGCATCCGCGTTCTGCACTCCGTTCCCACGCTGGCGGACGACCTGGATCGCCTTGCCGTGGAAGCGCTCGAAGGCGCCGCGCGCGTGGTCTACCTGTCCACCACCGGAGTCTATGGCAGCGCGGAATACGTGGATGAAACAACGCCCGTGGCGCCTCACTCCGAGCGCGCCCGGGCGCGTGTGCGAACCGAACGGGCGGTGCTGGACGGCCCGTGGTTGCCTCTGGTGCTGCGCCCGGCGGCCATTTACGGACCCGGCCGGGGCGTCCGTTACGTGCACTCTTCGGGCTGTGTCAGCCGGATCCATGTGGACGACCTGGCGGCCCACGCCGAGGCCGCGCTCTTCAGCGAAGTCACTGGCGCGTGGCCGGTGGCCGACGACCATCCGTGCCCGTCCAGCGAAATCGCCGAATTCGTGGCGGGGACAGACGTCGAGTTTCCGCGCCGGAACGCCACGGAAAACAGTCCACCAGTCGGCGCGGAATCTCGCCGTCTGTCCCCGTCCAACCGTCGCGTGGATGGTTCGGCCATCCGCCGCATCCTCGGGATCAGCCTCCGGTATCCGTCCTACCGAAGCGGCATCCCCGCTGCCCTTGAGGAAGAGCGCCGCGCGTGCCACGATAGAGGCTTCCAGTGACCCCGGATTCCTCCGCGCCGTTCCGCGTCTTCCTTGCGGAAGATAACCCGGCCGACGTGTTCCTGGTGCGCGAGGCGTTGCGGGAACATGGCCTGAATTGCGAGCTGCAGGTGGCCGACGATGGCGAAGAGGCCATCCACTACGTCCGCCGGATTGGGCACGGTCCGGATTCCGCCTGTCCGGATCTGGTAATGCTGGATCTCAACCTGCCGCGCGTCGACTGCGGCGACATTCTGCGGGAGTTTCACCAGAACCCGGCCTGCAGTCGAATTCCGCTGATTGTCCTCAGCTCTTCCGACGTTGAGTCGGACCTCCGCTCGGCCGGGCAGCTTCCGGAAGCGAGCCTGTACTTCCGGAAACCCGCCGAACTGGACGCATTCCTGGAACTCGGCGCGCTGGTCAAACAGATCCTCACGCAGGCGATAGACTGAACAGCATGTCCCCTGCCGAGTTTCCGAGCCGCGCGCGTCAGCAAGCGGTTTCCTGGCTCCCGCTGTTCGCACTGATAGCCCTGCCGCTCGTGCACGCCGCGGACCAGCCGAAAGCGGCCGAGCCGTGGTGGCGGCACGCGGTCATCTATGAGATCTATCCGCGCAGTTTCGGCGACACCAACGGCGACGGAATCGGCGACCTGAACGGCATCACCCGGCACCTCGACTACCTTGCCGACCTCGGCGTCGACGCCATCTGGCTCACGCCGTTCTATCCTTCGCCCCAGGTCGACTTCGGCTACGACATTTCCGATTACCGCGCCATCGACCCGCAGTATGGGACCATGGCCGACTTCGACCGCCTGGTGGCCGAAGCCCGCAAGCGCAACATCCGCATCATTAGTGACCTCGTCCTGAATCACACCTCCGACAAGCACCCCTGGTTCACCGAGTCCTCTTCCTCGCGGACCAATCCGCATGCCGAGTGGTACATCTGGCAGGACGGCAAAGGCCACGGGCGGCCTCCCAACAACTGGCAATCCTTGTTCGGCCATTCGGCGTGGCAGTGGAATCCGAAGCGCAGGCAGTTTTACTATCACGAGTTCTACAAGGAACAACCCGACCTCAACTGGCGCAACCCCGATGTGCGCGCGGCCATGTACGACGTGGAACGTTTCTGGATGAAGCGCGGCGTCGCCGGGTTCCGGCTGGATGCCATCACCACGCTCTTTGAAGATCCCCAGTTGCGCGACGAGCGCGTCCAGCCCGGGGCGAACGCTTTCGGCGATCCAATCGTCTCCCGCGAATACACCGACAATCTGCCCGAGGTCCACGATGTGCTGCGCGAGCTGCGCCACGTCAACGATGAATTCCCCGACCGCGTGCTCATCGGTGAAACATACGTTCCCAACGTTCAGGAGCTGGCGAAGATGTACGGCGCGAAGAACGACGAGCTGCAGCTCCCCATGGACACGCAGCTCGGCTTTCTCAATCGCATCTCCGCCGACGATTTCCGGCGCATTCTGCGCGACGCGGAGACCGGGCTCAACGGCAACGTGCCGTTGTTCGTCTTCGACAACCACGACAACCGGCGCAGTTGGGACCGCTACGCCGATGGCGCGCACGACGCCGCAATCGCCAGGCTGATCGCCACGCTGCTATTGACACCGCAATGTTCCGCGCTGGTTTACTACGGTCAGGAATTGGGGATGGAGAACAACGATCCGCAGCGCAAGGAAGACGTGCGCGATCCCATCGGCATCACCGGCTGGCCCAAAGATAAAGGCCGCGATGGCGAGCGCACGCCCATGCAATGGAGCGACGGCACGAATGCCGGCTTCAGCACGGGCGCGTCGACGTGGTTGCCCGTGGCGCCCGATTACAAAGAGCGCAACGTGGCGGTGGAACGGCCCGACCCCAATTCGCTGCTCAACTTCTATAAGACGCTGATCCGCCTGCGGAAGAAGAACAGCGCGCTGCGCGACGGCGATTTCGCCCTCGTGAATGCGAGCGATCACAACGTGCTGTCGTACCTGCGCAAAGCCGGCGACGGCACGGTGGTTCTGGTGGTTCTGAACTGCACGGCGTTGCCGCAGACGGTAAGCTTCGACCTGCGATCCAAAGAAGCAACGACGCTGTTGAGCTCTTTCGCGAAGGCGGGCCGTCCGGTGGATCTGAAGCGGGTCATGCTGCCGCCCTACGGGAGCTGGGTCGGCCAGTTGCAGTAGCCACTCCCGCCAGGAAGCCGAGGCCGTAGGCAGCGTGGTACACCGCGAAGACCGCGGGAAGGGCGGGGAGCAGGTCCCACCCGTGCCGTCGCGCGGAGGTCACCGACGCAACCAGGGAACCCACGGCGTACGTGCCGGCCAGCACGCACAAGACCGCCAGCGGCCATCGCCAGAAGAAGGAAGCGATTGCCAGAGCCAGTCCCAACAGCACGCACACGCCAGGCGCGAGATGCCGCCACGAAGCCGGACGCCGGTGCTTCCGAATGACCGCCACTTTCCAGAAGCCATACTGAAAGTACTGCACAAACAACGCCCGCAACGAGCCGCGCGGCCGGTACCACGAACGAATCCGCGGCGACTGCCAGATCCGCCCGCCGCCGCGAATGATCCGGAGATTCAGCTCATCGTCCTGGTTGCGGACAAGCGATTCATCGAAGAGGCCGGCCCGCTCGAGCGTCGCCCTGCGCCAGCATCCGTACGGCACCGTGTCCACCGGACCCTCATACCCGGCGTCGTGGAACTTCGCGCCGCCGGAACCGAAACGGGAGTGGTAAGCGGCGGCAACGGCCCGCGCCAGCCATCCTGTGGCGCGCGTGCGGGCCGGTCCACCCACGTTGTCGGCGCCGGTCTCATCCAGCACCGCGATCGACTGCCGCACATAATCCGGAGCGTATTCCGAATGTGCGTCCATGCGGATGATGATGTCTCCGCGTGCCGCGCGCACCGCGGCGTTCAGGCCGCTGGAGACATAGCCGCGCGGGTTGTCGATGACCGTGAGCTTCGGCCAGGCCTGTGCCCACTTTGCCAGCACGTCCCGGGTGCCGTCGTCGCTCATGCCGTCGGCGACGATCACCTCCCACTCGAGATCCGCGACGTCCTGCGCGGCGAGCGAGGCGAGAAACCGCTCGATCGCGGGCATCTCGCGACGAACCGGCACGATGATGGAAACGATCACTTCACCGTGATGGGCACGGACGCGACGTGATTCTCCCAGGCCAGTTCCAGCTTGTCGGCCGACAGCGTGTACTTCAACACCTCGACCAGCGCCGGCGGCTTGCTCATGGTCATTTTGACGCGGCCCAGGTCCTGCGCCTTGTCGTAGCTCAGGCCCGACTGGCCGGTCTGCTTGTTGATGATGAGCTGCCAGGCGTCCGGGTCCTCCACCAGCACGAACAACGTGTAGTTTCCGGCCGGCACCGTGAGGCCGGCGATCTCCAGGTCAGCGTCGGTGTGAAATGCCGTGGCGGCGTTGGCGCCGGCGCGCCACACCGGGTAGTTCCGGTCCGTGGAGATCTTCCCTCCGGGTCCGAAAAGATGACCCTCCCGGCCGCGCACCGACGGCGCCGAGTAGTTGACGGTGAGAGTCTTGCCCGCGACGGTGACGGTAGCCTGCGCAGACGGACTCTGCTGCTGCGCACACACGACACCCACGGAGACAATGAACGCGAGAGCGAATTGGAAGGCGGTTTTCATCATGGAATCACCAGTGAACATCTTAGCAGCCGCGTACTCGCTCCCTCGTCCATCCCGAGCGGTGGGGCAGGCAATCCTGCCTGGCAATCCTGCCTTCCGGCCGGCTGGACCCGCTGGAAAGCGGGTCCGCAGCCTGAAAAGGCTGCCCCACGAAGCTGGACTGAATCTCAGGTCTTCGCGACCGACCGATTCCCGCTGATGTGGTGTTCCAGCGCATATCGAATCAGCTCCGCGGTTCCGTGCAGCCCCAGCTTCTGCAGAATGGCGGCCCGGTGGAACTCGGCGGTCTTGGTGGAAATGTTCAGTTCGCTCGCCAACTCCTTCGCCGTAAACCCCTCGGCGATTAACTGCAGCACCTCACGCTGCCGCCCCGTGAGTTTGGGCGGAGTCATGGTCTCCGGCCGGACGGATTCTTTCATGCGGCTGGCGATATACGGCGTGATGTATACCTGTCCGCTCGCCGCCGTACGGATGGCGTCACCCAGTTCGGAGACGGCGGATCGCTTGAGCAGGTATCCCGAAGCCCCCGTGCGCAGCGCCTCGGCCACGTAGGCGAGATCGGTGTGCATTGTAAGAAAGATTACTTTCGTTTCGGGGAATTCAGCGCGGATCTGGCGCGCTGCCTCGAGTCCGTTCAGGAACGGCATCGAGATATCGAGCAGAACAACGTCCGGTCGATACTGCCCCGCAGCCTGGACCGCGGCACGGCCGTTGTCCACTTTCCCGACTAAATCAAATTCAGTTTCAATTAACCTGGCGAGCCCTGCCGCCACAATGGTGTGGTCCTCCGCAAGGAGGACGCGTATTCTTCCCACGTCGCTAGTATCATAACAGAATTATTACGATTGCGTTGCCGGTATGGGCGCGCGGACGCGAATTTCCGTGCCTGCGCCCGGTCTGGAGAGCACCTCGAAGGTACCGCTGATGAGCCGCGCGCGCTCTTCCATGCTGGTGAGTCCGAGGCCGGTCCGCGCCTCAGTCCGGTCGAATCCGATACCGCTGTCCCGGACCGCCAGCTCGATCCAACTCTCCGAGCCGATGAGTTCGACGGCCGCATCATGGGCGCCCGAGTGCCGGGAGACGTTGCGAAGCGCTTCCTGAGTGACCCGGTACAGCGCCACGGCGACGGGGCGCGGGACATCGGCGGGGACGCCCCGCGCGGCGAACCGGACCGGGATGCCGTCCCGTTCGGAGAACTCGCGGGAGAGCGATTCCAGTGCCGGGACCAGGCCGAGATTGTCCAGCACCGTCGTATGCAACTGCCAGGCGATGCGCCGGACTTCCTTCAGGAGCTCGCTCACCTGTTCCCGAATCTGCCGCAGACCTTTGTGCAGCGTATCGCCGGAAGGCGCGCTCTTTTCCAGCGTATCCACGTCAAACTCGAGAACGGCGATCCGCTGGTTCAGATCGTCGTGCAATTCCCGCGAAAGCCGCCGCCGTTCCTGCTCCTGAGCCTCAATCAGGGTGCGCGCGAAAATGTCCCGGTGCGCGGCGGAACCGGGGCCAATTTCGATATCCACCAGAACCATCACCACGCCGTCGATCCGGTTGTCGCTGGTGCGGTAGGGCCGGACGCGCAGCGAGTAGCGGTGGCCGTTCACGTCGCTGACTTCCACTGCTTTTGGTTCCAGGTTCTCGATGACGCCGCGCAACAGCGCCTCCAGACTGGGCACGCTCAGGGTGGACTTGATATCGCTGACCGAACGGCCGACGTCCGCCGGAATCAGATTCAGTATCCTTTCGCACAGGGGCGTGAAGCGCCGGATGCGCAGGTCGTTTCCCAGCATCACAATGGGCATGCTGACGTTGGCCAGCAGGTTCAGAAGGTCGTTGCCGGTCTGCCAGAGCTGCTCGTTGCGCGTGCGCAGTTCTTCGTTGACGGTGTTCAGTTCCTCGTTGGAGGATTCCAGTTCCTCCTTGGCCGTCTCCAGTTCCTCGTTGGTGCTCCGCAACTCCTCGTTCGCCGACTGGATTTCCTCGTTGGCGGTGCGTGTTTCTTCGTTGAAAGACGCCTGCTCCTCGATGATCGACTGCAGGTATTCTCTGGCCGAAGCGAGTTCCCGCCGCAGCCGGGCGTTCTCCTTGTCCGGTTTGCCGGACGCTGGGCCGCGGGCGGGCGTCCGCGGAATCGCGGCGCTCGGGTGAGGCTTCGCGGGTTCGCACAGAATCAGGAAACGGCGCTGGCGGTCGGGCGAGCCTTGAATGGGAATCACCTCGATGGCGAACTCGGTCTTCTCGGCGTGCGGGTTCAGCCGCAGGCCCTCGCGGCGGACCGTGGCATTGCCGTCCCGGGCTTTGCGAACGGCGTTGCGCAGCTCCGGGGCCAGCCCTTCGCGCGCCATGCGCAGCAGATTCAGAGTGGCGGCGCCGGCGGCGGGTTCCAGCCACGGGCTGGTGCGGCCGCGAAACTGCACGATATTCAGATCGTCGTCGATAATGACACCCGGCGGGCCGTATCGGGCCAGCACCTCGCGGTCGCCCTCGCGAGCCAGGTCCGCCTCCGTCCAGTCTTCCGGGAGCGGCTGCACAGCGGACTTCTGCGGATTCGTGGGCCTCACCGGAAAGTCGGCCGGAAAGCGCCGGGCGGCCGGCTTGCGTCTGTAGACCCTGCACTTCTTGTCCACCGGCGCGAACAGCTCGGTGAACGGCCCCACCGTTTCGGAGGCCCCCAGCAACAGAAATCCATCCGGTTTGAGAGCGTAATGGAAAACCGGAACGACGCGCCTCTGCAAAACAGGTCCGAGATACATAAGGACATTCCGGCAACTGATCAGATCGAGCTGCGAAAACGGCGGGTCCTGCGCGATGTTCTGGCGCGCGAATACGCACATATCGCGAAGCCGCTGGCTGATCCGGTAGCCCCCTTCGGCGCGCAGGAAGAAACGGCGTAAACGCTCCGGGGAAACGTCCTCCGAGATGCTCAGCGGGTACACGCCGGAGCGCGGCTTCTCCAAAGCGTTTTCGCTGATATCGGTGCCAAAGAACTGGACGCCGGCATGGCCGGACGCTTCGTCCAGATACTCCAGCAGCGCGATGGCCAGCGAATAGACTTCTTCGCCGGAAGAGCAGCCCGGCACCCAGATGCGAATCGGCGACGATCCGTCGCGGCCGGCTGCGATCGCTGGGAACACGATCTTCTTCAGCGCCTCGAATGCCTCGGGGTCGCGGAAGAACCGGGTGACGTGAATCAGGATATCCTCGTGCAGGGCCGCGATCTCGGCGGGCGCGTCGCGCAGGCGTTGCAGGTAGGCGTCCATGCCATCCACGCGGCCGAGAGCCATGCGGCGCAGAATACGCCGGTGGATGGTGGCTCGTTTGTACTGGGAGAAATCGACGCCCGTCTCCGTTCGCACCAGCGTGAGAATGCGCATCATGGCGGGGTCGGACTCGGCGGCGCCCTTCTCCTCGACTACGGCGGCGGCGCTGGAGACGTAGGGATGATCTCCCAGACGGGCCAGCTCGCGGGCGATGGCTTCCGGCGGCAGGACGAAGTCGACACAGCCGGTGGCGATGGCGCTTCGCGGCATCCCGGACTCGGCGGCGCTTTCGCCGTCCTGAGCGAAGGTGATGCCGCCGGCCGCCTTGATGGCCAGGATTCCGCGCGTGCCGTCGGTGGCGTTTCCGGAAAAAAGAACTCCAATGCAGCTACTGCCGCGATCGGCCGCCAGCGAGCGGAAGAAATGGTCGATGGGCGTGTGCGGTCCACGACGGGGTCCCCGCGGCGACAACACCAGGGTGCCGCGCTCCATGGTCATGCCGGCCCGCGCCGGAATGACGTAGACGTGGCCGGGTTCCACCCGCAGGCCCTGACTGGCCTCGCGGACGGGCATCGCCGTATGCCGGGACAAAACGCTCGCCAGCTTGCCGGCCAGCCGGGGAGCCAGGTTTTGTACGAACACGCAGGCCATCCCGGTCTGGGCCGGCAAAGCCTGCAGCATTCGCTGGAAGGCTTCGATGCCACCCTCCGCGCCGCCGATCGCCACAA
The DNA here is from genome assembly GCA_049510065.1 of Bryobacteraceae bacterium. GTDB lineage: Bacteria > Acidobacteriota > Terriglobia > Bryobacterales > Bryobacteraceae > CAWACP01. Next base: position 18,334 of record JBEKZH010000031.1, read on the forward strand.
TTGGGAAAGTGCTCCCGCCGTTGGCGCCCTGGCCGCCCTTCTTCGCCTGCCGCGCCGGCGCCTTCACTGTGGCGCCGCCCGCGCGTTTCCGGGCCGGCGCCCCGACCGGCCCGGCCTTTTTCGTTCGCCTAGTTGCCATTGGATGGAACAATTATCACCCATTCGCTTCCAAATGGGTTAGGATCAGATACTATCCTGAGCGGCTGGGACGAAATGCCGGTCTACGACATCATCGCGATGGGCGCCTCCTCGGGGGGCGTGGGGGCGCTGCAGCGGGTGGTCAGCCACTTCCCGTGCGATTTGCCGGCGACCGTTTTCGTCGTTCTGCATGTCTCGCCTGAGGGGAGAAGCCTTCTTCCCGAGATCCTCGCAAAAGCCGGATCGCTGCCCGCCCGGCATCCCGAGAACGGCTGGCCGGTGGAGCGCCGCTGCATCTACGTCGCGCCACCTGGTTATGACCTAACGGTGCTGAATCATCGGATTCTGCTGGGACGTGGCGCGCCGGGAAGCCAGCACCATCCGGCGATTAACGCGCTATTTCGCTCGGTGGCCGGTGAATTCGGGAAGCGCGTTGTGGGAGTGGTGCTTAGCGGCTCGCTGGAGGACGGCGCGGCGGGCCTGCTGGCCATCAAGCAGCAGGGCGGCCTGGCCATTGTGGAGGATCCGGCGACGGCGCAATACCGGGGCATGCCGGACAGCGCGCTGGCCATGGTGCATGCCGATTTCGTGCTGCCGCTGGAGGAGATTGGGCCGAGGCTGGTGAAGCTGGCGACGGCCGCGCGTGGCGCGCGCGGTTGAAACGGCGCGCAGCTACAAACCCGCGACGTAGTCGGCGAGCGCGCGGCGCGCCTTATCGTCGAGAGCATGCAGGTCCACGAACCCGGCCCGCTGGGTCATTTCGAGGATCTCTCCTTCGGAATGGCGGTTCCCGATGCCCGAGAGAACGCGAATGCCAGGATAGCCGGTGTCCGCGCCGTCGTCGCCATGGCAGCGGGCACACTGGGCTCTATACACGGCCATCCCGTCGAACCACGCGCGGACATCGGCGGGAATGGAATCGGCGGCGCGGAACACGCGGCGCAGGGAGCCACGGGTGTCCAGCAGCAGGGCCGAAGCGGGCGCGCCTTCCGGGGCGAAAAACACGGCGGGCCGGTTGCAGCGCTGCCCCGCAATGCCCAGCACGCTGATGCGCGGGTCCTCCACCTTCGGGAGCTGCGCCTGGCAGGAAGCGAGCGGAACCAGCAACAGCGGCCCGGCCTGCCAGAAATCGCTGAGATGCTTCATTTCGCCGTGAGGTCCGATGATTCGTTCGTCCGGGAAACTGGAGCCGAGGGGCACCGCCAGCGCGGCAGTGGCGACGAAAGCGGCGAGCAGGCGGAGGCGGTTCGTGGGCGTCCAATTCGGGGACAGGCAACGAGATTCCGCGGACACTCCGAGGGGAATTGGGGGACACTCCACCTGAACGCAGGTTGAGCCGATCCGGACACCAGATGGAGTGTCCCCAATTCCCCTCGGGAATTCGTCGCCTGTCCCCGAATTGGCCGAACGGCCATTCATGGTCGCCATAGCAGCAGCAGTCCCACGGCGGCGCCGCCGAGTACCAGCCACCCGGAATTTAGCCGATAACGGAACAGAATGAGCGCGCTCACCACGGCGAGGACGGCGGAAACCACGTCCACCACCGCGGCACGCGCCAGCGCCCATGTCACGCCGCCCATCAACGCCAAAGAGGCTACGTTGACGCCATCCAGAAACGCGCCGGCTACGGCCGACCGGCGGACACGCGGCACCAGCGGGCCGCTGATGGCGCAGAAAAAGAACGCTGGCAGAAAAATACCCGCCGTAGCGCAGGCGGCGCCCGCTGGCCCGGCCAGAACATATCCAACAAAGGTGGCGGTGGTGAACACCGGCCCGGGAGTGACTTGTCCCGCGGCCACCGCGTCCAGCAACTGCCGCGCCGTCAGCCAGTGCCAGTGCGCCACCAGATCCGTTTGCAGAAACGCCAGCAAAACGTAGCCGCTGCCATACAAAACCGAGCCGATTTTCGCGAAATACAGGAACAGCGTTCCGGAAGTGGGCGCCGCCGGCCGCTGCAAAGACGAGATCGGCGGCGCGAACTCCGCCACCACCGTCACCAGAGCGATGGCGCCGAGAACCAGCGCGGTGACCACCCTGCGCCCGCTGCCGGACTGGAACCAGCGCACGACGCCGAGCAGCGTTCCCGCGGCAGCCAGAATGGCCAGCTCACCGGTGCCCAGCAGAGCCAGCCCCAGCGCAGCGGCGCCCACCAGGCCCAGCACCGGCGTCTTCACGGCCGCTCGCGCCAGACGCCACATGGCCTGCATCACGATGGCGAACACCACCGGCTTCACGCCGTACAGAAGCGCCGCCGCCTGCGGCAAGCGTCCGAAGCTCACGTAGGCCCAGGCAAGGCATCCCACCAGGATGGCGGCGGGCACGATGAAACACGCTCCGGCTACCACCAGGCCCACCCAGCCGGCGCGCAGGTAGCCGATGTGGATGGCCATCTCGGTGGAGTTCGGTCCGGGGATGAGGTTTGTCGCGCCCACCAGATCGAGGAATTGCTGGCGCGTCATCCACTGCTTCCGCCGCACCACCTCGTCCTCCATCATGGCGATGTGCGCGGCCGGACCGCCGAACGCGGTGGAGCCAAGGCGGAGAAACAGGCCGGCCAGTTCCCCGAGCGGATGATTCAGCAAAGCCGTCTATCCACGGAAAAAGCCCCGGCGCCTTCGACCATCAGGAAGAGGAGCCCCAGCAACATGCAGAAGTCCGTGCGGGCCTCGTGCGCCATGGGCCAGAATCCCTGATGGACCAGCATGGGGACCTTGGTGGTGAGGATGGCTACGCTGATGTTGATGAGCAGCGGAATGGCGGCCAGGCGCGCGAGCAGGCCCACGACGATCATCGCGCCGAAAACGATTTCCACCACGCCCACGAACGGTGCACTGAACTGAGGATCGGGGATGCCGATCTTTGCGAACCTGCCGGCGCCCAGTGCGGCTGGAAACAGGAACTTCTGGATTCCCTCGGAAAGAAAGACCGCACCCACCAGCAGCCGGACGAGAACGATAGCGCCACTTCCACGCGATCGGATGAATCGGTTCAGCAGGCTCACGACGCGCCTCCGGGAGAGCATCATAGCACGGCCCTGGTGCTGGATGGAGTTGAAGGCTTCGATTGGGATCTGCGCCATGCCGGCCATGTTGCCCGGCATCGAGTCAGGCCGGCGGAGGTCGAGGAAGCGATCGAGCGGCCCCACCCGATCATCCCCACCTGATCATCCCCGCAAAAGACATGACCGGCGAGAAGCGATGGAAGCTCTTCGGTACGCGCTTGTCCGTCGCTGATATCGAGCTTGCGAGAGACATCGCGTCTAGGCGGGGGACCGGATACCAGACCGTGCTCAAAGAGGCGATACGCTATGGCCTGAGGCGGGCCGGTTAGTCTTACTCTATTTGCCGCGCCGCCGCCGGGATCGGCGCCCAGTCCTCCGGCACCTGGCCTTCCGGAAGAAGCTGCCCTTTTTCGAGGTGGCGGATCCGGGTGGCGAATCTCGCGGCATGCGGGTCGTGGGTCACCATCACGATGGTCTTGCCGTACTCTTTGTTCAACCGCGACAGCAGCGACAACACTTCCTGCGCCGAGGTGGCGTCCAGATTCCCGGTGGGCTCGTCGGCCAGGATGAAATCGGGATCGGTGACGATGGCGCGGGCGATGGCCACCCGCTGTTCCTGGCCGCCCGAGAGCTGCTTCGGCAAATGGCCCAGGCGGTCGCCCAGACCCACCAGTTGCAGCGCCGTGGTGGCGTGCTCGATGCGCGCCTTCTTCTTCAGGCTGGTGAGCTTCAGGGGCAGCTCCACGTTCTCCAGCGCGCTGAGCACGGGAATCAGATTGAACGACTGGAAGACGAAGCCGATATGGATGTTGCGCCAATGGGCGATCTGCCGGTCGTTGAGCGCGCGCAGATCCTGGCCGAGGACGCGAATCTCGCCGCTGGTGGGACGGTCCATGGCCGCAATCAGGTGCAGCAGCGTGGACTTCCCGGAGCCCGACGGCCCCATGAGCGAAACAAAGTCGCCCTTGTGGATGTCGATATCCACGTTCTCGAGCGCGACGACGTGAAACTCGTCGCGGATGTATTCCTTGGTCAGTTGCCGTGTCTGGATGACTATGTCGCTCATGGTTTTTACGCCTTCACTCGCACTTTTTGTCCGTCCTTCAACTCCGCCGGCGGATTCACCACGATATCCTCTCCGCCAATCAGGCCGTTCTCGATTACCACGCCCTGGGCATTGGTCCCGCCCAGTTTCACCGGACGCCGCACCGCCTTCTCGCCGGTGATCACGAACACCGCGTTGTCGCGGACCGCGGAGGCCGGAATCACCACCATCGCTTTCGCGGGCGCGCCCCCGCTGGTTTTCGCGTCGCCCAAAAAAGCCACGGTCGCATTCATCTCCGGCCGCAGAAAGGAGTCCGGGCTCATCACCTGCACCTTTACCTGGACGGTGGCCTTCTGCCGGTTGGCCTCCGGCGAAATCTCTTCGATTGCGCCGTCATATCGGCGGTCCGGATAGGCGTCGGTGGTGACGATGCCGCGCGATTTCGGGCCGAGCTTCGAAAAATCGTTCTGGTTGATATCCAGCTCCACCTGCAGATCGTTCAGGTCGGCCAGCGACACCACGTAGCCCTTGGCGCCCTTGTCGCCCACGAAACCGGTGGTGACGAACTCGCCCTTCTCCACGTTGCGCTCCAGAATGGTCCCCGTCACCGGGGCTGTGATGACGGTGTTATCAAGCTGCGTTTTGGCGTAATCCAGCGACCCCTGTGCCTGGTGGACCTGGGCGCGCATGGCGTCGATCTGTTCGCGGCGCGGACCGATTCTCACCAGATCCCAGGTCCGCTGCAGCGAGTTCACGCGCGCCGCGCTCGAGTCGTACTTCGCCTGGGCGTCGTCGAGCTGCTGCTTCGGAAACACGCCCTGCCGGACCAGCTCCGCGGTGCGTTTCAGCGTGACCTGCGCGTTCTCGAGGTCGGCTTTGGCCTGTTCCACATCGGCCTTCGCCTTGGCGATCTCCTCCGGGCGCGATCCGTTTTCGAGCTCGGCCAGGCGGGCCTTCAGGTTGTCGAGCTGGCCCTGCGCCTCCAGCACGTGCGCGCGGTATTCGTCGTCCTCCAGCCGCACCAGCACCTGACCCTGGCGGACGTGATCGCCCTTCTCCACGCCGATCCACGCGACTTTGCCGATCACCTTGGCGGCCACCTCGATCTTGTGAGCGGCGATGATGTAGCCGGTGGCGTTGAGAATCACCGGGTCGGAGGAACCGGCGCCGGCCGTCACCGCGTGCACGCGCACCGCTTCCACCTCGGTGGCGGCGGCGCCCAGCTTGTTCCAGGCGAGCACGCCGGCGCCCACCAGCACGAAGAAAAGGATGCCGGCGACGATAAAGCGGGTAGCCCAGGGCGAGGGCTCCGTGGAACGCTTCTGCGAGCGGTCGATTTTAAGATTGCCGAGTTCTGGTTCCATCTGTGTTGTCAGTTACCGCTCCGTGACCGTCGCGGCTCGGTTACTACCCGCAAATACGTGGGCACGTTTCTGAGCCGCGACGGTAACGGAGCGGTGTTGGGCTATTTGGAGTCCTTCTGCCGATCCTCTCGTAGTAATTTCAATACGGTCATCAAATCCTGGCCTTCCTCGTAGTGAAAATTCACGAACTGCCAGCCTCCGTTCGCAGGCGACACCTCCGCCACCACGCCGGCCTTACCGCTCTTCTTCCCGGCGCGCACGCCGGACACTTCAACCAGCCAGCCTGTTCCTTTCGCCGTCACCTTGCTCACTTCGTAGCGCTGTGCGGGGTCCTGACTGTAGAGGAAGGGATCGAAATCGAGGCCCACAATGTCGCCAGTCGACTTGTCCTGCGCGACGGAATCCGCTTTGAGGGCACGGAGAATCTCGCTGCTGAATGCGGCGCTTCTGTCTCTCACCGCAATATCCCAGGCGCGACTGGCGTGGTTTTGCACAGCTTTGGAAGAGTACCAGCTATAGAACTCCTGCACGAATTCGCGCGGCGACGCAGACGCTGCCGCGGCCTGCGCCGAACACAGCGAGGCCGCCAGAAGCAGGCAAACTGACGCAAAGAATCCGGCTGCGTTTCTCATCCTAGGTCTCCCGCAGAGCAATCAGAATCTCCTTCTTCGCCGCCATTCGCGCCGGCAGCAGACCTCCGAACGCTCCCATCACCAGCGCAAACGCCACGCCGGTAATCATGATCGGAATGGTGACCCGGAAGTTGAAGGCGATCTCGCTGAAGGTCACAAAGTTCCCGATCCCGGTCTCCACATTATTCAGGGGCAGCGCCAGCAGGCACCCCAGCAACCCGCCCAGCACCGAAAGCAGCAGCGATTCGAGGAAGAAGCTGAACAGAATGCTGGCACGCGAGAAGCCCAGCACGCGCAGCGTCCCAATCTCCGTGGCCCGGCGCGCCACCGCGGCGTACATCGTGTTCATGGCGGCGAAGCTGCTGCCCACCGCCATGATGATGGAGACGAAGATGCCCAGCGCCTGCAGCGGAGCTCCCGAGATCGTCTGCCGATCGTAATACTCCTGCTGCGTGATGGCCTTCACGTTGAGCCGCTGATCGTCATTGAGGGCGTTGATGAGCACGGGCATGGTGGCCTGGTTGGCAGCCTGTACCAGAACCGAGCTCAGGCCGTCCTGGCGGTTGAAGTCGGAACTGACCTGGCCCAGATCGCCCCAGATCTCGCTGTTCAGCGCGGACTGCCCGCCATCCATCACGCCCACCACGGTCCACAGCCCCTTGCCGAAGCGGATCTGCCCGCCGATGTGCGCCGCCGGATAGCGGTTCGCCGTCGACTTGCCCACCACGATTTCACGCTGCCCGGGCTGAAACCATCGTCCCTGGGCCAGCCTGAGATTGCGCATCCCGACGCCGAGCGTGGTGAGTCCGCGCAGCGACACGTTCATTCCAGTCGGACTGTCGATACTGGGCAGATTGATCACGGTGACCATCTCCAGCGAAGCGAGGGGTTCGCCCGAAGAGGAGATCGCGATGCCGGGTTTCACCTTCAAATCCTGATATACGGCGCGAGTGATCGCGCTGTTCAATTCCGCTGTGCCGCCCACGCGCAGCACCAGGACGTGCAGCGGGTTCGCGCTGCTGCGAAACGCGGTACGCAAGCCGCTGACCAGCGCCATCACGGACAGAAGAACCGCCACGGTGAGGGCGATTCCCAGCGCCGTCATCAGCGTGGTGGTGCGCCGGACTACCAGGTTGCGGAGATTGTATGCAATGGGGATGGCCATGGTCGTCTCCTAACCCGTGTAGCGGAGCGAATCGAGAATGGACGTCTTCGCCGCGCCCCAGGCGGGCACCAGCGAGCTCACCAGACCGATGAACAGGGCCACGCCCAGTGCCGCTGCCGCCACCCCCGAAGAGAACGTCAGGTTCTGGAAGAACATCGCGGTCGTGGGCATGCGCCTCACGCCGTCGCACAGACCCGCCGCCAGCAGCGCGCCCAGCACTCCGCCTGCCCCGGCAATGAATACCGCCTCGCCCACGATGATGTTCAGGATGTTGCCGGTGGTGAATCCCAGCGTCTTGAGAATGCCCACCTCGCGCACGCGCTCGCGCACGGACATGGAGATGGTGTTGGCGGAGACCAGCAGAATGGTGAAGGTGACCGCTCCGCAGATGGCCGCCAGAAAAAGCTTCAGGTTGCCCAGAAACGAGATGAAGCTCAGCGCGAAGGCCTTCTCGGATTCGGTTTTGGTGGGATAGGGCGAGTTGGCGAACTCATCGTCGATGGCTTTCGAGACGCGCGGAACGTCGGCGGCGTTGTCCGCCTGTACCCAGAACGCTCCCACCAGGTCCTCTCTGCGAGTGCCTTGCATCGCCTGGCGAATGTACTCGTTGTTGAGGAACAGGGTGTCGGTGTCTTCCGGGTCGTTGTAGATGCCTACCAATGTCAGTTCCGCGTTAAACGGGAAGATGTCGCCGACAATGGTAATGCGGTCGCCCAGCTTCCAGTTGTATTTCTTCGCCAGGGTGACGCCCGCAATGCAGCCCGTGCGAAGATGCTGGAACGCCTGTTTCTGATCCTCCGGGAGCTGCAGCTCGGACTTGATGCGGAAGAATTCGTCCGGTTCCACGGCCAGGCGCGCGAAGAAGTTCCTCGGCTCCTTGTATACACCGCCGAACCACTGGTACGCGGAGACGGCCCGTACGCCGGGTATCTGGCGGATGCGCGCCTCGAAGGCCGACACCAGCGGCACGGTGAGCGAGACCTTGTGGTGCACCACCATGCGCAACGCCTGCGCGGGGCTGGGCTCGTCGGAGAGGAACAGCGCGCGGTACATGGCCATGAGCACGCCCAGCAGGCAGAGCGACACGGCGATGCTGGCTATGGTGAGCACGCTCCTGCGCCGGTTGCGCAGCCCGCTCTTGACGATGAATGACAGATGTCGGAACATGCCTGACAGGTAACCTCTTTGCGAAGCGCGTCTTCCAGCTCTGCTTATTCTAGTGTAGCCAGCGTCTCCCCGCCCGCTATCAGGCATCGGCCAACGGCAGAGGAGTGCCGGTGAGCGCCGACGAGCAATTCATGAGCGCCGCGCTGGAGCTGGCCAGGCGCGCCGGCGATGCCGGGGAAGTGCCGGTGGGCGCGGTGGCGGTGCGGGAGGGCCGCATCGCCGGCACGGGCTCCAACTCACCCATTGGCCGCAACGACCCCACCGCGCACGCCGAGATGCTGGCCTTGCGCGAGGCCGCGCAGAGCATGAGCAACTACCGTCTGGAGGATGTGACCCTGTACGTCACCCTGGAGCCATGCGTGATGTGCGCGGGAGCGCTGGTCCAGGCGCGGGTGCGCCGGCTGGTCTTCGGCGCCCGCGACCTGCGCTTCGGTGGCGTCCGCAGCAAGTTCCGCCTGGCCGATTCGGAGATGCTGAACCATCGCGTGGAAGTGGTGGAGGGAGTGCTGGCGGCCGAGTGCATGGAGCTGCTGCAGGAGTTCTTCCGCACAAGGCGGTAGGGAGAAGGAGTAGAGGACGACGCCTTACTCCCTTTCCATGCTCATGCGGCCACCGGCGGCCGGATGGGGATCACGCGGCCCATCTGGAGGCGGGGGCGCGCCTCCGCTTCCCGGGTCGCGCCGCCGAAATACTCGTCCAGCGGAAAGAGCCCATAGGGCTGCAGCTCGCGGAACACGCGTCCCAGACGCTGTTCAATCCGATATACCTCGTGGAAGAAATTCCCACGATCCATGCCCAGCCTCCGGCAGCACAGCTTCCAATCGGCGCCCAGCAGAAAGTGGTGCTTGAAGATGGGGTACTCGAAGTCGTTGAGGGCGCGATGGCTGACCAGACAGAAGTCGGCAATGAACTCCTCGTTCTTGCGGCTCCAGATGGTTTTCCGTTGTCCCCCGTGGTTGCCCTCGATCGAAATACGGCTCACGGATCTTTCTTTGGTGGAACAATAACGGAAATGAGCGTAGCAGGCGCGAAAGATGGCCCGCAGGACGCAGTTACAGGGCGCTTCGTCTTTCAGACTGCGAAGTCCCAGACCCCGGCATTGGGCGCAATCGGGCGCCGCGAGTGGAAGTGCATCGGATCGTGTCCATTTCATGAGATGTTTAATTCCCTTCCTGGAGAATCTCACCCGGTGGGTGTCCCGAGTCAGCTTGAGTCGATGCTACGTCCCGGCGACGATCCGTCAACCTGTTGTTAATAAAAACTTCCAGGCATGGTACTAGGACCTATGGTACCGTTGTACTAAGTAGTACATAACAGGTGATTTGTGACGGTCGCAGGGATGGGGAAAATGCTCACGGAGCGGACTGGTAATTCTTCCAGCAGTGCTGTGATCCAGGCTGACCTATTTCAGATTGAAATACGGCAGGTATTAAGTGTCGTTTGACCGGTTGAATTCGAATTTACTGGAATACGCGCGCGATCTGGTCCGCAACGGCGATTTCACCGAGCGCGGTCTGGCCCGCTTCCTCGGCATTTCGCAGCCGCACGCGCACAATGTCCTGAAGGGTGTGCGGCCGCTGACGCCGGAACTGTTCGACACCATGCTGAAGCGGTTCGGGCTGGATCTGCTGGATCTTTATCCGAAGGCGGAGATCGATCTTTATCTGACGCGGCGCGCGGCGAGCACAGGCCCTCGCAAATAGCGCTGTTGAGCGTCGCCTGTCCCTAACGGCCGGCGACCTGCCGGTAGGTCTCCAGAACCTGGGACGCGGTGCTTTGCCAACTGAAGCGGCGGGACTGTTCGTAGCCCCGGGCGATCACTCTCTGGCGCAGATCCGCGTCCAGCAGAACGTCGCGGATGCCGCGGGCGATGTCGAACACGTTCTCCGGGTTCACGATCACGGCGGCGTCCCCAATCACTTCCGGAAGCGCACTCACGTTGGAAGCCACCACGGGCGCGCCGCAGCACATGGCCTCCAGCGGGGGCAGGCCGAATCCTTCGTAGAGCGACGGGAAGACGAAGGCCTGCGCGGTCTGGTACAGACAACGCAGCGTCTCGATGGGCACGAATCCCAGGAAGCGGACCACGGGTTCCACCCTCGTCTTGATCACGGCGTGGCGGACGGCGGGGAAGTGCGAAATCTCGTCGCCGATGATGATGAGATGCAGATTGCGGAAGAACGGGTGGTCCTTCAATTCCCCGCGCACCACGGCGAACGCTTCCACCAGCCGCGGAATATTCTTCTGCGGGCGTATGTTGCCCGCGTATAGCAGGAACGGGTAATTGATCTGATAGCGATCCATGATGCGCTGCAACCGCGGCTGGTATTGGAGGCCCGATTCGTCGAGGCACGGGATAGCCGGGGGCGCGGGCTCCAGAAAGGCCGGGTCTGGCGCGTTGTAGATGGTGCGAATGCGCGCGCCCGGAATCCCCAGCACGCTTTCAACGTCGCGACGGGTGGCGTTGGAAACGGTCATCACGCGGGCGGCGCGCAGCAGCCCTCGCTGGTAGCGAAGCAGACGCACATGATTGCGAAGGTTGGGCGGGTTGTCGTAGAGCAGCCGGCTCATGTCGTGCACGGTGACCACATAAGGCCGGGGCATCAGCAGCGGAACCGAGTTCAGAGGAAGGTGAAACAAATCCGCGCTCAATCCGCGAAGAAATAGCGAATAGGAAAGCCCCACCATGCCGGCGTGCGGCTTCTTGTAGACCGCGTAGGCGAAGTTCGCCGGCAGGCGCGCCAGTTCCGGAGGATTCGCCTCCGCCGCGATCAGCGTGTAGCGATTGTCACGATCCAGATCGCCAAGCGCCCGCACCAGATTCCGGATGTAGGTGCCAATTCCGAAATCGCGCAGGTGGCGGATGTCGATCGCAATGTGCAGCGGCATTCAACGGACCGCGGCGCCGGACATCTTCCAGCCGTAGAGCGGGAAAGCCTCGGTGAGCGCGCCCACGCGCCGCCGGACCGAAGCAAGAACGGATTCCGAGGACGCGTCGGAGAGCACCTCGCAGATGAGCGCGCCCACTTCGCGCATCTCTTTTTCGCCGAACCCGCGCGTGGTGACGGCGGGGCTGCCCAGACGGATGCCGCTGGGATTCAGCGGCGGATTCGTATCGAACGGGATGGCGTTTTTGTTCGCGGTGATGTACGCGCGGTCGAGCGCGGCCTCCGCCTCCTTGCCTCGCACGCCCTTCGCGAACACGTCCACCAGAAGCAGATGGCTGTCGGTCCCGCCCGATACCACACGGAAGCCGCCTTCCTCGACGCTGGCCGCGAGCACCCGCGCGTTTACGATAACGCGCTTCTGGTATTCGACGAACTCCGCCGTCATGGCCTCGCGGAAGCAGACCGCCTTGGCCGCCACCACGTGCACCAGCGGCCCGCCCTGCACGCCCGGGAACACCGTTTTGTCGATGGCGGCGGCGTACTCGGCGCGGCTCAGGATCAGGCCGGCGCGCGGTCCCCTCAGCGTCTTGTGCGTGGTGGAGGTGACGATGTCGGCGTATTCGCAGGGGTTCGGATACACGCGCGCGGCCACCAGCCCGGCGAAGTGGGCCATGTCCACCAGCAGCTTCGCGCCCACCGAATCGGCGATGGCGCGGAAGCGCGCGAAATCGATGATGCGCGGATAGGCGCTGCCGCCGGCGATGATCAGCTTCGGCTTATTCTCTTCGGCCCGGCGCGCCAGCTCGTCGTAGTCGATTTGCTCGGTGTCTCGGCGCACGCCGTAGGGCACCACGTGGTAGGTCTTGCCGGAGAAATTGAGCGGATGGCCGTGGGTGAGGTGCCCGCCGTGGGCGAGGTTCATGCCCAGGATGGTGTCGCCGGGTTGCAGAATGGCCGAGTAGGCCGCCTGATTGGCCTGCGAGCCGGAGTGCGGCTGCACGTTGGCGTGCTCGGCCCCGAACAACTGCTTCGCGCGATCGCGGGCCAGGTTCTCCACGATGTCCGTGAACTCGCAGCCGCCGTAGTAGCGCTTGCCCGGATAGCCTTCGGCGTACTTGTTGGTGAAGACGCTGCCGGTGGCTTCGAGGATCGCCTCGGAGGTGAAGTTCTCGCTGGCGATCAGCTCGAGCCGCGTGTGCTGGCGCTCCACTTCGTGCTGAATCGCCTGGTAAACGTCGGGGTCCACCTCGGCGAGAGGTCTGGCCATGCGCTGCTGTTCGGTCATTGGTACTAGTTTATCGCGCGGGCGTGTTCAGGCGCGGCTTCGTGCGATCATGCAGGCATGAGGCCGCTGGCAGAGGGAATCCAGTACACGATCCGCGGCGTTCCCGCCGAAGTGGACCGAATGCTGCGATTCTGGACGAGCTGACCGTGGCGACAGTCGGCGGCCAGCGGCGGGCCGACTTTTCCGATGTCGTCGGCCGATGGATCCCGGATCCTGCTTTCGTAGTTTGACTAACGACCTGCCAGCGAACTGCCGATCTTCCCTCTGATGCCGCAGCGCCGCTCATCCATGGGATGGATTGCCGGTGTCGTCTGGCTGATCGCGCTGGCGCGCGGCGCCAACTTCGTCTACCCATACGCGCACAGCCTCGGGTTGACCGAATCCGTACGGCTCAACTTCTGGATCCTGTTCTTCGCGCTGGATTTCCTGGTCCTGCTGGTGCACGAGCTGGGACACGCCCTGGCCACCTGGGCGGTGGGCTACCGGCTGAAGGTGATTTGCGTGGGTCCGGTCACCATCCGCCGGAACGCCCGTGGCCGCCGGCTCGACTTTGACTGGCACCGGGTGCTGTCCGGCGGAGGCTTCGTGGGGGCCATCCCCGGTTCCAGCAAGGACCTGCGCGCGAACGCGATGCTGATTGTCTTCGCCGGACCGTTCCTCACCCTCAACTGTGCGGCGGTGCTGTTCCTGATACTGATCAACCTGCCGGGAACCGCTCTGGCCGTCTGGTGGGAGCCGGTGGCGCTTGGCTCCGTGCTGTTCCTGGCCAGCTTCTTTCGGAACATGACGCCGGTGGGAACCGCCGATGGAAGCCGGCTGCTGCAACTGGCGCTGCGGAACCGCGCGGGCGAGGAGTTCCTCAACCTGTTCGTCGCCTCAATCGACGAAGAGCGGGCGGAGGAATCGCGGGCGAGCGTGGATCTCGACGACGAGGTAGCCTCCCGCGCGCGGGTGGTGGAACAGATACGGGCCGGTGGGGGCCACGATCGGCTTCCGCTGGCGGTGGCGCACCAGAATCTGGGCATCGCCCAGTTCCATGCCTCCGATGTGGGGGAAGCCGAGGCGAGTCTGCAGGCCGCTCTCAGGATCTTCGAGCAATGCCGCGACGTGCATCCGGCGCTGGAGGGCAACGTCTGGTCGGTTTTGTGCCATATCCACCGCGAGCGCCATCAGCCCGACGCCGTAAAAAGCGCCTACCGCCGCGCCCTGGACGCGTTCGAACGCGCGGAGAAGAAGGGCGGGGTGGATCCGGTGCAGAGGAGGCTGGTGGTGGCGAACCTGCACCTGCATGCGGGCCACCCGGAACTGGCGCTCGGCGAGATAGAGGCGGGACTGGCGGCGCTGCCGGCCGGTCCAAAGCATGCACTGAATCGGGCCACGCTGTTGCGTTTGCAGGCGGAGTGCGATTTCGCCACGGGATGTCCCGAGCGGGGTCTGGCTGCGGCACGGGAAGCGGCGGAGCTGTTGCGGTCGCCTGCCTTGCTGGAGAGCGAGGGCCGGCGCGCGGTGGCGCAACTGGTGGCGCTGGGCGGGTCCCTGTGGAAAGGCGGGCAGGGGGGCGAGGGCATCCTGATCACCGCCGAGGCTGTCGCATGGCTGGAACAACACGGCGCCTCCCGGCTTGCCGCGCGTTGCCGGCTTGGGCTGGCGGGAAAACTGCGTAGGGCCGGGCGCCTGGGCGAGGCGGAATCCGCGCTACCCGCCGAGACGGACCTGCCCGCAAATCAGTGGGGAGTTCTGTGTGCGGTGCGCGGCCGGATTCGGCTGGCACAGCACCGCTTCGAGGAGGCAGCGGGCGATTTCGCGCGAGGCATCCAACTCAGCAGCGCGGGGGTGCATCCGAGCGCGGTGCCGGTGGCCACGGACAAGAGCGGCCTCGCTGAGGCGCTGCTCGGCTATGGCCGCGTGGCCGACGCGGAGCGGCAGGCGCTGGAGGCTCTCGAGATCCTGCTGCCATGCGGGCACCCGGATGCCTCGGGAGCGCTGGTTACGCTGGCCCTGATCGGCTGGCAACGTGGCGAGCAGGGCGCCGATGCGCAATTCGAGCAGGCCATTCGATGCATGGTGGACGCGCCGCTGCTGGAGCCGGCACTGAAGGCGCGCGATCTCGAAGAAGAAGGCCAGCGGCTGCGATTCTATGGCCGCGTGAACGAGGCCGCCCGCGCCGGCGCGGAAGCCGCTCACTTCGCGCAAACGAAGTTGGCCGCGTCATCGGTGCTGCCGCTGCCTTTGTAGCGCGCCACCGCCGGATACGCGCACAGTGGCCGCGTGCGCACAGCGTCGCTCTTCGGATCGAAGTCGTTCTTGCGCTTCGCAGCGACGATCTGCTCTGGCGCGATGTTCTTCTCCACCCAGCGTTCCAGCGCGGCGTCGATATCGTGGTCGGCGTCGCCGCCGGTCGCGCCCAACTGGCCGAAGCTACTCGGTCCCGCGCCGCCGAAGCAGTGCTGCATTCCGGGCACCATGAACAGCCGCACGAATTGGCGCGTCTGGCGAGCGCCCATCTTCGCCGTCACGCTCTCGAAATAGTCGATGGTGTTTTGTGGCCCGATGGCCGCGTCGCTCCAGCCGTGATACAGGATCAGCCTGCCGCCGCGCGCGCGGAAACGGCTCAGGTCCGGATTGGTCGCGTTCAGTATGGGCGCCATCTTTTCGTCGGCGGCTTTTGTGTCGCGGTCCGCGTCGAACGTGCGATAGTCCCACGCCGGGTCGCCGAACATCATGTTCTTGAAGAACTGCGTGCCGAAGGCGAACATCAGGCTGCGCTCCGGCGCCGGGCCGGTGATCCACAGCGCCCAGCCGCCGGGCGCGGCCTCGCTGCCAGGCGCATAGCCGGGGAACAGCCGCTTACCGCCGGCAAGCTGCCCGCCCGCGTACAGCTTCTTCAGCGCGGTCACCTGCGGAGCGGTGAGGCAGGCGTCGGTTTCGGCGCCCTGGCATTCGAGCGGTGCGGGATCGAAGTGGCAGCGCGAGGGGTCCTCGATGACGCCGTCGGTCACTCCGTCCAGAGCGTCGCATGCGGCGAGCGCGGCCGCCTGAATCGCCGGCAGCTTCTTCGAGGGAATGTAGCCGTCTCCCGCCAGCGCCTGCAGATTCCAGACGGCGTTGGCGAGCAGGTGCGTCCAGTAGTTGGCCGGCGCGCCCGCGATGATGCCGTCGTAATCGTCGGGATAGCGTTGCGCCTCCATCAGCGCCTGCCGGCCGCCGTTCGAGCACGAGCTGAAGTAGGAGTGCCCCGGGCCCTGGTCATAGAACGCGCGGATGATGGTCTTCGCACTTACGGTCATGTCATGAATCGCGCGGTATGCGAAGTCGACGATCTTCTCGGGATGCGCTCGTGCCCAGCCGGCGTCGGTCGCGCCGCCAGAGTGACCCGTATCCGTGGAGGCGGTGGTGTATCCGTGCGCCACGGCGTTCCCCATCTGGTCGTAGCTGATGGAGCCGGCGAAGCCGCCATTGCCGATGCCCTGGAACCGGCCGTTCCATCCGAGGCTGGGCATCCACACCTCGAACTGAATGCTGGAGTCGGGCGACGGAGTGATCACGCCGGCGACGCGGCAGAAGGCGGGCAGGTTGGGGATCGCTTTGCCGCCGGGCAACTGGAAACTCCCGGCGGCCACGGATTCGGCGCGCGTGATGGTGGTGGCCGGCAGCGGCAGCTTCGCCAGGCTGGCACATTCCTGCGCCGCGAAGGCCTGCGCCGCGCACGCCGCGCCGGCGCATAGCATCAGGGTCAGAGAAAGAATGGTACGCATGTGCTCCTCCGGTCTCAACCTAACCGTGGACGGCTTTGCCGACGCGCCGCATCCACGCCATTTCATCGTCGCTCATGGGGCCGAGGCGCAGGGCGTCGAGCGCGGCCGTGGCCTGCTGGTCGTCCTTCGGGCCGGTCATGCAGACGTCCACCGCGGAGTTGGCGAGCACGAAGCGATAGCAGTCGGCGGCGGTGGGCACGCGCTCGCCCGCGGGCAGACGCTTGCGGCTCAGCAACTGCGCCCAGCTTGTGGCGGTGAACGACACCACGCCCGGCCGCGCGCCATCCCGCGGAAGTTGTGGGAAGACCTCGGTCTCCGCGCCCGTGTGTGCGGCGTTATAGCGGACATGCAGAATGCCGATGTCCGGGTTGGCGGCGAGACTCGGGATGAACGGGCGGTTGTGGCTGGACACAGCGATGTGCCGCACCAGTCCGCGCTCCCTCAGGCGGCGGGCGGCGTCCAGGATGCGCGCCGGGACCGCGCGATTCCACATGCCCAGCAGCACGACGTCGGAGTAGTCGTAGCCGATTCGGCGCAGTGCTCGCTCGACGCTGCCATGCATCAGCGAGGCGATGCGGGAATACGACTGCAGGACCAGCACCATGCGGTCGCGTTGCGGTTTCAGGTTCGCGAGCGCGCGGCCGAAGGTGCGCCAGCGAATGGAGCCCCAGTACAGATAATTCAGGCCGTGTTCGAAGGACCGCTCGACCACGGAGGCCGACAGTGTGCGGCCGTAGCCGGCGGAGAGGCCGACGCGGCCAACTTCAAGGCCGGTCCTGCCGAGGGTTGCACGTTCCCACGTCATGCCCAAGTTATATCACCTGTACGCTGGGAGTTCATGACGTGGAAGCGAAGTACAACGTCGAGCGAAACGGCGACGCGCTCACGCTCACTTCCACCGTAAGCCGGCGCTCAGGGAGCGGGATGCCTGCGCGCCAGGCGCCGCCGGACGTCGGGCCAGAATTCCTTCCAGGCGTTGCCGGCGAGCCCGCTGAGAAAGCTGATGCCGATGCGCCGGGTGGCACTGGCGGCATTGGCCTCGCTATCGGGGCGCCAGGCGTTCGAGAGGAAGTTGCTGCCGGAGATCGCCGCGTAGCGCGCGTATGCCGGGTGAGCTCGGCCATCGCGGCCGATGTCCAGATAGGTGAACCTCACCACCTGCGCCAGCCTGGCGCGAAAGGGCTCGCCGGTTGCGGGGCGGTAGCGCGGATCCTCACCCCACAGCGCGCCGATTCCCGCTTCCATGGCATTGCGAGCAGCCACCCCGGTCAGACGCATGCCGTAGCGCTGGCCAAAGCCATCCCAGTGCGTGCCGTATTCCCGTGGATGGTCGAATAATGTACCCCATCCCGCGCTGACCAGGCCGCGGGCAAGACTCGAAGGGCCTGCCGTCTGGAGGACGAACCACTGGAAGCGAGCGCCCGGAGTGAGTGGTGGATATTCGGTGTTGGCCTGGCCGACCGCCCCGACGCCGCAGACAACGGACAATGTCCACGCGAATCTCATGATCGTCCCCACGGTATGTAGACTGCCAGGGACGCCGTTTGTTTCGTGTGCGGACTGCGGTCCCAAGTACGATAGGAGTTCATGACCGGACGCATCGGGTTCGCTCTGTTGCTGTGGGCCGCTTCGCTGGCGGCGGCGACGGTGGAGTCGGGAACGTTCCGGCTGCACAAGTTCGAGCAGGCCATCGGGGAAGAGAAGTACGACATCGCCCGGGACGGCGACGCGCTCACGCTCACCTCCAGCTTCCATTTCCAGGATCGCGGCACGCCCGTGGACCTCAGGGCGACGCTTCGACTGAAGCCGGACTACACGCCCGAGCGGTTGGAGATCAAGGGTAAGACCTCGCGCTTCTCCAGCATCGACGCGACGCTGACCGGCCCGGCATTTCCCATCGCCGCGTATGCGCCCGTGTCGGTGCAGATGGCGTTGGTGCGGTACTGGGCGCGGCACGGCCGCTCCTCGACGATCTCGCGCGCGCCGGCGGGCACGCTCACAATCGAGCCGCGCGGACGCGACACGGTCACAGTGCAGGGCCGCAGCATGGCCGCCGACCGCTACACCGTGCGCGGTCTCATCTGGGGGCGCGAGACGTTGTGGTTCGACGGCGAGATGCGCCTGGTGGCAGCGGTGACCGTCGACGACGAGATGGACCATTTCGAGGCGGTCCGCGAAGAGTGGGAGGATGGTCTGGCGTTCTTTGTCCGGCGCGCCGCCGAAGACAACATGCAGGCGCTGGCGGACCTGTCGGGCGGCATGCCCCACAGCCACGGCGGCGTGCTGGCCATCACCGGAGCGACGCTCATCGACGGGACCGGCCGGCCGCCCGTGCACGACGCCGTGATCCTGGTGGAAGGCGGACGCATTCGCGCCGCGGGGCCGCGAGGGAAAGTGAAGATCCCGGCCGGCGCCACGAGGTTCGACGCAACCGGCAGGTTCGTGCTGCCCGGCCTCTGGGACACGCACGCCCATTTCGAGCAGGTGGAGTGGGGGCCGTTGTATCTGGCCGCCGGCATCACCACCGCGCGCGACTGCGGCAACGAGTTCGATTTCATTACCGCCGCTCGCGCCGCCATCGACTCAGGCCGCGGACTAGGGCCGAAGCTGCTGCTGGCCGGCATCATCGATGGCGACGGGCCGACGGCCATCGGGCTCATTCGCGCCGGTGACGCCGAACAGGGGCGCGCCTTCGTGAACAAGTATCGCGAGGCGGGGTTCGACCAGATCAAGATCTACAGCTCGCTGAAGCCGGACGTGCTGAAGGCGATCGCGGACGAGGCGCACCGGCGCGGCCTGACCGCCATCGGTCACGTGCCCAACGGCATGACCGCGTTCGAAGCGGTGGAAGACGGCATGGACGGCATCGAGCACTTCGAGTCGTACATCCATCCGGCGCTGCTGGGTTCCGGGACGAAACACATCGGGGCGCTTCCACCCATCGATCTGCGGTCGGAGGCGGCGCGCGAGGGCATCGCGTTCTTCCGCTCGCATCACACCGTGATTGGCCCCACTGCTTCGCTGTTCGAATGGTTGTGGCATGCGAACAATACGCCGGTGGCCGATTTCGAGCCGGGCATCCGCCATGTTGCGCCGGCGCTTCGCGATGCGCTGGAGCATACTGGCGTGCCGGCCAGCGTCGCGCCGAAGTACGCCGAGGCACTGAAGAGCGGCCTGGCGGCGATAGTGGCCCTGCGGCGGGCGGGCGTTCCCATCATCGCGGGCACCGACCAGGGCGTCCCCGGCTACAGCCTGTACCGCGAGCTGGAGCTGTACGTGGAAGGCGGCATGACCCCGCTGGAGGCGATTCAGACGGCGACCATCGTGCCCGCGCGGGTGATGAAGCGCGAGCGTGAGATGGGTTCGGTGGAGCCGGGGAAACGGGCCGATCTGATTGTGCTGGACGCCGACCCGCTGGCGGACATTCACAATATCAGGACGGTCCGCTACGTGGTGGCGGCCGGGCGGTTGTTTGAGTGCGCTCCGCTGTGGAGAGCGGTGGGATTCACGCCATAACGGAGCCCTGCGATCTAGACACAGCGTCATAAGTACTTGCGCATCCGCTCCATTACTGTCGCGGCTCGGAAACGCAGGCACCGAGCCGCGACGGTGACGGAGTGGTTCTATCCGCAATCACTAACGACGCTGTGTTTAACCCCGATCTATTCGCGCTTGCGGATGCGCACCGACAGGACCGGCGGTACGACGCCATCCAGACGGACGCCGGGTGGGAGTCCCAGATCCCGCTCGGTGGGCCGCAGCGTGATCACTCCTTCATGGGCGTTGCGCAGGTCGAAGCGGGCCACCAGGTCGTCCGGGTTGGTGGTGTCCATGAGCCAGGAGCGGCCCCGGAGCGAGACCTCCAGCTTGCGAGCGGAGTACTCGGCGACGTCGAGGCCGCGGGGCAGGTTCACCAGCTCGACGCCCACCGTCACCGTTCGGATGGTGGTGCCCGTGCTGAACAGCGACAGAGCGAAGATGAGGATGCCAAGCCCGGCGGCGGCCAGCTTCAGGCGCAGGTTGTGAACCAGCAGCCGCCAGGCGTGTTCGCTCCAGTGGAGTTCCTGCTCGCTGCGCAGGCGCTGCAGATGCTCCAATAGCTCGGGCGCGCCGGGAAGCATCTGCCAGGAGCGGCCGCGCATGAGGGAAACTTCGCCCCGCTCCTCGGAGGCGACGATGACGATGGCGTCGGAGCGTTCGGCGATCCCCATGGCGGCGCGGTGGCGGGTGCCAAACTGCAGCGGCACATCGGGCCGGTGCGACAAGGGCAGAATCACGTTGACCCGCGAGATACGGCCGGATTCGAGCAACGCCGCGCCATCGTGCACGGGCGAGGTCTTCTGAAAGATCGCCTCGAGCAACGGCCGCGAGATCTCCGCTCCAACGGGGACGCCATCCTCGACGATCTCCGAGATGGGATCGTCGCGCACGATGACGATGAGCGCTCCCACGCGGTCGTGCGCCAGGCTGAACGCGGCATCGGCGAGGGCATGGAACGCCGGCTCAAGCGCCGCGCTGGAGCGCGGTGAAACGCGGAGAATGCGGTCCAGCGACAGGAAGGCGCGGCGCAACTCCGGCTGGAACATGATCAGGAGCATGACGATGAGGCCGACGGTGGCCGCATCCAGCACCCAACTGGTGATGATCAGGTCGAACCGCCGCGCCACCAGCGAGGCGGCATACAGGCCCACGATCCAGAACGCGAGGCGCATGGCGCGCGCCTGACGGGCCCAGCTCAACACGCCATACAGGGCCAGCGTGAGCACCAGGAAATCGATCAGGTTCAGCCAGCGGACCGGAGTCACCAGGGTCCATTCTACCGACAGTGCGCTACTCGGGCGCCGGCAGCGGCTTTTGCGCGCCCCGGTGGCAGGTGTAGCAACGCACTTCCGTGCGGCCGTTGAAGCTCTGTTCGTTGATGCCGTGGGTCATTTCGATCATCTGCCGCGCGGCCGTTTTTTCCTTCTTGTCGTCGGCCGCGAAATCCATCCCCGCGTGGCAGACGTCGCAACGCGCACCCAGCGACACGCTGAAGACGTTCATCGTATCCAGGAACCGCGACGCGGGCAGGTCGCCCAGCAGCTTCACGTTCTTGAAGCTCTTGCCGGCGGTGGCTTCGGGCTGGCGCAGGGGTTCGCCGGCTTCGTCCGGCTGCCGGGTGAGCACGATGATCTGCTGTGTCTCCTTACCCTCCCTGGTTGCGTCGGTCTGAATGGTGAGCGTGTTGCCATCGGCGGAAAGCGAGTACTTGTCGTGAAGCGTCTGCGGACCGGCAACGCGCGAATCCACAATCAGGGCGCCATCGGTCCACTGCGCCTTGCTGTGCATGGGCAGGCCGCGCCAGGTATTCCGGGACTCCTGCGAACCGGTGCTGAAGGTGAACGCGGACCGGTACTCACCCATCATGCTGGACAGCCCAATGGTCTCCCGCACCGTGTTGCCCTGTTGCTGGATGATCATCAGATAGCCGGTCGGCTTCGGGCCGGGGAACGTGCTCGCATCGAGGTTCGCTTTCCAAACGCCGCTGAGCGAAGGCGTCTGGGCGACGACGCTGCAAACGCACAGGGCAACGGTACCGCAGCAAAGGCTGGTTCTTCTCATGTGAAGTTAGTGTACAACGGCGGCTTCAGGTTTCCAGGCAGGGGTGGGCGAGCGCGATTCGTTCATCGGCAAGGGCGAGATTCGGATTGAAGAACGGATCGGCGGGAGCCAGCGCCGGAGTCCAGAGAGAAGAGAAGAGGGCTCGCTCGGCGGGCGTGACCACCCTGGCCCGGGTCTGCCCCTCGCGGTGGTAGAGCAGGGCCGCGCTTTCGAGAATCACCGAGTAGCCGGAGCGCCGGGCACGGAGGCACAGGTCGACATCGTTGTAGTTGATCTGGAAGCGCCGGTCGAAGCCGCCCAGCTCGTCCCAGACAGTTCGCCGAATGGCCAGGCACGCGCCGGTAACCGCGGCCACTTCGCGGGTCAGACGCAACCATGGCCACCAGGGGGAGGAGGTCTGCCTGCGTGCCACATGCGACGGACTGGGCCGCCCGCCCACCGAAAGGCCCGCATGCTGGATGGTGTCATCGGGATAAAGCAGCAAGCCGCCGGCGATTCCCACCTCTTTCTTCCGCAGGGGGCGCAGCAGGGCACTGAGCCAGCCGGACGCGATGGGTTCCACGTCGTCGTTGAGGAACACGATCGCGGGCCGGGAGGAGTGTTGGACGCCGAGCGCGTTCATAACGCCAAAGTGGAACTGGCCGGAGTAGCGAACCGCACGCGCTCCGTGCGCGGAAGCGATCTGTTCCAGCGTCCATCCGGCGCCGCAATCGTGTGCCACCACCACCACCTCCGCCTGCGCGGCATCGCTCCGCCGGAGAGCCTGCAGGCATTTTCGCAGCAGCCTCGGCGTGCGCGAGCAAATGACGATGGAGGCTTGCGCGGCGTCGCCCGCCGGGGTGTCCGCCGGGGAATCCGCGTGGGGCTCGCCGGCCACGGGCACGTTCGTGGAATGCCAGAGGATTTCCGGTATCCGAGCCACGGCCTTCGTCGATTCCGCGATGCGCAGCGCGAGCGCGTGCGTCCAGGCTGGATCGGAAGGATCAAGGTCGGGGCCCAGCTCCTTCAGCAGGCTCGTGCGGAGGAGAAAGCAGTGGCCCCAGTAGGCGGTGCGCAGCAGCAACTCGGGCGAGGATTCGGGCGTGAACCTTGGCGTGTGGCGTTGCCCGCTGCCCGCCACATGGTCCCAGTCACTGTAGACGGCGTCGCAGCTCGCGGCGTCACAACTGGCATCCTGCAGCAACTCTCCCCAGCGGTATGCCGCGAGCGGTGAAAGAAGAACGCCGGCTGGCACGATGACGCTGTAGTCGCCTTGTGCCTGACTAACGGCTTTCTGCCAGGCGCCGGCATCCGCGAACGGCAGCATCTCGCAGGGGGGAACGGGCAGCGCGGAAACCGATTCGGCCGCCTGCGGGGAACACACAAGGTAGCTGATGCGAGGCGGACGGCGCCAGGCCGCTATGTTGCGCGCGCACTCCCGTGCCGATGGCTCCATCCAGCCGGACTGTTCCACCCACGTCGAATAATCCTGGTTTGTCCCGGTGTTGCCTCGGTAGCCGGTCTTTTCGCCGACCCAGCGCAGCGCTCGGAACAGGACGCTGTTCTCGACCCGGTCGAGACGGGCTTCCATGTCGGCCTGGCGGAGCAGGAGCTGGCGCGCGATATCGTGAGGCTCGTTCGATTCCGGCTGCAACTTAGCACACCCGGGTTGTGACTGGCATCATCACAACAATCCTAACAGCAATCCTAACGCGAAGTTTCTTCAACGCCGTGAGATGTGCAAAAGAAGGGGAAGGGTCGCCGGTTCAGGCGACCTTCTGAATTCTGCCGCTCTTAATGCAGGAAGTGCAGACCTTCAAACGCTTGTGCGCCCCGTTCAACAGGACACGCACATTCTGCAGATTGAGGTTCCAGCGACGCTTGGTTACATTGTGGGCGTGGCTGATGCGGTTACCGAACCGCGGCCCGCGCCCGCATACATCACATGTCTTGCCCATGACAGGTTTCTCCCGAGTCGTTCAAAACCTTGAGTTTAGCAGCCCGTGAGCCTGTCTGGCAACTTCTACATTGCGGCCGCTGCAGCGGCCTGCTCCTCCACCACGCGGCCGTCAAACAGAGTGATGGTGCGGTCGGCGCGCAGCGCGTAGCGCGGATCGTGGGTCACCATGCAGATGGTGGCGCCCTCGCGGTGCAGGTCCTCGAGCAACGTCATCACCGCTTCGCCATTGGCGGAGTCGAGGTTCCCGGTAGGCTCGTCCGCGAGCAGGATGGACGGGCTGCCGGCCAGCGCGCGGGCCACGGCCACACGCTGTTGCTGGCCGCCAGAGAGTTGCGCCGGATAGTGCCGCACGCGGTGCAACATGCCTACTTTTTCGAGCGCCTCGTGCACCATCTTCTTGCGTTCCGGCGAGGGAACGGAGCGGTAGGTCAACGGCAATTCCACGTTCTCGTAGACGTTGAGATCGCCAATCAGATTGAAGGCCTGAAAGATGAAGCCGATCTCGCGGTTGCGCACGCGCGCTCGCTCGCTCATTTTCATGCCGTCCACGCGCCGGCCATTCAGCGTGTAGGTGCCGTTGGAGGGCGAGTCGAGCAGGCCGAGAATCGCCAGCAACGTGGATTTCCCGCAGCCGGATGGCCCGGAGATGGCGATATACTCGCCGCGGTGCACGTCCAGGTGAATGCCCGCCAGGGCGTGCGTCTCCATTTCGTCCGTGCTGAACACTTTGGTGACGCTCTCCAGGCTGATCAGGGCATTGCCGTTGCCATTGCCATTGCCGGTCATGTCTGCTCCTTCCGTTCCTACGGTTATTACGAGGGACCCTCGGAAAGGTTACGGTCTCGAATGGGAGTACGGCGGCGCCGGGCGGCGAGTTCCGAAAAGTTGTACGCTTTCGAGTGTGGCTACTACGATGAACGCTCTGTGGCTCACGCCGCTGCTGGCGGGAACACTCTGGATGACCGGGTGCGGCGACATGATGTCGCTGGAACCGCTCGCCACCAAAGACAATACGGTTTTCGATGCCGTATTGCTGGGTACGTGGACCGACAATGAGGACACGCTCTGCGTGGTGCGACAGTTGGATAAGGTTGACA
Organism: Bryobacteraceae bacterium; assembly: GCA_049510065.1. Lineage (GTDB taxonomy): Bacteria > Acidobacteriota > Terriglobia > Bryobacterales > Bryobacteraceae > CAWACP01. The sequence goes on from JBEKZH010000031.1 coordinate 43,411, forward strand.
ACAAGGCCTACGACATCGCCTGGGTCAGCAGCGGCAGTACCGGTGACAAGATCAGGCTGCAGGGCCACCTGGTGCAGATGGGGGCCGAGCGCGTGCTTGATGCGTTGGCGGTCGAACCCGGGGCGTTCAGCGTGGCCGCGCACGTCTTCCTGCGCGTCCGTCTCTCCCCCGGCGCCATGGAGCTTCGCTTCCTCGATTCGGAGTGGCTGCAGAACCAGGTGAAGCAGAGTTCGCTGGCCCACACGCTTTCCGAAAACCACCCCGTGATTACCGCGCCGACGGCGCAGGTTGGAACATTCCTGCAACAATTTGGCCTGAAGGAAGAAGCGCTGGACAAGCCGATCCTGCTGACGCGGCTGGTCCCGGAAGGTAAACTCACACCGGCAAAGTGAGCCGGGCCTCGCAGCCGTGGCCCGTGGCGACGTTGTCCAGCGAGAGCGTGCCGCCGTGCGCTTCGGCGATTTGCCGGCTGAGCACCAGGCCAATGCCGGAGCCGCCCGGCTTGGTGGTGAAGAACGGTACGAAGAGATTGCCGGTGTTGGACAGGCCCGGGCCCTCGTCGCGAATCCAGACCTCGAGGTGGGAGTTCTCGCGGCGCCAGCCCACTTCCACGGCGCCGCCCGTTTCGAGCGAGGCGTCCACGGCGTTGCGGACCAGATTGATGAGGGCCTGCTCGAGCTGATCGCCATCGCCCATGATGGTGCAATCCGGGCCCGGCTGCAGTGTCGGCCGCAGACGCATCTCAAGGCCGGTGACGCGGCGGAGAAGATCGCCGATGCGGATGGGAACCAGAGTGGGCGGCGGCAGTTTGGCGAGGCGGGCATAGGCGCTCATGAAGCGGCTCAGCGCCTCGCTGCGGCTGGCGATCACGTTCAATCCGCTGCGCATGTCGTCGCGCCAGTCTTCCGGCAGCGGGTCGCGGCGCAGCAGCGTCTCCAGCGATCCGGCGATGGACTTGATGGGCGCCAGCGAGTTGTTCAACTCGTGGCCGAGCACGCGCACCAGGCGCCGCCATGCGGTCAGCTCCTCCTCGCGCAGCGGACGCGTCAGGTCGGCCACCACCAAAAGCGAATGGGGCAGGCCGCCTTCGCGGAAGGAGGTGCGGCTGACGCCCCAGCGCCGCACGCCCCCGGGGAACTGGCGCGCCGCGGTTTGCTGCGCGGGACCCGTGAGAAACACGTCGAGTCCCAGAGCTTCGGCGTCCAGTCCGATGAGCCGCTCGATGGGCTGCTCCAGCATCTTTGCGCCGGCCGGGTTCACCAGGCGCAGCTTGTGATGCTCGTCGAAGGTGAAGATGGCGACCCCGATCACCTCCATCACTTTGCGCAGCAGCGTGGTTGCTTCCAGCGCCCCGAGGCGTTGTGTGCGCAGCGTGGCGCTCATGGCGTTGATCTGCTGCATGACCTCGCGGAGCGCGTCCTCGTTGCGGTCTTCCCGGCCACGGATGGAATAGTCGCCCTCGCGCATGGCTTCCAGCAGGTTGGCGAGCGTCCGCAGCGGGTTGGCCACGTTCTCCTTCACACTGGCCGCGAAGCCCAGCCAACAACCGATGATGACCACCGAGAGCGTCCACGCCACCTTGGGCGTGTAGGCGTCCACCACCCAGATGATGATCATGGCGGTGATGACCGCAGGCAGGCCGGCCGCCAGCGCCAGCAGCATCATGCGCTGCTCGTGGACGATGTGCCGCTTGCGAAAGAGTTTCATGGGGTGACCGCTCCGTTACCGTCGCGGCTCGGTACGCGATTGCACATTGTTACCGAGCCGCGACAGTGATTGAGCGGTGGCATCGGCCTACAATCCGTAGCGCTGCAGGCGCCGGTAGAGCGCGCTGCGGCTCAGCCCCAGAGCGCTGGCGGCATGGCTGACGTTGCCGTTGTAGCGTGCCAGAGTCTTCTTGATGAGGAAGGCCTCCACCTCTTCGATGGTCATGTCCTCCAGGCGCGGAGCGGCCCCGCCACCGCTGCGCAACGCCAGATCGCTCACGCGAATCTGGGTGTCCTGGGCCATGAGCACGGCGCGCTCCACCACATGATCCAGCTCGCGCACGTTGCCCTGCCAGGAGTTCTCCAGCAGCGCCTGCATGGCGGAACTGTCGAAGCCCATGATGCGCTTCCGGTAGCGTTGCGCGTGCATGCCCAGGAAATGGTTGGCGAGCAGCGGAATGTCTTCGCGGCGGTCGCGCAACGGGGGCAGGTGAATCTCCACGGTGTTCAAGCGGAACAACAGGTCCTGGCGAAAGCGCCCATTGGCGACCTCTTCGTCCAGGTGCGCATTGGTCGCAGAGAGCACGCGCACATCCACGCGGCGCGTCTTCGAGGAGCCGACGCGCTCCATCTCGCCGATCTCCAGCACGCGCAGCATCTTGGCCTGCAGGTTCATGGGCACGTTGGCGATCTCGTCCAGAAACAGCGTGCCCGTGTCGGCCAGCTCGAAGCGGCCCACGCGATCCATCCTGGCGTCAGTGAAAGCGCCCTTGACGTGTCCGAACAGCTCGCTCTCGAAGATGCCTTCGGCGAGGCCGCCCGCGTTCACCGTCACCATCGGCTTGCTGGAGCGGTTGGACATCACGTGCAGCGTGCGGGCGACAACCTCCTTGCCGGTGCCGGGCTCGCCGGTGATCAGGATGTTCGCGTCCGATGGACCGACCCTCGACATGACGTCGAGCACGGGGCGCATGGACGCCGACTGGGCGATCATGGTGGGCGCGCCTTCAGCCCGCAACAGCCGGTTCTCCGCTTCCAGGCGCTGGCCCACGCGGCGCGCGCGGCTGAGCTCGATCTGCGTGCGAATGATACTCAGCAGGCGCTCGTTTTCCCAGGGCTTCTGGATGAAGTCCGCGGCGCCGCGGCGCATGGCCTCCACGGCCAGGCCCACCGAACCCCACGCCGTCATCACCACCAGCGGCAACAGGCTGTCGATGGCCTGGATGCGCATCAGCAGGTCCAGGCCTTCCTGGCCGGAGGTGGTGTCGCGGCTGTAGTTGAGGTCCATGAGGACGGCGTCGAAATCGCGGGCCTCGATGGCGGCGACCACCTGTGCGGGAGATGTGGCGGTCTCGATCCCGTAGCCTTCGGCCTTGAGCAGGAGCCGAAGCGCTTCGATAACGTCGGCCTGGTCGTCGGCGACCAGCACGCGACAGTCGGAACCCAGCGGTTTCATAGGGTCTGTTTACTTACAGAATAGTGTCCCAGAGTTCGCCGGTTGGTAATGCACGGCGCGGGCCGAACGGAACGGGGCGGATTGGGGGTGTTTGAGCGAGCGGCGGTGGGCGGGGTGTCCGTTTTCGGGACGGGCTGTTCGCTGGCGAGTGGGAAAAGAGAGAATCCGCGGCACGAATGGCCCACCTTATAGAGACAAGCGCATCCATGCCAACGAAGAAGACGGTGAGCAGGCAGGTGGTACCCATTGAGGTGATCGAGCGGCGGATCTACATCATCCGTAGCCAGAAGGTCTTGCTGAGTACCCATCTTGCGGAACTCTACGAGGTGGAACCGCGGGCATTGGTGCAGGCAGTCAAGCGAAACAGCGACCGGTTTCCTGCGGACTTCATGTTCCAACTGAGTGCGAAGGAGTTCGCGAACTTGAAATCACAGATTGTGATTTCAAGTTGGGGCGGTCTCCGGCGCGCGGTGCCGTACGCCTTCACCGAGCAAGGCGTCGCGATACTGTCGAGCGTGCTCGACAGCAAGCGGGCGATCGCGGTGAATATCGCTATCATCCGCACCTTCGTGCGGCTCCGGCAGATCCTCGCGAGGCACAAAGATTTCGCTGAGCGCCTTGCGGCCATGGAGAACAAATACGACCAGCGTTTCAAAGTCGTGTTCGACATCCTGAAGCAACTGATGGAGCCGCCTCCGCAACCACGGAAGCGGCCGATAGGGTTCACTGCAAACAGCAGCCGGATCTCTGCCAGGTTGCCACAATAGCCGTGGCTGTAGTCTCGACTATTCGTATCTCAGCGCGGCGATGGGGTCCACGCGCGCGGCGCGGCGGGCGGGGATGTACGTGGCCAGCAGCGTCACCGCGAACAGGGCCACCGGTACGGCCAGGAACGTGACCAGGTCACGCGGATTGACGCCGTAGAGCAGGCTGCCGAGGGCACGCGTGGCCACCAACGCCGCGGGAATGCCGATGCCCAGTCCGAGGGCCGCTACCCGTACTCCGTCGGCCAGCACCATGCCCAGCACCGCGGACCGCTCCGCCCCCAGCGCCATGCGCACGCCGATCTCACGGGTCCGCGCGGCTACGGCGAAACTCACCGCCCCATACAATCCCAGAGCGGCCAGCAGCAGGGCCACCGCCGCGAACACGCCGAGCAGCGCGGCGCTGAACCGCGTGCGCGAGGTGGCGTTGGAGACACGTTCGGACATGGTCTCCACGTCGAAGATGGGCAGGTCTTTGTCGAGGGAAGCGACGGCACGCTGCACTGCCGGGACCAGCGTGGCCGCGTCGCCCCGCGAACGCACCACGAATCCGGAAGCATCGGGATACTGCAGCGTGCTCACGTAGACCTCCACGTCCGGTGGTATCTCTGGAGCCGAATAATGCACGTCGCCCGCTACGCCAATCACCTGGGCGTGCGCCTGCTTCCAGTGCGCGAACAGGCTGACCTCCTTGCCCACCGGGTCCGCCCCCGGGAACAACCGCTTCGCCGCGGTGACGTTCAGAACCACAACGTGCGCGGCATTCTCGCGATCATCCTCGGTGAACCGCCGCCCACGGAGCAGCGGAATGCGTGTGACGCGGAAGAACTCGGGCGATACGGCATGGATCTGCACGCCGAGGTACGGCTCCTCGTGGCCGACGCCGAGCACCCCGGCGTCCATCTGCCCGGAAACCGGGAACGTGTTGGCCACAGCCGCGCCCTCCACTCCGGGCAGCGCGGCCAGCCGTTCGCGCAATGCCTCAGAGAACCGCAGAACCGCGGGCCTGGCATACTGCTTCTCCGGAAGGTCCACGCGAAAGGTGAGCGTGTTGCGGGCGTCGAATCCGAGGTCCGTGTCCAGCAGTTTGCCGAACGTGCGCAGCATCAGCCCGGCCCCGGCCAGCAGCACACACGCGAGCGCCAGTTCGCCCGCGATCAGCGCCGTGCGCACGTTCAGAAAATGAAAACGGCCGCGGGGGACGGAGCCGCGAATCGCGTCGATCACGCGCGTCCGCGACGCCTGCCATGCGGGCAACAGACCGGCGACCACTCCGGCCACGAAGGCGATCAGCATGTTCGCCACGATCACCACGCCATCGATGCGGACCGATTCGGCATCCAGGCCCCGTGCCCACATGAAGTTAGTGCCAGGAAGGAATGCCACCAGCGCCGACGTAGTCCAGTGCGCAATCAGTAGTCCCGCAGCCCCGCCCAGAACGGCCAGCACCAGGCACTCCGTCAGCGACTGGCGAATCACGTCGAACCGCCGCGCGCCCAGGGCGAGCCGGACGGCCGTCTCTTTGCGGCGATCCACCACGCGCCCCAGCAGCAGGTTCGACAGATTCGCGCAGGCGATGAGCAGCACGAATGTCACCGCGCCATACAGCACCAGCACGGATGTCCGGATGCGCGGGTCGGTGCGGGATTCCTCCAGCGGCGTCGCCGCCACAGCGAACTTCATGTTGTTCGGGAACGCGTGCATCGATTGGAGCGCCGGTATCACCCCGGCGGCCTCCTGACGAGCCTGTACGGACGTTGTGCCATCGCCGAGCCTGGCGGCGACCCACAGCCAGTAGTCCATGTGATTCCTCAGCCGGGCTGGGTCGGGCACCCAGGTGGCCGAAGTCCAGACTTCCGCCGAGCCGGAGAGTCCCTTGAAGCCGCGCGGCATCACGCCGACAACCGTGAGCGCCCGCTGATTGAGCCAGATGGTGCGTCCGATGACGGCCGGGTCGGCGCCAAAACGCCGCTGCCAGAGACCGTACCCGATCACGCCCAGCGCGCGCGCGTCGCCTGGCTTGTCCTCATCGGCAGTGAAGACGCGGCCCATCCTCGCCGACACCCCAAGCATCCCGAAATACGAAGCGGTGACCTGCTCGCTAACCAGCCGCTCGGGCTGCGCGGTGTTGGTGAGGCTGACGGGGGCCGGCGTCCACGCCGCAATCGACTGGTACGAACGCTGTATGCGGGTGAGATCCACATACTGTGGCCATGACCAGGGGAAGGCGAATGTCTGCCCGCCCTGGCTGGCCTTCAGGTCCACGGCGATCAGACGCTCCGCGGCAGGGAACGGCAGTGGCCGCAAGAGCAAGGCTTCCACCAGCGAGAAGATCGCGGTGTTGACTCCGATGCCGAGCGCGAGTGTGAGTACGGCCGTGGCCGTGAACCCGGGCTTGCGCGCAAGAACACGGAGAGCGAGGCGCAGATCGGTCATGAGGCGGTGGGTGCACGATCCGTGCCGAATGGAATACGCTCGATTCAAAGCGGTTGCGCGACTGTCGAGTCAGAGCGGCGTGTCCGTTTTCGGGACGCTCCGTTCGCTACCGCGCGCTGGCTCACCTGGCGTTTCGCCACGGGCTGTCCGGCATTCGTAGCGGCGTATCAGTCGGGTCGTTGTTCTGGTCTTTCCCGCTCCTGATATCTCGAGTTCGAATCCTCACGTGACCTTGTGGCATCAGGTCGCCGGTCGTCATGTTGTATTCCGCTTCATCGGCGTAGACCGAGACGCCATTCAGGGTCACTTGAACGTTGCCTTTCAAAGTGATGATGGCGTAACCCCGGGTCATCTGCTCGGCCTCAAAACGAATATCATCGACTTGTCCCGTTACCGGAAGCTTCTGCTGGCTGAAAAGACCGGCCGAACATAAGAACAGAAAGCCCAACAAACTTACTGATCGCATGGTGGACTCCTTGCCCGAATTATATCCGCTGAGCGGAGCTACCGCGCCACTGGTTCGCGGAAGCCGAGCCAGGCGATGGCCAGCGTGGACAATTGCACGGCCGCGATCAGCGCGACGCACGCCGTCCAGCCGCCCGCCCGCCATGCCAGGGCAGGCATGCTGGCGCCCGCGCTTCCGCCGAGGTAGTAGAAAGTGGCGTACAGGCCTACGGCGAGGGCGCGGTCGTGTCTCGCGCAGAGACCGAGGGAGCTGCTGATGGCCGTCTGGGCGATGAACACGCCGGTGCAGCAGATGGCCAGGCCCGCTGCCACGGCGAGGAGATGCGGCGCCAGCGTGAGCGCAATGCCGGCAATCCCGACGGTGGCCGCGAACATCAGCATGCGCCGGGAGCCGAGCCGGTCCACCCAGCGGCCCGCGATAGGCGTGAGCACCGCGCCCACCAGATACACCACGAAGATGGAGCCGAGCAGGGCCGGGCTGAGCGAAAACGGTGGGGCGGCCAGGTAGAACGTGACGTAGGTGAAGGCCGCCACCAGCGAGAACAGGACGCAGAAGCCGACGCCGTAACGGGCCAGCAAAGCAGGGTTCCGCAGGTGGTCCGCGGCGGGTCCGAAAAACGCGCCGGCGCCGGCCGGCCGGGCTCGCTTCTCGGCGGGAAGCCATCGCCAGATGGCCGCGGTCACGGCAAGGTCGAGCAGGCCGAGCACGACACAGGACCATTGCCAGCGCGCGTGTTCGGCTACCAGGCCCGAGATGGCGCGTCCGCTGAAGCCACCCACCACGGTCCCGGTGACGTAGGCGGCCATGGCCGAGCCCGTGCTCTCCAGAGGCCATTCGTCGTTGATGTAGGCGACGGTGACAGCGAAGATGCCGGGCGTGAACACACCCTGCACGAAGCGCCAGAAGATGAGTTGTCCGAGGCTGGCGGAGGTGGCGGCCGCGAGTGAGGTAACGCCCACCAGCAGGGCGGACAGCAGCATCACACGCCGCCGCCCGTAACGGTCCGCGAGACGGCCCATGAACGGAGCCGCCAGGGCGATTCCCAGAGTGGACGCCGTCACCGTGAAACTGATGGCGCCTTTGGTGGCATGGAAGGTTCCGGCCAGCAGCGGCAGGATGGGCTGGGTAACGTACAGGCTCAGGAAGGCGCAGATGCCGGCCAGCACCACGGCGAAGACCGGGGGGCTGGACGATCGCGCTGGCGCGGCCGTTATTGCGCTGCCTCTTCCTTCGGCTTCCATTCGCTGGCCAGCCGCTGTGCCTCGGCCAGCTTCGGCCGCTTCAACTTCTTCTCCACCAGGTCGCGCTGCGTGGCACAGTCGCCATCGCCCTTCGCCGCGCACAGACTCAGCCACTTGTACGCCTGCACGTAGTCCCGCTTTACGCCCTGGCCGCTGCCGTACATCGCGCCCAGATTATGCTGCGCCCTGACGTGCCCCTGATTGGCCGCGCGCTCGAACCATTTCGCGGCCTCCTCGTAGTTCCTGGCCACGCCCTTACCGTCCACATACATCAACGCGACGTTGAACTGCGCGTCGGGGCTTCCGCTTTCGGCGAGCGGTTGCCACTCCTTCAGCGCCGCGACGTAGTCCTTGTTTTGATACGCCGCCAGACCTGCGGCGAAATCCGCCGGCGCCGGTGCGGCAATGGCGAGCGATGCCACGGCCAATACGATCCACGCGGTCTTCATAGACCTCCTGTTAGTCGAACCACGATTCGAAAGCCCGTTCCACCTGCTGCCAGTCTGACTCGACGCGCTGCGCCCAGGTTTCGGGCGCCTCGACGCGCCGAAAGCCTGGCGGAGGCTCAAAGAGCCCGGGGTCGAGGGGCTGCTCGGAGAACTCGAGGACTTCGCGGGTTCTCCTGAACATGCCGTCGTTCACGGTTTCGAGAAGCGCGAAGCCCGTCACCGGCCGCGTGCCGTGGGTGACGATTGTGTCGTGGCATTCCCAGGAACCGTACGCGCGCAGCCCCCAGCGCGTGCCCGATTTGCGCGGGATGTACCACCCGTCGGTCACCGTTTCCGAGCTTGCGCTGCACGCGCCGGGTTCCGCCACCCGGCGCTCGCGAGTAACCAGGTGACTCGCGGTGAAGCCGAACATCTGGCGGCGCTCGCCCGTGTCGGTGGTGTCGTACCACACGTCCACGGTCTTCCCGGATTCGCGCACGCGCGGTGGACGCCGGATCCATGCCGCCAGGACGAGAAGCGCGCCAGGATGCGCTTGTTGGGCAGTCCATGTTCGGTTCCGCAAATCGAGCATATACACGCGGCCCTCGTCCGCGTTCAGGATATTCGCGCCATCCCCACTGTCCCAGCGCATATTGCGGCCCTGGCGGTACTCCGTCTGGACGATCTCATTGCCGCCGACGGTGTCTCTGAAGACGATCTTTGAGTCGGCAAGGGCGGCAACCGGCAACAGCAGAAGCGGCCACGCTCGGAACCACATACTGACAGGATAACTATTCGAACTGCCTGCGAAACTGCGCGAACTGTCCCTGGAGCGATTCCAGCTCTTCGCGCAGCCGCGCGACCTCGGCTTCGAGCTGCCCCACGCGGTCCGCGCGCGGCGGTGGGGCCGCATGCGCCTCGGCGGTTTCCGTCTGCGTGACCGGCGGAGCGCCCGAGAGCAGATGCGCGAAGCGGACCTCCTTCTCGCCGGGCCGGCGCGGCAGGCGCGCCACCAGGGGCTCGGGTTCGCGCTCCATGAGGCGCTGCAGGACGGCTTCCACTTCGCCGGTGTCGTCGAAACTGTGCATCCTCTCGGTATGGGTGCGCAGTTCGCCCACGGTCTGCGGACCGCGCAGCATCAGCTCGCAGAGGATGGCTGTTTCGCGCCGGTCGGGATTCAGTTGTTCGCTGAGGCGGTGGGCGTGCTTGGGCACCCTGCTGCCGGCGCCGGTGATGCGCAGCGCCAGGCCGCGCGCGCGCAACGATTCCAGCGCCTGCGCGACGTCGTCCTCGTCGTAAGAGACCGCCGGGTCGCGATTCGATTTCTGATTGCAGGCGTTCACCAGCGCGTTCAGCGAAAGAGGATAGTACTCGGGCGTGGTGATCTCTTTTTCGATGAGCGCGCCGAGGACGCGAAGTTCCACCGGATGAAGGTTGAGTTCCAATCTGCTCCGAGTATACAAGCGCGCTCAGCGCGGCTGAGTGATGGCCGTGTTGGCGAGCGTCATCAGCTTCTGGCAGCAGCCGCTGATGTTGATGGTGATGTCGCGCAGGGAAGAGCCGTTGAAGCGCAGCCGGGGTGGTTGCCGGTGGTCGGGGCAGCGGAGTCCGTCGAGCTTTCGTTCGGTGGCTCGCTTGAACTGCTCCACGCTGTCCACGAGAACATATTATCACTGTTTTGTTTCGGGTGGATTACGGAATGCGGCTGGCGCCGCGTGTCCGGTGCGGCGATACCATAAGGTGTGGACTTCGTCGATCAAGTGAGGAACGCGGTTGACATCGTCACGGTGATCGGCCAGTATGTGCGGCTCAAGCGCGTCG
>JBEKZH010000032.1:0-53140 GCA_049510065.1 Bryobacteraceae bacterium
GACCGCGTGATGGTGTGCTCTTGCGGGAGACCGCTCCCTTACGGTCACGGCTCAGTTCCGAGCCGCGCGCGTCAGCAAGCGGTTTCCAAAGCACACCGAATAATGCGGTCAAAGACCTAGAGGCTGGTGCAGGACGGCCAGGCAACAGTCCCGGACTACGCAGACGCACACATTCCCTCAGTATTCGCCAACAGTATGGAAGGCCATCGCAGCACGGTCAACGACTAGTTCAAAATACTTGACCTTAGTTTCTGGGTCGCGTTGTGTCATCAGGATCGAGTCGGGCGGCCTGGTGATCGGAGCTATGAATTGCACGGGACGCAGGGGATCGCTGAAAAACAGTTCCATCACGCCCGAAATCCTGAATCCTCAATCCCCTGCACACCCGCCCTGATCCGAAACAGATCGCCGGCAGCGGGCTTCTGGGCATACTGTGCCTGGGTGAGGGGAGTCCGCGCCGACGTGATGTACAGCTCATCGAGGTTCGCGCCGCCGAACGTGCAACTGGTTGGATACGTTACTGGGAGCATGATCTCCCGCTCCAATCGGCCGTCTGGGTCATATCTGGCGACCCTCGCCCCGCCCCATCGCGCGCTCCACAAGAACCCTTCCCGATCCACGGCGAGGCCGTCTGGAACTCCTTCCCCGTCCGAAACCTCTATCAAAACGCGCCGGTTTTCGATTGAGCTCGAGGACTCGTCAAAATCGTAGGCGAAGATGACGCGCCGGCGGGTGTCTGTGAAGTACATCGTGCGGTTGTCGGGGCTCCACGAGATCCCATTGGAGACCCCAATACCCGATTCCATCTTCCGGAGTGAGCTCCCAGGCCCCAAGCGGTACAGTGCACTCTGGAAACCCGGCCCGAGGCTGCCCGCCCAGAAGTTGCCCTGGCGGTCAACCGCGGCGTCGTTAAGGCGGGACGCGGGGCGGCCCTGCTCCGGATCGGCAGCAATCACCGCGAGGGACCGGTCCAGCCAGTTCCACAGGCCAAATCCCAATGTGGTGGCCATGATTAGTTTCGCTGAACCCGCTACGCGGCCCAGCGCACAGACGGTGACGCCGGGGTCAAGGGTCGTTACCTGCTGCGTGGCTGGGCAAAACTGATGTAAGGAGCGTCCCTCAATGTCGACCCAGAAGAGAAGTCCATTCTCAGGGTCCCAGAGTGGTCCCTCGCCCAGGAGATTCCCTATCCCAAGTACGTGCTCGACCTCTGTCACAGATGCCGCCCCTTCAAATCCACAATCCTCCCGAGATGTTCAGTTCGCAGCCCGTCACATGGCTGGCCGCATCCGACACCAGGTAGGCGACGCCCGCGGCAATGTCCTCCACGGACTCCAGCCTGCCCAGAGGCGCATCTGCGGCGACCTTGTCCAGAAACGCCTTGCCGGAGTCGGCTGGCGCATTTCGCGAGCGGAGTTCAATCTCACCCTCGGTAGGAACCCACCCCACGGTCACCCAGTTCACCCGGATCTTGTCCGCCAGCAAGACCTGTGCAAGTCTTTTGGTCATTGTTAAGAGGGCTCCCTTGGAGGTTGCATAAGCTATACGGTCCGCAAGGCAACGAAAAGCTGTTGTAGAGCCGATATTGACTATCACACCCCCACCCTGACTTCGCAGGTGCGGAATTGCCGCCTGGGTGCACAGAAATGAGCCGCGCACGTTGACTGCGAAAACCCTGTCCCAAAGCTCCGCTGTCGTGTCCTGGATTTCCGCAATCGGGAAGATGCCTGCGTCATTCACGAGAACATCCAACCTCTCGTACCGGTCAACCGCCGCGTCAATCAGTTTCCGGCATGCCTCGGGATCCCCCACATCTGTCGGCTGGAACCACGCGGTGCTGCCCCTGGCTGCGATCTCTTGAACGATCGCCTCACCTTCCGCGGCGTGACGGCCGGACACCACAACCGCGAACCCGTCAGCTGAGAGGCGTCGCGCGATCCCTGCGCCAATACCGCGAGTGGAGCCGGTCACTACCGCAACTCTAATCTTGCACCGTTCGTTGGCTGCCACACTCACCCCCAAAGACATTCTGAACCGTTCATTTGGTAAATACCCTAACCACCGTCGGATCCTCAAACAAGTGGACCCAAACCGCACTGCCTTTGTGGGGGGCGTTATAGTAAACAGAATCGGGGGACGGTATCCAATGCGAGCCTTCCCATTGGCCGGCCTCGACCCGCAGATGCTTAAGAACCGGCCAACTGGCCAGCGGCGATTCCATTGACACCGACGCCTTCCAGCCGATCAAGACAAACTCGTTCGGCTCAGGATGCAAAACCATTACCTGCCCACCTGGATCGAAGGCCACGGTTACCTTTGTTCCGGCCACCTCGGCCGTCCTGCGTTCGCCGTCCAGAAAGACTTTCAGCTTGTCGGTGCCCACGCAAAGCGCGATGGCCGGAACTGCACGTTCAATGCTCGTGTAGGCGCGTTCCAATTCGAAGGCGCCATTCGCCAGGTTCCCGTCCTTCAGCACATAAGGTTCCGACTCAGTGATAGTCGACATGTTGATCGCCCACGGAGAGAATAACGGAGCGGCATAGCCGCCAATCGCCAGGAATGCTAAACGCGGTGCCACTGCGCTTCGATCCGCATTCGTCTCGCTGACCGCCACAATGTTGCGACCGATACGATAAGAGTCCATCCGCTTGAGTAGATCAGCCTCGCGAGCTGACACGCTATACAGGTTCTGCGAAATGAACGCCACCTTCGGCAGGAACTTCAAATACGTAGCGACGTCCTCCCCAGGCTCCCCGTACTCTGCCTTGCTCGGAAAATTGATGAAAAACGGTAACGAATACTCCTGGGCTCCAGCCTCTGTGACGGCACGCAGCCAGCCGGAAGCGAATCGATCAGCCGAGTACTTCAGGTCGTCTGTATACCCCCCTGCCTTGAACAACTCATTCGAACGCGGAGAATGGTCGCGCCACATCTTCGGGTTCTTGTATCCGTTTTCCCCGTTGAAAACGTTGATCTCGTTCTCTACTTGAATCATGATGATCGTGCGGCTCTTTTCATCGCTTTCACGAATGTGCCGCATAAACGCTCTGAATGCTATCGCTTCTCGATCGATCACGGCGTCGTAGTCATAGGAAATGATGGCGTGGTAGGAGTTACCATCTCCATCTACCGCACGCGGGTACGTCTTATCGTCTTCAATGATGTCCATCGGGACAAATACCTGGTTGTCCAGATTGCGATAGATGTTCCCACTGTCGCCACTTGCATAGTGCCCAAACCATCCCAGGATCAGCTTGAGCCCATTCGCTTCGGCAAGCGCTTTGACGTGATCCACATAGGAGAAATCGAAAACTCCCTTCTGCGGCTCGACCTGGGACCATTTCACGGTAACCTTAAGGGTGTTCATGTGCATTTTCCGGGCCGCCGGATATAAATAGTCCCAATCTCCCATGGTCTCGCGGTAGCGCCCGTAGTGGCTCTGGTACCAGGGTAGCTCGGCGGTCAGCATGAAGAACGGGCGGCCCTCCACAAACAGAAGTTGCCTGCCGTCCGCGGTCTCGAAGTGCGGGCGCACATCCTGTGAGCGCAGCTTCGCCAGGCTCTCGTCTAAGCTGTCGCCTGGGCCGGCGGCAAACACGGCCTGTGCGGAAAGGATAAACAACATTACGACGGTCTTGACTAGCTTCATAGTTGTGTCACCGTGTTTTCCGTGTTTTCCGTGTTTTCCCCGCATTCGCGAAGATTGTGCTTAGGAGAACCAGCAAAGCCCCGCCAACGAGCTTCGGCGTCACCGGTTCGTGCAAGGTAGTGGTTGAAATCAATACGCCGAAGACGGTCATCAAATAGATGGAGATCGCCACCGGGGCCAACGGTCGGCGAGTCAGGACTTCCAGGAACAGAATCATCGACAAGCCGTACACAAAAACGGATAGCAACACCAAACTGCACCACGTTTGCCAGTGCAGCCCGGCGATTCTCTGCATGGACAGGGGCTGCTCGGCCAGGAGATGAAAGGGATAAAGACTCACAACAACGAAGATGTAGCTATAAAAGAGAATCTCCGCAGGCCCGAACCAGTCAAGGAGCTTCTTGCTGTAGGCATTGTAGAATGCCGATCCTAAAGTGGCGATGAAGAACAGGAAGACGCCGAACAGATAGTGCCAGTTCGAAATCGCGCCTCCGCCGCGCACATCGATCCCCGTCATAAGGAGCACACCCGCAAGGGCAAACACGAAACTCGGCACCAATCGCCAACTGAGGGCCTCACGGAGAATGAGTGCCGCCAGGAAAGCGTTGAAGATCGGCGTGGCAAGCCCGATCACGGCGGCATCCGTCGCTGGGATATACTTGAGTCCCCAGGTAACCAGGACATTGCAGGCCACCTGGCCTACCGCTCCGAGTAGAAAGAACCGGAAAACATTGGCTGGACGTAACGCAACCTTTCGAACCACGCCAAAATATGCCGGCTGATCTTTCAACTTCCACCGCAGCACCGGAAGCAGGAGAAATATGGCGCCCACCATCGGAAATAGGGTTATCGAGACAGGTTCGAGTTCGCGTAGCGCGACCTTGGAGAGCGTCCACTTGAGCGCCCACATGAAATTGACTGCGACCAAAAGGAGTAGATCGCCCCGCCAGGACGCGGCTGGCGAACGGTCGTTCCGCGAGTCGGGAAGTGGACGACATTCCGCAGGTCCGTTGGTGCAAACCGGGCTTTTCAATCGATCCTCAGGCAAGGAAGTCGCTCCCGAATGGCCGATCAAGTGCGGATTGCAGTAATGCAATGCGTGATCTGGCGGCCGCTCTGGGCGGGCCTCCATCGGCACAGAAACTGCTTGGGCATAACCTGGACGTGCTCACACCCATACTGACATGCCCTCCTCGCTAACGTGTCTTGAACTGACCAACCATCGAATTGCCTCTTGACCGCGTTCGCCAACTACCTCCCTCGGTTTGCTTTCATCGCCGGTTGCACGGTCACCCGGCCTTCGCCGCGGTTCTGGCACCAGATAGCTGCAATGGCGCAGCTTCGAGCTGTTGCCAAAGATATCCCGTCGCCCCGCGCCGAGCGCCTCTCAGACAGACTATCGTGTATAGCACTCAGCGCCAACGATCCAGTTCAGACATGTTGAATCGAATTCCTGACGGATGGTGAAGTCGGACAAAGGCGTTGTCGATGTTGTCAGTAGCAGGCCGAAGCGCATGTCAGATAGCGAGGCCCAAATGCGCGCCGCAGGAACCACATTGGCACGGTATGCCAATGCGATGGGATTCCTCGCCTTATTGTTGAGCTGGCGCGGGATGGCGGCACCCGACAACACACCGCCGGTCCCGCGAGCTCTGCCCACACCTATCACAGCACATGCGGTCCACCGCACGGCCAACGAAGACGCTGTCCGAGCGTATCCGGTTCATTTGCACGGCGCCCGTGTTCTCTACTACAACCTGGACCCGGGGAGTCCATTCTGCGCAAGGCCCGGCAGCCCCTTCGGTCAGGCGGCGTCTTGGAGATCGGTGCTGATTCAGGGACGCCTTGTCAGCCAAACGCGCGCGGCGGACGAGCGACCCATGTTGCTGTCGGCGGGCGGGCACGCCTTCCCGGCGCTGGAGCCCACGACAGGGGCAGACAGCTCGATGGCTTCTCGCCGGGACGGCAGCATTCTCGGACTGGCCGGGATTTGCTCAGTGGAAGTCCCGCTCGATAAGACGCCAGAGGCGGTGCGAATTCTGCTGCGGTGGTTGCGAGACATCGCCCTCCTCGACAGTCCCTCGTGGTGGACCGTTCCGCGCATTCTCATTGTGCTGGCCATCTTGTCCGGGGTGATTCTGCTGAGCGGGCTGTGGAAGATCGCGTTGTGGCGAAGGGTCGGTGCGAAGACCGAAACGCTCCGCGCGATCCTGGAATCCACTGCGGACGGGATACTGGTGGTCGACTCCACGGGGAGAATTGTTGCCGTTAACGGCAAGTTTGCGGACATGTGGGAAATCCCGAAGTCCGTTCTGGATTCGCGCGACGAACGGCGCATCATGGACTGCGTTTTGCCCCAACTCCGGGATCCCAGGGCTTTTCTGCCCCCAGTCAGGGAGACGTCTCCCCAACCTGATTCGCACAGCGACGACGTAATCGAATTGAAGGATGGGCGCACATTCGAGCGCCATTCTGAGCCCCATCGAATTCGCGGGAGGAACGTCGGCCGGGTGTGGGGATTCCGCGACGTGACCAGCAGCAGGTGCCTGGAGGCGCGTCCGGATGCGGAGAAGCATCTACTCCATTCGCTGATGGAGAATCTGCCGGATAACATCTACTTCAAGGACTGTGAGAGCCGTTTTACGCTGGTGAGCCGGGAGCACGTTATCCGTTTCGGCTGCCACGATTCCAGCGAGGTCATCGGCAAGACGGACTTCGACTTCTTTACCGATGAACATGCGCGGCCAGCCTGGGAGGACGAGCAGGATCTGATGCACGAGCGGCAGCAGGTGGTGTCGAAGGAGGAGAGGGAAACATGGGCGGATGGCCGCGAGACGTGGGTACTGACCACGAAACTGCCGCTCCGTGACACAAGCGGTCGCATTGTGGGAACGTTTGGCCTCTCGCGCGATATCACCGACCGCAAGCTGATCGAGCACGAACTTTCCGCCGCGAAAAAGGCGGCCGAGGACGCAAGCCGCGTCAAGGGCGAGTTCCTGGCAAACATGAGCCACGAAATCCGTACGCCGATGAACGGCATTCTGGGGATGACCGAACTGGCTATGGAGACAGAGGTCGCCGCCGAGCAGAGAGAGTGCCTGGGCATAGTCAGGGCATCGGCAGAGTCGCTGCTGAGCGTCATCAACGAGATCCTGGACTTCTCCAAGATCGAGGCGGGAAGGCTCGACATGGATTCGGTCGAATTCGACCTTCGGGACTGCCTCGAGGAAATCGCCCGCGCTCTCGCGTTACGAGCGGCTGAGAAGATCCTTGAACTCACCTGCGAGATACGGCCGGACGTGCCGGCAGTAGTTACTGGCGATCCAACGCGATTGCGCCAGATCGTGATCAATCTACTCGGGAATGCGATCAAATTCACCAACGCGGGAGAAGTGGCGCTGAAGGTAGAAGTCGACTCCATTGCGGACGATCGGGCGACACTGCTCTTCACAGTCCGCGACACCGGCGTTGGAATCGCGTGCGAGAAGCAGAAGCTCATCTTCAACGCATTCGCGCAAGCCGATGCGTCCACCACGCGGATGTTCGGCGGCACGGGACTGGGACTCTCGATTGCGTCCCGCCTTGTGGAAATGATGGGCGGACGAATCTGGGTGGAGAGCGCTCCAGGAGAGGGCAGTGAGTTCTACTTCACTGCGCAGCTCGGCGTCGTCCCCATGACTGGGCAGCTTGGATCCGGGGAACAGGTGAACGTTAGCGATGCGCACGTACTCATCGTGGACGACAGTGCAACCAGCCGGCGCCTGTTGAGCGATGTGCTGTCCAAATGGGGTTTGCGGCCCGACACTGCGGCGTCTGCTGACGAGGCCCTCGACATATTGCGCCGCCAGTGGCAGGCAGGATCGGCGGTCTCGCTGGTTCTGAGTGACGTGGTCATGCCAGGGGCTGACGGATTCGCGCTGGCCGAGAGTATTCAGCGTGATGCGGAACTCTCCTCCACGCCGATCATCCTGTTGGGTTCAGTCGGGCGCAGGGATGACGCCGTCCGATGTCGCGAGTTCGGCACGGCTGGATATCTGACAAAACCGATCCGGCAGTCTGAATTGCACGCGGCCGTGATTGCTGCCCTGCGCGGGAGTGCCTGCCAGTCCTGCAAGGATGTTCTCGTCACCCACGACTCGCTGCGGGCCAGCCGCCGCCGACTGCGGGTTCTGGTTGCCGAGGATAATCCGGTCAATCAACAACTCGTGTGCCGGATTCTGGAGAAGCTCGGCCACACAACGGTGCTGGCCGTAGATGGGCACCGGGCGGTAGCGGCGGTCTCCGAACAAACCTTCGATCTGGTGCTGATGGACGTCCAGATGCCCGAAATGGACGGCTTCGAGGCCACTGCCGCGATTCGCAGGCTGGAGCGGGACACCGGTGAGCATCGCACCATCATCGCCATGACCGCTCACGCGATGAAGGGCGACCAGGAGCGTTGCCTTGCCGCAGGGATGGACGGCTATCTCTCAAAACCGCTTCAGCTCCGTGTTCTCAGGGAAGTCCTCGAACGGCAGGAAGCGGAGTGTGAGGACCTGGCTCGATCCATTTGCCGAAGGTAGTTCCAGACGCGGTCGTCTGAGCTAAACTGTGGCTGCGCTCCCCTCAGTATAGGACCGCCCTTGACAGTCCAGGAACCGCATGCCGCGCTTATACCTGGGCTATCAGGTACCGCTTGGGATACATCCGATGCTCAACTTTGATCACGTGACGGCACAGGAACCGGAGGACTTGGCCCTGATGCCAATCAGCCTTGAGCTGTGGGCCAACGGAGATAGATCTCTTCTACCAAGTAGAAACGTTCCTGCGAGGTACTTCCAGGCGTCCGGTATGGCCGGCACCGCTAGCGAGGCGGCCACGGCCGCGAGCGCTGTCCCCATCCCTGTTGCGAACTCGGCTCCAGTGCCAGCTTCTCGGTGAATCCGATCCGATGGCCCTCTGCGCCATCCTGGGCCGCTGATACGGATCGCAGCTCGATCACGCTCGTCTGCCCCATCCTGTGGAGCCTCCCGCAAATCAGCAAATCGCCGCACTTCTTTTTCAGCAGCGCCCGTCCCTCATCGGCTCCTGACGGATAATCTTACCGCTGTCTCTGTCTGCAACGAAAAACATTCAAATGCGCGGCTACCGGCTTATAAGTGTGCGCTCACATCATTGTGAGAAGCGATTCGAAGTCCCCCGTGGGTGTTTATGAATGCTACAAGCATCGCGGGTATTCGGCGAGCTTCGTAGTCCTCCGGTGGGGCCCAAATGTCGGCGACAGCCGAAGCGACGGCAAAGGACTACGTAACGGGAAGTCGACCAGCATCTTGTGATGACGGGTGAAACGTCGGCGCTCGGATGGGCTGTCCGATGCGCGTTTCTCGGTCCTTATTCGGTTCGCAACTCGCGATGCGGGCTTGGATCGAGTCACCCGCCTTGGTGGCGCCGAGCCCAAACCGCTTTACTTGTTTTGTCGCCTGCGTGCTCTTTCTGAATCAGGTTGTACACGCGCTTTGTGATCGGCGAGGAGACGCTGTCGAGCACGAGCGTCTTCAATCTGCGCCATTCCGCCGCCTTGTTCGCCAACGCTAACTCATTCATTTCAGTCCTCTTAATGGGCCATATCGGTAGCCATGAAGACCTTACCTCGGGGTGGTGAGGACATCAAGCAAAACTGAGTTGCGCCGAGAATGGGCAGTTCGCCGACGCGGTACTGACGACGCGCAGGGCTCAGGCATGGGCCGCGCAGGAGAACCAGCCCACGCTGGCGGACGACATCAGGATGAGCACATCTGTTACTGTGAAACCGGAGAAAAACATGCAGCCGTTCCGGTTTCACGTCTTTGTCTGCGACCAGCAAAAGCCCGAAGGCGTGCCGTGTTGCGCAGCGCGGGGCTCGGGTCAGGTTCTGGAAGCGCTGCGGCGCGAAGTCAACGCGCGCGGGCTGGAAGACGAAGTCCAGGTGACGGCGTGCGGCTCGCTGGGCTTGTGTGAGCACGGGCCGAACCTGGTCGTTTATCCCGAAGGCATCTGGTACTCGGGTGTGACCCCGGCGGACGTGCCGGAGATCGTCCGGTCGCATTTTCAGGAGGACACGCCCGTCGAGCGTCTGGCGCGCATCGATCCCGCGTCTCTCCGCGCGGAGATCCTGAAAAATCGCGAGGAGGTGTTCGCGGCGCGGCGCGCCCGGGAAGCCGCCGGAGTCCTCCCCGACGATCTGAACGAGCGCATCCGGGCGTTTCAGGAGAGTCGCGTCGTCCTCACGGCGCTGGAACTCGACGTGTTCACGGCCGTGGGGGAGGGAGTCGGCGCGGTGGAAGTGGCCGCCAGGCTCCACACCGACCCGCGCGCTACTGAGATGCTCCTGAATGCGCTGGCGTCCCTGCGCCTGCTCGTCAAGCGGGAAGGGGTCTTTTACAACTCTCCGGCGGCCGCACGCCACTTTGCCGCTGGGTCGCGCGACAACGCCAGACCGGCCCTGCTGCACACGGCGCACCTGTGGCAGCGCTGGTCGACGCTTACCGACTGCGTGCGCGCCGGCACCGCCGTCACCCACGAAGAAACCGCCGACCGCGGCGAGGACTGGACCGAGGCCTTCATCGCCGCCATGCACCGCAACGCCTCGGAGCGCGCGCCGCTGGTGGTGCGTGCGGTGGGGGCGGAGAACGTCCGCCGCATGCTGGACGTAGGCGGTGGGTCGGGTGCGTATTCGATTGCTTTCGCCCGGGCCAGCTCCGCATTGCGGGCCGATATCCTGGACCTGGCCGCCGTCGAGCCCATCGCGCGGCGCCACATCCAGGAGGCCGGTGTGGCGGACCGCGTCAAGGTCCGCGTCGGTGATCTGCGTTCCGACCGGCTGGACGAAGGATACGACCTGGTGTTTGTCTCCGCCATCTGCCACATGCTCAACCCCGAGGAGAATCTCGACCTGCTGCGTCGCTGCCGCGAGGCGCTGGCGCCTGGAGGCCGCGTCGTCATCCAGGACTTCATCCTGGAGGCGGACAAGACGGCTCCCCGCTTCGCCGCGCTGTTCGCGCTCAACATGCTGGTGGGCACGTGCGGCGGCAGCAGCTACAGCGAGCCGGAGTACGCCGGCTGGCTCGGCGAGGCGGGTTTCCGCGAGATCCGCCACGCGCGCCTGCCGGGAATCACCGGGCTCATGATTGGGTTGCGGCCGTAGTCTCGTTTATCGCAATTGTCGGATCCCGTGCAACAGCACAGTCGGTCCGCCACGCTACTCGTGAGAAATCTGGCTCTTCGGATGCCTGACGCTGCAACCGCACACGAAGCTCTTGCACATTGATCCCGAGGGCAGCGTTATGGAGGGTTATCGGTAGCCGTTCACCGCACGGACGTCGAATGGCTCGCAGACGCGCGTTGGCGATCTTCTCAGTCTTGCGTCGCCGCGAGCGGGCCCGTTCCTTCCTCGTGAACCTTCACCAGGACAGTAACCAGCCTGCCCTCTTTGTCGATGCCCGAGATCAGTCTGGGGAACGCTTTTCGGCCAAGTGGGCGCGGCGCAATACGTCTCTGAGTTCGCCGAGCGTTGGATCATTGCGCCGACCGAAGCTCAGCTTGCGAATCTTCCTGCCAGCCACGATCAGCGCCGCGCGCAGCTCGTCGTGAGAGTAGAGCAATTCCTCGATGGCCGCCATGCCAAAGTGGTGCGTTCAGCCGCTCGACCTTCTCCGAACAACCGGCGGCGAATTGGGTCCACCTTCTCTTCCAGTAGTCCTGTGTTGCCACCGTCGGGATCGTTGCTCTGGCTGATTATTCCGGCCGCAACATCAATCTCGGTATGATATGATCGAGCTGCCCCGATTAAGGCGCACGAGCGTGTCAGTCTGACTGGCGCCATGTGAGCTCGCCGCGGCCCACAGGAGAATACGTCGGAGGTGAGGGAACTTATGCCTCATACTCGTTTCTTCCTGTACGTTGCGTTTCTTGTTGCCGAGTCGATCGTAATTGTCCCTGCCGTCAATGCAGCAGAAGCACCCGGGCCGTCGCGCCTGCGTCCGAATGAGACATACGCCGCAATTCCTTCCTATTTTGAAAAAAACGTCGGCCAAGCGGATGACGCGACTCTCTTTCTCGGGCGAAGCGCCGGCTATACGCTGGTCTTAACGAGTAAGGGCGCCCTTTTGTCTCTTGCGCACAACCAGATCACTTTGGATTTCGTTGGAGCCAGTTCACGCGCGGCAGTCGCGTCGGAGCAACGGCTCGAAGGGCACAGCAACTACTACATCGGAAACGACCCTCGCCGCTGGGTGCGCGACGTACCGCAGTTCGGCCGCGTTCGATATCGCGGCCTTTATCCGGGCATCGATCTGGTCTGGTACGGAAACCGGAACCAGCTCGAATATGACTTCTTGTTGCAGCCGGGCGCGGACCCGTCGCAGGTTCGGCTTCGTTTCACCGGGGCGGACTCTCTGTCCATCGCAGGCAACGGCGACGTCGTCCTGAAGGGTAGCGGCAGTGAGTTGCGCCAGCGGGCGCCCGTCGTCTGGCAGCAGCACGATGCAGAACGCATGCGCGTCGATGCCGGCTACGTGCTCCTTGCGAACGGCGAGGTGGGCATCCGCCTGGCGAAGTACGACCACTCGCTGCCGCTCGCAATCGACCCGGTGTTGAGTTACTCGACGTTTCTCGGAGGATCGGCACAAACCAGCTCAACGGGGATCGCCATTGATTCAACAGGCAACGCTTATGTGGCCGGCTATACAACGGCAAGCGACTTTCCTGGCACATCGGGTGCCGGCTGGATGTTTGTCGCAAAGCTGAATCCTTCCGGCACAGGTCTTGTTTACGTGACCTATTTCGGTTCGGCCGCCTTCGGAGACTCGGTTTTTGGAATCGCCGCCGACAACGCCGGAAACGCTTACGTCACCGGGCAGACCAATGGTGCTTCCTTCCCGGCGACTTCCGGCGCATGGCAGACTTCGAAGAGCGGTTCCGGCGACGGCTTTGTGCTCAAACTCGGACTCGCAGGAGAGATCGTGTGGGCCACCTACCTGGGCGGAAGCGGCAACGATGGTGGCGAGGCCATCGCAGTGGATAGCGCGGGAAACAGCTATATCGCGGGCTTTTCGGGATCGCCGGACTTTCCCACGACATCCGGCTCGTGCGCCAGCGATCTGGATGTGTTAGTCGCCAAGCTCAACCCGACGGGCACTGCACTGCAGTATGCCACGTGCATCGGGGGAAGCGGCGCGGACGTCGCCTATGCGATTGCGCTCGATTCACAGTTGAACGTCTATGTAGCCGGAATGGCCGGGTCCTGGAACTTGCCTACTACACAGGGTGCCTACCAGGGATCGGCGAGGGGAAACAAGGCTAACGCTCTGGAGACCGCATTCGTCGCGAAGCTGACGTCCGGGACGCTTTCCTACCTTACCTACCTCGGCGGGTCCGGCGGCGAGGAAGCACATGCAATTGCGGTCGATTCCGCCGGGAATGCATACGTGGGAGGCTGGACTGTCTCCACCGATTTCCCAACGACGCCGGGGGCACTGCAGGTTGCCAAGCCCAGCCCGAACGACGGGATTGGATTTGTCACGAAGCTGAATCCGGCGGGTACAGCGTTGATATGGTCCACCTACCTTGGGGGAAGCGATTCCAGTTCCGTCCAGGCGATCGCTGCCGACTCGCTCGGACACGCGTATGTTGCGGGCTCGGGTTCGGCCGCCGCCTTTCCACCTACACCGGGAGCCATATTCTCCTCGGGACCGGCCGCCTGCTGCAACAACGATGTCTTCCTGTCGGAACTGAGCGCGGACGGATCTCACCTCGAATACTCCGCCAGAATTGGCAGCACCGCCAGTGAGGAGGGATTGGCGATGGCGCGAAGCAGCACGGGAATGTTGTATATCTCCGGCGCGACAAACAGCGATAATTTCCCGACTACACCAGCGGCCTTTCAAACCACCCGGCCTTCGCAGGCTGACTTTAACGCGGCGTTCGCCGTAAAGATCGACATGACCTCGCCCATCTTGTGCAACGTCAGCCTGTCGCCCACCGGCACGGCCATCTCCCCCGCAGGCGGCTCCGGTTCGTTTGACGTCAGCATCCCAACCGGTTGCCCGTGGGAGGCAGTTCCCGATGCTGGCATCACTCTCGGCGCGACGACCCACGCGGTGAGCGCGGCGACGGTGACATTCACCGTGGGGAAGAGCCCCAGCGCCGTCACGGCACGGACGCTGCACATCTTCGTCGGTCCGGAAACGTACACCATCACCCAGACGCCCGCCGCAGGTGTGACGCTTACGCTTAGGACGGTTGGGAGCGGCACGATCACTGCTACTCCGTCTGTCGTGGGGGGCAAGTACGCCATTGGGACTCAGGTGTGCCTGACGGCGACGGCTGCCCCCGGCTGGCGCTTTGCCTCCTGGAGCGGCACTCCGCTCAATGCCAGCAACTGTCTCACCATGAACGCCAACGCCTCAGTTACGGCCACCTTTGTAAGCGTCAACGTCACGCTGACCCTGACCGTGTGGCCCAGCGGGACCGGCACCCTTACCGCAACTCCCGCCGCAGCGGGTAACATATACCTCCAGGGTACGAGGGTTTGTCTCACCGCAAAGCCTGCCTCCGGCTATTACTTCCTTGCCTGGGTCGGGTCAGTAGAGCTTGATACGCGGAATTGCTTCACGCTTAATGCCAATGCCTCCGAACAGGCCAGATTCGTGAAGGGGTCTGCGCTGACCGTTTCGATCGCACCGAGAGGCGCGGGGACCGTGTCGCTGAAGCCCGCTCCCACCGCCGGAACCTATGCTCCCGGCACGAAGATCTGCCTCACACCTACGGCGAAAGCCGGTTATGCGTTTGGCTCGTGGACTGGCTGGAGACTCGACGAGAATAACTGCTTGGTAATGGTGGACAATTTGTCAGTCACCGCGAATTTCGTGAGGGCCTACGCGCTCACGCTAAAGGCCAGCCCTATTGGTGCCGGGACAGTGACCGCGCTTCCCGCGAGCCCGAATCACTACTATGCCAACGGTGCGAAGGTCTGCCTAACAGCAACACCGAAATCCGGATACTCGTTCGGCTCCTGGAGCGGCGCCACTCTGGATAAGGGCAATTGCTTCATCGTGAAGGCGACCACCACGGTCACAGCAAGATTCGTGAAAACCAATTGATCCAAATGTCGAGTGGCACCAGGGCAGGGCAGAATCAACAGTGTTGACTCGGGTTATCGGTAGCCCACCCGGTTTCAAGTGGCTCTCCGGCGGTTTTGCGCGCACTCTGTGATCGCGCGCACTCTATGATAACGTGCCATATTAGGCCCGAATGGGAACCAGAGTCTTTTCCGCTCAGTTCGGAGATGGTGTCCCTGAGAACCGTACGGTGGACAACGACGCTCCTGCTGGTTTGCGTCTTGAGCTCATCGACGCTGTTTTCAGTCTCGTTGCGGCTGACACCACACCGTCTCCTAGTACTACTGTGTTATAAACAGAACATTCTGGTGTAGAAAGAACTGTATTCCGCCGCAACTTCGGCAATGGGCCGCTTACGCAACCCGTACTGGTACATCACGACAGTGGAGCAGAAATCGCAGCTGTGCGGGCATCCCCTGGTGGCAAATAGGACGCCGCTGGTCAAGTCGTTCCGGTGAAAGAGCGTCTTGCGCGCCATGGGGACACCCTCCAGAGACGTCGGGCCGGCCTGCCGGTACACGTGACGATAGGTTCCCATTACGAACTCATTCAAGAACTCCTCCCAAAGGCCTTCGGCTTCTCCAACAAAGATCACATCAGCGTGTCGGCCGGCCTCCTCCGAGAGCAACGTCACATGCGGGCCGCCCATTACGACGCATGCTCCTCGCGACCTGAACCGGCCCGCGAGGCCGTAGGCGTGATAGGCACTCGGCGTATGAAAAGTAATGCCAACAACATCGGGTTGATCCTTCCAGTCGATGTCCTCAGCCTCTTCATCGACGTGAGTTACTTGCCAATCAGAAGGAACCCTGGCAGCCAAATACGGCATAGTGATCTGCTGGAAATTAAGGAACCGGGACCTTCGCGCCCTGCGAATTTCATCCGAGGACGCAGTAATCAGGAGGAGTTTCAGCATGGCGTTCCTGGAGCTCGCCAGGTCGGTGTTGCGCGATTCGCGGCTGCTGGGCAAGGCAGACCGGAACCGGCACCATTGCGCCGTCGCAGGGGCATCCGGCATTTGGCGCTCTGAGCATGCAGTGCGACTCGTTGGTGGATCGCCAGAGAAGTCGCGCATCGAGCCCTCATCACCGACACGTATAGCATCTTAGGTTCCAAACCCCATCTCTCTTCCGCTGTTCCCTTTTTCCGGACGCTCCGGCCGAATCGTCGGGTACTCGGAAACAACATGCCCGGTTGCTCCGTGGTCAGCAAGCCGTGGAAAGCGTAGGGCGCCGGAAGGCAGAACGGCCTTGGAACGATATGAACCAATATCGATAGCCGTTGCACTGGCCGCTTTCCGATAAGCAAATTCGACCACGATAAACGCTGAATCCGTGGTCAGCAAGGCAAAGTCAGGTTGGTGGGAAGCTCGCGACCACGCGTTCAGATCCTCTACACAAAACTCGGCGCCATCCACACCGCCACTTCCGTCAGCCCCCACGGACTCATCGCATTCCACAATCGCCGGCCCTTTCCCTCCATCCTTTCCCGCTAAGACTTCTACCGAAAAGTATCAGGAATGTCCTTTCCTGGTCTGTCAGGGATGTCAAGGCCCTTGACAGCGTCGCGCTGCCCACGGCTAGTTCGATGCTGTTTTGGCGAGTCGTTTGCAGGTTTGGAGGCGCTGCTGGGCGCTTGCAGCGTCGGCGGCGTCCGGCGCCTCCTTCAGGTACCACTCGAACTGATCGAGTGCCGCGGCGTAATTGCGCTTGCGAAAGAGCACCTCGCCCATCAACTTGCGCAGGCCTGGGCAGGTTCCTTTCGGGTCGGCAGCAATTCCAGCGCGGGTGACCTTCTCGGCGTCGTCATAGTGTCCGAGAACGAAGTCCGCACCACCCTCGATCAGGTACACGCCTGGATACCCGCCGGGAACCAGCCGATTCACCATCGCCGCCCAGCGCACTGCGTCCTCCGCTTTCTGATCCGCCGCAGCCATCTCGGCAAGCTGGACGAGCGGCGTGGCGTAGGCGGGATCGGCCGCGACGGCCTGCTGATAAACCTCGCGCGCCGCATCGCGCTGCCCCATGAATCCGAGGACGTTGCCCTTGAGCTGCAGCGCAGAAGCATATTGCGGGTAAGCGGCAATCGCCTTGTCCAGAGCGGACAGCGCATCCGGGTACTTGCGCGCAATAGTCGCTTCATAGCCTTTAACGAAGTTCGAGCGGGCTTTGGGTGGCGCGGACCGTGCCGACGCACTGAACACCGCATTGGCCTGAGGGCCGACCTGCTTCAGAGTGAGGTCGCCAACGGTCAGGCTGGCGATCTTGGTCGCCGGCTTCACGGGGACCAGCACCTCCTCAAAGCCCGGGATGTGGATCTGCACGCGGCATCCCTCGACTGCGGAACGATCCACGACGACGTTCGTTCGCGAGCCCTGCTGAGAACCGATGGGGATGGAAAAGCGGCCTTTCGCGTCGGTCACCACTCCCTGTGATGTTCCGCGGCAGGAATACTCGACCAGGACCGGTTCGGGAGGCGGCTGACGATCCTCGAGCAGCACCCTGCCAGAGACGGCCAGACTGATGTCGTAATTCAACAGATCCTGCTGCCTGGGTTGCCGGACGGCTTCAGGGATGGGACTCCCCGCAGGCTGGCAGACGACGGGGACGGCGGCGATGAGAAACAACAGGAGTTCTCGCATGCCTAAGGGTTCCGCGCTGAGAAGCGCAAGTCAAGCGGCCACGTGAAGCTCTCACTCGCATAGGACGAGAGCAGATACATAAACGGATCTCTCAGGACTGAGAGCCGCGACCGAAACGATATCCGCCATTATCGGTAGACCTCTTGAAACGCGACGCGCAGGCGAACCGATCTCGCGACGCCCAGCAGCGGCGCCGCCCGAGGGCGGCTTGCACGGCTGTCGTGAGTCATCGCCGCAGATCAAGGATCACGCGGATATGGCTATTCCGGCACCGGCCTGACGCTCAAGGCGATGTTCCGGGCGGTCTCCTCGGGAACTTCCGGGAGAAAAGCTACACGCGAACTGCAAGTGCCCGCCTTACCAGGCACCATGATGATGTAGACATTCGTGCCCGAAGACTTGGTGGCGGCACGGTCCTGATAATAGACGCGCTTAGCCGAGTTCTCGAAGATCCTCTCCCTGGGAATGCCGAGCAGTTTCACCACGGATTCAGGGAGCGGTTTGAACGCCTGATCCGGCTGACTCATGACTACCGCGATGGCGGTGGCGGCATCCCGCAGAACGGCCCAACCAGCTTGATCCGGGGAGGACTCCCAGGCTTCAGGCACCGTGATCTGGCAGGCGCCGCTGGGATCTTTGAGTACCTTCCACCCGGCCGGCGGGGACTCGGGCGCTGCACCGTGCAGCAACAAGGCAAACAGAGCGAAAGCCCCGAAATACCTCATGCCAGGAGTGTAACCCCGGGGTAAGAGAGAAACAATGCTCTTGTAGCGCCACCACCGCCCGCCTCTGAACGGCATCACGCGGCACTGGCACTGAACGTAGGAAGCGCGTTTGAAACCCCGTTCACGCTCGGCTATGCCAGTGGGTGCGCGCGGGTCGCCTGACAGGCACCCGCGATGTCACGCCGTTTTCGGTATTGAGGGTATCTGCATTGGCTGCCCAAGATCACCAGAAAACGGGATACCGAGCCGCTCAAATTCATGGCCTGCGGACATGACCGCGGCCGAATCCTCCGGGACCCGTGCCATCTCTCGTTTCAGCCGGCCCGAACTGGCCCGACTCGTGGCCTTCGAGACGGAATCGAGATAGCTACCAATAATGACGGATATCGTTCTACGTTCGGCCCGACGCCCGGCAAAGTCTGCGATCATCCAGTTTTCGCGGCAATTGGCTCTGTTTCCGATTGGCGCGTGTTTCGGGAGCAATCCGTTCGCTGATGGGCTAAACTAATCTGAACCGCTCGCGCCTTGTGGGATCTTTCCGGGTCCAATCGAATCAAGGCGAGAAGCTTCCCCGATGCAAACGATGAAGAAAATAGCCCTCGAGGAGCACTTCCTGACGCCCGCCTTCGAGGAATACTGGGCTCCGACCGTCGTCAACATCGACCCGGCGATCTACAACCGGCTGCACGCCCAGCTCGTCGACTTCGGCAGCCTGCGTCTCGATGCCATGGATCGGGCGGGAATCGAACGATCCGTACTCAGCCTCGCCGGCCCCGGCGTTCAAAGAGAACCCGATACGGCGGTTGCGCGCCGCAGGGCGAGAGAAGTAAATGACGTGCTGGCCCGCGAAATCCTGAAACAGCCGGGTCGCTACTCCGGTCTTGCGCATCTTCCGATGCAGGATCCTGCCGCGGCCGCGGACGAACTGGAACGGTGTGTACGCGACCTCGGGTTTTGTGGAGCTATGATCAACGGCCATACCAACGGCGAATATCTCGATCATCCGAAGTTCTACGGGTTCTGGGAGCGCGCAGAGGGAATCGGGGCTCCGATCTACCTGCATCCGGCGGATCCCATTTCCAGTTATCCCGCCATTGCCGGATGCGCCGCACTGAAGCGCGCAATGTGGGAATGGTCTGTTGAGACGGGCTCCCATGCGCTGCGTCTGGTCTTCGGCGGCATCTTCGATCGCTTTCCGGGAGTGACGCTCGTGCTGGGGCATTTGGGAGAGACTCTGCCATACCTGCTTTGGCGCTTCGACAGCCGGGCCGGGATTTACGGGCTGAAATTGAAGAAGCGCCCATCGGAATATATCCGGGAACAGATCTTTGTGACCACGTCGGGAATGTTTTCGGCCGAACCCCTGTTGTGCTCGATCGGCGCCCTCGGCGCCGGCCGCGTGATGTTCTCAGTCGATTACCCATTTGAGTCCGCCGACGAAGCTGCGAGCTTTATCGAAAACGTTCCGCTTCACGATCAGCAGCGCATGGACGTCTGCTTCCGCAATGCGGAAAAACTGCTCGGGCTGGAGAGCAGCTGAGTCGAAACAGAATCGCATAGAGGAGAGTGCCGCATGGGTCTGGAGCTGAGGAGCCGCTGGTGGATCGTACTTGCTTCTGTGCTGGGCCTGCTGGTCGGAAACGGTCCGGTCATGCAGTTCACGTTTGGGACACTGTTGCCGTCCATCACGCGGCAATTCGGGTGGAGTCGCGGCCTGGTCTCTTCCGCCATGGTCGCAGGACTCTGGATTACGGGAATCGCAACGCCGGTCGTTGGCCGTCTGGTAGATCGATCGGTGCGGCCGGAAGGGGCAGCGCTGGGGACGGTGCTGGTCGGGATCGGGGTTGGCGCCGAGGTGGATCTGATCGCCTTTCTTCTGTCTCGCTATTTGGGTATGCGGTCCTTCGGCGAGATCTATGGATGTTTTTTCTCGATCTTCATGCTGGGAGCAGGGCTCGGTCCCTTCGCCATGGGCGTTTCGTACGACAGGACCGGCTCTTACAAGCTGATGCTGGTGTGCTTCGCGTTCGCCCTGGCGCTTGCCAGCCTGCCAATGCTGCGTTTGGGCCCTTATGCCTATCCAACCGCACGCGAAGCCGGCCAGGAGAATGCTCTGGCCCCGGCCCACTGACGGCAGCCCCGTCCTGAGGCCTAGTGCTTGCCGGGCCCTCGTTCCCGGCAGCCCGATCCGGCTTTTGCGAGCAGTTAGCCGGGCACTCGGACAGAAAGAGTGGCCGCGCAACCGCTACCAATATTGGCTCATATCGTTCCTTCGGGGCGCGACCCGAGTCGTTCACGCGGTTCGTCCGACGGGCCACGTGAAACTTGCTACAAGCCGACTCAGCGAGGTAATCTCTTCGAACACCCTTTTCGGGTCGCAGATGACTTACTGGATCGCAGGAACTCGCCGATAAACGGAGACAGGTCGCGATTCGCCGGGAACTATGTGCCGGATGCCGTCGTATTTGCATGCAAGAGGGGCCCGAATGACCAACGACCTGAGAATTGCGTTACGGCAGTTGCGGAAGTCGCCTGGATTTGCGGTGACGGCGATCCTGACGCTGGCGCTGGGGATTGGGGCGAACGCGGTGGTATTCAGCGTGCTGAACGCGCTGGTGCTGCGACCGGTGAATGTTCCGCGCGCGCAGAATCTCTACATGGTGCAGCGTTTCCAGTACCCGTCGCAGTCGTATCCCGACTATCTGGATCTACGGGATAAGAACCGGACGTTTGAGAGTCTGGTGACGTTCGCCATCATAGGGCCGGTGGGGGTGGACACCGGCGGGAATCCGACGACTGCCTGGCCGTACCTGGCGAGTGGAAACTACTTCGACGCGCTGGGTATTCAGCCTTATCTGGGGCGGTTCTTTCACACGGCCGATGAGCACGGACCGAACAGCGCTCCGTATGCGGTGCTGAGCTACGCCTACTGGCACGGCCATTTTCATGACGATGCGGGTGTGGTGGGGCGGATGGTGCGGATCAACAAGCACCCGTTCACGATCATTGGAGTGGCGCCGCCGGAGTTTCGGGGCACCGAACTGTTCTTCGCGCCGGCGCTTTGGATTCCGATGGTTGAGCAGCCCACCGTCGAGGGCTACAACGCACTACAGTATCGCGGCAATCACTCCGAGTTCGTGGTGGGGCGGCTGAAGGCCGGGTTGACGGCGGCGCAGGCAACGGCGGACCTGAATGCTCTTGGAGCATGGCTGGCGAAGACCTATCCGGCGGATGACGACGGCATAAAGTTCACGCTGGCTCGTCCGGGGCTGGTGGGTGACATGCTCGGGGGGCCCGCGCGGGCGTTCATGGCGGGCCTGATGCTGCTTGCGGGGCTTATTCTGCTGGCGGCGTGCGCGAACCTTGGAAGCTTGTTTGCGGCGTGGACGGCAGATCGTGCGAAGGAGACGGCGCTGCGGCTGGCGCTTGGGTCGGGGCGGGGGTTGGTCCTGCGGCAGATGCTGATGACGGCCGTGCTGGTTTCCCTCGCAGGCGGAGCGCTGGGGCTGGCTGGAGGTGTCGCGATACTGCACCTGCTGAGTGCGTGGCAGCCTATCCCGGATATTCCGATCAACGTTCCCGTCAACCCGGATGCCGCCACATATATTGTGGCGCTGGCGCTGGCGTTGGGGAGCGGCCTGTTGTTCGGGATAACGCCGATGCGGCAGGTCATGCGGGCGGATCCGTGGCAGGCGATTCGCACCGGTATGGCGGCAGTGGAAGGGCGGCGGCGGTTCGCGGTGCGGGACGTTCTGCTGGCCGTTCAGATTGCGATTTGTGCGGTGCTGGTGACGTCTTCGCTGGTGGCGGTGCGCGGGCTGGCGCGATCGCTCCACAGCAGTTTCGGTTTTGTGCCACAGAACGTGATGCTCGCCCAGACCGATCTGCACATGGCGGGCTATACCGATGAGAAGATGCCGCAGATGCAGCGGCGCATGCTGGATGCGGCAGCGGCCATTCCAGGCGTGACGGCGGTGGGCTATGTGTCGAACCTTCCGCTGGGTCTGGGCGGTGGCGACTCCTATGTCTACACTGACAGCACCACCGATTACCGGCCAACCAATCAGGCCGCGGACGCCATGAATTACAACATTTCGCCGGGCTACCTGGAAGCGGCGGGCACGACATTGCTGGCGGGACGAAACCTGACGCTGCACGACGACAGCAACGCGCCGAAAGTGGCTCTGGTAAACCGGCAGTTTGCGGTCAAGGTGTTCGGGTCGGTGGACAAAGCGATTGGCGGGCATTTCAGGTTTTGGGGCGGAAAGCGGGCGGAAGTGGTTGGCGTGGTGGAAGACGGGAAATACCGGACGCTGACAGAGGATCAGCAATCGGCGATGTTCTTTTCGTTTCTGCAGCAGGAGTCGAGCGGCACGTGGCTGCTGGTGCGGTCGGGGCGCGATCCGGGGGAGGTTTCCATGGCGCTGCAACGCACGCTGCACGGGCTGGACGCGGCGTTGCCTCTTGTCGTGAAGCCGTGGAACCAGGAAATGGGCTCAGCGTTGTTTGCCGCACGGGTGGCCGCCGTGGCTCTGGGCGTGTTGGGGCTGCTGGGTGCAATGCTGGCGGTGACGGGAATCTTCGGCATGGCCTCCTATACCGTGAGCAAACGCCTGCGCGAACTGGGAATTCGCATGGCGCTGGGGGCGCGGCGGAAACAACTGCTGCGGGCGGCACTGGGACGGGCGGTCGTTTTGCTCTCGGTGGGCTCGGCCGCGGGTTTGCTGCTGGGCCTCCTGGCAACGAAGGTGCTGTCGTACATCGTGTATCAGGCGTCGCCAGACGATCCGCTGGTGTTGAGCGGGGTGGTGCTCACGATGTTGGCGCTGGGGCTCGCAGCTGCGTGGGTTCCAGCGCAAAAGGCGATGGCCGTAGATCCGATGATCCTGCTGCGGGAGGAGTGAAGGCGCGAGGGATCAGGATTCAAGGGAACAGAGTGAAGGACACCCAGAAGAAGTAGGCCGGGTTCGACGCATCAAAGCCAGAGCTCCACGGTAGGCGGTCTTTCCCGCTACAGGAGTAATCTACAACTGGATTGGCGATGATCGGCGCTTGCGCCCGCCGACCAACCCCGCCGTGTAGTAGCGAAGAGCTGGCTGGCGGCCTCCGGTTGGCAAGCTACCGATAAC
Organism: Bryobacteraceae bacterium; assembly: GCA_049510065.1. Taxonomy (GTDB): domain Bacteria; phylum Acidobacteriota; class Terriglobia; order Bryobacterales; family Bryobacteraceae; genus CAWACP01. The sequence goes on from JBEKZH010000032.1 coordinate 23,280, forward strand.
CCCCGATATCCACACCGTCCATGCAGCGCCTGAATCGCCCCGGACTGGGAGAACTGAGTCGAACACCGCACGCCGGATCTGCTGTTTTGTAGTATTCTGCGCTTGGCATGACATATCCGGCCTGTTTTGGAGGCGGACTCAATCGCAGGACCTTCCTGAGCGTGCTTGGATCGGCGATTGTATTGCCGCGAACGGCCTCGGGCCAGGACAACGCACCTGTGAATCCTTACGGCTCTGGTTCCTTTGGCGAGTGGATCGACGATGAGGGCGGCCTGCCGGCATTCCGCTATACCTGCAACCAGTCGAACGATCCACGCGCTGTTACGCAGGTGATCACCCCGGGCATCCTGATGCCTGCTGAGCACGTGCATCAGGTCGGCAATGATCGACTGGTGGCTATGGTTTCCAACTATGGACACGTCCAGGTGCGGCAGGATGAAGGCGGACCGAAGTTTCTGAACGTCTACTCGCCCCAGAGAAGCCAGTACAGCGGTCTTGGCTGGCTGATCGGCGACAACGAGCTCCTGGGCACGTGGTATCCGAGCAGCGGCGTAAGCTTCGATCGTATTTTCGGGATCGGCTATTTTCGGAAGACGGTAACCGGGAATTTCTACTCCGTCGATCAGGTAATCGTGGCGCCGTTCGGCGACGACCCGGTTCTGCTCTCACAGGTGACCATCTCCAATCTCAGTGCGGCGACGGCGAATCTGCGCTGGGTCGAGTATTGGGGATGCCATGTCTATCAGTTCTCCTACCGGTCGAATCTGGAAGCGTTCGGCAACGATGGGCAGACCGCCTCGCTGCGATACGCATTCGGCGATCAATTCGCACATCAATTCGAGCTTCTGCCGGGAGGCGCGGGTCTGCTGGAGAACAAGGCCTTTCTGGGCCGGACTGCAAGTGAGGAAGCGTTGTGGCAGGCGGCCGTCGACTACTGGGCGACTCATTCGAGTCCATGGAATGCACCGATTCAGGAGGGCGTGCCGGGCAGTTCGTTCGAGGACCTGAACCCTCCCGCGACGTTTCTGGCATCGCTCGACGCCCCGGCCGACGCGGTAGCCACCAACGGCGCGGCGCTGTTCGCGAACCTGAGCAGTTTGCTGAATAGCGACATCAGCTCGACGGGCAACACAAGCTGCCTTGCGCTGGAACGCAGGCTCACGCTGGGAGCCGGCGAACAGCGCACGCTGTATTTCCTTTACGGCTATCTGCCCGCCGGAGCGGACGTGAATGAACTGATCGGCCAATATCGAAGCCGTGCCGCGACTGTCTGGACGGATTCCTCCACCGCATGGAGCAACAGCGGACTGAGATTCGAGACGCCACTCGAACCCTGGGCGGCTCGGGAAACCACCTGGAACTACTACTACGTCCGCAGCGCGCTCACGTACGATGCATTCTTCAACGAGCACATCCTCTCGCAGGGCGGCTACTACCAGTACGTGACGGGTTTCCAGGGGGCGGCTCGAGATCCGCTACAGCACTCGCTGCCGCTCCTGTTCAGCGATCCCCAGCTCATGAAAGAGGTGCTCCGCTATACGTTGAAAGAGGTGCGGGCGGACGGCTCCATTCCCTACGCCATAGTCGGCCACGGGACGATCATGCCGACGCCCCTCGACAATGCCAGCGATCTTCCCATGTGGCTGCTCTGGACGGTCAGCGAGTATGTGCTGGCGACGCGGGATAGTGCTTTCCTTGATGAGCAGATACCGGGTCTGCTGTTGGCCAGCCCAGGCGCCGATACCGTTCGCAGCTTGCTGGCCCGCTGCTACCACCATCTGATCCAGGATGTGGGAACCGGCGAACACCACCTGATGCGGATGCTGAATGACGATTGGGACGACGGTCTGGTTGGAAGCGTAGGCGCAAACAACCTGAGTGAGTGCGTCGCGCTCGGGGAAAGTGTGCTGAACTCGGCAATGGCTGCGTGGGTCCTCGATTGCTATGCGCGTCTGCTGGCGTTCCTGGGCGATCAGGGGACGGCCGAAGGGATCCAGAAGAAAGCCGAAGAGCACCGCCTGGCGGCTCGTGCGCAATGGACTGGCCAATGGCTCCGCAGGGCCTGGCTCGGTCCGACGCTGGGCTGGCTGGGCGATGATACGCTTTGGCTGGAACAGCACCCGTCGGCGATCATCGGCGGTGTGACAACACGAGGACAGGCCCGCGTACTGGTGCGGAACATCGATCAGCTTCTCCGCCAGCCCTCGACGCTCGGCGCCATGATACTGGGCCCGGGCCCGGATGGTGCAGTACTGGGCATCGACGTGGGCACCTCGATGAACCGTGGAATCTCACCGACGCTGAACGGCTGGCTGGTCTGGGCTTTGGCGGTGATGGACGTCGAGGCGGCCTGCAACGAACGGAAACCCGGTCCTCTGGCCTCGCACGCGGGGACCTGCCGCGACATATCGATGGCCTGGGACGAATGGAAGCGGGATTCCCTTGCCCGGCACGCTGAGGTGTACCCGGATATCTGGTATGAGACCTGGAGCGGGCCGGACACCATCAACTCCGCCCTGAGCAAATACCCCGGCGCGACGGCCAGTTCTGAATATCTCCCCTACACGACTTTCCCGGTGATGAATCTCCACTCTCATGCCTGGCCACTCTATGCGTTGACCAAGCTGCTGGGGGTGAGGTTCACTGCTGATGGCGTCGAGTTGGCGCCGATGATCCCGCTCGATTCGTACCGCTTCGAGTCGCAGCTTTTGGGCCTGGTGAAATCGCCGAACGGTTACGAGGGTTGGTATTCGCCAGCCAAACCGGGGCTTTGGACAATTCGCCTCCGGCTACCCGAACACGAACTGGTTCGTATTGTGGCGTCGGAGATAGATGATCGACGGCAGGCTCCGCTGCGCTCGGCAAACGAGATTCTGTTAGCCGATTCAACGGCCGAGGGCAAACCACTGCGCTGGGCAGTTCACTTTTGCTAAGGAGTGCGGAGCCGTCCTTGTGGATCAATCACTGCGGAAACCGAGTTCACCTTCCAGCCTGGCGATGCTCTGCATGCGTTCGCCAAGAGGGCTGATGGCGCTCGTCTCATAACAGTGGTCCGGCAAGCTACCGATAACCCGAGTTAACGCTTGGCGCCGACCGGACTGGTATGACGCGGCACCCGTCGAATCGAAGAGGGGTACTCCTTCCCTGGCCTGTCGGGCGGGCACCCGGGGAGCACGTGAAGTCGGTACGAATGTCGGATAAGCTGGTCTGCGTGAAACGTCTTCCCCGGATTCCGAAGCACACGGTCATCGTGGGCATGGTTTACGCCGCTGTCCTCTGCGCGTCGCTTCTGTTCACACAAGAGGCTTTCGCCCTCGATTTCATTCAGGCCCGAGGGGCGAAGCTTTACACGGCAGGAAAAGAAATACAACTGCGGGGCACCAACCTGGGCAACTGGCAACTCCAGGAAGACTTCCTGTTTGGACTCTACGGCACCCATACGCAGATGCGCTCCGCGATGAGCACCGTATTGGGCAAGCAGAAAGCCGACGCGTTCTGGGACGAGTACGAAAGCGTTTACTACACCGACCAAGACGCCGCGTTTCTGGAGAAGAAGGGCTTCAATGTCATGCGAGTGCCGCTCAACGAGAATCGCATCGAGGACCCCAATCAGCCCGGGCATTATGACGAAACGGCCCTGCGGCGTCTCGACGATGTCATCCGGATCAACAAGGCTCACGGCATCTACGTGATTCTGGACCTTCACGCGGTGATGGGTGGACAGTCGAGGGAGATCTACGCCGATTCGATTTCCTCCATTCCGGAGTTCTGGCGCTACGCCGACTTTCGCAAGCGCGCCACGGCCCTGTGGGTCGCACTGGCGAAGCGGTACAAAAACGAGCCGGGGGTTGCCGGCTTCGACCTGATGAACGAACCCAACACCCAGGGCCACACGGAACTGCTGACCGCCTGGCTGCGCGAGACGCACCGCCAGATCCGCGCGGTGGACCCGGTTCATCTCATCTGGCTGTCGGGTGACGACTGGGGCAAGGGCTTTCAGGGTCTCCCCGACGCGTTCTGGGAAGACAAACAGGCGGTGTTCGAGTTCCACATCTATCCCGACTTCACCTTCCCGCTCGACAAGATGACCGACTATCCACAGACGGTGGAGGGAGTGCGTTACGACAGGAGCTGGCTTCGCAAACGGCTGCACGAGAAGATTGCATTCGGCCGGCGAAGGCCCGTTCTGATGGGTGAATTTGGCTGCAGCCTGTACGAGGGGCAGATCAAACTGCTGCAGGCCATGGTCAGGGACGTGTTGTCGGTCGCCAACGAGGAGGGCTGGTCCTGGACGGAGTGGACCTACAAGGATTTCGGAGAGATGGGTCTGGTGTCGCCACGCGCCGACACGCCCTGGAAGAAGTTCCTCTCCTCACCGGAAGTGAACTCTGAACGGGAGAAAGCCCGGGTCCTGTATGCGGTGCGAGGGGCGGGTTCGCAGACCGAAGGTTTTCTCGCCAGGATCACGGACTCGATCGCCAGTCACTTCGACCCTGAGACGAAGCACCGGTTCTATCTGCGCGTCCAGCGCGTGTTCGACGAAGAATTGACGTACGCAATCGTGTATCACCTGAAGGAGAAGAGCGAAGCCGAGTTGCGCCAGCTGGCCGATTCGTTTGCCTTCGACTCCTGCGCCGCAAGCCCCGAGCTGGCCGAGGTATTTCCTTAGGCGTCGCCCTTCGGTCGCGGCTGCTGGGCGGCTTCGATGATGGCGTCTACCAGCCTGGTGGCCTCGTCGCGCTCGGCGTCGCTGAGGCGTTCCGGCCGGACGTGGCCGCGGAGTTCCGCGAGCAGGCACTGCATGCGGCAGACCGCGTTATCGCGTGGCGATTGCATCATAGAGTCCCTTCCAGTTTCAATTCGCAGACCCACGCTGCATCTTCCGACAGCTTCTCGGCGCTCTGCAAGAGCATGGGTTCGATGAAGTGGCCCAGTATCAATCAGGGTTTCGCCGACTCGGCACTTTTCTTCTTGAGCTTCAGCGGCAGATCGTTTCCGGCTTGCGTCCATATGCCGTTCAGTTCCGTGCCGTCTCTGTTAATCTCGCCCTGATATTCGCCTCCGACTGCCTTGACCGTTAGGGTGAGCTTTGTATCCTTCTGCCCTATGGTGGTTACCGGTATCTCGACGCCGCCCTGGTCCACACTGACAAGGACAGCGCTCGCTCCGTTTTCGTCATTGGCCATCTTCAAGACCAGCCGCAGGGACTGACCCGCCTCAAGCGTTCCTTCCCAGGTCCCCACGAACTCGCTGGCCACTGCTGGACTCTTCTTGATCTCCTCGACTTTGGCATCGCCCGTCCGGCTGAGCTTGAAGGGGATCGACCCGCCGCCCTGCGTAAAGTCACCGGACATGGTCTTGCCGTCGCCTGAAAGAGTGCCGTTAAAAGTCGGCGCGCCCGGCCCACCCTTTATGCGGAACGTACACTTGCCGCTCGTGAAGGCTATGGCCTCCAGCGGGATTCCGGAAGCGTTCTGCTCCGGTATGGAAACGGACCCCACCCAACCGCTTGCGTTCTTGTCGAGGTCGACCTCCACAGCCAGCGTGTGATCGGGGACGTCGATAGTGCCGGTCCAATGGCCGCGAGGGCCATCCTGTGCGGACAAGGCACCTCCGATCAGTAATACTCCAAGTAAGAAGCAACTCTTCCTGTTCTTCATGCAAAGTCCTCACTGCCGGTCTCATGAGTTACGCAGCCAGTATCTCAGATCCGTCTATTCCCGGCTTGCAATCGCAGGAGTGCTTCCTCGTGGACAAGCTTCCGATAATACCCCTTAACGCCGTCGCGACGCCAGCTCCGTACCCTGTCGCCTGTACCCTGTCGCCTGATACACTCACTCGCATGACCGGCGGCGTTTGCCCGCAGGCGAATTCGGCGAAGACCTCGCCAGGCCACTGGATCGTGCTGGCTCTGCTGGTGGTTTCGGTCGCCATCAACTACGTCGACCGTGGCAACCTGTCGGTGGCCGGCCGTGACCTTGGCGCCGAATTGCGCCTGCCGCCCGACCGCCTCGGGCTGCTGTTTTCGGCGTTCTTCTGGACATACGCCCTGTTCCAGATCGCCGCCGGCTGGCTGATTGACCGCTATGACGTCGTGCGCGTCTATGCCGCCTGCTATCTGATCTGGTCGGTAGCGACGGCGTGTACCGGTCTGGTCTCCACCCTGGGCGGGTTGTTCGCCCTGCGCCTGCTGCTGGGGATGAGCGAATCGGTGGCCTATCCGTCCTATTCGAAGATCATCGCGGCGAACTTCCGGGAAGAGCGGCGCGGTATTGCCAACGCTTTGATCGATGCCGGCTCGCGAGCGGGACCGGCATTCGGCGTACTGATCGGGGGTCTGATTCTGGAGCGCTACGGCTGGCGCGTCATGTTCCTCAGCATCGGCGCGGCCAGTTTGCTATGGCTGCTGCCGTGGATGGCGGTGGCGCCCCGCGTCGCCACGCGAACGGCGGGCGCCAACTGCGGCGAACAGGCGGGGTTCGGGCAGGGCTTCGGGCAGATCCTCGGCCGGAGAGAATCGTGGGGCTCCTTCTTCGCACTGTTCAGTGGAAACTACGCCTGGTATTTTCTGCTGACCTGGATGCCGCCGTACCTGCTGATGGAGAGGCACTACAGCCGCCACGCCATGGCGCTCTACGGCTGGCTGCCCTTTGCCGCGCTGGCCACCTCGTCACTTGGCGGCGGCTGGCTTTCGGACCGGCTGATTGCCCGGGGCGCCACGCCCACCCGCGTGCGGAGGACGTTCGTGGTGATGGGCCTGACGTTCGCCACCATTCTGATCGCTTCCTCGGTCAGTCACGATGAGAAAGTGGCCATGGGCCTGATGATTGTCGCCTGCATCTCACTCGGCCTGTACAGCTCCAACATCTGGGCGGTGACCCAGACGCTGGCAGGCCCGGAGGCGGCGGGGAAGTGGACCGGCATGCAGAACGCCTTCGGAAACCTGGCCGGGGTGACGGTCCCGTACGTCACCGGGCTGATTGTGCGCGACACCGGCTCGTTCCATCTGGCGTTCGTCAGCGTCGGTGTGGTCCTGCTGCTGGGGGCCCTGGCGTTCCTGCTGCTGATCCCGCGCGTCGCGCCAATCCGTTGGGCGCAAATCGGGCATCCCGCTGTGCCAAACTAGTAGATCAGTGGCCTGGTTCACACGAACGAAGCCTTCCGTCGGAGCGCCACCGCCGGAAGGGGAGCGCCGTTTGCGCACCGAAGGGCTGTGGCAGAAGTGCGAGCACTGCGGAGAGATCATCTGGCGAAAGGCGCTCGAGGACAACCTGCAGGTGTGTCCCAAGTGCGCCTGGCACTTCCGCATCGACGCACGCACGCGTCTGAACAGCCTGCTGGACGACGGCGTGTACGAGGGACTGGATGCCGATCTGGTCTCCACCGATCCTCTTGGTTTCGTCGACTCGAAGCCCTACGTCGAGCGGCTGGGCGCCATGCAGCAGAGCACCTGTCTGAAGGATGCCATCATCTCCGTCTCCGGGAAACTGAACGGCCGGAAGGTGTACCTCTGCGTGCTGGAGCTGAAGTTCATCGGTGGCAGCATGGGAGCGGTGGTGGGCGAGATCATCACGCGGGCCATCGAGCGCTCGCTGGAGAACCGAACGCCGCTGATCATCGTCTCCGCTTCGGGAGGCGCGCGCATGCAGGAAGGCGCCGTCAGCCTGATGCAACTGGTGAAGATTTCGGCGGCGTTGATGCGCCTGGACGAGGCGCGCGTTCCGTTCATTAGTGTCCTCACCGACCCGACTACCGGCGGCGTCACCGCCAGCTTCGCTATGCTGGGCGACCTGAACATCGCCGAACCCGGCGCGCAGATCGGCTTCGCCGGCCCCAGGGTGATCGAGCAGACCATCCGGCAAAAGCTGCCCGAGGGCTTCCAGACCAGCGAATTCCTGCTGGCACACGGTTTCCTGGACGCGGTGGTGCAGCGCGGGGAGCTGAAGGCGTTCATCGGGCGGTCGCTGGACTTCTTCGTGGGTTAGGGACCGAATGCCGCTGATTCAGGTCCGCGACGTGCCTGAGCATATCTACCGTTTGCTTGTGGAGCTGGCGGAGCGCGAACGCCGCAGTCTGGCCCAGCAGGTGGTCGCAGTGCTGGCGCGCTGCCTGCGGGTCGACGTCGACGTGAAGGCCCGCCGGCGAGCATTGCTCGATGCCATCCGCTCCGGCCCTTCCGCGCAAGCGGGAAAACTCATCAATCCCGCAGGTTTGATCCATGAGGATCGCCGCCGGTGAGAGTGGTTCTCGACGCCAGCGCGGCCATCGAAATCGCTCTTGGGCGGAGCCAGGCTGCCCGGCTGGCGGGCATTCTGGCGGAGGCGGATGTAGTCCTTGCGCCCGAATTGTACGTTTCGGAAGTAGTCAACACGATCTGGAAATAGCACCGGTTCGAGCGTCTCGGCCTCGATGTATGCGATCATGCTCTCGAAGCCACCCTGGGCCTGGTAGACGCCCTGGTTCCCTCGAAGGAGATCCACGGCGAAGGGTTCTTCCTAGCCAGGACCGCGCGCCGGTCAGCGTACGACATGTTCTATCCGGTTCTGGCACGCCGCGAAGACGCGGTTCTGCTCACCACCGACACGGACCTGCGGAAGGAAGCGGAGCGCCAGGGCATCCGCGTGGCATAGGAAGACGCCGTCACTCGCCAGCCGGGCCCTTGATCTGCTTCAGCTCATACCCGTGGTCGGCGATGCCCGCCATCAGCACTTCGGACGCATGTCCGTGATGCGCGAAGATCTGCCGGATCAAGTCCGTCACACTCTCGTATCCGCGCTCGTAGAACACCAGAATCGACGGCCCGGCCCCGCTCAGTACCGAGCCGAGCAGACCCGGGGCGCGCAGCCGGAGAATCTCTTCGAGGCCTGGCACCAGCGGCACGCGATACGGCTGATGAAAGCGATCCTGCAGCGCGGCGGGAAACGCGCTGGTTGTGCCGGTGGCGAGAGCCGCAATCAGCAGCGCCGAGCGCTGCACGTTGAACACGGCATCCTCACGGCTGTAGGAAGCCGGCAGCACGGCGCGAGCCTGCACCGTGGGCAGAATGAAATCGGGGACCACGATGGCGATGCCATACCGCCTGGGCAACTCCATCCGCACCGCGCGCGCCACGCCGCCACTGTCGATCGCGCTCGCCACGATGGAACCCAGCACGCACGCCGCCACGTTGTCCGGGTGGCCCTCGATACGCGCCGCCTCGTCCAGAATCCGCAGCGGCTTCCAGCGCAAACCGAGCAACCGATCGGCAATCACCACGCCCGCCGTCAGCGCGGCCGCACTGGATCCCAGACCTTTCCCCAGCGGGATGTCGTTGTCGATCTCCAGCTCCACCGGCGGCAGCACGCTTCCGGTGTCCGCGGCGACGGCCAGCGCGGTCTGCCAGATGAGATTCTCCGCGGTGGTGGGAATCGATTCCGCGTCGCGGCCGAACGACCGAATAGTCAGTTGCTCGGCGCGGCGAAACCGGCACGTCAGGTAGATCTCCAGGGCGAGTCCGAGCGCGTCGAATCCCGGCCCCAGATTCGCGCTGGACGCCGGGACCCGCACCTCCCACCAGGAGTTCTCAGTCATTCCTTCGGTGTCCTTCGTTGAGCGTGATCCTGCGCCCTTCTCGGCAGGACTGATAAACCGACATCACCACTTCGAGCGCGCGGCAGCCTTCCTCGCCCGACGAACACGGCTGGCCGCCGGTGCGAATCGCTTCGCCGAAATCGAGGAACTGGCGCTCGAACGGCACAAGCGGAATCGCCATCGGATCGGAGGACCCGGAACTAACGTCGCGCGCGAGCGGCGCCGCTTCGCCCCAATCGTCCTGCACATCCCATGTTGTCAGCTTGTCGCCGGTGAGGATCGCGGCGCCCTTCGTGCCGTGGATCTCCACGCGTTCGCTATAGCCGGGCCAGAACGCGGTGGACGCCTGGATCACGCCGGTCGCCCCCGAAGCATATCGGAGCACGGCCGAGACAACGTCCTCCGATTCGATCGCGTGCAGCGCGCCGAGTTGCCACGTGCCGTACACCTCGGCCACCCCTCCGGCGAGGAACAGCAGAATGTCCACCTGATGGATCGCCTGGTTGATGAGTGCGCCGCCGCCCTCGGTCCGCCAGCTCCCCTTGCCAGGACGCGAATAGTAGGCCGCCGGGCGATACCATTTCACGTACGCGTCTGCCTGCAGAATGCGGCCCAGCCGGCCGGTAGCGATGGCCCGTTTCAGGAACTGCACGGAATCGTCGAAGCGGTGCTGGCTGACCACGTTGAGCAGGATGCCGGCGTGCCGCGCCGTCTCCACCATCTCCCGGGCCGTCGCGAGATTGGTCGCCATGGGCTTCTGCACCTGGATGTGCCTGCCGGCCTCGGCGCAAATCCGCAGCGGCTGCAGGCGGAAATCCGGGAACGTGCACACGTCCACGAAATCGAGGCGTGGATCGCGGCACACTTCTTCACACGTGGGCACGAACTCGCAACCGTACTGCGCGGCAAAGCGCCGCCCGGCTTCTTCGCCTAGATCCGTGCAGACGGTCAACTCGTAACCGATGTTCCGATACGCTTCGGCGTGCTTGTGGGCGATGGCGCCCGTACCGATGATTCCAACTCGCATGCGGGGGATGTAACCATTATGTTCCGGCCGCGGTGAGCGGTGCGTGTTACATTGAAAAACAGCCCGGTTTTCCTCGATTTTTCCCATGTCTGACGAACCCACAACAGGAGCGAGGTTCGAGCGTCTGGTCGCGCTCATGGCCCGCCTGCGTGCACCCGGCGGCTGTCCGTGGGACCGCGAGCAGACCTTCGACACCATTAAGCCGTACACCCTCGAAGAAACCTACGAGGTGTTGGACGCCATCGATCAGCGCGACTGGAGCGGCCTTGCCGAAGAGCTCGGCGACTTCCTGCTGCAGGCGGTCTTCTACGCGCAGATGGCGAAGGAAGACGGCAAGTTTGGCATCGACGATTCGCTCGACGCGATTTGCAGGAAGCTGATCCGCCGGCATCCTCACATCTTCGGCGACGCGGAGGCAAACACTGCGGATGACGTCAAGGTGCGCTGGGACCAGATCAAGAGCGAAGAGAAGAAGGAACGGGGAGAGGCCCCGAAGCCGCTGCTGGCGTCGGTGCCGCGCAACATACCAGCGCTGATGGAGGCGCAGCAAATTGCGTCAAAAGCAGCCGGCACGGGCTTCGATTGGGACAACGTCGAGCAGGTGGTCGCGAAGCTGCACGAAGAGCTGGACGAGCTGCGCCGCGCACGCGAAGGAAGCGATCCGGCGGAAATGGAAGACGAGCTGGGCGATATGCTCTTCGTCATCGTCAACATTGCGCGCTTCCTGAAAGTGGATCCCGAGCAGGCCCTGCGCGGGACCAACGCGAAGTTCCGCCGCCGTTTCGGCTATGTGGAGGAGCGGCTCGCCGGCCGCGGCCGCAAACTCACAGACTCGCACATCGAGGAGATGGAAGAGCTCTGGCAGGAGGCCAAGCGGTCCGATGGCTGAGGTCCGCGCGCTCACAGCCCACCACGAGTTCCGTGAGGCGGTGCGGTTGCAGCGTCAGATCTGGGGCTTCGAGGACGTGGAGCTTTTGCCTGCCCGCTTGTTCGTGGTGGCCACGAAGATTGGCGGCCAGGTGCTGGGCGCGTTTGATGGCGCGCGCATGGTGGGGTTCTGTATCGCTATTCCTGGCGTGAAGCGCGATGGAGCGGCCTACCTGCACAGTCACATGCTGGGCGTGCTGCCGGAGTATCGCAACGCCGGCATCGGCCGGGCGCTGAAGCTGGCGCAACGCGAGGAAGCGCTGGCGCGCGGGATCGATCTGGTGGAGTGGACCTTCGATCCGCTGGAGTTGAAGAACGCCTTCTTCAACATGGAGCGGCTGGGAGCGATTGCGCGGCGCTACGTACGCAACCAGTACGGCGCGACAAGCAGCCCTCTGCATGGCGGGCTGCCAACCGATCGGTGCGTGGCCGAATGGTGGCTCCGCTTGCCGCGCGTTGCCGCAGTCCCCATCTCGCGTGTGTCCGTCCCGGCAAACATCACGGAGCTGCGCACCGCCGACCCGGAGCGTGCTCGCGCCATCCAGGCGGCCACCGCGGACGCACTCGAACGCGCTTTCGCAGACGGTCTGGCCGTCATCGGTTTTGAAAGAACGGACGAAGCCGGAACCTACTTGTTGGGCAAATGGAAATCGCAATAGACAGAATCGTACTGCGCGAGATCCGCATGCCGCTGGTGCACCCCTTCGAGACCAGCTTCGGCCGGATCAAGGCGCGCCGCATCATCCTGGTGGAAGTCTGTGGGGACGGCCTGTCGGGATGGGGCGAGGTCACCTGCGGCGAACATCCGTTCTACAACGAAGAGTGGACGGATTCGGCGTGGCTCATTCTGCGCGATTACCCGCATGCAGCGACCGTCACCTCTCGCATCCGCGGACACAACATGGCGCTTGGCGGCCTGGAAGCGGCGGTTTGGGATCTGGAAGCGCGCTGCAATGGCGTGCCACTGTGGAAGCAGATCGGGGGCGGAGCGCGCCGCGAAATCCCCTGCGGTGTTTCCATCGGCATTCAGGCTTCCGTCGACGAGTTGCTGCGCCGCATCGACACCGAGCTCGCCGCCGGATACCAGCGCATCAAGATCAAGATCAGGCCGGGCTGGGACGTGAAGGTGGTCAACGAAGTCCGCAAGCGCTTCCCGCGGATTCGCCTAATGGCCGACGCCAACTCCGCCTACACGCTTGCCGATGCGGACCACCTGCGCCAGCTCGACGACTTCTATCTCATGATGATCGAGCAGCCGCTGGCGCACGACGACATCATCGACCATGCCGAGCTGCAAGCGAAGCTGGCCACGCCCATCTGCCTTGATGAGTCCATCCGCTCCGCGCATCACGCCGAACAGGCTATCCGCCTGCGTGCCTGCCACATCATCAACATCAAGCTCGGCCGGGTGGGCGGGTTCGCCGAAGCGCGCCGTATCCACGATGTCGCGCTCAAGGCCGGGATTCCTGTCTGGTGTGGCGGCATGCTGGAGTCGGGCATCGGCCGCGCGCACAACATCGCGCTTTCCACGTTGCCCGGCTTTGTGCTGCCCGGCGACGTCTCCGCCAGCTGCCGATACTGGGCGCGCGACATCGTAACGCCGCCGGTGGAGGTTACCGCGCAGGGCTCCATTGTTGTACGCGACGAACCCGGCTTCGGATACGAGATCGACCACGAGTATCTGGACAGCATCACGGCCCGGCAGGAAGTCATCGGCCGATGAGCGGCCCCTCCCAACTGCGGCTCTACTCGCTCATCGGCGCCATGGTGACGTTCTTTTCGCTGAACTACATCGTCGCCCGATTCGCGTTGCGCGAGTTCCCTCCCATGCAGTTGACGGCGGTGCGGACCGCGGTGGCCGCCGCCATCCTTGTCGCGCTGTGGCTGGGACGCAGGCGTCCGAAGCTCTCACGGAACGACCTGTTCTCCCTAGCCCTGCTCGGCATCTTCGGCATCACGCTCAACCAGCTCCTGTTCGCATTCGGTCTGCAGCGCACCAGCGTGGCACACGCGTCCCTTCTCAGCGCGCTGGCTCCCATCATGGTTCTGCTCATCGCATCACTTATCGGCCAGGAGCGCATCACCATCGGCAAGCTTACCGGAATGCTCATCGCGGTAGCTGGCGTGGCCATCCTGCAAATGGATCCAGGCAAGCGCACCATTGCCACGCTCACCGGCGACGTGATCATTCTGCTAAGCGCCCTGGCCATCGCTCTCTACAGCGTCCTTGGGAAGCATGTCACCGCGCGGCACGACATTGTCACCGTGAATGCCGTCTCCTATCTCGCTGGCTTGATCGCGCTTCTGCCCCTGCTGCTGCCGCCGCCTGGCTTCTCGTACGCCGCCGTGAGCGCCGCGGGCTGGTTAAGCGTGCTGTACATGGCCGTGTTCCCGTCGGTGCTCGGCTACCTCATCTACTGTTACGCCCTGACGCACATGCCCGCCTCCCGCGTCTCCGCGTTCTCCTATCTGCAGCCGCTGCTGGCCACCATCCTCGCCGTGCCCATGCTGGGCGAGCCGGTAACCGGTTCTCTGGCGGGCGGAGGCGCGTTGGTGCTGGTGGGCGTGTACGTGACGGAGCGTGGCTGATGCGCGAGTTCCTGGCGCTGCTGGGCCGCAATCGCAACTACCGCTATACGTGGATGGGCCAGATCGTCAGCGAGATTGGCGATCACTTCAACAACATCGCCGTGTTCGCGCTGGCCATGGCGCTCACGCGGTCGGGACTCGTGGTCACCGGCATCATGCTCGCGCGCGCCGTTCCCGCCATCACCATGGGCCCGCTGGCCGGCGTCCTGCTCGACCGTTTCGACCGCAAGCGAATCATGATCGCCAGCGACCTGATGCGCGCCGTGGTGGCCCTGGGCTTCATTCTCACGCTGACCGGCCAACGCGTCTGGCTGCTCTACCTGTTCAGCGCATTGCTCATGGTGGCCTCGCCGTTCTTCACCGCGGGCCGCTCCGCCATCCTGCCCACCATCGCCAGCCGCGAGGAACTGCACACGGCCAACTCGCTCACCCAAACCACGCAGTGGAGCACGCTGATCATCGGCACGTTCCTGGGCGCCACCGTAATCGCCGTCGGGTACAAATGGGCCTTCGTTTTCAATGCCCTCTCGTTCGCATTTTCGGCGTGGGCCATCGGCAACCTGCGCGCGCCGAAGCAGCAGGGCTTCCGCGCCGAACGCAAGGATCTCACGGAGGCCGAGGTGGTTCGGCCGTGGCATGAATACCGCGAAGGCCTGCGTTACATGCGCTCGGTGCCGTTGGTGTTTGCGATAGTGTTGCTGGCGGTTGGCTGGGCCTCCGGAGGGGGCGCGGCGCAGATTCTGTTCACGATATTCGGAGAGGTGGTGTTCAATCGCGGCGCCGCGGGCATCGGCATCATCTGGGGCTGCGCGGGCATCGGACTGCTGGTGGGCGGCGCGTTTGGCCACTGGCTCGGCAAGCGCCTGTCTTTCGACGGCTTCAAGCTCACCATCTTCATCGACTACCTCATCCACGGCGGCGCCTATGTTCTCTTCAGCCAGATGCAGCGGTTCGACATGGCTCTGCTGTTCATCATCGTCTCCCGCGCCGCCATCGCGGTGAATTCGGTGTTGAACTATTCGTACCTGCTGCGCTACGTCGCCAATCAGTATCGCGGACGTGTGTTCGCCACAATGGAGACGCTCACGTGGAGCACCATGATGTTGTCCATGACCGCCGCGGGCATCGCCTCCACCGAATACAGCCCGCGCGCCATCGGGGCCGTCGCCGGCGTGTTCAGTTCCTCCACGGCGATTTTCTGGGGCTGGGCTAACTGGACCGGCCGCCTGCCCAAACCCGAGCCGGTGGGAATCGACGCCCGCGAAGTGGAAGTGCACGGCGATCCGGTGGTGTAGATTGGAATAGGAGCCCCATGGCCGGCAAGGAACAGCTTCACCAACTCATCGAGCAGCTCCCTCCTGAGGAGATCACTGCAGCCGAGCGATACCTCCGCTTTCTGATCGCGCAGGAGGCTCCGGTTGATCCGGAAATGCTCGCGCGCATCGATGCTGCCCGCGCCCATCCTTCCCCCGGCATTCCTCACGACGAAATACTCCGCGAATTCGGACTGTGACAGCTTAGTAGGCCTGGCCTCGATTGTCGATGCCTTGAATGCGTATGACCTCGGGCGTGTCGAGGTCGAGAAACACCCGCCACTTGCCAACGCGGAAGCGGTACAAACCTCCGCGATCAGTCAGTCTCATCACATCTCCCTCGCCGGTGTCACGGTATCGGGTCAGGCCAAGCAGGATGCGCATGGCGGTGTCCCGATCGAGGCGCCGCAGGTCGGAGCGGGCCGCTGGTTCCCACAAAAATGAACGCTTCAACACCTCATCTCACCTCGGGTTGTGTTTCCACGCGAACGTGATAGCTGCCACCATCGCAAGAACCATGAGCACGATCCTGAAGACGCTCCAGATCGCGAACTCGATCTTGTCGAACTCCTTCTTCGTTGGAAACCGCAAACTCATACACTCGCCTACGGGCTGGTTGATTTCCTTCCCGGCCGCCTCTCGTTCACCCTGCCGGTGTCCCGCCGCGTCTCTGCTGTTCCCACGTGTTCCCTGGGCAGAGAGGCCTCGAGGAGACGCTCGGCTTCATTCCAACGCACATCGACGGTCACGGGCTGGCTTGCGCGCCACTGGATGTGATTGAGAAACGACTGGGCCGAGATGGTACAGCCCCTCTTGCCCCGCCGAATCGAGACCTTGAAAGTGTTGCCGTCCTCTTTCGTGATCGGGCGGATCGCGACCTTGCATGCGGTACCATCCCACAGGAGATGAACGAACTTCATCCCGACTCTGGCCACGATATCGCCGGCTCCTGCGTTGAAGAGGATTCTCCCACCCTGGATGGTCAAGTGTGGGGATGAGAACTTAGCCGCCTTGTTATGAAACAGTTCGTATGCCATTTCTGACTACTCACAGGATACAGCATGGTATACAAATACGTCAACAGTATAGAGCCTTGATCGGAGTACGGATCGGCACCGAGATGGGGATCTCAACCCCGGATTCCGGGGGTTGGCGCGCCCCGCCAGGGCATACTGTGTCTATGGTTCGATTGCAGACAACTCTGGATACGTGGAGGACCATCCGTCAGGACACGGCCCAAGCTGTGGAAGACATGCCGCCCGACGCCGTCGATTTCCGGCCGGTCGAGTGCCTGATGACGTTTCGCGAGATTGCCCGGCACATCCTGAACGCCGGACATGCCCTTACCGGCATCCTGCTGGAGGGGACCACCAACCTCGCTGTCCCCGAGTTCCGGGACATGCTGAAGAAGCACGCGACGGCGCTTCCGCCCGAAGCCGCCCAGGCGGAGCTGGCGGCCGCGCTTCGCCGGGCTCTGGACGAGCGGATTGCCGAGCTCTCCGGGCGCGATTCGGCGTTTTTCGCCGGGGAGATCACACGTTTCGACGGCCTGCGCGTGACCCGTCTGGAGATGCTGCAAACCATCAAGGAACACGAACTGACCCACCGATCGCAACTTTTCATGTATCTTCGTTTGAAGGGGGTCGTTCCGCCCACGACGCGGCGGCGCGAACTGGCGGCAAAGCAGGCTGCGAGCCATGCTCAGCCCCGGTCCTGAGTGCTGCAGGGCCGGAGATTTGGTACATCAGGAGAGGGAAGACAGGACGTTCCGAGGAGGGAAGAAGCTACATGGTGAACTGCCCCGTCTGTGACGCAGCCATCGACGTTGAGGAAGATGAACTGGACGAAGGAGAGGCCATCTCCTGCGACGAGTGCGGCGCCACGTTGAACGTAATCAGTATCGATCCGCTCGAACTCGCGCCCGGTGACGACGACGAGGACGACGAGGATGAAGAGGACGACGACCTCACGTTCGACGAGGACGACGAAGACGAGGACGACGAGGAGGATGAGGACGACGAGGAAGAAGAGTGGAAGTAGAGCCGTCCCCGCGGCACTCGTACTACTGGCCCTGGGTGGGTTGTCCGCTCGCGAGAAGAAGGCCGCCGAGCCGTACTCCATCGTGAGCGGAACCGTCTTTCACGAGCCCGGCCTGGCATTGCCCGGCGCCGAGGTCACCATAACTCCGAAGCTCGCCGACGGATCGCAGATGAAGCTGAAGATCACCCGGGCGATCTCCGATGACCGCGGGGAATTCGCGTTTCGCGTGCCTCCCACACCCGCGGCGTACAAGGTGCGAGCCTCCGCAAAGGGGTTTCATGCTGAAGAGAAGACGGCCGAAGTATCCGGCGAAGGCGAACGCGTGGACGTAACCTTTCTGCTGGAGACCGAGTCCAATCGCTAGTGCGCCGGAAGAAGATGCGCCTGAACAACCTGCTGGCCGCGCTCGCCGTGATGATACTCGCCTCCGCGGCGTTCGCCTTCGATGAGAATGCGGATAGCGGCACGCGGACAGCCGAGGGGATGGTGACCGCCGCGGACTCCCGCCCGGTCAACGGGGCGATTGTGCAATTGAAAGACACCAGGACGCTGCAGATTCGCAGCTTCGTCACGAAAGAAGACGGAGCGTACCACTTCGCCGGCCTGAGCACCAACGACGAATACGAGATCCGGGCCGAGCACAACGGAGCCTCCAGCGGCACAAAGCGCCTCGGCGTCTACGACCAGCACAAGATAGCGAAGATCAACCTCAGGCTGAACAAGTAGCGATTCAGCTGTCCAGAAACTCGCACCACGCACGGAAAGCGCGCCGATTGTAGGACTCCAGCGCGCGCAGGCCTTTGCGAGGGGCCGATTTGTCGGCGAGCAGCTTCAGCCCGATTCTGGCGATGTGGCCGACGTCGTCCACGCGCGCCTTCCAGCTGCCGGGCGCCCACTCGATGGCGTCCGACACCACCGAAGGAACCCCCTCGGCAACCCCATCCGCGGTTACCACATTGAAAGTCTCGGTGTAGCTGGGCTGCAGCAGAAGATGCATGGAGCGGACCGTCTGCCGGAACTGCGGCCAGCTCTGCCAGCCGCTTTCGACAAACCGAATGTGGTGCACGCCCTGAATCATCTGCCGGATCGCTTCCGCCACCGAGCCCCCTCCCTCGTTCCTGCCCGAGGACATCCACAGCTCGGTATCCGTCCGCAGGGTCGACGCGATCTGCACCGCCGCGCCTGCCGCCGTCATGAAGTTCTTCAGGGACGAGTTGCGCCGAACGCTCCGATGCGCAACGTGCCGCCACGGAAAAGCGCGCGCGCGATCTGCGCACTATGGTCGAGATAGTAGAGATTCGGCAGCCATGTGGAGGGGACCCCATACGCATCCGTGAGCCAGTTGGCCAGCCGCTGATT
Organism: Bryobacteraceae bacterium; assembly: GCA_049510065.1. Classification (GTDB taxonomy): domain Bacteria; phylum Acidobacteriota; class Terriglobia; order Bryobacterales; family Bryobacteraceae; genus CAWACP01. Next base: position 42,105 of record JBEKZH010000032.1, read on the forward strand.
GTTGGCCGCTACGTGGAAGTTCCAGGTGGTCCTCTCCAGATCGGTTCCCTCCCGCACCAGGCGCACGGCGTTGGGATCCGCCTGCAGAAAACCGAGATTCGAATGGCAATTCACCGCGAATTGCGTGTTGGGAAAACCGGCGGAGAGCCCGGCCAGTTCCGCGGTTGGTATCCACGGAGCCGAAATGACTACGTGCGTTACCGGGGAGTTGCTCCGCACGCCCTCCATCCGTTTGCCCAGCTCCTGCGCGTGCGCGATGGCCCACACCTCGGCCTCAATCCCAGCCGAGCGCAGGAATTTGGCCGAGTTCATGGCGGTGACGCCGAGGCCGATATGACTTATATTGCGGTTCGCGGCGAAGTTTTTGTAGGCGAGAATGACGCGTTGCTGGTCCACATGAGGTCCTTCTGCCCACGAGAATAGACCCGCCGCTCCGTGCAACTGGTCTGGCAACGCACAAAGTCGCAGAAACCCGTAACATATCCACCCGCGAATCCTGTGACTGTGCCTGGTGGGCAAGTAGAATCGAGGTATGCTCAAACCCACCATCTTCCGCGAGTACGACATCCGCGGCATCGCCGATACCGAGCTGACCAGCCCCGGCATCGAGCAGCTCGGACGCGGGCTGGGCACCTATTTCATCCGTCACAGCGGGAAGGCCATCAACGTCGGGCGCGACTGCCGCCTCAGCTCCGCGCGCCTTCGGGATGCCCTGGTGAAGGGTCTGCTCGCCGCCGGGTGCGACGTCACCGACATCGGCGTCGCGCCCACGCCCGTCCTGTACTACTCGGCGCAACACCTGAAGGCCGATGGCGCGGTGATGATCACGGGCAGTCACAACCCGCCCGACTACAACGGCTTCAAGGCCGTGTGCGGCGATGGCACCATTTACGGCGAGGCCATACAGCACGTGCGCCGCTCCATCGAGGCTGGCGATTTCGAGCAAGGCCAGGGCATCGAGCGCAGTCTCGACGTGGTGGCTCCATACGTCGAGGACATCGCATCCCGGTTTCAGTTCACGCGCCGTGTGAAGCTGGTCGCCGACGCGGGCAACGGGACCGCCGGGCCGGTCATTCACCGCATTCTGGAACGTCTCGATGTCGAAGTTACCGAGCTGTTCTTCGAGATGGACGGACACTTCCCCAACCACCATCCCGATCCGACGCAGCCCGAAAACCTCGAGGCACTCCGTACTGCGGTCCACGAGCGGGGCGCCGAGTTCGGCATCGCCTTCGACGGGGATGCCGACCGCATAGGCGCCGTCGACGAGAACGGAAGCGCCGTCTACGGCGATATGCTGATGCTCATCTATGGGCGCGAAATCCTCACGCGCAAGCCCGGCGCAACCTTCATCGGCGAGGTGAAGTGCTCGCAAACCATGTACGACGAGCTGAACCGTCTGGGCGGCCACGCCATCATGTACAAGACCGGGCACTCGCTCATCAAGGCGAAGATGAAACAGGAGCATGCGGAACTGGCCGGCGAGATGTCCGGGCACATGTTCTTCGCCGACCGTTACTACGGCTACGACGACGCGCTGTACGCGGCCTGCCGTCTGATCGAGATCGTCGCCAACTCGGGCCGGCCTCTGTCCGCCCAAACGGCGGATTTGCCCCGCACGGTATCGACGCCGGAGATCCGTGTCGATTGCCCCGACGAGATCAAATTCGACGTTGTGGCTCGCGTCGCCGCGGCGTTCCGCGGCAAGCGTGAAGCCGTGGATATCGACGGCGTTCGCGTGCTGTTCCCGCACGGCTGGGGCCTGGTGCGGGCGTCCAACACCCAGCCGGTGCTGGTGATGCGCTTCGAGGCGAGCAATGAACAACTCCTCGCCGATTACCGTCGCGAAATGGAAGCGGCGGTGGAAGAGGCCCGGGCCGCGCGGCCGGCGAGATAGTCGATCAGAGCGGCGGGATCGTCGGAGATGATGGCATCGACGCCGGCGGCCACCAGCCGGTCCCAGTCCTCGGGCTTGTTCGCGGTCCAGGGCACCACCTGCAAACCGGCCTTGTGCGCGGCTTGCACCTGTTCGGGAGTCACCAGCGGGAAGTACGGAGACACGATGCCGGCTCCGGCGTCGGCGGCGATGTCGACGAAGCTGCGCGGCGGTCCTTCGTACAGAGCCGAGAGCTGAATCTCCGGCGCAAGTCTCTTCATCGGCGTGCTGAGCCAGAGCATTCAACCGGGTCAACCGGTGCCCCCGACCTTCCTGACCACGCAAAACAGCTTTCCCACCGGGATCAACAATCCGCCAATTTCAATCCGATCACGTCCAATGTCGACTACATCCCGGCCGACACGAAATGGCCGTACATTCAATCGTGGGTGTTTTCCGTGCAGCGTGAGCTGACTCAGAACACTGTGCTGGAAGTGGCCTACAACGGAAATCACAGCCTGCGGCTGCCCATCATCGCCGATTACAACCAGGCCAATCCGAACCAGCCGGGAGGAACGCTGGGCGTTCAGGCACGCCGGCCCATACAGACTTTCGGACCGATCACTTGGCTCGATCCGGCCGGTAACAACGACTATAACGGTCTGTCGGCCCGGTTGGAACATCGCTTCGGCGGCGGGCTGTACTCTCTGAATTCGTTCACGTGGTCGAAGGCGCTGGGCGATTCGGAGCAAGCGCTGGAGTATTACGCCGGCTACTACGAAGCGAATCCGCAGAACGTTCACAACCTGGCGGCGGACCGCGCGCCCACCAGCTTCGATGTGAAGTTCATCAACGTCACCAGTGTGGTGTATCAGTTGCCCTTCGGCAAAGGCCGAAAGTGTGGTTCCAGCATGAACCCGGTATTCGACGCGGTGGTGGGTGGATGGGAGCTGAACGGCATCAACACCGCGAACACGGGCACGCCGCTCAATGTATTCTACGCCCCGTCCACCGCGAACGACGTGACCGGGCTTGCCAACGACTACCGCGGCCAGGCGTTCCTGCGGCCGAATGTGTCGGGCGGCGCAACGAGCCAGAGCCCGTCGCAATGGATCAACACCTACTTCGCTGGCTACACATTCACTATCCCCTCGGCCAGCAATCCGTTCGGCAATCTGGGCCGCAACGCGTTTCGCGCGCCGAATTTCGAGCAATGGGATCTCGCCGTGGACAAGAGCTTCCACGTTACGGAGCGGGTTGGGCTCCAGTTCCGGTCGGAGTTCTTCAACGTAATGAACCATACGAACTTCGGCGTGCCGGACACAAAGACGACGGATGCGGCGTTCGGGACGATTCGTTCGACCTATCCGCCGCGGCAGATTCAGTTTGGATTGAAAGCGACGTTCTAAGAACGGCGGGCGTCCGCCGTTCTGATATGCTGGGCGCGAAAAGCGTCTTCGCGCCCACTTGCCTCGGCATCGTTGCGGGGTGGGTTTCTTCTTCGCTACCGCCTCCTACATGTGGAGCATGCGCTCGCATTGGGGGCAACGCGCTCTGGACGGAAGCCATGCGCAACACCCTGCCCATGGCCTATGTCTGGGCCGGTCTCACGCCGTTCATCTTCTGGACAGACCGGCGGATCGGCGCCCGCTACCGGCGACGACATCGAGCCAACACTCGATCAGCAAATCGAACAATCCGCGTTCATTCGTGTTCATTCGTGGCCAATAATTCGCCCGCCGGCCGCACATCTTTCAGAATCACGGCCCAGCCTGGCAATCCGCGGCCAAGAGCGAAATCGTCGGCTTCCACGGTGATGGCGGCGTCCACTCGCGAGCCGGCCGCCAACTCGGCGGCGCGCTCCGCAAACCGCCAGGCGGTGACGGACAGCATCCGTCCGTTCTGGCGCAGACACGTCCGCAGGTGCTTCTCCGCGAACACCTGCGCTGCGGTGGCCACTTCGGCGCAAGGAATCGCGAGCACTGGCGAAGGATTACCGAATCCGAACGGTCCAAGCGCGAGCAGCTCCGTCACTGTCTCGTCGCGGATCTCATCGGCGCCGGCGACGGCATCAATCTCGATGCGCGGCCGGAAGTCGTCCGCCGACAGTCTCTGTGCGGCCCAGGCGTTGAGCCGGGCGCGGAACTCGTCCACCCGCGCCGCCGGCAATCCCAGACCCGCAGCCTGCTTGTGGCCGCCAAAGCGGGTGAACAAGTCGGACATGGACTCGAGCGCCTCCAGCAGGTGAAAACCGGCGATGCTGCGCCCCGACCCTTGCGCCTGCCCGGTGGCGGCGTCCTCGCTCAACACGATGGCCGGCCGGCAGAATCGCTCCACCAGTCGGCTGGCCACGATACCGATCACGCCGCGGTGCCAGTCGCGTCCGCAGAACACCAGCGCGGCCTGCCCTGCGGTCACCGGAACGCGTTCACACTCTTCCAGAATCGCCTGCACGATTCCCGCTTCGGTCTCCTGTCGCTCCTGGTTGAGCTGATGGAGCTGCGCGGCGATGGCGCGGGCGCGTTCCGGATCGGACGTGAGGAACAAGTGGACCACGTCGTCCGCGCTGGCCATACGACCCGCGGCGTTGATGCGCGGAGCCACGCGGAAGGCCACCTGGCCGGCCGTGGGCACGGCCCCGTCGCGAAAACCGGCCACTTCCAGCAGCGCCTTCAAACCGGGATTGCGAACCGAGCGTAGGCCCGCCAGCCCGTGCTTCACAATGACGCGGTTTTCGCCGGTGAGCGGCACCACATCGGCCACCGTGGCGATGGCCACCAGCTTGAGGAACGACTCCAGCACGCGCGCCTTCTTCGTCTCGGACCACTCCAGCGTGGCGATCAGCGCCTGCACCAGCTTGAAAGCCACCCCCGCGCCGCAGAGATTCTTGTCGGGATACGTGCAATCGGTCCGGTTGGGGTTGAGCACCGCGAGCGCCGGGGGCAGGCCGGCCTCGGGAAGGTGGTGATCGGTGACAATCACGTCGATGCCGCGTTCGCGGGCGCCCCGCACCACCTCGCTCGCGCGAATGCCCGTGTCCACGCTGACAATCAGCGAAACGCCGCGCGCGGCCGCAGTCTCGATCACCTCCGCCCGCATGCCGTAGCCGTCGCGCAAACGGTGCGGCACATGAAAGTCGGCCTGCCCACCGGCCATTTCGATGGCCTTCTTCAGGATGACGACGGAAGTGGCGCCGTCCACGTCGTAGTCGCCGTAGATCAGGATCTTCTCGCCCGCTTCGATCGCCCCGCGAATCCGCGCTACTGCTTCGCGCATGCCCGCCAGCAGCAGAGGGTCGTGCAGGTGATCGAGCGAAGGCGCCAGGTACCGGCGCGCTTTGGATAAGTCGGCGAATCCGCGTGCTGCCAGAACGCGTGCGGTCAGCGGGTGGATATGCAGCGCGCGAACCAGTTCGGCTGTCTGCTCCTCGGCAGCGGCGGGGAACAGCCAGCGCGCCCCTGATGGCATCACGTTTTCAGATGCCTTTCAATTCTGCGAGAAGTAGCCGCCGATGGGACCTTCGTCGTCCTCGTCCTCGTCGACGCTGAACATGTCGATCTCTTCCAGGATGTCGGACAGCTCGTCATACCACTCGGTGCACAGATCGAAGACGTAGATGCGCCCCTGGTAGTCGAAGGAGAGCTCCAGCGCGCAGGTGAATCCCTCGTACTTACGCAGCTCCTTGAGACGGCGCTCGATGGTTCGGGACTCTTCGTGCGGCATGCCGGCGGCCTCGAGGCGATCGAGAGCGTCGTCGATGTTGTCGGGCGTGAATTCCCGATGGTGAAAGACAACCAGCTTTGCCTCGCTGCTCCTGGCCACGGCGAGGTATTTGCGGAAGTCCGGGTAGCGGTCGCAGTCCCAATATATGATGGGCAGCGAGTCCAGCAGGCGCGACTGTCCGTAAAAGACATTGAAGCCCTGCTCCAACAGATACTTCTCCACTTCGTCCTTCAGCGTATCCAGATTCGTGTTCATGAATGCCGTTCCCTGGGACCCTCGAAACTTCCTTCACGGTATCACAGACCCCCTGGTGCGCGGTCCCGCCGCCTGGTATGATGTCGAGACATGACGAGGCGCGGTTTCGTCTCCGCGGTAGCGCTATCCGCCGGCACGCTGGGCCCGCAATCGCAGGGGTCGTCTTCCGGCTCGCTCATCAAGCCGCCGGCCCTCCGCGAGGGCGATACTGTGGCTCTCATCACCCCGGCCACCGACGTTTCCGACCCGGGCGAGCTGGCCACCGCTTCGGCCGCCATCAATTACCTTGGCCTGAAGCCGAAGCTGGGACGCAACGTGGGCAAGAGGCTCGGCTACCTGGGCGGCACCAGCGAAGAACGTCTGGAGGATCTGCATGCCGCGTTCCGCGATCCCGACGTTCGTGGCGTATTCTGTATTCGCGGCGGATACGGCTGCGGGCAACTGCTCGACCGCGTCGACTACGGGCTGATCCGCTCGAACCCGAAGGTCTTCGTGGGTTACAGCGACATCACCGCGCTGCACCTTGCCATTCGGAAAGAGACCGGCCTGGTCACCTTCCATGGTCCGGTAGTGCTGTTCCACGGCAGCGCTGCTCACTTCAACGAGTACACCCTGCGCGCGTATAGGAAAGCTCTGTTTGAGACGGGCGCCATAGGACGGCTCAGCAACCCTGTGCCGGCGAGCCCGCTCGCAAACACGCACCCGATCCGCACCATAAAGCACGGCATGGCGCACGGGCGGCTCACCGGCGGCAATTTGACGCTGGTCTGCTCGCTGATGGGCACGCCGTATGAGATCGACACCCGCGATGCTATTTTCTTCACCGAGGACGTGGGCGAGCCTCCCTACCGCATCGACCGCATGCTCACGCAGTTGCGTCTGGCGGGGAAGCTTGCGGGAGCGGCAGGCGTGGTGTTCGGCGAGTGCACATCCTGCGGGCCGGGCGATTACATGCCCGAGTTCAGCTCGACGCTGAGCCTTGGCGAGGTGCTGGATCAGATTGTGGGACGGCTGAGCGTGCCGTCGTTCGCCGGGCTGCTGATTGGCCACACTGAGAACCAGCTCACGCTGCCGCTGGGTGTGCTCGCGGCGCTCGACGCCGACAAAGGCGAACTGGTGATTGAAGAATCCGCTGTAAGCTGAGAGTCAGGATGCTTCGGTTCCTTGTCGTATCGATCAGCGTGGCCGCACTGGCGTGCGCGCAGCAGAGTAAGGCGAAGACGGAACTGTTGTGGCCCGCGGGCGCGCCTGGGGCCACCGGCAGCGACGAGGCGGACAAGCCCTCGTTGACGTTCTACCTGCCCACGCCGGCGAAAGCGACCGGTACGGGCGTGGTGATCTGCCCGGGCGGCGGTTACGGCTTTCTGGCGATGGATCACGAAGGGCAGCAGATTGCCGAGTGGCTCAACTCCCTCGGCGTTGCGGCGTTCGTCCTGAAGTATCGCCTCGGGCCGAAGTACCATCACCCCATCGAACTCGGTGACGCCCAGCGCGCCGTTCGCCTGGTGCGCACACGTGCGCGGGAGTTTGGTATCGCGGCGGATCGCATCGGCATCTGGGGCTTTTCCGCCGGCGGTCATCTGGCCTCCACGGCGGCCACGCATTTCGACTCCGCCAGCCGCCCCGACTTCGCCATCCTCGCCTACCCGGTGATCACCATGCGCGCGCCGTTGACGCACATGGGTTCGCGGACGAACCTGCTCGGTGAGAATCCGGATCCCGCGCTGGTGGCGCTGCTCTCCAACGAGACGCAGGTGACCTCCGAGACTCCGCCCACCTTCCTGTTTCACACCACCGACGACAACGTGGTGCCGGTAGAGAACAGCATCCTGTTCTACGAGGCGCTGCGGAAGGCCGGCGTGCCCGCCGAACTCCACGTGTTTGAGCACGGCCCGCACGGAGTCGGTCTGGCCCCGCGGGACGCGACGCTGTCGCTCTGGCCGGCGCTGCTGGCGAACTGGTTGCGAGGGCGCGGCCTGCTTGGTGGGGCAGCTTATCAAGCTACGGGCCGATTTTCAATCGGTCCTCTTGCTCCGGCGCCAAACGTGGCCAGTGCGAGCACTGGGAAGTAGTGGCGATAGAGATGGTACTGCAGGTAGAACACGCAGGGAAAACCCGTGCCGGTCATCAGCTCTTCGGGCCAGTCGCCATTGGGTAGCTGGCGTTCAACCAGCCAGTCGAGCCCGCGGCGCACCGCCGCCGAACTTGTATCGCCGGCCGCATGCAACCCCAGTACCGCCCAGGCTGTTTGAGAGGCCGTGCTGGGCGCCCCCACAAAGCGATTGACCTCATAGCTGGCGCAGCTTTCTCCCCAGCCACCGTCCGCGTTTTGCACCGAGCGAAGCCACTGTGCGGCCTGCTGGATGGCGGGTCCGGCGGCCGCTACTCGGGACGCGCGCAATCCGCGCAAAGCGAGAAACGTGCCGTACACGTAGTTCACTCCCCAGCGGCCGTGCCAGCTTCCGTCCTGCTCCTGCGAGCCGAGCAGGTAGCGTACGCCGCCCTGGATCGCCGGATCGTACTGGCCCAGGCCGTGCCGAGCCAGCGCCTCGAGAATGCGCCCGGTAATGTCCGGGCAGCTCGGGTCCAGCATGGCGTTGTGATCGGCGAAAGGAACCTTGTTCAGGATCTGCCAGTTGTTGTCGACGTCAAAGGCGGCCCAGCCGCCATCGGAGCCCTGCATGCCGATGATCCAGTTGAGCGCCCGGCGCCTGGCGCGCGCCTGTTTGTCCGGATCGGACGCTTTGGCGTGGAGAAACGCCAGCAGAACCTGGGCGGTGTCGTCGATGTCGGGATAATACTCGTTGGCGAACTCGAAGGCCCAGCCGCCGGGTTCGAGATTCGGACGCTTCACGCTCCAGTCACCTTTGCGGCGGACTTCCTTTGTGAGCAGCCAGTCGGCCGCGCGTGTCAGCTCCGCGGCGGACAGGACGCCAGCTTCGCCCAGCGCGAATGCCGACACCGCGGTGTCCCACACCGGCGAATGGCAGGGCTGGAACTGGAAGCGCTCCGGCGTTTCGATGAGCAGATTGTCGAACTGGCGAATGGCCTCGACGAGGTCGGGATGATCGTCCGCGTAGCCGAGCGAATCGAGTGCCATGATCAGGTACATCATGGCCGGATAGATGGCGCCGAGCCCGTCGGTGTAGCGCGTGCGATCCAGCACCCAGTGTTCGGCTTCGCGCAGACCCGCCGAGCGAACGTCCTTCGAGCCGCGCCTTTCCCAGAGCTTGATCACGCGGTCCAGGTGCAGGAAGAATATCGACAAGCGCTCGCGCGAGGGCATCTTCAGCCTCACGTCGGGCAGGAAGATCTCGTCCAGCGAAACGCCCTCGGGAGCGTGGCGCTCAATTCCGGCGGCCTGCACAATGGAGAGGGGCACCAGAATAGCGCGGCTCCAGGACGACATCTGGTAGAGAACGTCGCCCGGCAGAAGTGTGATTTCCGGCGGCACGCTGGGGACAAAGCGCCGTGGATACAACCCGAAGAGGCTCAGGTTGATCTTGGTGTAGCTGTTGGCCGCCTGGATTCCGCCCAGCTTCAGGATGGCGTGCCGGGCCCGGATCATGGCCGGGTGCGACGCTTCATAGCCTGCGATTTTCAGGGCCGAGTACGCCTTCACCGACGCACTGACTTCCGCCGGACCGCCGGTGTAAATGGACCAGCCGCCATCCGGCAACTGGCGGTCGAGCACCGCGCTGCAGGCCTTGTCGATGCGCGAGCGGGTGGGCGGATTCCAGCCGCGGCCGTTGGGCTGGTGCAGCCAGAGCTGCAGCAGGACGTAGTCGGATTCCAGCGTCGAATCGGCGGTCAACTCGCCGGACCAGTAGCCTTCCGGCTTCTGCAGCGTCAGCAGCAGGTGGCTCGAACGCGCCAGTGCGTCCTGTACGCGCGGGGAAACACTCTCGGCGTCCGCGTAGACGTGGCGCGGCGCCTTGCGCAGCTTGCGCACTTCGGCTTCGGGAAACATGGTTCCAAATGTGCCCATCAGAGACCCAGACTCCACTCTAGCGCGGGGCAGGGTGGCATCGACGTGGCTGGGTTCACACAGTGTCAGGACCCTGCCAGACGCTGGCAGTCGGTTTGCACAGGGGGCCGGGGACAACATGATTGTGTGGATTCCGTATGGTTGAGTCCAAACCGCCCAGATCGGCGTATTGGCGGCCCTGATGGTGTCATCCGTCGATCACGGCCAATGCTGAGTCCAGAATGGGCAACAGAGTTGGCAGGTCGTCAATGGCTGTTGTCCAAACGATATCGAGATCCACGTCGAAGTAGGCATGGATCAGGTGGTTTCGCATCGAGACCATCTTTGCGCAGGGAAGATCGGGAAACCCAGGGCGCGTTTCGGCGCTCAGCCTCGATGCCGCTTCGCCCAGGATTCCGAAACAGCGGGTCATGGGCCATGGCCAACATCGGGTTCCCGGACAAGTCCGCCCGGTGCGCCCGGCGGCCATCTCCAACGCCAAAGCGGCGGCCTCGCGCATGTGGCGCAGCCGGATGGCGTCAGGACTCGGCATAGATGACGCGTGCGTTCCGAAGGACTTCCTCTCGAAAGTGGCGGCTCAGATCCATTGGCGTCCGAAGGTCGATCTTGCGGCCCAGCAACCGGCTCAGTTCACCCTCGATGTCCGCCAACCGGAAGAAGCCGACACGCTCCTGGGGCCGGAACTCGACCAGCACATCGATGTCGCTGGACTTGGAAAACCGATCCGTCAACAGAGAGCCGAACAGGGCCAGTCGGCGAATCCCGTTGCGACGGCACACGTCGGCGATCTCGGCCTCGGGAATCTCGATGCGCGCGACCGTCATAATCTCAAGCATGGCTCACGGCGTCGTATTCTGCTGGTCAGGTCGCAAGTTGCTCCGGGCTGATGGCGTTGAACCGTCCGTGAACTACCGTTCGGGCCCTTGGCTGTCCTGTTTCTCGTAAATGAGCAGCGCTTCGCTCTCGCCGTGCAGGGATTCCACCTGCCGCCGGATGGTGAGCGTTCTTCCGTCTTTCGACATTTTCCAGCGGTCCATCACCGTGTAACTGCGATCGCGGCTATTGACCAGCGTCGATCTGTGCCTGGCCCTGTTTCCCTGGGCGCGGTTTCGCGAGAAAAAGGGTGCGGTCAAACTGCACACCCTGATCGATCTGCATGGCAACATTCCCACCTTCGTCCACATCACGAATGGT
>JBEKZH010000033.1:0-52732 GCA_049510065.1 Bryobacteraceae bacterium
AGGTCTTTGACCGCATTATTCGGTGTGCTATGGAAACCGCTTGCTGACGCGCGCGGCTCGGAACTGAGCCGTGACCGTAAGGGAGCGGTCTCCCGTAAGAGCACACCATCACGCGGTCAAAGCCCTGGTCACGCGTGCGCGGCCGCGTCAGCGCGTACACAAAGGCCGCGGCCACCGCGACACCGCTGCCGCTTCTCAGCCAGTCTCGGGTCGCAACAAAGCCGACGACATCGCCGCAACCATTGACGGTGCACCACGCCCATCGCCTGCGCCGCAGCAACCCGAGGCCGGCGGCGGCCGTCCCGACGCCGAGCGCCAGCAGCAGCATGCCCGAAATCCTCCCCATCGCGCGAAACGCCGCCCCTCCCGGTTTGTTCAGCTCCCATAACCGGTCCAGCAGAGGGTTCGGAAAGAGCAGAGACACGCCCACCACCGCGGCAATTGCGGTGGCCATGAACAGGAACGCCGCCACGATGGGAACGGTTTTCGGTCGCATTCGGCCTCATTCAGCGGCGCGCGAGCGCCTCCAGCTCGTCCATGGTGCGCGGCCAGTCCGCTCCCAGCAGCCGGGACAAGCCGCGGTCGGCGAGCACCCGTCCTCCGGTCTGACAGCGGGCGCAGTAATTCGTTTCATTGTCGGCGTAGCGAATGCGCAGAACCTTCTCGCCACAGCGGGGACAGGGTTTGCCGTAGCGCCCGTGCACCGCCATGCCGTCGCGGAAAGCGGTGACCTTTTCTGGAAACTGATGCCGCGCTTCCGCCCCCAGGCGCTCCACCCAGACCTCCAGCGTGCCTCGCGCAGCGGTAAAGAGCCGCTCCCACTCGTCCGGCTTCAGCTTCCCGGTTTGCGTCAGCGGCGACAGTTGCGCGGCATGCAGGATTTCGTCCGAGTATGCGTTCCCGATGCCGCTCAGCAGGCGCGGGTCGGTGAGGGCCCGCTTGAGCGTGTGATTCTCCACCGTGAGCGCCGCCCGGAAGGACGCGAGATCGGCCGCGAAGACGTCGATGCCTCCGGGCTCCACCGACCGCAGACCTTCCTCGCCGCTCAGGATATGCAGGGACGCGCGGCGCCTCGCACCGGCTTCGCTGAGCATGAGAGAACCCGTGGGAAAGTCGAACGCCGCCAGGTTCTGACGGCCCCCGAGTTTCGCCTGCGGCGGCCGCCAGTGCAGCCGGCCCGCAATCATCAGGTGCAGCACTATCCACAGGTCGCCCTCCACGCCAATCCCAATGCGCTTGCCGATGCGTCGTAGCTCGCGCACCATCCGGCCCTCGACGTCCGCGACCGCCGGTTGCGTGGTTCTCAATAGAAACGGGTTGGCCAGCCGCACGCGCTCCAGACGCTGACCGATGATGCGCGGATCGAGCGCGCTGATGTACGCGGCGATATCCGGCAGCTCTGGCATCTCCTATCAGCATCGACGCCGCAAGCGCCGCGTGTCCAGTGCGAGTCCCAGCACCCGCAGGCGCGCCTTCGCTACAATCCTTTATGGAATCCTCATGGCCTAATCCGTTTCGGAGCGGGGGAACCATCCAACGGGGCGCAGTTTCCCGCAATCGGGAGGCCGGGTACTTTCAAGCCCGAGCCCGCCAGCTAACCTCGCCGGCTTATTTGAGAGTGTCGCGGCCAGGAAGCCGGACATAAGGAGCTTAATCAGTGTCATCGCTGCGCAACGCGAGTGGTGCGACGAAAGTGGTCGTCGCCACCACCGTCATGCTGTCCTTCATTTCGTTCTGGAGGGCGGCGGCGATTGTCCTCAGTGATCTCGCCTCGTCCGCGTACTACGTGGGCGGCATCGCCGAGACGGCCATCGGCAAATCGGCCCCCTGGTTCATCCTGTCCATCATGCTCTTCTCGTATGCGGTCCGCGCCGTGTACATCGAAAGCTGCAGCATGTTCGTGCGCGGCGGCGTGTACCGGGTGGTGCATGAGGCCATGGGCGGAACGCTGGCCAAGTTTTCCGTCTCCGCCCTGATGTTCGACTACGTGCTCACCGGGCCCATCAGCGCGGTCAGCGCGGGTCTGTATGCGGCGGGGCTGATCAACGAAAGCGCCGTGTACTTCCGTCATCCCGGCTGGTCGGTCAAACCCGAAACATTCGCGTCGGTCTTCGCGGCTGTCGTCACCATCTACTTCTGGCGCAAGAACATCATCGGTATCCGTGAGTCCAGTCAGAAGGCCCTGCGCATCATGCAGGTCACCACGGTGATGGTGGTCATCCTGATCGCCTGGTGTCTGGTAACCATCTTCACCCGCGGATACCAGCCCGTGCCGCTGCCCACGCCGGCCACCATTCGCTTCGGCTCAGACGCCCTGGGCTGGCTGCAGCATTCGGCCTTGCCGCAGTTCACGGTGATCGCCATCCTGATCGGTCTCGGACACTCTCTGCTGGCCATGAGCGGCGAGGAGAGTCTGGCGCAGGTGAATCGCGAAATCGCCTCTCCGAAGTTGAAGAACCTCGAACGCGCCGGGTTTGTGATCTTCATGTACTCCATGCTGTTCACGTCGCTGGTGTCGTTCTTCGCCGTGATGATCATCCCCGACGCGGTCCGCGGCAAGTATCTGGACAATCTCATCGGCGGTCTTTCGATGTTCCTGATCGGCCCGGAGCCGCTGCGTCTGCTCTTCCACGCCTTCGTTGTCGTGGTGGGAGCGATGATTCTGTCGGGCGCCGTGAACACCGCCATCATCGGATCGAACGGAGTGCTGAACCGCGTGGCCGAGGATGGCGTCCTGACCGCCGCGTTTCGCAAACCGCACAAGAAATACGGAACCAGCAGCCGCCTGATCTCGACGATTGTTCTGCTGCAGCTCATAACGATCGCGGTCAGCCGCGGCGATGTCTACCTTCTCGGCGAGGCGTACGCGTTCGGCGTGGTCTGGAGCTTCGCGATGAACGGCCTGGCGGTACTTGTTCTGCGATTCAAGCAGCCGGGCGCGCCCGAGTGGCGGGTGCCGTTCAATCCGCGGATTGGCCGGACGGAACTGCCCATCGGTCTCGGGTTGATTACGCTGTCGCTGTTCACTCTTGCCATCGTGAACGTGTTTACGAAGAGAGTGGCCACCATATCGGGAGTGTGTTTCACGGTGGCGTTCTTCATCACCTTTGTGGTGTCGGAGCATCTGAACCGCCGCCGCGCCAAAACCGTTGGAGCGCAACTCGAGGAGTTCCGTCTCGCCGACAGCGACGATGTTGCCGTGGAGACGGTGAACGTGCGCCCTGGAAACGTGATTGTGGCGGTCCGGAATCCAAATCACCTCGAGCACCTGGAGGTGACCCTGGCCAAGACCGACACGCGCAAGATAGACATCGTCGTGGTCACCGTGCACGTGAGCCCGCGGGGCTCTCAAGCGATCAGTCTCGGCGCCGATCAGGTGTTCGGAATCGATGAACGCTACCTGTTCAGCCATGTGGTGACCATCGCGGAGAAGGCCGGCAAACACGTCGAGCTGCTGGCCGTTCCCGGTGTGGAGGCGTGGCTGGCGGTGATTCAGACCGCCCAGAAGCTGGGCTCCGCGCGCGTGGTGGCGGGACTATCGCCGAAGTACGACGCGGCGATCCTCGGCAAGATCGTCGGCGAGGCCTGGGAAAACCTGCCGGCGCCGCGCCCCTCGCTCTCGCTGGAGGTCGTGCTCGGGCGGCAGAAGTCCATGTTCTTTAACCTCGGGCCGCATCCGCCGCGGCTTTGGCCCGGGGATGTCGACCTCGTCCACCAGCTCTGGCTCCACCTGGCGGATCGCCAGTTCGGCGCGAAGTTGCATCATCGCGATGTAGTTGGCGTGGCCCTGCAGCGGCTGTCGCGGGATCTCGAGGATCCGGTCACGGCGGACCATGTCGTCGACGAGCTGCATGCCGAACTGAACCAGCATCAGGGAGAGGAGCCCGCGGACGTCTGAGCACAAGCCTGTGGAGCACGATGGAATCCCAATGCCACTTAGTTTTCAGAGCGTCTTCGCAAGTCCAACAATTCACGGCTCTTATGTTCAAAACAGAACCTGTGTCCGATGGAGGATCGGTGGGGCAGCCAATCCTGGCTGCCGCCGCGTTTCCACGCGGCGCCGAGCCGGCTGAAAGCCGGCTGCAGACTGAAAGTCTGCCCCACAAACTCAGAGAATCAATCACTTGGGAGGGAGACTCGAAAACTAAGTGACATTGGGATGGAATCCTGCGCGGCGGTTGATTACCGCGGTGTTCGGGTGTGCCGATTAACAATCGGCCGCAGCTTCACAAGCTGCCCCACAGCGAAGGCTGTCAACAGCAGCAGTACGGGATCCATGGGATGACGATACCGGGCTGAGGCCAGCGTGAAGTAGTACGCGCACGGGAACACGATGGGGAAAACCGCGAGCGGAAAGGCATACCGGCTGCCCGCGCGGAACAGAACCACGATGCCCGTCACCGCGCCGATCGACGCCAGCACGTTGAACAGCAGCACGCCGCCAACCTCCGCCAGCGGATGCGCGGAGCCTCCAGTCCAGATGACCACGAACCGAAACCACGCGGCGCGCAACTCGTCCGCTGGATGCTCCATCATAAACTGGACGGCCTCCCGCTGTTTCTCCTGCATGTAGGCGATCTCGCCGAGCTCGATGTATCTCGCACGCTCCGCCGTGTTGGTAATCGGATGCAGCCGGCCGGGCCAGATGCCCGTGGATTGGTCGTGATTCCCCAGCCACAGTGTCAGCCCCGCAACCGAGCGCAGCGGGACGAAGCGGTGAAACACCACGAAGTTCCGAACGGTCCACGGCACGCAACACAGCAGCACGATGCCAGCCGCCAGTGCCGCGTGCCCATAGCGGCGGGACCGGTACGCCAGCCAGCCCAACAGAAACGGCAACAGCGAGAGCAGCGTCGGGTTGGTCATCAGCGCGAGGCCCCACAGCACGCCGTAGGCGCACCAATCGCGAACGCGGCCGGATTCCGCCAGCTTCAGCGTGGCCCAGAGGATGGTCGCAGCCAGCAGCGCCGTGAGCGACGCATCCCACATCGATTCCACGGGCAGCCTGATCGCGTTGGGGAACACGGCCCAGAGCCACGCCGCGCCGGCGGCCACGCCCCGGCCGCCAATTCGCCGGCCCGCGCAGTAGATGGGCACGCATGTGAGCGCCGAGAAGAGAATGTTCAAAACGGCGGCGGCAACGAATGATTGAAACGTGTAGAGTCCGAACAGGCGGAAGATCCCGGCCAGCAACAGCGGATACACCGGCGTCAGCCACGCGGTGGGCCCGGTTTCCACTCGAAACGGCGAACTGAATCCTTTTCCGGCGGCCAGCGACGCGGCGATGTTGCCGGGCTCGAACAGGAAAGGAATGACGCCGAGCGCGCGGTGCGGACGGTGTTGCTGGTAATCCCACCCATAGCCCAGGCGCAGGCACAACGCCACCACGAGGATCACGAGCAGAGATGCCGCCGCCGCGCGCAGTCGCTTCATGACGTCTCGCGTTCCAGCCGCTCCCGCGTGAGGCGCACCGCTTCGGGGGACTCATCGCAGGCGATCCAATGGCGGTCCAGACGCGTCGCGGCGACAACCGTCGTACCGCTCCCGCAAAAGAAATCTGCCACCACGCCGCCGGCCGGGCAGCAGGCCTCCACCACGCGCTCCAGCAGTCGCAGCGGTTTCTGCGTGGGGTAGCCGGCGCGCTCGCGCGAGGTGCGGCCCACCATGTCGATCTCCCACCAGTCCTTCATCCCCACCAGCGTGTACCAGCCGTTCTCGTCCTCGTACTCGGCCACGCCGGCGAAGCGATACGGCTTGCGGCCACGGTTGTACGATTTCTCGCGCGGGGCGGCGAAGTAGTATTCGCTCCCTTTCGCGTACCACAGCAGCACATCGTGCTTGCGGCTGAACCGGCGCCGGGGACTAGCCCCGCCGGACTTGTAGCACCAGACAATCTCGTTGACGAAGCGCTCGTAGCCGAAAATCTGATCCAGCGTGACCTTGATGTAGTGGCTCGCGTGCCAGTCGCAGTGCACCACCAGGCTGCCGCTGGGCTTCAGCAGCCGGTGCATCTCACCAAGCCGTACGGCGAGCCACTCGATGTAGACGGCGATGCCGCCCGGCCATACGTCGCTGAAGGCGGTGTGCTGGCGGCGGGTGAAGAACGGCGGGTCGGCGTAGATGAGGTCGATGCTCGCATCCGGCAGCGTGCGCATGAACGGCAGATTGTCGGAGAGGGCGAGGCGGTTCGGCTCGGCCACGGTTTAGATCCACCGGAAAGCCATCGCCAAAGCCACCGCCAGACCGGCCATGCCCAGAAAGCTGCCGTAGGGAAGCTCGTAGGTGGCCGCGTCCTTGCGCGCGATGAGGATGAACCCGAGGCCGACCACACTGCCGAGAATCGACCCCACCATGATGGTGAACAGCACGCCCTGCAGGCCCAGGAATGCGCCCATCATGGCCACCATCTTCACGTCGCCGAGGCCCAGTCCTTCGCGATGGCGGACTTTTTCATACGTCCACCGCAGCAGCCACAGCACCAGGCTGCTCACGGCGGCGCCCAGAACGGCCTCGCCCAGCGACGCGATCCGCTCGTGGTTGTAGAGGAAAAAGTGCGCGATGCCCTCGTGGATGGGGATGAACAGCGACAGTACGATGCCGAGGACGGCGCCGCCGATGGTGAACTCGTCGGGCAGAATCTGCGCTTCGAAATCCGTGACCACCAGCGCGATCAGGATGGCGCCGAACGCGCATAAGCGGAACGCATCCGGTACGGGCCCGAGCACTCCCGCGGCCCAGGCGAACCACGCGGCGGTGGCCAACTCCACCAGAGGATAACGGATGGAAATGTGTTCGTGGCAATAGCGGCAGCGGCCTGCCAGCAGGACATAGCTGACCAGCGGAATGTTGTCGTACCAGACGATGGTCTTCTCGCACGCCGGGCAGAACGAGCGGCTGGGGCGCGCCACGGACAGGTC
Source organism: Bryobacteraceae bacterium (assembly GCA_049510065.1). Lineage (GTDB taxonomy): Bacteria > Acidobacteriota > Terriglobia > Bryobacterales > Bryobacteraceae > CAWACP01. The sequence goes on from JBEKZH010000033.1 coordinate 6,918, forward strand.
TCGCGGCAGGCGATAGATGCACACGTTCAGGAAACTGCCGATGAGGAGACCGGCAAGAAATGCCAATGCGGCTGCCAGCATGGGTTACTGTGATCGTACACCAGTGTGCGGCAGTCAGCGGATCGCAAGGGCGGCGTGTCGAGGTATCATGGACCCATGCCGTGGCCGGAGCGCATTGTCGTTGACCCCGAAATCCTGGCTGGCAAGCCGGTGATCCGCGGCACGCGCATCGCCGTCGCATTCATTCTGGAGTTGCTGGCGGCCGGCCAGTCCGAGCGCGAGATTCTGGCAAATTATCCGGGCCTGACGAGGGAGGATGTCCTCGCCTGCCTGTCCTACGCGAGCTATCTGGCGCACGAGTACAAAGCTTATCCGATCCCGGCCTGATGAGACTTCTGGCCGATGAGAACTTCCCTGGCCCGACTGTCGAGGCTCTGCGAAAACAGGGTCACGATGTTCTCTGGGCCCGGACGGACTGTCCCGGACTGAAGGACCGAGCTCTGATCGAGCGCGCAGAAGCAGACGATCGACTGGTCCTGACTCTCGACAAGGATTTTTGGCAGCTCGCACTGCAACGGCCAGGCAGTCTCAGACGTTCCGGGGTGGTTTTGTTTCGCGTTCATCCCGCGGTCCCTCATAACCTGGAGCCGCTTCGTCGACGTAATGCTGCGTGCCGGGCATGCGTGGATCGCGCACGTCAGCATCGTCACAAGAGATGGCATTGAGATGATCCCGACTCGAGGGCGGCGGTCCTGAGCAAGGATCGCTACCGTTCAACCCGGCGATACAGTTCCACGGTCTCGCTGGCCATGCGCGCCACGCTGAACCGCTTCTCCACCGTCTGGCGCGCGGCGGCCCCAAGGCGCGCGGCGAGCGAGGCGTCGTCCAGCAGGCGCAGTACCGCGTCCGCGAAGGCCGCCGGATCTGGCTCCTCCACCAGCAAACCGGTTCTGCCGTTCTCGATCACTTCCGGGACGGCCCCGCGCGCGAGGGCCACGCAAGGCAATCCGTACGCCATGGCGGAGAGCAGCGAACTGCCCAGCGGCTCCGCCAGCGACGGGAACACGAAAACATCGAGGGCCCGATAGACCGCGGAGACGTCGTCCACCAGACCCGCGAACTCCACCGATGCCGTCACTCCGAGGCTGGCGGCCAGCCGCTCCAGACCGGACCGGGAGGGTCCGTCGCCCGCCAGCACCAGGCGGCAGCCGGGGTATCGCGCGAGCACCGCGGGCAGGGCGCGAATCAGCAGCTCCTGGCCTTTTTCCGGCAGCAGCCAGCCGACGCAGCCGAGCCGCAGACCACCCCCGCCAACCGCCGGCGCGTCGGGAACGGGGACGCCGTCGTAGATCACCTCCACCTGCTCGTCCGGGAACCCGCAGGCGAGAACGCTCTCCTTCACGAATCGCGACACCGCGATGATGCGTTTCGCGCTGCGGTAACGAAGCCGCGAGATGGGATACGCCACGCGCCGCGACACTACCAGGACAGTGCGCCGATGCACGCCCGCGCACCACGCCGCGGTCAGGCCATGGGCCTCATGACAGTGCACCACGTCGAACCGGCAGAGCCGTCGCAGCAGGAGCACGGCCTGCAACCTTCCAGCAACTTCGTGCACCGGGATGCCCAACTTCCGCGCGCGCTCCGCCAGAGGCCCGCCCGCGATGGCCACCAGCTCGGCGACGTGTCCCATCCGTCGAAGCTCGGAAGCGAGCAGGAGCGCCTGGTTCTGTCCACCGCGCCATTGCCGGCCAAGGTCCACGTGCAGTGTACTCAGTATCATCTAGTAAGTAATGGCCAGCATCGGACTCGACGCGAGCTACATCTTCGGCGCCAACCCGACCGGAAGCGCCACCTACTCGCGCCGGCTGATCGAGTCCCTCGCCGAGCTCGACACATCCCACCATTTCGTGATCTGCTACCGGATGTCAAGGCTGCCGAAGCGCCGCGAGTTCCTACGGCCCACCGGCACGGCAACCCGGATGCTGACCTTCTGGCGGCCCTGGCGCACGGATCTGTTTCACAGCCTGGCCCAGCGCGCCCCCTCGTTCCACTTTCGCCGCGAAGTGGTCACCATCCACGACATTTTTCCGATCACCGGCCACGACTATTCTACGCCGGAGTATCGGCGGAAGTTCTCTGCGGTGCTGCGCGAGGCGGTACGCCGTGCGCATCGCATCGTCACCGGCTCCCGGTTCACGGCGGGTTTGTTGCAGAGCGAGTGCGGCGTGGAGGCGGAGCGAATCCGGGTGACGCCCTATGGCGTGGATCTGCCGGCGCACACCCTGTCGCCGGAGGACAGCCTGCGCGAGCGGGAGCGCCTGGTGGGCAAAGGGAACGAGATGCTGTTGAGCGTCGGCATGCTGGAAACCCGCAAGAACCTGGTGAACGCGCTGCGGGCGCTGAAGTTGTTGCCGGAGCGCTACCACCTGTTGCTGGTGGGCGGAGACGGGTACGGGCACGAAGCCGTCCACGCATTCATCGCCGAGCAACGCCTGGAGTCGCGCGTGCACCGGGGCGGTTACGTTCCCGCCCGCCTGCTGCCGGCGTTCTATCAGTCGGCCAGCGCGCTGCTGTTCCCGTCGCTCGAAGAGGGCTTCGGCTTCCCGGTTCTGGAAGCCATGGCGAACGGGCTGCCGGTGGTGACCTCCGGCACCTCTTCACTCCCGGAAGTGGGCGGGCCCGCCGCTCTGTATGCCGACCCGCACGATCCCTGCGCCATCGCGTCCCAGGTGGTGCAAGCTGTGGAATCGCCGGCCGTTCGCGAGCGAATGGTGACCCAGGGACTCGCGCGCGCGCGCGAATTCACGTGGCGACGCACGGCCGAGCAAACGCTGCGGGTCTACGACGAGCTGCTGGGCGGCGCCAGAACATTGCGATAGGCCGCGAGCGTGCCGCGCACCATCGCATCCACGGCGAAGCGCTCGGCCACTCGGGCGCGCCCATTCGCGCCGAACTCGGGGTTCTCGAAAACGCGCGCGAGCGCACTGGCCACCGACTGCGCGTCATTGTCGACGAGGATGCCGGTGTGGCCGTCCTCGACGACTTCCGGCAACCCTCCCACGCGACTGGCAATCACGGGAATGCCGTGAGCCATCGCCTGGAGCACGGGGAAGACCGAGCTTTCCGCGTTGGCGATGTAGAGGAAAACGCGCGCGCGCGGAAGATCGGCGGCCAGATCGGCCGAGAAATGAATGGTGGTTCCGGTATCCGTGAGAATGGGATTCGGCTCCAGCGCCAGCACGAACGGCGCGTCATCGTAGTGCGCAGCCAGTTCCACGCCGTCGTACACCACCGAGATTCGCTCCGGCAGGATGCCCACATTGAGAAGCTGCTGCTCCACGTAGTGCGACACGGCGATGAAGTGCGCGGTGCGGCGATACTTCCAGCGGAATCCGGGACCGCGCCGGATGGGCGACGCAACGCGGCGCGACGCGATCACCGGCACGCGCGCGGTGGCCGCCGCCATGCTGTGGGTGCGGGTGTCGTGCGCGTGAACCAGATCGTACGCCGCGCTCAACCGCACAATGGACGGCAGCGACAGAGGCTGTACATCCACGCCGCGCGTGCGGGCCCCGTCATGGAAAGGCGAGCCGGGCGGCGCCAGCAGCGTCTGCTGGTGGCCGAGCTTCGCCAGATTCTCAATCAGAGCAAGCGTCTGATACTCGCCGCCGCGGCTTTCCTCCGCGGCATGGACGTGCAGGATGTGGAGAGGGCGCTCGAGCGCGGTCTCAATCATGGGGCCGCATGAACCTTACCTTAGCGTACTTGAGAAAATTGTAGACCGACGCCATGTACGCGATGGAGAACCCTTCGGTACCGTCCAGAAAGCCGCGCTGCAGCACGAGCGTGCGGAAGAACGTCCACATCGGATCGAGCAGCAGTTCCGTCCAGCCAACCTGCGCCTTGCTCTCGATGAGCTGCTCGGCCGCGAGCGTGGTGTAGCGGTCCATGGTGCGCAGGTGCTCGGACAGCGATTCGAAGGTGAAGTGCAGGATGTTGGACTGGAGGTGGCCCACCCGGCCATCCACCACCACGGATTCGTGCACGTATTCGCCCTTCCACTGCGCGCGGCGGCGGTCGAACAGCCGCACCTTGCGGTCCGGGTACCAGCCGGAGTGCAGAATCCAGCGGCCCAGGTACTGCGCCAGCCGCGGCATGGTGTAGGCGTCGTACTGCGGGCCGTTCTTGCGAATCTGCCAGATCTCGCCCTCGAGCGCCTCGCTGAGCGCCTCGTCGGCGTCGAGCGACAGCACCCAGTCATGGGAACATTGCTCGGCCGCGATGTTCTTTTGCGCGGCGAAGCCATGCCACCCGCTGGGGATCACGCGCGCGCCCAGGTTGGCGGCGATCTCGACGGTGCGGTCGGTGGAGCCGCTGTCCAGCACCACGATCTCGTCGCAGCAGCGCAGGCTCTCGATGGCGCGCGGGAGCTTGCGTTCCTCGTTGAACGTGATGATGGCGGCGGAGATCTTCATGCAGGGCACTGCTGTTCTGATTATAGGGAGCGGCGGGGGATGGGCTGACGGATGGGGGAATCAAGTGGTGTAATGTTGAAGAGTTCCCTTGGCGTTCGGGACGCCCGAAATGGCAGACACCATCAAGAAGCTGACGATTGAGGGGTTCAAATCGATTCGCAAGCTGGAGGACTTCCCGCTTCGCTCCCTGAACGTTCTGATCGGTCCAAACGGGGCCGGCAAGAGCAACTTTGTCGGGTTTTTCCGGCTGCTGCGCGAGATGATCGAACAGCGTTTGCAGATGACTCTCCGCACTACAGAGGGTGGAGCAGACGCTTGCCTGTTTCTTGGTCCCAAGATCACGCGCGAGTTCGCCGCCAAGCTCTACTTCGGTCAGAATAGTTATGAGTTTTCCTTGGTTCCCACTCTCGACAATCAGTTCATCTTCTCAAGAGAGATGGCCGTCCTCTATGGAAGACGGGGGACCGGAGGTCCTTCTTTTGGTTCAGGACATTTTGAGGCCAAACTAAGAGAAAGAAAGGGCGATCCGGGGAGGGGGGGCGCAACACATGGCGTTCCGTACTACGTCTTCGATTCGGTTTCGAGTTGGGTTGTTTATCACTTCCATGACACGAGCCTGTCAGCGTCGGTGCGACGAGCGCACGCGATCAACGACAACGAGGTATTCCGGTCAAACGCGGAGAATCTCGGACCGTTCCTGTATCGCATTCAACAGACCGACCCGGAGAGCTATTCACGGATTCGAGACGTAGTTCGCCTTGCCGCTCCATTCTTCGACGATTTCAACCTGCGTCCGATGCCGACATCTCCCGATGAGATCCAATTGGAATGGCGGCAACAAGGTTCAGACTACCCGTTCCGCGCTCACCAGTTCTCCGACGGTACGCTTCGCTTCATCTGCCTTGCGGCGGCGCTTCTACAACCCACGCCACCACCTACCGTTCTGTTCGATGAGCCCGAACTTGGTTTGCACCCTTATGCCCTCACGCTGCTGGGGAATCTGTTCAAACAAGCTGCCGGGGTTCACGGCAAGCAGATCATCGTCTCAACACAGTCCGCTCCACTGCTGAACGAGTTCGAGCCAAAGGACGTGATCGTTGTCGAACGAACGAACGGGGAGTCCACATTCAGAAGGCTTGAAGAGTCTGATCTTTCAGAGTGGCTTGAAGAATACACCCTCGGCGAACTATGGCAGAAGAACGTTCTTGGAGGACGACCGCAGGAAGAACGAAATCATGAGCCAGTACCTGGCGGAGGCGGTCACAATTCGTGAGCCGCGTCTTCGTCATCGTTGAGGGAGCCACCGAGGAATCGTTTGTCAAAGGCCCGTTGGCAGAGGCCTTGTGGCCGCACCAAGTGCTCTTGGTCCCAATCATTCTGGGCGTGCCTGGTCATAAAGGCGGCAGGACGAGCTACGCCCGGGTTCAGAAGGACTTGCTGAGGCAGCTCAAGCAAGACCGCACCGCCTACTGTTCAACCATGATCGACTATTATGGCTTGGGAGGGGGCTTCCCGAAGACTCCGCCGCCCCCGCATCTTGCCAATATCCAGAAGGTCGAACATATCGAGCGCGCCATCAAGGATGATATTTGCGCGCGGATTCCTGACTTCTGTCCTGATATTCGCCTAATTCCGTATCTATCGCTGCACGAATACGAAGGCCTGCTGTTTAGCGATCCGGATGCATTCGCGCAAGCACTCAAACAGCCCTATCTGGCGTCTCGCTTCCGTGAAGTTCGGAATGAGTTTCCGACGCCAGAAGACATCAATGATGACCCCGAAAGCGCGCCTTCCAAACGCGTAGTTGCGATTTACTCCGCCTATCGAAAAGTGATCGAGGGAACACTTGCCGCGAGGGCCGTGGGCATTGAGAGAATGCGCCGGGAGTGTGAGCATTTTCGGAATTGGCTCGAACGGCTTGAGGCGCTCCCGGCCCTTTAATCTCCCTCAATCCCCCAGCACACCTTCCAGCACCGACCGCCCCGCCAGCGACGTGCGAAACGCCCACACCGCTAGGCCGATGACGCACAGGCAGACCACCAGCGACGGCGTTCCGTACCACGCGCCGAAGTTGGCCGTGAACACGGCGTTGGCCATGATGTCGGCGACGAAGATGCACGCGACCACGGCGGCGAGTCCAAAACGCAACAGCACGAAAACGAGCAGGCCGTAGATCACCGCGTACGCGGGAATCATGATTGCGGGGTAGCCGCTGGCATAGTTGCGGGCGAGCGCGAACGACAGCGCGAAGACGACGCCGGCCAGAGCGGAGGCGGGCCGCCGGGCCGGGTCGGGTTCCAGGCAGCGCAGGATGATCTTCTCCACGGTCGGGTCGATTTCTCGCACCATGGTTGAGAGGCTGGCGGGCGCGCTCTCCTCGCGCAGGCGCAGCAGCTCGGGAAGGCTGTTGGCTTCCCAGGCGCGCTTGCCGCTGAAGATTTCGTACAGCACCAGACCGAGCGAGTAGATGTCGCTGCGCGCGGAGACCTCTCTGCCGCTGAGCTGTTCCGGCGCCATGTAGGCGGGCGTGCCGTTGCGCACCTCGGCGCCGCTCACCTGATTCTCAATGCCCGCCAGACCGAAATCGGTGATCACCACCTGGCCGCGGCCGTCGATCATGATGTTGGCGGGCTTCAGGTCGCGATGCAGGACGCCCTGGTTGTGCGCGGCGGCGAGTCCGGCGCAGAGGCGGCGCGCGATCTCGGTGGCTTTGTCCACGGGAAGGCGGCCGATACGGCGCAGCAGCGACGCCAGATCCTCGCCGTCCACGTATTCCATGGAGATGAAGGGCTGCCCCTGGAACTCGCCGATGTCGTAAACGCGGCAGACGTTGGGATGCGTCACCTGGCGGGCGATGCGGACCTCGTTGTGGAAGCGCGCGAGCATGGCGGGATCGCCGGCGGTGACTTCGGGGAGGAACTTGAGAGCGACGGTCTGGCCGAGGCGGATGTCGGTGGCGCGGTAGACTTCGCCCATGCCACCCTTGCCCAGACGGCCGATGATGCGATAGCGCTCGGCCAGCAGCGTGCCGGGGAGGAAGCGTCCCTCGTCGGCGCTGGTCGCGGAGGAGGTCACCGGCATGGCTACGGTCGGCTGTTCAACAACAGCTCCGCACGACGGGCAGGATTGGCTATCAGCCGCGATGGCGGACGAGCACACGGGACACTGGGGCACTTTCAGACAGTATCTCGCAGTGTAGAGACACTACGGCATCGGGTGGGATGGAAGTTCGTTGAAGCCGGGCGGACGAAGAATGACCTCCGCCGCGCCCGGCCGATGTGGACGGCGCACCTTACGATACGCGATTCGCCTTTTTGTGGATACCGGCATCCTATCCGCCGCCCGAGCGGCGGAAACACCCGTTCGCACCCGCCGCACAAAAGCGGGCGCGTTCAACGTGAATCTGGCCAGATTCGATTTGAGTTTTAGCAGATGCGCGCGAGGGGTTCGCCGGAAAGTGTTGACGACATGAGAAAAACAGGCCGTGAACGCCTGTGTCGTCCGCGGCTTCGGCTGCTGAACGCAGCCGGCGCGCATGTGTCCTACCGGCTCAGCGCACGGCTCACGAGGGCCCAGATCCGTTCGGCCACTTCTTCGCGGGTCCCGAGGCCGTCCACCAGGCGGATGCGTTCGGTCCGGGTCGCGGCCAGATCGAGATAGGCGTCGCGCACCCGAGCGTGGAACTCGGCGGTCTGCTCTTCGATGCGCGTGGCCGGGGCGGCGTCCTCACGATTGCGGGCGCGGGCGCGTTCCAGCGCGGTCTCCACGTCGATGTCCAGATACAGGGTCAGGTGCGGCGTCAGGCCCTGGCAGGCGATGCGGTCGACGGCCAGCACGGTGTCGATGGCGAGACCCCGACCGGCGCCCTGATAGGCGATGGTGGAATCCGTGAAGCGGTCGCACAGGACGATCAGTCCCTGATCGAGCGCGGGCAGGATGGTCTCCTCCACGTTTTGCGCGCGGCAGGCGAACAGGAGCAGCAGCTCGGTCAGGGCCGACAGCTCCACATTCGAGGCATCCAGCAGAATGCGCCGGATCTGCAGGCCGACGGAAGTGCCGCCCGGTTCGGCGGTCTCCAGCACTCCCTTGCCCTGCTCGCGCAGCCGCGTGGCCAGCATCCTCAACTGGGTGCTCTTGCCGGCGCCGTCGATGCCCTCGAAGGTGATGAACAGACCGCGCCGCTTGCCGAAACCGTTTCCGAGCCGTTTCGCAAGGGGCTCCAGACTATCCAGAAGGTCGACTTCCGGCAGCACCTCAGTCGTAGACATAGTGGAGCACCTTCTTCAGATCTTCCCAGGCTTCCTTCTTCGCGTTCTGATTATAGGGCCGGAGCAGATAAGACGGATGATACGTCACCATGACCGGAATGTCACGCCACTTCTGCCAGTTGCCGCGGAGGCGCGTGACGCCCTCTTTGGCGCCCAGCAGAGCCTTAATGGCGGTGGAGCCGAGCGCGCAGATGGCCTTCGGGCGGATGGTCATGAGCTGGCGGTACAGGAACTGGCCGCAGATTCCCATCTCATCGGGAAGCGGGGCGCGGTTTTCGGGCGGGCGGCACTTGACGACGTTACAGATGTAGACGTCGGGCCGTGAGAGCGGGATGCCCTCCTTGCGGGCGGTGCCCTCGATCATCTGGGTGAGCAACTGGCCGGCCCGGCCGACGAACGGCAAGCCTTGCTCGTCCTCGTCGGCCCCAGGGCCTTCCCCCACAAACACCAGCCGCGCCTGCTCGTTACCGGAACCGAAGACGATCTTCTTCCGTCCCTCGCCCAAGCGACAGCGTTTGCAGTCACCTATATCTTCCCGGATTCCGGCGAGCGTGTCATCGGTTGGATGCAGCCCTGGAAGTAGTGAAAGTACCGGTTCGGGGGCTGGAAAAACGCCTGGTTGTACTGCTGGTTCCACCGAGGGCGCCTCTGGTACCTCGCGGCGGTTTACGGTCTTCACGCCGAGATCGCGGTAGAAGGAGAGGTATTGGCGGAGAAGGTCGTCGCTCATTTGAAAGGAGGGGACAGACGGATGCGTCCACGATCGCCATGCAGAGTCGGGGACGCATCCGTCTGTCCCCGATCTTGCGCGTGCAGGGCGAGGCGGAGCCGCATCGCCTGGTCGAGGATCTTGTCGGCCACTTCGCGCTTGGAGGCGCGTTCGAGGGGCAGCACTTCGCCGGTGCTGAGCACCAGCACCACCTCGTTGTCATCGGCGTCGAATCCGGTGCCGTCACGGCCGACGAGATTGCCCACCACCATGTCGCACTTCTTGGTGGCGAGTTTGCGGCGGGCCTCTTCCACCAGACGCTCGGTTTCGGCGGCGAAGCCGATGAGCAGGCGGTCGCCCTTCTTCGAGCCCACTTCGGCGAGGATGTCGGGGGTGGGGTCGAATTCCACCGAGAGGCGGGCCGCGGTTTTCTTGAGCTTCTGCTGGGGTACGTTGGCGACGTGATAATCGGCCACGGCCGCCGCCTTGACGATCACGGTGGCGGCGTCGAGGTGGCGCATTACCGCGTCGTGCATCTCGACGGCGGTGTGCACATGCTCCACGGTCACGTGGGGCGGATCGGCCAGGTGCACGGGGCCGGAGATGAGCACCACCGCAGCGCCGCGCGCCGCCGCCGCCTCCGCCAGCGCGTATCCCATGCGCCCGCTGGAACGGTTGGAGATGTAGCGAACCGGATCCAGCGGCTCCTGGGTGGGGCCAGCGGTGACCAGGAAGGACTCGCCGTTGAGATCCTGACGTTTGGGCTGGAGGACGGTGATCACCGCGTCGGCGATGACCGGCGGCTCGGCCATGCGCCCGGGGCCGATTTCGCCGCAGGCCAGCAGACCCTCCGCCGGGCCCACGATCACATGGCCGCGGCGGCGCAGCGTTTCGACATTCTCGCGCGTGGCCGCGTGCTCCCACATTGCCGTGTTCATGGCCGGTGCGAGGACCACGGGGCCGGTGAAGGCCAGGTACATGGTGCTGAGGAAATCGTCGGCAATACCGTTGGCCATCTTCGCCAGCAGGTCGGCGGTGGCGGGCGCCACCACCAGCACGTCGTTCTCGCGGGCCACCGCAATGTGCTCGATGGCGCTGGAGAGCGTGGCCTCGGGGGTGGCGGAGGAGAACAGGCCGGTGATGACTTTCCGGCCGGTCAGCGAGGCGAACGTAAGCGGCGTGATGAAGGCCTGCGCGGCCTGGGTCATCACCACACTAACCCGCAAGCCACGCTCCATGAGCGCGCGGGCCAGCTCAGCGGATCTGTAAGCGGCAATGCCGCCGCCGACGCCCAGGACCGCGTTCATCATTCCTCCGTGCCGATGGGCTCAGCCGACCTCGGCCTCCGTGTTTTCCAGGGCGGGCATCTCGCGCGCCGGGTCGTCGTAGTTCACCAGTCCGCGCCGCACCTCTTCCATGGCCGTGATGGTGGGCTTCTTGGAAGCGGTGGGCAGGAACGAGCGGGCGCCATTCTGCAACTGGCGCGCGCGCTTGGCGGCGACAATGATGAACCGGTACGTGCTGCCCTCCGGATCGTCCGGGATGGTGTAGGCCGCGTTGACTCGCTCTGTCATTCCGATCAGGTCTCCTCTTGCTCGAACGTCTTCAGGATAGGCCGAACCGTCTCTTCCATCCGCGCCCGGCGCGCGCGCTCGGCATGTACAATGGCGCGCAACGTCTCGGACGATTCTTCGACGTCCTGGTTAACCAGCACGTAATCGTACTGGTCGTAATTTCGAATCTCTTCCGCCGCCTCGCGCAAACGCCGTTGGATCACGTTTTCCGCGTCTTCGGAACGGGCACGAAGCCGCTCCTCACTCCCCGAGCGGCTGCGCAGCCGCTCTTCCAATATCTGCCGGGAGGGGGGCAGGATGAAGACGCTGATGGCGCCGGGCAGGCGTTCCTTTAATTGTCGCGCACCCTTCACATCAATGTCGAGCAGGAGGTCCCGGCCTTCGGCCACCGCGCGGTCGTAGTTGTTCTGGTGCGTTCCGTAGTAGTTGCCGAAGACCGTGGCCCACTCCAGGAATTCGTTGTGCTTCAGTCGTAACTCGAACTCCTCGCGGGAGATAAAGACATAGTCGTGCCCGTCGGCCTCGGCGCCGCGGGGCTCGCGGGTGGTGTAGGAAATGGAGAACAGCAGGCCGTCGACGGATTCGAGCAACCGGTGCACCAGGGTGGACTTGCCCGACCCGGACGGCGCGGAAATGATGAAGACGCAGGTCATTCCAGATTCAGGGCCTGCTCGCGGATCTTCTCGATGTCGGCTTTGGTGGCCAGCGCCAGGTCGGTGACGCGGAGGCCCAGCTCGCCGATGCCGGAGGTCTTGGACAGGATGGTGTTGGTTTCGCGGTTCATCTCCTGGAGCAGGAAATCGATCTTCTTGCCCACCTCGCCGCCCGCGGCCAGCAGCGCCTCCACCTGGCCGGCGTGAATCTTCAGGCGCGCGATCTCTTCGCTCACGTCGCTGCGGTCGGCGAGGATGGCGGCCTCCTGGGCCAGCCGCTGGGGTTCGACGGCAGTGCCGCGGAGCAGTTCGCCCAGGCGCTCGTTCAGGCGATTCTGCAGCAGCGGGACGGCGGAGTTGCGAATCCGCTCGAGCTCGGCGACGCGTCCCAGGATGGCCTGGTTGTGCGCGGCGATGAGGGAGGCAAGCTGTTCGCCCTCACGCGAGCGGAATTCGTTGAGGTCGGCCAGCGCCTTCCGGAACAGGGTCGTAATCTCGCTCTCGGCGGCTTCGGGGAGGGGCTGGTCCGCTTCGCCGGCCACCATCCCGGGTACGCGCAGGGCGGCGTTGAGATCCGGTTGGGCGCCGGCGAAGCCAATCTCGGTGGCGGCCTGGCGAAACGCGCCCAGCCAGGAGAGAAAGAGCGCCTCATTGAGACCGCCGCCCCCGCCCACCGATGGCGTCCAGGTGGCGCGAATATCCAGGTGGCCGCGCGCCACGTTTTCCTTGATGGCTGCGCGCAGGGCATTTTCGAAGGCGTCGAAGGCGGGGGGCAGATGGAAATGCGGGTCGAGCCCGCGATGGTTCAGACTGCGGATGCCGATGGAGATCTCGCCCCACTCGCTGGAGTGCTGAACGCGGGCGTAGCCGGTCATACTGCGGACGGGACGATGGGTGGATTGGGTCATGGGGTCGCCGGGAAACACTTCTGGCCACCGATGAACACAGATAAACACCGATAAGACTTTTGTGTTTCCGATCTGTGTTTATCGGTGTTCATCGGTGGCCAAATCAGACTAGTGGGTCGGGCTGGAGGAACTGCAGGTCGTGCAGGCGCTGGTAGATGCCGCCGCCGCCGATCAGTTCGTCGTGGGATCCGACTTCCACGATTCTTCCTTTGTCGAGAACCACAATTCTATCGGCTCGGCGAATGGTGGACAAGCGGTGCGCGATGACAATCACGGTGCGGTGCTCCATCAGCCTCTGGAGCGCGCGCTGCACCATCACCTCGGATTCGGTGTCCAGGTGCGAGGTGGCCTCGTCCAGAATCAGGATGGGCGCGTTCTTGAGCAGCGCGCGGGCGATGGCCAGGCGCTGGCGCTGGCCGCCGCTGAGGCGCACGCCGCGCTCGCCGATCAGCGTGTCGTAGCCGTGGGGCATAGCCAGGATAAACTCTTCGGCCAGAGCGTTGCGCCCGGCCGCGCGGATCTCGTCCGGCTTCGCGTTCTTCTTGCCATAGCGGATGTTGTTGGCCACGGTGTCGTTGAACAGGAAGGTATCCTGGGCCACGATGCCGATATGATCGCGCAGGGAGGCGAGTTGCAGGTCGCGGATGTCGCGCCCGTCGATGCGGATGGAGCCGCCGGTGACGTCGTAGAAGCGCGGCACCAGATTGGCCAGCGTGGTTTTGCCGGCTCCGCTGGGGCCCACCAGCGCCACCACCTCGCCGGCCTTCACTTCCAGATTCACGCCGTCCAGCACGAAGACGTCCGGCGCGTCGGGATAGCGGAAGGCGGCGTCCTTCAGCGCGATGGCGGAGTGGAACTTCGTCAGCTTCGCCGCGTTGGGCTTGTCCTGGACGTGCTGCTCGCCGTCCAGATACTCGAAGACCTTTTGCGACGCGCCCAGCGCCTGCTGGAAGATGTTGTGGATTCCAGTGAGGCGCTTCACCGGCTCGTAGAGGAATAACAGGGCCAGTACGAAGCTGGTGAACTGGCCGGCGGTCATGGCATCGGCTTTGATCTGCGAGCGCGCGTAGGTGAGCAGGCCGACGATGGTGAGCGCGCCGAAGATCTCGATGATGGGCGAGGCGATGGCCTGCTGAGCCACGTAGCGGAGCATGCTGGTTTTCAGCCGTCTTGCCGCCAGACGGAAGCGATTCGACTCCATTTCCTCGGTGCCGAACGACTTCACCACCTGGTGGCCGCTCATGGTCTCCTGCAGGATCTGGTTCATCTCCGCAGTGTCGTCCTGAGCGCGGCGGCTGGTCTTGCGGATGCGGCGGCCGAGGCGCGCGGTGGGCACCAGCACGAAGGGAAGCACGGTGAGGCTGACCAGCGCCAGCTTCCAGTCGCTCTGGATCACGATGAAGAGCAGTCCGGCCGCGGTGAACGACTGGCGCAGAAAATCGGCCAGCATGTGCGAGACGGCCGTTTGGATTTTGTCGATGTCGTTCATCACCGACGACATCAGGCGGCCGGTGGAGTTGGCGTTGAAGAATTGTGTGTCCTGGTGCAGGATTCGGTCGAAGACGCGTTGGCGCAGGTCGGTGACGGTGGAGAGGCCGACGTAGTTGATCAGGTAGTTTCCGAAGTAATCGCAGAAGGCTTTGATCAGGAATGCGCCGATGAGGCCGACGGCCACCATGGTCCAGATATTGTGGAAATGCGCCGGAATGAGCTGATGCAGGTAGACCGGGTGGACGATTTTGAACAGCACGACCGGTTTGTCGGCGGAGGCCGGGTTGAGGACGCGGTCGAAGATGGGCGGGATCAGGGCGACCACCAGCGCGTAGGTGGCGCCAACGCCGGCCATCAGGATGACGCTCGCGAACAGCATCAGCGAGTAGGGGCGGACATAACGCAGCAGCCGGCGGAGTTCTTTCATGCCTTCACCCTCAGGTGTTCCAGGGCTTCGACGGCGCGCTCGAGCGGTATGACGCGAATGCCGGCGGGGTCCAGGAGGACGGCGGCTTCGGTCTTCCATGGCCGCCACAGGTCGATGTCGGAATTGCCGAAGAAGACCAGCGAGGGCAGGCCGAAAGCGGCGGCCATGTGCGCAGGACCGCTGTCGTTGCCGATGAAAAGCGCGGCACCGGCGAGGAGGGTCTTCACTTGTTCGAGGCCGGCGCCCTGCAGGCAGCGGAAGGCGCGGAAAGGGGTCATGTCGTCGGTGGCCGCGCCGATGAAGACGGGATCGAGACCGGTGTGCGCGGCGAGGGCGAGGAAGCGGTCGGCGGGCCAGGCCTTGTCGGGTGCCGAGGCGAAGGGGTGGAGGACCACGGTGTGCGGGGTGTCGGCCCTTTGCGCAGGCTCCGCGAACAATCGCGCGGTGGGGATTTCCTGGAGCGGCACGCCGAGCCAGAACACGGCGGACGCGATGTGTTCGGCGGTGTGCGCTTTGCGGCTGATTTGCAGGATGGGCTGGGGCTTGGGAATGCGCAGATTGTAGACCGGGCGAAAGCGGAAGTGCTCGAAGCCGGCGCGCAGACGGGCGCGCGATGCCACGGTCAGTTGCGCGCTGCGCGGACCGCCGTGCAGGTTCAGACACAGGTGAGGACGCCACCGCGCAATGGCGCTCAGCGTTGGTGCGAGGGTGAGGCTGACGTCCGGATTGCGCGAGTAGACGGGGGCGAAACGGCCCTCCACCACGACGGCGATTTCGAGGTCGGGCCGGGTCTGTTTCAGCAGCGCGAGGGCCGGTGTGGTGAGCACACAGTCGCCCAGGGAGCGGAGGCGGACCACCGCGACACGCGCGCGTTCAGGCAGACGCTCGACGACAGAATCCATCCGGGAAATCAGTCTTCGATCCGCGCCTCGTCAATGAGCATCACGGGGATGTCGTCGCGGATGGGGTAGACGCGCTTGCACTCGACGCACTTCAGCCCGGTGCCGGTTGGCTTCAGCTCCAGCGCAGCCTTGCACAGCGGGCACACCAGGATTTCCAGAAGCTCCTTGCTGATGGCCATAGTTACCTTCAAGTGTACGTGATGCGGTGGGCGGGGGACGGCCTGCAATGTGGCGCCACTTGCTGTACCGTGAATGTATGAGACCGGAGTTGCTTCGCCGACTGGAGGAAGTTGTGTGGGTCGACCCTGACCGGCTTTCGGGAGCACCCTGCTTCAGAGGAACACGGATTCCCGTGCAGATGCTGATCGACCACGTGGCGGCGGGCTTCTCGCTGGACGAGTTTCTGGAGACTGTGCCGTCTCTGGAGCGAGGCCAGGCTCAGCGCTTTCTGGAGTTGGCCGGTGAACAAATGAAGGAATGCGCATCCTCCTTGACGAGTGCGTGAATCCGCGGCTTCGATTGGCCTTCCCGGGCGACGAAGTGAAGAGCGTCCCGGAGATGGGCTGGCGGGCGCTCACGAACGGCGCACTCATAAAGGAAGCGGCCTCCCGCTTTGATGTCCTGGTGACTCTGGACCAGAATCTCCGGTTTCAGAACCAGACGGGAAAGCACCCCAGGGGAATCGTTGTCCTGATCACTCAGTTCAACCACATCGCAGCTTACCGGTCACAGTTTGCAGAGATACGCGACCTGGTCAGGCAAACGAGACCTGGACAGGTCAGCGTTCTTCAGATCCGGTAGGCTGCATCGGAAGGTGTGATTGATAAGTCCGTCGAAACACTCTATGACCGAGAGCCAGTCCATCGACCACCAATTCCAGGACAAGAGTAAGTTCGCCCTGCTGACCGTCAACAACGTCTACACCGAACTTCCCCCGACGAAGTTCCAGCTATCCGATGGAACCTGGGTCATGCCCGGTGTGCCGGTCCCAGACCTTGGCATTTGGAAAGAGTGGATCGGCTCCATCCGGATGGAGCGCCTCGGCCGCGCCAATCTCGCCCTCTTCGTCGAGGAGCCTTCGGATAACCCCGAGATTGCCGGCGACGCGCAGCACCAACGACTGGATAAGGATTTGCACATCTTCTTCTGTATGTTGCACCTCCGAACCGGCATCGAGTACACAGAAGGTGCGGATTTGTTGTGCGGCTCATCCGAAAACGGCATTCCCGTCATCCGGCTGATGAGCCAGATGCCGACGTTCTATCAAAGCAAAGGGTGGCGACCCGCGCCAATAACCAAGGCCTGGCTCGAAGACGGTCTTGTTCTGCGCGCGGGCGTTATGGCGATGGAAGCCGACAACAACAAGTTCAGGCGGGCCATTCTCGGCCTGAATACGCTGTTCAACGGGTTGAAAGAAGCCGGACAGGATCGTCTCCACCAGTTTGTCCGCTCCCTGGAGGCACTTGTCCTGCCGGATATCGGCAAGACTGAGAAGCAGTTCGTGCACCGGTGCCAGACGTTCGCCCGCGCGGGGAACGATACGCGCACCCTGCTACTGGAGGCCTTCCACATGCGTAGCGACACGGAGCACCTGCAGCCATGGGAGGGGGCCGTACAGGATTACCCTGCGGATCAGCGTGAGGATGTGTACTGGCAGCGGACGCGGCAAATCGAGCACTTGGCCTGTGACGCGTATTCACGCTTGCTCCGTGACCACGCACTCAGAGAACACTTTCGTACGGACGCCTCTATCGCCGGCTTCTGGAAGCTGCCGGACGACCGAAGACGGATGCTGTGGGGAACGCCCCTCGATATCGCGCTCGAGCCGCTCGTTCAGAAATACGACCAGTGGCAGAGGGCGGCCGTGTGAGAGCCGAGGCTATTTCAACTGCACGTCGGTGGACGACTCCAGGCCATCCACCTCGCGCAACGTCAGGGTCATTTTCCGCGCCTTCTGCGCCTCGGCCAGGGGGACGTCGAAGCGCACCGCCACCATGCGGTCGAACATCTCGTGCGGCCGGATCTGGTCGCGGATGGTCAGCACCGGGTTGTACTGGTTGCCGAGAAAGCGATTGAACTGGAGTACCTGTTGCACGTCGGCGCGAGCGATCACCTGGCCATCCACGGTCTCGCCATCCGCCTTCGTCAGCGTGGCGGTGACGTCGCCCACCACGAAGCGCACATCGGAGACATTGGCGATGCGGAAATCGGTGACCACGGCGGTGCTGTTCTCTTCGAGGGAAGCCACGCGCGGCTTCACCAGCTTCCACTCGAGCGCCAGATGCCCGCCCTTCGTGCCGACGACGATGAAGACGACCACCACCGCCACCACGGCGATGCCGATGAGGACGGGAATCAGGAGCCGTTTGTCCACGTACGTCTATTCTATGCGGTCGGCACGGCGGGCAGGGCGGCCAGCGCGTCGGCCAGATCCGTCTCGTCGTAGTGCTGGTCGACGAGTTTGCCGGCGAAGTAGTCGGTGTAGGCCTGCATGTCGAAATGGCCGTGGCCGGAGAGATTAAAGAGAATGACGCGGCTACGGCCCTCCTCGCGGGCGCGCAGGGCTTCGTCGACGGCCACCGACACGGCGTGCGTGGATTCGGGCGCCGGTACGATGCCTTCAGTGCGCGCGAACTGGACGCCCGCTTCGAAGCAGCGCAGTTGCGGCACGGCCCGCGCTTCAATGAGGCCCAGCTCCTTCAGATGGCTGACCAGCGGCGACATGCCGTGATAGCGCAGGCCGCCGGCGTGGAATCCGGGCGGCGTGAAGGAGGAGCCCAGCGTGTGCATCTTCACCAGCGGCGTCAGGTGCGCGGTGTCGCCGAAATCGTAGGCGTAGTTGCCGCGGGTGAGACTCGGGCAGGCCGCCGGCTCCACCGCGATGAAGCGGGCGCGTTGTCCTCCCCGCAATTGCGCTCCAAGGAAGGGGAAACTGATGCCGGCGAAATTCGAGCCGCCGCCCGCGCACCCCACGACGATGTCCGGATAATCGCCGGCCATCTCCAGTTGCTTCATCGCTTCCTGCCCGATGACGGTCTGGTGCAGCAGCACGTGGTTCAGCACGGAGCCCAGCGCGTATTTGGTGTCCTCGCGCTTCGCCGCCACCTCGACGGCTTCGGAAATGGCGATGCCCAGGCTGCCGGGATGATCGGGGTGCTTCGCCAGAATGGCCCGGCCGGATTCGGTTTCGGCGGAGGGCGAGGCCACGCAGCGCGCGCCGTAGAGCTCCATCAGCGCCCGGCGATAGGGCTTCTGATCGTAGGAGACGCGCACCATGAAGACCTGCACGTCGATGCCGAACAGCGCTCCGGCGAAGGCCAGCGACGATCCCCACTGGCCCGCGCCCGTTTCCGTGCTGATGCGCGAGATGCCCGCTTCCTTGTTATAGAAAGCCTGGGCCACCGCGGTGTTGGGCTTGTGACTGCCGGCCGGGCTGACGCCTTCGTATTTGTAGTAAATCTTCGCCGGCGTATCCAGCGCCTGTTCCAGCCGCCGCGCGCGATGCAGCGGGCTGGGCCGCCACTGGCGATAGACGTCGCGGACGGGCTGTGGAATCTCCACGTGCCGTTCCGTGGACACCTCCTGCAGGATGAGCGACATGGGAAACAGAGGCGCCAGATCGCCCGGGCCGAGTGGCTGGAGCGTGCCCGGATGCAACACTGGCGGAGGCGGCGCGGGCAGGTCGGCGACGATGTTGTACCAGAATTTCGGCGTATGATCTTCGTCGAGAATGAAACGGACGGCGTTGGACATGGGACCTCGATGGAGTGGGATTAAGTAATGAGTTTACATCGGCGGCGGCGGCGGCGTGGGTCACCGGGTGGCTTGCGCAGTGGCCACCCTTGCGGGAATCAGCACGTTGATCCGTCCGGGCGAAACCGCGAACGACAGCGCCGCGTGTCCGTCGCCCTTCGAATCGCGAATCTGAACCGTCATTCCGAGGGGCGAAGCCGGCTTCGCCCGCGCACCGCCGGTAGGCCTTCGTAAGTGATCGTCCGGGCGATGTCCCGTTGCTCGTAGACGTGCGTCCTGATATCTGGCGCTACGTGGCCCAGGACCCCTACCTGGAGTACATAGTCGCCAGCGAACCCCACGATGTCAGCTTCTCCTTGCGCGTTGGTGGTTGTGGACCCCGATGTCGTCCAGGATTGGATGAGATCCTTCAATTGGTCATAGACAGGCTTCGGCTGATATGCGGAGTCGAGCAGTCCCGCGTTCTTGATGAACGTGTTGCGGTCGCTGACAAAGGCGGACCACTGGACACCCTGAACGTTGGGCCTGCTGAATGCAAGGGTGTAGAACTTCCTGGAAAACTCCGCCTGGGTGGCAGGGTCCCACGGCCGATGCCACCAGCAGGAGCCGTTCTCCTGGGTCGAGGGTACCTGGAACTCTTTGACGTAGACCGGCTTTTGGTATCCGGAGTACAAATCCAGCAACCGCGCCATCGCGGCAAGAGAAAGGCCCGGAGGCCCGCCGTACGGCGCGACGCTGCTCACCCCAAAGTGATAGAACTCGAGCCCGATACTGTCAACGGGAAGGTTGTTTTGAAGGAGCATGTCGAGATACGCAGGGAAGGCAATGCCCGTGGCTGCCGCGGAAGGGTCTCCAGGAGCGTCTTGTGACCACCCATAAGGCATAGCTACCGCGTTGACGACGTTCTGAGCCCCCGAATCACCTGCGTGCAGGCCATCCATCACGGCGGAGAAGGTTTTCCGCTTTTGTTCCCAGGTCAGCGAGAGGCAGTTCATGACATTCTGCTCATTGAACTCCCACGGTCCGAGGCGCGAGCCGTAACGCGATGCCAGTGCCCGGAAGTGATCGTGGACGTTGCGGTTCATTTCGTCAAACGTCATCGTCCGCCAGTAGTCGGGGCACATTACGTCGCCAAAAGATGGGTCGCCGTTCGCCCAATAAGCGAGTTCCCCCTGGAGGCGGAATCCTTTGCCGATCATGATCTCCAACCCGGAGTACCGATCGATATAGCTCCAGTCATACTGTCCGGGTTGCGGTTCCAGGATTTTGTAACTCAGCATGACGGACGATGCATTGAACCCGGCGGCTGCGAGAGTGTCGCCAATTTGTGGGACATAGCTCCATCCGTCTGTCAGGTATGAGCCGCCAAACTGAAAATCGTGACTCTGCTGGCGATAGGTGACCGTGGCCCCAGCAAGTGGCTGACCACGCGGCGTGCGAACCTGCAAGCGAAGCTTGCCTTTGCGGAAACGTGGAATGTCGGAGACCGCTTTGTCGAGATAAAGGGTTTCCTGGCCGGAGAGTGCCATGGCCAGTGCGTTATTGAAGGCATCCACGGCCTTCGGAATGTCCGGCGAGCTCGCGTCGAGGAATCCCTCACCCTGCTGCAAAGCGTTCTGGGCCGAACTCAGGTCAGTTGCGACCTCAGCCGAAAGTTCGTAGCCCGCCTTCGCCATTTGGTCAGACTCTCTTTTCAGCCGCGCCACTTCAGAGGCCGCCGCTTCACGGTTCAGGTTTAGAACGATGTAATCTCCCGCTGTCTGAACGGAATAGCCACTGCCTTGATTGTCGAAGTCGACCATCACCTTGCCGAACGAGGGAATCTCCCAAAGGGCATGTAGCCGAGTGGGAGTCCCGGGCGGTACGGCAAAAGCCGGCATGGCCAGATCCCAGTCCCAACCCGTCTCCGTGGAATACTCCTGAGCGCCGGAGACCGAGACTCCGCCGTAAACCGGGATGTCGTTGAGATCGGTGGCAGAAGCGTAGTTGGCCGTCAGCGACACGAATGCCGCCCGGCGGACCAGCGTGCCCTGGGCCGTGTACACCTGGAGCACGAGGTTTGCCGCAGGGCGAAGGTTGATGTCATGGCGCAGCTCAGACACATCTCCGATCGAGACATCCTCCATCGCCGGCATGTATCGCAGCACCCGATAGCTTGCGTTGTCGACCCAGACGCTGGCAGCAACAGTGTACGAGGGTTGCCAGGGGACCACAAAGCTGTATGACCCGCTGCTGTCGCTCGCAGTGCTTGACAGCGTCGGCCCTTGCGGTTGCTGGATCGACACGTAGGCATTAGGGAGAGGAGCGCCAGTCGTCTTGTCGGTGATCTGGCCGAAGATCAGGACCGTCCTGTCCGCTGCGCGACAGGGTGCGCTTCCACACAGTAGATTCGCCAGAAGCACGCACCAAACCAATCTGCGTGGATTCCTGCCGATTCTGATCGAGGTCGTCCAATCCATTTCAACCTTCGTTTCCGCGGCTCCCGGAATAACAGGATTCGGCAAGCAGCTCTACTACTGTCATCGAAAGCGCCCGCGCTCGCGCAGAGAGCAGGTCACCGCTGCCACAGTGTCCTGTTGCTCGTAGACGTGCGTTTTGACGTCCACCCCCACATTGCCTGGGGCCGCGATCCGGACCAGATAATCGCCGGCAAAACCCATGATCTCCACTTCGCCCTGTGCGTTTGTCGTTGTGGCGCCTGACGTCGTCCAGGACTGGATGAGATCCCTCAATTGGTAATAGACAGGCTTCGGCTGATAGTTTGCATCAAATAACCCCGCGTTCCTGATAAAGCTGTTGCGGTCGCTCAACTGGGTGGACCACTGGATATCCTGAACGCTCGGTCTGCTGAAAGCCAGCGTGTAGAACTTCCGGGCGAACTCGGCCTGGGTCTGGGGATCCCAGGGCCGGTGCCACCAACTGGACGACGGTTCCTGAGTGGAGGGTACCTGGAATTCCTCGACGTAAACCGGGCGGCCGAACTGAGCGTAGAAATCGAGGGTTCGGGCCATGGCCGCCAGCGACCATCCCGGCGGGGCATTGTACGGCGGCACCGTGACGACGCCAAAGTGATAGAACTCCAGCCCGATCATGTCCAGGGCGTGATTGCCACCTACCAGCATGTTGAGATACACGGGCATGGAGATGCCCCCGGCTACACCCGGAGAATTGTCAAATGGATCCTGTTGCCATCCGTAGGGCATCGCCACTCCGGTCACCAGGTTCTGCGCTCCAGGGAAGCCGGCGTGCAGCCCATCCATAAAGACATCGTGTACCTGCATCTTCTGCTGCCATGTGAGCCCCAGACAATTCTGGATATTCTGTTCGCTGATCATCCAGGGAGCGATCCGTGAGCCGTACGTGCCCGCCAGGGCATACATGTGATCGCGGACGTTGGCCTTCATTTGTTCGAAAGTCATCTGCCGCCAGTAGTCGGGACACCCGGAGTCGGCCATGGAAGGGTCGCTGCTCGCCCAGTAGGCGATTGCTCCCAGCATGCGGAATCCTCTTTTGAGGAGCGGGCTGAAGCTGCACACGTTGTCGAGGTATTGCGAGAAATCGTACTTCCCGGGCGCCGGTTCGAGGTCCTTCCAGCTAAGAAAGACTGACGATGCGTTAAACCCAGCCGCGGCAAACTCGTCGCCAATCGCCGGAAAGTCCTGTGCCGACAAATAGGAGCCTCCAAACTGGAAATCGTGGGTCTGCTGGCTGTATGAGACCCTGGCGCCCGCCAGCGGCGTGCCATCCGGTGTGCGAACCTGCAGGTGGAGCTTGCCCTGGCGGTATCGCGGGATGTCCGTTTGCGCCTTTTCGAGATAAAGGGACTCCTGGGTGAGCAGCGCTCCGGCGAGAGAATTGTTGAATGCCGCTACCGGCGCGGTCATGTCCGCCGGCGCCGCGGCCAGAAGAGCGTCTCCCTGCAGCAGCGCGGCCAGAGCGGAGTTGTACCCGTCCGCGATGCTGCCGGAGAGGTTGTAGCCCGCCTTCGTGGCGTCATCCATCTCCCGTTTCAATCGAGCCACTTCGCTGGCCGCGAGTTCGCGGTTGAGATTCAGGACCCTGAAATCACCCTGCCGCGACAGGCTGTACCCTTGTCCTCCATCGTCGAGATCGACGATCACTTTTCCGAACGACGGTATCTCCCAGAGCACGTGAAGCCGGGTCGGCGTGCTGAGGGGCATCACAAAAGCCGGAACGGTCAGATCGTAGCTCCAGCCATGGTCCTCCGAATACGCGTCGTTCACCACCGAAGAGACCCCGAAGTTGGGCACGTCGTTGAGGTCCGTAGCATACGCATGGTTGTTCACCGCGCTGAAGAACGCGGCACGGCGGAGCATGGTGCCGTCGGAGGCATAGGCCTGCAGAATCAGGTTCGCGCCCGGTCGAAGTGCGAAGTCCGTGCGAACCTCCGCAAGGTCACCGGGGACAACCACGGTGGAGCCATACACGTAGTTGCTGAGATAGTAGCCGCCGTTGTTCGTCCAGGACGAGACTGAGACCGCGTACGCCGACTCCTGGGGCACATCGAAGGAGTATGAGCCGGCGCTATCGCTCGAAGTGTTGGACAGCGCGTTCCCCGCCGTGTCGCTGACCAGTACGTACGCTCCGGCAACGGGACTGCCGGTGTCCTTATCGGTGATCGTTCCCTGTATCCGCACGGTCGTCTCGGCCGCGGGGCAGGGGATGGCCAGACCGCCACACCAAAGACCGATCAGGATCGCCGGCCAGGCCAGTCGATTCCGATCCCTGCCGGATGTTGTTGGTTGGGTGAAATCCAATTCGGCCTCCTCGACGGCCTCCCGTCTTCGCTCCAGAGACGCAAAAGGATGGGGCTGGCGGCCGTGGTATAGCAGATCGGCCGCCTTCCCCTACAGCGTCATTATGGCCACACAGATATACAGTTGCAATGGTCTATTCCTGCGTGCGAGGTCGTTCCGGGTAGCAAAACACCTGCGCCAATCGGCCTTGCCAAACTGCGCGCGTCAGCAACCGGTTGTTCTATTCGGCGATGGCCAGCAGGGCGCCCCAGTGGAAGCCGGCGCCGAAGGCCGCGAAACACACCGGGGCGCCTGGACGCCGCGTGGTGACGCCCGCCCACTCCGCCGCTGCAATCAGCATGGATGCGGATGAGGTGTTGCCGTAACGGCGGATGTTGGAGTAGAAGCGCTCGGGCGGAGCACCCACGGCCTTCGCCACGCGGTCCATCAGGTTCTGATTCGCCTGGTGCATGATGTAGGCCTCCACGTCGCGGGCCTCCACACCGGCGCGCGCGAGGACTTCCGTGATGGCACGGGGTATCTTGCGCGACGCCTGCATAATCACCGACCGGCCGTTCATCTCCACGGGCCCGGCGAGCGGCAGCCGCAGATCGGCAGCGAACGTACCATCCGAGCCGAGATGCCAGTGCACCATGCGCAGCAGGCCCGGACCCTCGCGCACCAGGCACGCGCCCGCGCCGTCGCCGAACAGAATGGAGGTGGCCTTGTACGCGGGTTCCAGGGTAATGACGCCGGACATTTTCTCGGCGGCCACGACGAGGACGGGACCGGACGACGCGGCAAGCTGCGATGCCAGGACGAGGCCGAACAAGCTGCCGGCGCTGGCCACGGGCACGTCGATGGCCGGCGTCTCGCCCATGCCCAGTTGCGCCGCCACGGCCGCGGCGGGACCTGGAAACCGCTGCGCCGCCGAGGCCGAGGAGACGATCAGCAGCCGGATATCCGCCGCCGCGCACCGAGCCCGCTCCAGACAGTCCTTCGCCGCGGCGACGCCCATGCTGACGACATCTTCCTCCGCCGACGCGTAGCGGCGCTCCTCGATGCCGGACATCTCCAGAATCCACTCGGGCGTGCAGTCGAGCGGGACGGCAAGTTCGCTGTTGGGGACCACGCGCGGCGGCAGCCACGAACCGAAAGCGACGATCGAAGTCATGCGGCCCGCTCCATTACTGTCGCGGCTCGGTAAGCGCCTGCGCGTTTCTGAGCCGCGCGCGTGAGCAAGCGGTTCATGCCCGGCGCGCCGCGAGATACTGCTCGATCTTCGCAATCGTCTCGAATTTCCGGGGATTCAGGTCGGAATCCGGTATCTTCACGCTGAATTCTTTTTCCAGCGCCGTTATTACTTCGGGCAGAGCGAACGAGTCGAGATATCCGCCCTCGAACAGCGACTCCTCCGCCGCGGGCAGGTCAGGGTTTTGGGACACTGCCTTCAGAATTGCCACGATCCTGTCCTGGTTGCTCATTCTCCGGCTCCTCGCGCACCTTCAAAAACGTGACGTACTGCAACATCAGGTCCGAGAACAACGCCCTGCCCAGCAGCTCGTAACCCGCGCCGGTGAAGTGAACGTAATCGCCCTGCGCGAATCCCGAGACCACCCATTGCTGTTTCGACCCCGCTCCGCCCATGCGCTGCCTCCAGTCCCAGAACGCGCAGCCCTGTTCCATGGCCACGCGGCGCTGGATCTGGATCACCTGGTCGAGCCACGGAAACGGACCGAGACTGCGGCGCCGGCGGAGGTAACAATCGGGCGGACCCACCACAAGTATACTGGCCACCGGCGTGGCGCGGCGCACCTTGCGGATGACGTTACGGAAGGACTCGCGATACTCGTCGGGGGAGAAACTTCGGCTGAGCGCTTCGTTGGTGCCGTAGGCCAGAATCACCAGCGCCGGCGCGCGGCTGGCCATGAGCGCAGCGAACAGAGGGTCGTCCCAGCCGTTCATGATTCCGGCCTGGGCGCCGTTAATGCCCATGGTTTCCCAGGTAATACCGGTGGGATTATCTACGGCCCAGCCGAGGATTCGCACCGGCGCGGAGGAGACGGTGCGCGCCACGTAGTGCGTGGGTCCCACGCCGGCGTCGTGCGTCCAGACGCCCAGCCCGGAATCGCCGGAGGCAACTACGTCCGTACTGTCGAATCCGTCGATGGAGAGGTTCAGGATTCCGCCGCCGGCCTCCTGCAGGTAGTACAGCGCGGTGCGGGCGCCGGTCGCGTCCAGGGTCACCGTCTGGCCGGACCGGCTGGTCTCGATGCTGATGCCAAAGCCCACGCGTCCGTCGCCCGGTGACCCGGTGGTTCCGTCGGTGCGCCAGTTCCAGGAATCGGAACCGCGCGCGTCGTAGCGGCGATAACCGTGGAAGGGCTGGCCGGGGTAGACGAATCCCGGGCCGCCGTCGCCGAACTTCGCCTGGGCGAGCTGCCGCATGGCGTTCACCCAGTCGTCGGAAGCCGTGTGGGAATCGCCGAACTGCAGCAGGTGCACGGGGGCGGGATGCTGGCGCGCCTGGTAGAGAGTCTCGAAGAACGCGATCAGGCCGGCGGGATTGTCGAAGGCGAGCGGCTCGGCCAGATCGTGCGTCACCTCGTCGACGGCCTGGGCTCGCTGGGCCGCCGAGACGTGGATGGCCGCGCGGGTCGCGCGCTTCTTCCTCTTCTTCTTCCTGGGCTTCTTGTATTTGGAAGAAGCGGCGGCGATCATGCCGTCGACGGGCGACCCGGCCAGCAATGCGAGGAGCACCAGCGCGATTGCCTTCACGTTAGCGCGCGCTCTCCACGCCGTTGGCGGCCTTGTATCCGGCATATCCCTTCATCAGGGCGTCCTCAACCAGGCGGCCGACAATGGCCGCTCCGGCGGGCAGGGGATGCATGAAATCGGCACTGACCAGGCGTGGTTGAGCACCATACCATTTTGCCATTGTGCCGGCGCCCCCCATCATCTCGAAAGTGTTGAAGAAGGCACAGCCGGTGTCGGCGGCCACTTTCTGCTGGATGGCGATGAGGCGCGAGAACACCGGCGGAGTGACGATGTCGCCGCTGGAATCGCGCGTGCCCCGATCCATGGGGCTCATGATCAGCAGCGAGGCCGTGGGCAGCGCGGTGCGGACACGATCCACCAGCGCGCGCAGTTCGTGTCCGTAAGTCTTATCCACATAGGCCGGGTAGACGCTTTCGTTGGTGCCGTAGTTGATCACCACCAGATCGGGGTCCGCGTGGCGCAGTTCCGCGGTCCACTGTTTCGGCTCGAAGTACCAGAGGACCGCCTCCACCTGTCCGCCGTTGAGTCCGAGGCTGCTGTAGATGACGCCTGGCCGGTTCTTCTCGAAGGTCCACCCGAAGACGCGGGCTTTGCCCTCGGTGACCCGAAGCGTCACGGCGTTGGCGCCGGGCGGGAGCGCAAACACGGCGAAGCGCGGCGTCTTCGCGTCTCCGCTGGTGTCCACCGTGCCCATCTCTTCGTCGCCCGCGGTGAGCCGCAGCGTGCCGCCGCCGGGCTGCTCCAGATACTGCAGCTCCATGCGGGTGTGGCCGGCGGGCAGCGTGACCGTGGAGCTGGCGCCGGTTTCCCCGGTGAAGCTGACGCCGCCGAGCCCATGAAATCCGTCGGCCGCGCGGCCCATGGTGGCCGCCTCGATGTGCCAGCCGTTGGAACGCAGCTCCACGCCGCGGTGTCCGTACCACGCCCACGGTTTGGCGATCAACACAAAGCCATGGCCCGCATCTCCGAACTGCTTGTGCAGCAGGGAGCGGATATCGGCGGTCACCGAATCGGCCGTCGTGGGCGAATCGCCGTAATGCAGCACTCGCGTCACTGCGCCCGGCACGTGCTGCTCGGTTCGCCATAGCGCGGCGTAGAAATGACGCAGATTGCCCGTGGCGTCGGACAAGCCGGGCACGGCGTTGCGGGACATCGCGTGCGGCCGGTAGACGGGCTCCACGATCTCGTAAACGGGCGGGTGAACCAGCAGGTCGCGGGGATGGAAGTCCAGCAGCCTGCCGTACGGCACGGGAGCGAAGCGCAAGCGCGCCGGGACGAACGGCGCTTGCATGGCCGTGACCAGGACGGCGAAGCAGAGAATGGCGATGGCGGCGTTCCGGGGCATCGTCAGAACCTGCTGTAGATGAACGGCGCAGACCCGGTGACCGCGACGTAGCGAATGCCGGCGATGAGCAGCGCCAGCGCCGCTGCCTGCACCGGAGCGGGCACGCGCGTGAAAGCGTTCAGCGACGCGGTGTACCAGGAGTGCGGGACGTAGTGCGCGGCCACGGCGATGCCCAGCACCATCCAGAATCCCGGGGTGACGTTCGCCAAGGAGACCGTGCCCGAATCGATTTGCCGCAGCACGTCCAGCGCGGTGCTCAGATTGGCCGAGCGGAAGAAGATCCACGTGAGCGCCACGAAGTGGAACGTCACCACGATGTAGAGGACGCGCAGCACCACGCCCGGCTGCGGTTTGCGCTTCCCGCGCATGGCCTGCAGGCCGCGGACCACGGCCAGTCCCGTGCCGTGCAGCGCGCCCCAGACCACGAACGTCCAGTTGGCGCCGTGCCACAGGCCGCCCAGCGTGAAGGTGATGAAGAGGTTCAGATAGGGCCGCCAGCGCGAGCGCTGTCCGGGCAGCGAGAAGAAGAGATAATCGCGCAGCCAGGTGGAGAGCGAGATGTGCCAGCGCCGCCAGAAATCGGCCACGTTGAGCGCCGCATACGGCCGGTTGAAGTTGGCCGGCAGAGTGATGCCCAGCAGCAGCGCCGAGCCCAGCGCGATGTCCGTGTAGCCGGAGAAATCGTAGTAGAGCTGGAAGGTGTAGCCGTAGGCGCCCAGCAGCGTCTCCATGCCGGAGTAGAGCTTCGGCAGATCGAAGACGCGGTTCACCAGGTTTTCGCCGAGATAATCGGCGATGAGCAGCTTCTTCACCAGGCCGAGGCCGATCAGAAACAGCGCGCGGCTGCCGTCTTCGGGTGAGAGGCGCAGGCCGGTGTTTTCGATCTGCGGCAGCAGCTTCGCGACACGCGTGATGGGCCCGGCGACGATGGTGGGAAAGAAGCTCACCGAGGCGAGGTAGCTCAGCAGCGACGGCGTTGGTGTGGCGTCGCCGCGATAGATGTCGATGGTCCAGGTCATCGCCTGGAAAGCGTAGAAGGAGAGGCTCAGCGGCAGCAGCCATTCCCAGCTTGCGACGGCGGGATGCGCGGCCGCGAAGGGGTCCAGCAGAAACGGAACATAGCGCGAGGTGAGGATGAGCCCGCAGTTCAGCAGGATGCTGAGGGTGATGAGGAATCGAGACTTGCGGACTCCGAGTGCGCGGCCGATAAAAAAGTCACAGGTGGCGGCCAGCGGGATCAGGCCCAGGTAAATCGGATGCCACCTGGCGTAGAAGAAGTAGTTGGCGCCGAGGATGATGGCGACGGCGAGCTTCCCGGTGCGCCGCGCGAACCAGTACGCGAAGAAGACCAGCGCCAGGAGGATGAAATACTCCGGGGATGTGAGCTGCATGCGGAGGCTGTCTCAGTATAGGATACCGGGTCAGCGCAATCGAAGCCGGGGTAGGCCGGCAAAATCCGCAGTGTTCAGAGTCCACAGCGCGGCGTCTCTCAGGATGGCGCAAGCCGCAATCGCGAGGTCGATCTCCCGTCCCCGAGGCCTGCGCACGGACCGGTACAGTTCCGCGCTCACCGCCGCTTCCGCCGGCCCAAATGCAATCGCGGATTCCGAAGGAAACAGGGCCTCCTGCGCGGTGATCTCCGCGGGCCCGCGAGGCCCCCGCAACCACTCGTAGAGGACCAGCGAAGGCAGCAGAATCCTCTCGCCCTTTTCGATCGCCTCGCGCAGCGCCGGAGCCGAACGCCGCGGCCCGGACAGGCTGTCGATCAAAACCGAAGTGTCCAGAACGATCACGCTTTCCTCCGCCGCGCCGCACGGCGTCCACCGCTTCGTCTCGCTTGCCGGACCGCGGCGAGTTCGTCCTCCACCGCCGCCCGGCTTCGCGACGGAATCTTCGGAACCAGATCGTCGAAGGTCCGCAGCATGCCCAGGCGTTCGCGCTCGCTCAGCCGGCCGATGCGCTCGTAGTAGTCGAGGATGGCGTCCCGCACGACCGCGCTCTTCGGCCGGGCGAGCCGCGCCGCCGCGTCCTGCAGGCGGTTTACGGTCGACTGATCAAGCGTGAACGTCACCTTCACCGATGCCATACTATCACCATATCACCATACAGCCTCAAAGGCGCGGCGAACAACGGCCACTTGGTATCATTGCAGCGTATGGCGCAAATGACACTGACGGCCGTGTACATGAAGGTGCCCGAGGGCTACGTCGCATTTGTCGAGGAATTGCCCGGTGCAAACACACAGGGGGAGACTCTCGAAGAGGCGCGCGCCAACCTGGAGGAAGCCGTCACCATGGTTCTGGATGCGAACCGTGAGCTTTCCGAACAGTCTTTGCAAGGCGCCGACGTCGTTCGTGAAACTCTGATCCTGCCCGCGGCGTGAAGCGCATCGACCTCATTCGTCATCTGGAACGGTAGCGCTGCGAGTTACATCGCGAGGGCGGCAATCACACCGTATTCGTAAACCGCGAGGCGCGGAGGTCATCTTCAGTTCCGCGGCATCGCGAAGTGAACGATTTTCTGGCGCGCAAGATCTGCGACGATCTCCAGATTCCGCGGTCATAGGCTCGAGACGTACGCGGATGAAGTCGGCGCGAAATCGGAGATAATGTCGGACGTGAGAATCGCTTGTTGGTGGGCTGCCCTGCTGTGGTGTGCCTCCGCCAAAGGCCGCTGTGCGACCATTTGTCCAATGACTGGCGAAAGGGGACAAGGACAATTGCGGCGTCAGGATCTGTATTCCGCCGTGCCATCAGGGCACTCCGCGCATGGCTTGAAGCAGGCGCCCGGCTGGCGATACGGCCGTCGATTGCTCGCAACCGTGCTCTTCGCGATGGTTTCTTATGCCGCGCCTCCCGCCGATGACGCATCCTCGCGCGAGGACTGGCTGCGGGCGCCCCTGGCGCAGGGACAAAGCTGGTCGCGCGAGGCGGCGCTCAAGCGGCTTGCGGTCGCAACCAAATTCGTCGGCATGACGCGTCCGCAGATCATTGAGCTGCTGGGCTCGCCTGGCTATTCGTCGGAAGACTATTACCCGGGAGCGGGGCGCACCGGTCGCATCGATGTCTACCGCCTGTCTTCGAAGAACACCAGGTCTTTTCGCATCGACTACAGTTCCGGCGACCGAGTGACCGGGGACTTCATCGAGCAGGAACCGTGCAGTTGCGACTCGTGCAACAGCCATGCGCCCGCCGTGCCGCTCAGGATCCTGACCACCACGATCTTGAAGAAGGACGCGGCGAAGCAGGGCCAGACCATGACCATCCCGCAGCTCGAGACTCTGCTGGGGCGATCCGGCCAACGCTCCTTCTTACAGCAGACGGTGGGTGGCCGGGTGTGGGTCGACTACACCGATGTGTGGAGCATAGCCGGGAGCGAGCACCGCTTCCTGATCGCGAGCGGCCATCAACCGTCAGGGGAGCCATCAGGGGATTCGCCATTCGGCTCGCTGGGCGGCATGCCGGTTGATTCCTGGTCGCTGATATACATGGCGCCGGGATGTCTGGCCCCAGTGAGCGCCGTGGAACCTCACTGATCAACTCGCTCGCCGGTTTCCCGGGCCGCCCGGCCACACGCCGCTGTAACCCGGTTCTGCCATGCTGAAAGCTGGGCCTGTCCCATGAACACAAACCCGCTATCTCCTGACGAGCTGCAGAGAATGGACGCGTGGTGGCGCGCCGCGAACTACATCTCGGTCGGCCAGATCTACCTTTACGACAATCCCCTGCTCACCGAGCCGCTTCGGCTGGAGCACATCAAGCCCCGCCTGCTGGGCCACTGGGGCACCACGCCGGGCCTCAACTTTCTCTACGTTCACTGCAACCGCGTCATCCGCCGCGACGACCTCAACATGATCTTCATTGCCGGCCCCGGGCACGGCGGGCCCGCGGCGGTGGCCAACACGTATCTGGAGGGCACCTACTCGGAGTTCTATCCGAACATGTCGCAGGACGTCGAAGGGCTGAAGCGGTTGTTCACGCAGTTCTCGTTTCCCGGCGGCATCCCCAGTCACGTGTCGCCGGAAACGCCGGGGTCCATTCACGAGGGCGGGGAACTCGGCTACTCCCTGGTGCACGCCTATGGCGCGGCCTTCGATAATCCGGACCTGCTGGTCTGCTGCGTGGTGGGCGATGGCGAGGCGGAGACCGGACCGCTGGCCGCAAGCTGGCACTCCAACAAATTCCTCAACCCCGCGCACGACGGCGCCGTGCTGCCCGTCCTGCACCTGAACGGCTACAAGATCGCCAACCCCACGGTGCTCGCGCGCATCCCACGGGAAGAGCTGTTGGAGTTGCTGCGCGGGTACGGCTACCAGCCGTACATTGTGGAAGGCCACGAGCCCGAGGCCATGCACCAGCTCATGGCTGGCACGCTCGACACAATTCTGGACGACATCCGCGCCATCCAGCATCGCGCGCGCGTGGAGGGCGCGACCGATCGCCCGCGCTGGCCCATGCTGGTGCTGGTGACTCCCAAGGGCTGGACCGGGCCGAAGGAA
Organism: Bryobacteraceae bacterium; assembly: GCA_049510065.1. GTDB lineage: Bacteria > Acidobacteriota > Terriglobia > Bryobacterales > Bryobacteraceae > CAWACP01. The sequence continues at coordinate 39,459 of JBEKZH010000033.1, forward strand.
GTGGACGGCATCCCGATTGAGGGCACGTGGCGCGCTCATCAGGTCCCGCTGGACGGATTCGCCGAAAAGCCCGCACACGTGAAGCTCCTCGAAGACTGGATGAAGAGCTACCGGCCCGACGACCTGTTCGACGAGAACGGCCACGTGGCGGCCGAGGTTTCCGCGCTGGCTCCCAAGGGCCCGCGGCGCATGGGCGCGAATCCGCACGCCAACGGCGGCCTGCTGTTGAAGGACCTGCAGATGCCCGACTTCCGGCAGTACGCCGTGCCGGTGACGACGCCGGGAACCAGCCGCGCCGAATCCACGCGCGTGCTGGGCAACCTGCTGCGCGACGTGATGAAGCTGAACGCCGACGAGAAGAACTTCCGCGTTTTCGGTCCCGACGAAACCGCCTCCAACCGCCTGGCCTCGCTGTTCGAGGTGACCGATCGCGAGCTGGAGGCGGCCATTCTCGCCGGCGACGACCACATTTCCCACGGCGGGCGCGTGCTGGAAGTGCTCAGCGAACACCTGTGCCAGGGGTGGCTGGAAGGCTATCTCCTCACCGGCCGGCACGGCTTCTTCTCCTGCTACGAAGCCTTCATCCACATCATCGATTCCATGTTCAACCAGCACGCCAAGTGGCTGAAGGTCACGCGGCACATTCCGTGGCGCAGGCCCATCGCGTCGCTGAACTACCTGCTCAGCTCGCACGTCTGGCGGCAGGATCACAATGGCTTCAGCCACCAGGACCCGGGCTTCATCGATCACGTGATCAACAAGAAGGCCGACGTGGTGCGCGTGTATCTGCCACCGGACGCGAACACGCTGCTTTCGGTGGCCGATCATTGCCTGCGCAGCCGCAACTACGTCAACGTGATCGTGGCCGGCAAGCAGCCGGAGCTGCAGTATCTGGACATCGACGCGGCGGTGCGGCACTGCACGGTGGGCGCAGGCATCTGGCAGTGGGCCAGCAACGATAGCGGCAGCTACCCCGACGTGGTGATGGCCTGCTGCGGCGACGTCCCCACGCTGGAGACGCTGGCCGCGGTGGACTGGCTGCGGCAACACCTGCCGGACCTGCGCATCCGCGTGGTCAACGTTGTCGATCTCATGACCCTCGAGCCAAAGAGCGAACATCCGCACGGCCTCTCCGACGCCGAGTTCGACGCCATCTTCACGAAGGACAAGCCCATCGTATTCGCCTTCCACGGTTACCCGTGGCTGATCCACCGCCTCACCTACCGCCGTACCAACCACGACAACATGCACGTCCGCGGCTACAAGGAGGAGGGCACCACCACCACGCCGTTCGACATGACCGTACTGAACCAGCTCGACCGTTTCCATCTGGCCATGGACGTGATCGACCGCGTTCCCAAGCTCGGCGCCAGGGCCGCGAACGAGAAACAGATCCTGCGCAACCGGCTCATCGAGCACAAGCTGTGGATCGCGCAGCACGGCGACGACATGCCGGAGATTCGCGACTGGCAATGGCCCGGAGGGCATTCTTGACAACCCCAACTTTCACGAATCCGGCTGAGCCGCGACGGTGACGGAGCGGAGCCCATGCGCATCCTCGTCCTCAACGGCGGCTCCAGCACACTGAAGGCGGTTCTCTATGACGTGGGCGGGGCTCCACCCCAACAGCCTCCGCCATCGCTCTGGGATGCACGCGTGGAGTGGGGCCGCCACCCCGGCACGGCGGAGATCCAAATCCGCACCGCTGCGGGAACCACGAATCGGACCATGCCCATTCCATCGCAGGAGGCGGTGCTTCGTCCCGTCCTCGAATCGCTGCCGGGCAAAGCGGACGTGGCCGGACACCGCGTAGTTCACGGCGGCAAAGCGTTTCGCGAGAGCACGCGCATCACGCCGGAGGTGAAGCGGGAGATCGCGCGTCTGGTGGAATACGCGCCCGAGCACAACCGCCTGGAACTCGAAGCCATCGAGGCGGTGGAGAGCATCCTTGGCGCGGGCCTGCCGCAGGTGGCCGTCTTCGATACGGCGTTCCACGCGACTCTCGCGCCCGCCGCCTTCACCTACCCTGGGCCGCGTTCGTGGCTGGACGACGGCCTGCGGCGATACGGCTTCCACGGCATCAGCCATCAGTACACCTCGCGGCGCGCCGCCGAGCTGCTGGGCCGCCCTCTCGAATCGCTGCGCATGATCACCTGCCATCTGGGCAACGGCGCCTCACTGGCGGCCGTGGCCGGCGGCAAAAGCGTGGACACCACCATGGGCTTCACCCCGCTGGCCGGACTCATGATGGGCACCCGCAGCGGTTCCATCGATCCCGGCATCCTCATCCACCTGGTGCGGAATTGCGGCTATCGCGCCGATGAGCTGGATCGCATCCTGAATAAGGAGTCCGGCCTGAAAGGGCTCTCGGGAATTTCCGGGGACATGCGCGAGGTGCTGGCGGCCATGGATGCGGGCAACGCGGACGCGCGGCTCGCGTTCGACGTGTACGTGCACCGCCTCGCGCAGGAAATGGGTTCGATGCTGGCCAGCCTCGGCGGCCTCGATGTGCTGGTGTTCACCGCGGGCGTCGGCGAGAACGTGGCCCTGCTGCGGACCCGCGTGGCCGAGCGCTTCGCCTTTCTGGGCATCCGCCTCGACGAATCCGCCAACGCGCAATCGCCCGCCGACGCGGAGATCTCCGCGTCGGATTCGGCCGTGCGCGTGCTGATCGTGCACACTGAAGAGGACTGGGAGATCGCCCGCGAGTGCCACCGGTTGAACGCCGCCGGCGCCCTCTGAGCGACCGGCCCTGTGGGGGGCAGCTTGTTAAGCTGCGGCCGATTGCCAATCGGCCCACTCGCAGGATTCCATCCTGCCCCGCATTCTCACAGGCTGCCACCGGTTGCGGGGCAGCTACGCAGGGCATGGCCCTGCGCCACCTGAGGAGACGAGCTCTTGATCTGTAGACGTGGGGCAGGGCCGCGCCCTGCCAACTGCTATCGTGGTGTACAAAGCCGTGCGTCTGGGAATCGATTTCGGGACCACCAGAACCGTGGTCGCGGCCGTCGACCGCGGCAACTATCCCGTGGTGTCCTTTGAAACGCCGGACGGCGAACACTTCGACTGGTTCCCGTCCCTGATGGCCGTTTGCCGCGACTGGCGCCTGTACGGCTGGGACGCCTGGGCGCCGCAACTGGAGCCGCACTGGACCATCATCCGCTCCATCAAGCGCGTGCTCGAGAACGCCGGCCCGGACACCGTCATTCACGCGGGCCCGCAAAAGATCCCGCTCTCGCAACTGCTGCGTGAGATGGCCGAGGCGCTGAAGTCTTCGCTGCTGGAGCACTCCAGCCTGCACATCCGGCCAGGAGACAAGCTGGAGGTCATGCTCGGCGTACCCGCCAATGCCAACACCAATCAGCGGTTCCTCACCGCGGAGGCGTTCCGCTCGGCCGGGTTTGAGGTGCTGGGGCTGCTCAACGAGCCATCGGCCGCGAGCCTCGAATACGCGCACAAATACAAGACCCCGGGCCGCATTCTGGTGTACGATCTCGGCGGCGGCACGTTTGACGCGTCTCTGGTGGAAACCGGCGAGCAGACGCACTTCGTAGTCGCGTCCGAAGGCATCTCCACGCTCGGCGGCGACGACTTCGATCAGATTCTGGCGGACCTCGCGCTCGAAGCGGCCGGGATCTCGCCCGACGATGCCCACGACCTCACCCAGGCGGAGACGTTCCTTCTGCTGGACGAGTGCCGCGAGAGGAAAGAGTCGCTGCGTCCCAACACGCGCAAGATCGTGGTGGATCTGGAGGCGGTGCGCGAAGGGTGGGGCGCGGCCACGGTTCCGGTGGCGGATTTCTACGACCGCTGCGGTCCGCTGATGCAGGAGACCCTCCACGTGGTGGAAGACGTGATGGAAAAGCACGCCGGCCGTCCCATCGACGCGCTGTACATCACGGGCGGCGGCAGCGAGCTTCCGCTTGTGGCGCGGGTGATGCGCGAGGAGTACGGCCGCCGGGTGCGCCGGTCGGCATACACGCGCTCGGCCACGGCCATCGGGCTGGCCATTCAGGCCGATGTGCAGGCCGGCTACGTATTGCGCGAGAAATTCACGCGGTATTTCGGGGTATGGCGGGAGAGCGAGGGCGGAAGCCGCATAATTTTCGACCCATTATTCGAAAAAGGAACGCTGCTGCCCGCGCCCCGCACCGCGCCGCTGCGCATCGCCCGCTCCTACGAGCCGGTGCACAATGTCGGCCACTTCCGCTATCTGGAGTGCAGCCATCTGGCAGAGGACGGCGAGCCCACCGGCGACATCACGGTGTGGGACGAGATCCTGTTTCCATTCGACCCGGAGTTGCGCGAAAGCGCCGATCTGAGCGAGGCCGGCATCGCCCACTCCGATCATGCATCCGGGCAGACGGTGGAAGAGTGTTACACCTGCGACGCCAGCGGCACCGTGGAGGTGGCCATCTGCAACCGGACGGCGGGGTACGCGCGCAGCTACCGCCTGGGACGCTGGTCCTCGCGCGAGCCGGCGACGGTCACGCCCGGGAAGTCAAAGCGGGCGAGCGGGAAACGATGAGCCCCAGGAAGCTGAGCATCGCGTTCGTTATCTGTCTGGTCGTTTCGGCAGCAGAGATTCCCGAGTGGTGCCGTGCGCTCCCGCGGCCGGAATACAGGAACCTCCAACGCGTAGCGGTTGGCGATCCCTGGTTCGAAGTCTACAAAGTCGCGCCCGCCGTCTACGCCATTTACGAACCGCATCAGTTCGAAGAAACCATTAGTTACCTCATTGTTGGTAATACGCGGGCTTTACTCTTCGACACAGGCATGGGAATCAGTGATATCAGGAAAGTCACGGCGGAGCTGACTCCCTTGCCGATTATCGTGCTCAACTCGCACACCCATAACGATCACGTGGGCGGTAATTGGCAGTTCGAGACGATCTACGGTATGGACACCGATTTCACCCGCCGGAATGCCCGTGGCTCGCGCGAAGACGCGCAAGCCGAACTCGCACCCGATTCGATTTGCGGCAAGCTGCCGAAGGGATTTGACCGGGCGACTTACGCGACGCGGCCGTGGAAGATCCAGACATTTTTGCACGACGGCGATCGCATCGATTTGGGCGGCCGATCGTTGGAAGTCATCGCCACGCCAGGCCACACTCCTGACGCGATCTCCCTCCTCGATCGCGCCAACGGCCTGCTCTTCACCGGCGACACATACTATCCCGCTCCCATCTGGCTTTACCGTCCCGAAACCGATCTCGACGCGTATGGCGCCTCCATCCGGCGGCTGGCCGCGCTGGCGCCGCAAATCAGGACGGTTCTCGGCGCTCACAATATTCCCGTCGCGCCCCCGTCGGTACTCACACGCCTGGTCACTGCCTTCGAGGCCGTGCGAGCCGGCAGGATTCCCGCGACTCCGGCATCGCCTGGGCAAGTCATTTACAAAGTGGATGACATCTCGTTCCTGATGCGCGCGCCTGAATCCAGGCCATGACGGCGCTATGCTGTGAGGCGTGGTCACCGACCTCGTTCAGATTCGCCAGCTCGCCGCGGCGAAACAGGCCGAAAACATCGAGTTTCGCCGCTATCTGAACGCACATCACCCGGCCCATGACGCGCTGCGCCACGTAGCCGAGCACGTCGCGGAGCAGATCGACTGCCGGACCTGCGCCAACTGTTGCCGCGAGACCACCGTCGAAGTCGGCGCCGACGACATCGAGACCATTGCCCGCTTCCTTGACGCGCCGCCCGAACAGGTGGAGCAGCTCTACACCAGCACGGACCCGGTCGACGGCGCCCGCATCCTGAAACAGACCGCCGACGGGTGCATCTTCCTGGCGGGCAACCTGTGCAGCATCTATGCCGCGCGGCCCCGTCCCTGCCGCGAGTTCCCCTACCTGCTGGCCACCGCGACATCGCTCGGAAGCCGCACGCCTTCCATTTTCGGGCGCGCCTGCCTCTGCCCCATCGTCTACAACAGCCTCGAAGAGTTCAAGAAGCTTACCGGCTTCCATCCGCATCATATTTGAACCCCCTTGCCGTGAGCGGCAAACCAGGGTAAGTTTTTCACATCAGGGAGGCACGTTTCCGATGAGTACCGGCTTCGGGCCCGACTTGAAAGCCTTTGACGCTGCTTTTGTAAGGCAGCGTACGGATCGGTCTTCGAATCGCCCCACCCCCACGTCGCCGGAGGCGAAAAAGCTTGCCGAGATCCTTGCGATCGCGGACATCCGGGTCAATGGGGACCGCGCCTGGGATTTACAGGTGCACAACGAACGGTTCTTCGCGCGGGTGCTGGCGGAAGGCAGCATCGGCCTGGGCGAATCGTACATGGACGGCTGGTGGGACGTGGAGGCGCTCGACGAGTTCTTCACGCGCGTCCATCGCGTGGACCTCCAGCAGCAGGTGATGACGCCCGGCGTCCTGTGGCTCGCGCTGAAGGGCAGAATCTTCAACCGGCAGACCTTGTCGAGATCGCGGGCGGTGGCCCAGGAACACTACGACCTCGGCAACGATGTCTACCAGACCATGCTCGACCGGCGCATGCAGTACACCTGCGCCTACTGGCCGGGCGCCGGCACGCTGGACCAGGCGCAGGAGAACAAACTCAATCTTATCTGCCGGAAGCTCGGGCTGCGGCCCGGGATGAAGGTGCTGGAGCTGGGCGGAGGCTTCGGCGGGCTGGCGCACTTCGCCGCCACCGAGTACGGCTGCGAGGTGGTGAGTTACAACATCTCTCGCGAGCAGGTGGCGTACGCGCGCCAGTGGTGCCGGGGCCTGCCCGTGCGCTTCGAGGAAAAGGACTATCGCGAGGCGGCCGGCGAGAAGGACCAGTTCGACCGCGTGGTTTCCATCGGCCTGTGCGAGCACGTCGGGTACAAGAACTACCGGCGGTTTCTGGAGCTGGCGCACCGGCGGCTGAAGAGCGGCGGCCTGTTTCTGCTGCACACCATTGGCGGGAACGAGTCGGCCACCAGCACCGATCCCTGGATCGACAAGTACATCTTTCCGGGCGGCATGCTCCCCTCCGTCGCGCAACTGGGCAAAGCGGTGGAGCGGCTCTGGGTGGTGGAGGACTGGCACAACTTCGGGCCGGATTACGACCCCACGCTGATGGCCTGGTGGGACAACTTCGAACGGGGCTGGGCGGATCTGCGCCAGAGGTACGGCGGCCGTTTCCATCGCATGTGGAAGTTCTACCTGCTGGGGTCGGCGGGCGGATTCCGCGCGCGCAAGATGCAGTTGTGGCAGATTGTGCTCTCCAGGGGGGACGTGCCGTCGTACGCGCCCGTGCGATAGACGCCGCCTGAAAGGCGGCGGCAGCCAGGATTGGCTGCCCCACAACCTGTCATGGATACTCTCAGCGAACACCGGAGGCGGTGCGAGCGTCTGGTGGCGGCGTTCGACGCGGCGCGCGCGGCCGGCAAATCCGTCGCGCTGGCGAAAGCGACATCGAATCTCTTCCGCCGGCGCGACCAGCGGGACACGACGAGGATCGACGTGCGCGGCTTCCATCATGTTCTGCGCGTCGACCCGGAGAGCATGACCGCCGACGTCGAAGGCATGACCACATACGAAGCCTTCGTCGATGCGACGTTGCGCCACGGTCTGCTGCCCACTGTCGCGCCACAGCTCAAGACCATCACCGTCGGCGGGGCGGTCAGCGGCGTGGGGATCGAATCGTCGTCGTTCCGCTATGGCCTGGTGCACGAGACCGTGGAGGAGATGGAGATTCTTACGGGCGACGGCAGAATCGTGGTCTGCTCGCAACACCAGAACCCGGACCTGTTCTACGGCTTCCCGAATTCCTACGGGACGCTCGGCTATGCGCTGCGCCTCACGATCGGGCTGATTCCCGCCCGGCGCTACGTTCATCTCACGCACGAGGCGCATACCCAGCCGCGCGCCTACTTCGCGCGGATCGCCGAGCTCACGCACCGCGCCAGCGTCGATTATCTGGATGGAACCATCTTCGGGCGGGACAGGATGTACGTCACCACGGGCCAGTTCGCCGACGAGGCCCCGCGCGTGAGCGACTACACATACATGGGGATCTACTACCGGTCCATTCGCGAGAAGCAGGAGGACTGGCTGACCGCCCGCGACTACATCTGGCGGTGGGACACGGACTGGTTCTGGTGCTCGAAGAACCTCGGCGCGCAGAACCGGGTGGTGCGCCTGCTGGCCACTCCGTGGGCGCTGAACTCGCGCACTTACCAGCGGATCGTGCGGCTTGCGGGCCGCGTGCTGCCCGATTCGCGCCGGACCGAATCGGTGATTCAGGACGTCGACATTCCGCTGGAGCACGCCCCGGAGTTCTTCGACTTCCTCATGCGGGAGATCGGCATCACGCCGGTCTGGGTGTGCCCGTTTCGCGCTCTTGACCCGAGCGTGACCTATCCGCTGTACGCGCTCAACCCCGACACGCTCTACATCAACTTCGGATTCTGGGACATGATCCCCACCACGCACGAAGACGGGTTCTTCAACCGGAAAGTGGAGGAGCGGACGCTGGCGCTGGGCGGCAGAAAGGGGCTGTATTCGACGGCGTGGTACGACGAGGAGACCTTCTGGAAGCTCCACGACCGGAAGCGCTACGCGGAGCTGAAGGCCCGGTACGACCCCGGCGGCGTGTTCCGCGATCTGTACGCCAAGTGCGTTGGGCGGAAGTGACGGCTGGTAAATTAGGACTTGCCGCTCATCCGCTTCATCCGCGACGGCCTGCGCCAGCTTGACGAGTGGCTGTCGCATCTGGATCGCGACCCGGACCCGGAAATCCGCGTGCCTCCCGCGGACCGCATGGACGAGATCCAGGCCTTCCTGCGCAGCCTGGATCAGCGTGACGAGGGCGCCCGGACCTATCTGGAGATCCACATGGGGCGCATTGCGCGGACGCTCACGCTGGTGACACCGCCGCTCCGGACGCGACGGGCGCTCGAGCTCGGCACCTACATGCACATGGCGCCCGCGCTGCAGAGCGTGTTCGGCTATGGCGAGGTGCGCGGCGCGTACTACGGCCCGCTCGGCAAGAGCGAATCGAAGGCGGTGACGGTGCGGGGCAGGGAAGTGTTCCGCTGCTCCGTGGATCTGTTCGACGCCGAGCGCGACCGCTTCCCCTACGAGGACGAGACCTTCGACCTGGTGCTGGCCTGCGAGATGTTCGAGCACATGCTGCACGATCCCATGCACATGCTGCTGGAGACGAACCGCGTGCTCGCCGACGGCGGCGCGATGATCCTGACGACGCCGAATGTCGCCAGCTACACGGGCGTGGCGCGCGTGCTGGAGCAGAGCGCCAATCCGCAGATTTTTTCCAAGTATGCCGACCCCCGCGGCGAATTCAAGGAAACGGAGATTCCCCACGTGCGCGAATACACGCCGCAGGAGCTGGGCGAGGCGGTCGGCTGCGCCGGCTTCGAGATGGAGTCTCTGTTCACGGAGATTATACCCGGCTACAATTGCGACCTCTGGGTGAAGGATTTTCTGACGCGGAATAAATACTCGACGGCGTTGCGCGGCGAGCAGACCTATTGTGTGGCACGCAAGCGGCGCGGCGCGAAGGTCACCCGCTACCCTCACTTTCTGTACGAAGGTTGCTGAGTTATTCATTTGGCGGCGGTTAGGTCGGAATTGGGTTCGTTTCGTTATTTCGCGATCTCCAGAGAATTGGGTTCGTTTCGTCATGCATCATCACCCCGTGCCCTGGCTCCCGGGGCTGACGCGGTTGGGTTCGTTTCGTAATTCGGGATCGCCAGTGCTACGGGCCCCGGCCCTGGCGTGGCGGTGGAGATGACACGTTGACGGTAACACGGAGTGCGCCGGGGATCTGACTGACGTATTGTTCTGATTGAGGTTGGCAGTTGTCGCCGGGGACGCCCTGCGCCTGGTGGTATGATCATACCGAGAGTATGAAATGGCCATCGTCGAACGTGTGACCGTCACCCTGCCCAATGACCTCGTCAGAGACATTGACCGGCGGGAGAAGAACCGCAGCAAGTTCGTCGCGGAGGCCGTTCGCCACGAGCTTGATCGTCGCCGTCGTGCGGAGCTTCGTCGATCGCTGCAGAATCCCCACCCCGAAAGCGCCGACATCGCCGAACAGGGACTCGACGAATGGACGCGTGGCTTGCCCGAGGAAGATACCGAGGCACTCGTCGACAGCAGCGCCGGCAAGCCGGTTCGGTGGGTCCCCGGCGAGGGCTGGGTGGAGGGCGGCGAGTGAGGCTCGGCCGCGGCGCAGTTGTCGTGGTGGAACTCGACCCCACAATCGGCCACGAACAGCATGGCGTGAGGCCCTGCGTCGTAGTGAGCGATCCGGATGTCATCAGCGACCAGCGCTTTCCGCTGGTGTGCGTGGTGCCAGTGACGGGGACTCCGGGCGAAGGGCTCCTCTATCCGCCCCTCGCGCCTGGCCAGAGCGGTCTCGCCAAAAAGTCCTTCGCGCTGATCGACCAGTTGCGATCCATCGACAAACGGAGGATCCGGCGGGTGTTCGGTGAACTTGCGCGCGAGGAGATTACTGCCATCGACGAAGGACTGGCGGTCTTCCTCGGCCTTGGCGACCGGCTTCATGGCGCGGATGCGGCAGCCGTCCAGTGAGCGCGGTTGGCGGCGCCGGCGTTTCGCAGCGTGGGTGAAGTTCGCAGGGCCGCGGGAAGAGATCGGTTCAGTCCGCTGCGGACCCGATGACGAGATCGAGGCCGGCGGCGCCGGCGAACGCCCGGAAATCCCGGTCTCGCGTAAGGAGAGGAATCCCGCGATCGATGCAGCTTTGGGCGATCATGGCATCGCCGAGGCGCGCCTTGCGGCGCTTTGCCAACACCCTGGCTCGCAGCTCGCCTGCCCGTTGCCAATAGCCAGGCCCGACCTCGATGAGAGGCAGTTCGGAGAGAGTCTGCGCAACCTCCGCAGGGAGCTTCGGGTCGCTCAACAGTTCGGTGAGCACAACGGGCACCATGAGCACCTGACGGTCCTGGAGCGCCCTGTCGAGCAGGTCCGCGTCCGGGCCGCGATTTCCCTGGAAGAAAGCGATCCAGGTGCTGGTGTCGGCCGCGATCATCGGTCGGTTTTCAACTCAGCTGACGTGCGCGTGAAGCGGACGTTGCCCCGGAGCTGGCGCAGCCGCGCGTAGGTCTGCGATGCGGCAACCAACTGCAGGCCGGTGCGAACGGTCTGGGTGATTCCGCTACCGCTGGCTCGTTGTGCCTTTTCGAGAAGCTCCGGCGGCACCTCGACGGTGATCTTGCGCGCTGTCTCCATGACGACTCAGAATACCATACCCGATACCAGCATCGAATATGGCCTTGCTGCTCGCGGGGAGGCGGCAGACGATTGTCGAAGGACTGCGGCCCAGGCCTGGCCCGACAGATCATACATCGGAGCGACGAGAAGTAATGATTCGATCGCTGGTCCTGCGGCTGGAGCTGGTTGATGCATCCGCTGCGCGCGACGTCGAAGGAATGCCCGCGCTCACAGAGCAGCCGCCGGTTCTCGCGTAGCAGGGGCATGCGGCAGTCGCGGACGGGGCAGACGAGCATGCGTCGAGTGTGGCGGATGGGAGAAGGCGGGGTCGGAACGCAGCCGATGCGTCATGGTGACAGGAGCGCCACTGACCGCAGTCGCGGAGCGGAGATCAGCCGCTACCTTCACTTTCTGTACGAGGGGTGCTGAGTACGTCACTTCGGGAGTGGCGTTCTGATGGGTACTCCGTTCCGCCAGACGATCCTGGAGACGCTGGCATTGAATTGCTCTGCAAGGGCCACCAGTTTTTCGGTAGTGCCTTGAGCTGTCGAATCTCCGACACAGATTTCGACGAGTGCCCCTTCAACGGGAATGTACTCGTAGGGAGATTTGCCGCCGTGAAGGACAAGTCGGCATTCCCGTTCGGCAGACCAGTCTGGGTGCTTCGTGAAGAAAAGCCATCCGCGGTGGCTTTCGAGATGTAGTGCAGCGATCGCCCGGGACCCGATTGACGCCCAGCTTCGCTGATCAATCAATAACGCGTGAAAACCTGCGTTGTCGTCCGGAGGGGCGTAGAGTACGCTTCCGAAGAACATTGGTCCCTTTGATCTGAGCGCTGCGATGCTATTCTCAAGCAACCGACGGCGGTTGAAAATCAGAACTGCGCCATGATGATCTTCCCCGTAATGAGCCCACATACCCGCACCTGCCCATCCGTTCGTGTCGGGTATCTCAAGGTCCTTCTCTATCTGGAGCGGGTACCCGTCAGAACAGAAACAGATAACGCGACTGCTTTCCTTCAGGAGGGCAGAAACCTCTCTCCCGATCTCCACAGCCTGCATGGGCCCAAGTGCTCCCTCTGGGCTGACCACCGTGAACGCCCAGTCCTTCGCCTCCCACGGATCGTTCAATGCGCTGTAGCCGGAGAGCCGAAGCATTCCGCTGCTCAGGATGCCGTCGATTGCGGTACATGCTTTTGTAAAGTGACACAAGTATCTTCTCCCACCAAGGGCTGTGCCCTCTAGTGAGTCGAGCGTGTCGATGCGTTGAATGTCTTGCCGGACAACTTGAAGGCGAACGGCACCGTCAGTGGGAAAGGAGATGCCGTCAAGGCATGCCCAGCCGACGGGTTCGTATCCGCCGGTCCAGACAACCTCGCCGTTGGACCGTATTCGCACTTCACCCCACCCACGATCACAGCGGACCGGGAAACACCATTCGAGTTTCTCATCCTTGGCATTCACGGGTTTTGCTGGCAATTGCGCGCCATTTCCTCGCTCAGGTTCATCCGCGCCTGGGGTATTCATCGGATTCAGTGTACCCTATCGTGGCTAGTCGCAAACGGCCAGAGTTGAGCAGCATTTCCTCAGTGAATCGGCCTCAGCGCAACCGTCTACCTGATTCTGACCACATCGCCGGGCCCGATCGAATCAAGGGCCGAGATCGCGGCGGGCACAAGTAGTTCCAAATCGCGCAGACGGTTCGTTGGTCCGCAGAGAATTACCAGAGAAATCCTCCGTCCGGCCAAGTTCTGTTGATCAGGAATATTCTGATCGACGGTAATGAGAATATCGAAGCTAGCAGCCTGTGGTAGAAGTACCTGCTCGTCCAATTCGGGGACGGGCAACGAGATTCCGCAGCAACCGATAGATTGTTTTCAGTGGCTTCCCGGTGCGGGAATTCGTCGCCCGTCCCCGAATTGACCGAACGGCCACTTTCGCCACACGCTGCTAGACTACTTCTTGGCGCAAAAATGCCAGCCTAAGTTCCGTGTTTTGAGCGGCGGGCGCGGACGGAGACTGTAGGCCCGTACAATCGCCTCCTCCGCAAGCCGGTCGACCGCCCCGCTCCAAACAT